>JAPOYA010000005.1 GCA_026706815.1 Acidimicrobiaceae bacterium | reverse complement strand
CCCGCCACCCGCGGCAGATCATTCGGCAACGCCCTCAAAACCACCACATCACGACCACCCGGAACCTCACCCGGCTCAACCACCCGCAACAACCCATAACCCTTGTTCACGTTGTACACCGTGTAGGGCACATCGGGGAAGATGTCCTTCGACTGCAATATGTTTACACGAGACGCGTCGTACAGCGACTTCTGGGCCTCGTACTGCTGACGGGGCCGCCTCCCTGCAAACGGGTAGTACGCCAGATTGTCCTCGATGAACGGCATGGCCGCGGCCAGCGCCTCATGCACCCGCTCCACCTTGCGGAAATCCCACGAATCCCACGGCTGGAACTCCCATCGATAGACGCCCAGAGAACCGTCCGGCGCTACTGCATTCGGATGAAAGGCAATGACGCCGTAGCCGAAACCGCTCCAGCAGCACTGAATGACCCTCGACAGTCCAGCTTGGCGGAAGCCCCACCTGCCCCAATGTCCTCTGTGGCGGTTGGTGTTCTGAAACCAGATCTTCGGGTTGTCGGAGTAGATGTTGACGACTATGAACTTCAGGATCTCCACACCCGTCAGGTGTTTGTCGCTGCTGCCGGGCGACTCCCCCTGGTACGAGAATTTCTCGAATGCCGCCCGGTCTGGGAGAGCGACACTTCCGTGCTCGGCATAAGCAGGGAAAGCAGGGTTCGTCGGGTTCCGATAACCCAGATCGGCGAGCTCGGCGATGTCGTCGACGCAGTCGCCGTCCACATCGGCCGGAGTGTCGATCCGATACTTCTCGACGCTGTACCAGTCGGCGCTCAACGGGGCCAGATTGTCCGACAAAGCGGTCGTGCCCGCCTCGCCGCGGGTGACCGACACCGGAATGTTCACCACCGTGTCGGATCCGCGGTCATGCTTGCGATACAGCACGAAATAGTCATCGACGGTCGAGGTGACTGTGATCGGCACGGCGGTGACCGCGACCACCGTCGGGGTCGGCGCGACCCAGCCGTCCTCGCACGGCCCCGGAGTCGTGGAAGTCGAGGAGTCCGTGCCCGGCGAGGCGCCCGCGACAGGCGTCAATCCCAGCACAGTGCCACACGCAACAAGCAAGACAACAGCAACGGAGAGAGGCTTGGGAAGTCGCGACATGTCTCTGCCAATAATGGCCGACGTCACCTTACTCAGAGGCCGACATGGGCTCAAGCCCCGCCGGCGGGACTTGAAGAGCAGGTCAGAGATAGAGGCCGGTGGAGCCCTCGTCGAGGCGTTCGGCGGCTACGGCGTGGACGTCGCGTTCGCGCAGGATGATGTAGTCGCAGCCCCGGACCTCGACCTCATAGCGATCCTCCGGGTTGAACAACACCTGGTCCCTCGGTTCAAGATTGCGGACGTTGGGACCCACAGCCACAACCTCAGCCCACGACAACCGCTTGCCCACCTGTGCCGTCGCGGGGATCAGGATCCCCCCCGACGACCGGCGCTCCCCCTCAGCTTCGCCGAGCGACACGAGGATCCGGTCGTTGAGCATCTTGACTGGAAGTCCGTCGTCGCCTGAGAGGTCGCCGTTCTGGTTTGAATTGGTTGGCACCGGCGCACCTCGATTCTGTCGTGTCGGAGCCTACAGACCAGCAATACTAAGGGAGCGCTTCAGCGGTCGAAAGCCGAGCCGAAACGACGGCTCCCGACACGGCATCAAGGTTGACGCCCGCGAGGCCGGTCAGTCCGTCTGATGATCCTTTATCGCGCTCAGCAACGGATCTTTGCTCGCTGCAGGCAGCGCTGCCAACTGTTGTGTAGAGGATCCCGTCGTTTAATGACATTTCATTTTGTTTAAACATCAGTGCGGAGGGCGGACGGTGATGTTGTTGGCGGTCAGGAATCGCTTGGCGTCGGCAACGGTGTGCTCGCCGAAATGAAAAATGCTCGCCGCCAGAACAGCGTCGGCCCCGCCCTGCGTCACCCCTTCGACCAGGTGCTGCAGAGTCCCCACGCCTCCGCTGGCGATCACGGGGATGCCCACTGCGGCGCTGACAGCAGCGGTGAGCGGAATGTCGAAACCGTCTTTGGTGCCGTCGGCGTCCATGGAGGTGAGCAGGATCTCACCGGCGCCGAGACGCTGAACCTCGCCGGCCCACACGAGAGCGTCGAGCCCGGTGCGAGTCCTGCCTCCGTGCGTGTAGACCTCGAAGGCATCGTCGCGGTCCTCGACACGGCGTGCGTCAATAGCCACCACACAGCACTGCGCGCCGAACTCGGCGCTGATTTCGCTCACCAGCATCGGTCGCCTGATCGCCGCGGTGTTGACGCTCACCTTGTCCGCACCGGCCATCAACAATCGACGAGCATCATCGACAGTACGGATCCCACCGCCGATGGTGAAGGGCATGAAGACCTGTTCGGCCACTGCCCGGGCCATCTGAACGGTGGTGTCGCGCTGGTCTGAAGAGGCGGTGATGTCCAGGAACACCAACTCGTCGGCGCCTTGGGCGTCATAGGCTGCCGCGAGTTCAACAGGGTCACCGGCGTCGCGGATGTCCACGAAGTTGACACCCTTGACCACCCTGCCGGCGTCGACGTCGAGGCAGGGGATGACTCGAACAGCCCGCACGGTCACGAAGCTCCGTCCAACACTGCCACCGCCGCGCCAACATCCACACGGCCCTCATAGAACGCCTTGCCGGCAATGACTCCGCTGAGTCGGCGGCCCTTCACCTCGATTCGGTCGAGTTCTCTGAGGTCGTCGAGGCTGCCCACTCCCCCGCTGGCGATCACGTCGGTTTCAGTCACTTCGAGGACCTCGGCGAGCCCGACGACATCCGGCCCGCTCAGAGTCCCGTCCCGGCGAATATCGGTGACCACGAACGCGTCGACTCCGGCGCCGCTGAACGAGTCTGCGACCTCAGCCACAGTGCGACCGGAGCCGACGAGCCAGCCGTCGGTCGCCACTTCTCCAGACTTGGCGTCGAGACCCACCGCAACCCGATGCTGCCGGGCCAAGGCGACCACCAGGTCAGGATCCCGCAATGCGGCTGTTCCGATCACGACCCGCTCCACTCCCGCATCGAAAAGCGCTTGCGCCGCCTCCACACTGCGCACACCCCCGCCCGTTTGCACGGGCACCGGCACAGCCCGCGCGATCGCGGCGACAACTGCACGGTTCTCCCCGATTCCGGTGCGCGCCGCGTCGAGGTCGACCACATGAATCCAACGGGCCCCGGCTTCGACGAATGCAAGGGCCTGCCCTACGGGATCGTCTCCATAGACAGTCTCCTGTGCGTAGTCGCCCTGAAGCAGGCGCACACATCTGCCGTCGCGAAGGTCGATGGCCGGATAGAGGTCCATCAGGCTGCGGCTCTCGCCTTGTCGTCCGCGTAGGCAACGAAGTTCGACAAGATGCGCAGACCTGTCGCGCCCGACTTCTCGGGGTGGAACTGGGCAGCCCAGACATTGTCGCGGGCCACAGCCGAGGTGACCGGTCCGCCGTAGTCGCAAGTGGCGATCACTTCCTCGCCCGCGTCCGGGGCATAGGAATGAACGAAGTAGACCCAGGCTTCGTCGCCGAGGTCAGCGAGCATCGGATGTTCCCTGTGGACATTGAGCCTGTTCCACTGGATCTGCGGGCGCTTGACTGTGTCGGGCAACGGTCGCACCAGTTGGGGAAAGACGCCGAGCCCGTCAATCTCCGGCGCCTCTGCTGAACCGGCGAACAGCATCTGCATCCCGATGCAGATGCCGAAGAACGGGACTCCGGCCTCGATGCGGTCGAGCGCGGCCTCATCGAGGCCCCGCTCTCGCAGCGCCCTCATACAGGGTCCGAACGCCCCCACCCCCGGCAGCACTACACCGCAGGCGTCGCGGATCAATCCCCGATCCGCGGTGAGCCTCGTGTCGGCGCCCACATGGGAGAAGCCCTTGTACGCCGAGTGCAGATTGCCGATGCCGTAGTCGAGCACAGCCAGAAGCGGACGCCCCGGCGCCTCCGGAACACTCATCGCCTACAGAGTGCCTTTGGTCGACGGCAGCACGTCCCCCTCGACTCTCACGGCATCGCGCAGCGAGCGAGCCACGCCTTTGAACATGGCCTCAATGATGTGATGGGTGTTGCGGCCCCTCCGTCCGATGACATGCAGGGTCACGCCCGCCGACACCACGAAAGCCCGCCAGAACTCCTCGATGAGCTGGGGATCGAATGGCGGGTCTCCGAGGATCTTCTCGCCGGGGAAGTCGACTTCATAGTGAAAATACGGTCGTCCCGAAAGGTCGAGCACTGTTTCCACCGCGGCCTCGTCGAGGGGCACGACATTGGAAGCGAAGCGGCGCACGCCCCGCTTGTCGCCGAGAGCGGAGGCGAAGGTCTCCCCCAGGGCGATGCCGACGTCTTCCACAGTGTGGTGCGCGTCAATGCTCAGATCGCCCGTGGCGGAGATCTCGAGGTCGAACGATCCGTGCCGGCCGAGTTGGTCGAGCATGTGATCGAAGAACGGCAAGCCGGTGGCGATGTCGGTATCGCCGCTTCCGTCCAGAGCCAGATTGATCTCGATTGCGGTTTCTTTGGTGACACGGCTCGTGGCGCCGGTCCTGGCAGAACCCGCTCGGGAATTGGTCATGTGAGCACCTCTCTCAAGGCTTCTAGAAATCGATCGTTCTCTCGGGGAGCGCCGACGGTCACCCGCAGACATCCTTCGAGGCGGGGCCATGAAGCACAGTTGCGAACCAGCACCGAACGGTCGACCAGCTTCTGCCAAACCACCTCACCGGAGACCTCCTCGGGGCGGATCAGCACGAAGTTCGCGCCGCTGGGCCAGACCTCGACCGGCGTCATGGCCAACTCCGCCACCAGACGCTCTCGCTCGGCCACGAGTCTCTGCACCCGCTGCTGCATGGAGTCGACGTAGTCGAGCGCCACGGCGCCGGCAATCTGAGTCATGGCGTCGAGATGGTACGGCAGAACGACCTTGGACAGTTCGCTCACCAGCCATTCGGGGCCCACCAGATAGCCGAGTCGAGCCCCGGCCATGGCCCAGGTCTTGGAGTAGGTGCGGGTGACGACCAGAGGCGCCTCATCGCCGAGCAACGACAATGCACTCGCTTCGTTGAACTGCCCGTAGGCCTCATCGACGCAGAGCAGCCCGCCGACTCCGCGCACGAGACCGAGCACCTCGCTCACCTTCGCGGGGTCGTCAATTGCCCCGGTCGGATTGTTGGGCGAGCACAGAAATGTCACATCGGGTCGGTGCGACTGAACGACGCGACGTGCTTCATCGATATCGAGGGCGAACGCCGGCCCACGCTCACCGGTCACCACTGACGTGCCCGTGACGCGACCCAGGTGAGCGTGCAGCGCGTAGGTCGGCTCGAACACGGCGGCTGTCCGCCCTGCGCCCCCGTAAGCCAACAGCAACGTCTGCAAGACCTCATTGGATCCGTTGGCCGCGAACACCTGCTCCGGGCCAACCTCGTGGAGTTCTCCGATACGCGTCCGCAGCCTTGTGGCGGAGCGGTCCGGATATCGGTGCCAAGCGACGCGGTCCACTGCTTCAGCCACCGCAGCGCGAAACTCCGCGGGAGGCGGTTCCGGGCTCTCGTTGGCGTTGAGGCGAACCTCGACCTCTAGTTGAGGTGAATGGTAACCCTGCATCAGGGCTACAGACTCACGCGGCAAGGGTCGAGGGTTCACGGGCGGGCCTCCTGGCGGATCCGAATCGAGGCCGCGTGGGCGTCCAGCCCCTCGGCGCCTGCCAGCGCCAGTACATGGTCCCCGAGCATCGCGAAGCCTTCTTTGTCGGCGGTGACGATATGGACGTCCTTCATGAAATCGCGCACGCTCAACGAGCCCGCGAATCGGGCCGTGCCACTCGTCGGCAGCACATGACTGGGGCCCGCCACATAGTCGCCCAGCGACGCCGGCGTCCAAGCACCGCAGAACACTGCCCCCGCATCGCGCACCATCCCGAGCAGAGCTTCAGGATCAGCGGTCTGGAGTTCAAGATGCTCGGGTGCAATGTGATTGGACACTGCCATTGCCTGGACCGGCCCCGAACACAGAACGGCGTAGCCCGAGCGGGCCAGGGTCGACTCGATGTCGCTGCGCCGTGGCGCCTCGCATGCCAAACGCTCCACGGCTGCCGTCACCTCGTCGGCGAAACTCTCGTCCCAGGTGACCAGCCAGGCCAGTCCATCGGGGCCGTGCTCAGCCTGCACGATCAGATCAATGGCGGCGAACTCGCTGGGGGCCGAACCGTCGGCCACCACCACCACCTCGGAGGGACCCGCGAAAGACGACGGGACGCCGACAAGCCCCGCGACCTCCTGCTTGGCGACAGCGACATACGCGTTGCCCGGACCGACGATCACGTCGACGGCACGAATCGTCTCAGTTCCATAAGCCAATGCACCGATCGCTTGAGCGCCTCCGACAGCGAAGACTTCATCCACGCCGGCCAAGGCCGCCGCGGCCAGGGTGACGTCGGGGACGCTGCCGTCCGAGTCCGGGGGCACGCATACGACCACCTCCTCCACACCGGCGACGCGGGCCACAATCGCGGTCATCAGCACCGTCGACGGGTATGCGGCTCGACCGCCGGGAACATAACAGCCGGCGCGTCGCACCGGGCGATGCCTGCCTGCAATCGCCACCCCGGCGCCGCCGACTTCCACATCATCGGGCATCTGGGCCTGGTGGTAGACGGCGATCCGCTGTGCCGCGGCCTCCAAGGCGGTCCGCACCGACGGGTCGATTCGCTCCACAGCCGCAGCGATATCGGACGGGGCCACGGCCGACGAGGCAAGTTTGACGCCGTCGAACTGCTCGGTGAACTCGCGGACGGCGCTGTCGCCTCGATCCCGCACCGCTTGCAGTATCTCGCGCACCACGGCGACAGGCCCTCCGGACGGCGCCTCGGGCCGTGGCAGGAGGTCCGCGACGTCACCGTCGAAATCACGAAGATCGATCCGTGTCAGCACGACAACACGCTACCGGTCGTGGCGGGGCGCTCAAGTGGAAATTACAGGCAGACTGCAACGATGGATTCTGACGCAGCCGAACTCTCCTCTCTCACCACGGTGATATCCGACGCCGCTCAGCGGGTCGCCGAAATGGCGAACCGCCGCGGAGTCGATCCCGACGATCCGATTCTGGCCCGTCTCGGCGAGATTGAACGGTCTCTCGTCACCGTCGAACGAAGACTGCGCGCCACAGTCCGCGAACTTGACTGAGAACGCGCTGCTCCGACAACAGCGTGAAAAAGAACTGCGGTGGCCTCCGTGCACGGAGGCCACCGCATGGCGACACAGGGCGGCGGATCCCTCGTATCGCCGAGTCGGCCGAGCGGCGGGTGCTCGGCCGGACTGTCAATATAGCACCACTGCTAGGGCTGCCGCTACGGAAATGCAGCACTGTTTCCACAGAAATCAGGCGCCTGAACCACTTCACAGGCGGCTCGACGGGCAAAAATCGTTGAGCGCGCAGTCCTCGCATCGCGGTCTTCGAGCGATGCACACACGACGCCCATGGAGGATCATGCGCAAACTGAAATCGCCCCGTTGAGACGCCGGCACCATCGGGTTGAGCTCAAGCTCGATCTTCACCGGATCCGACTCTTCGGTGATGCCCAGCAAGTTCGAGAGCCGAGTGACGTGCGTGTCCACCGGAAGTCCCGGCTGCCCCAAGGCGACACTGCGAACGACATTGGCCGTCTTGCGGCCCACACCCGGCAGGCGCACCAGATCCTTCATGGCCGACGGGACTTCGCCGTCATACTCCTCAACTAGGATCCTCGCCGTTCTCACGAGGCTCTTCGACTTCTGGCGGAACAACCCGATGGTGCTGACGTAGGGTTCAACCTCGCTCGAGTCGACCTCGGCGAGCGCCCACGGATCCGGGAAACGGGCGAACAGGGCCGGTGTGGCCTTGTTCACTCCCACGTCTGTTGCCTGAGCCGACAGAATCGTGGCCACCAGAAGCTCGAACGGGTTCCGATGGTCGAGTTCACACTCCGCGTCGGGATATTCAAGGGCAAGACGCTCGTTCGCGACGCGGGCGCGGCCCTTGGGTGATCGTGGCTTGGCCATAGTCCGAAGCTACGCTAACGCCGTGGCGCTGACCATCGAGGGACCGAATGAAGGCGAATGCAGATGGTCGCTCATCGTCGCTGAAGATCGACGGGGATTCGACCTGCGCGCAGGCCTGACGGCGTGGCTCGCGGCACACCCGGGCGAGAGCGTGCGCCTCTGGGTGCGCCAAGTCGACGAGCCGGCTCACACAATCGCCTCGGAGTTGGGATTCGTGTCCTACCGCGATCTCTGGCAGCTCCGCTGCGATCTTCCCAACCGTGCGTCGGGCCTGGACACTAGGCCTTTTGTTGAATCTGACATCGACGCCTTCGTGACGCTCAACAACCGGGCGTTCCACTGGCATCCCGAACAGGGCGGACTCACTGCCGAAGCGGTCCGCGGGGCCATGGCCGAGCCCTGGTTCGACGCCGATGGTTTTCGCGTCCTGCACAACGACGACGAGAGGTTGATGGGCGTCTGCTGGACGAAAATCCACAGGGATTCCGATCCCGACCTCGGCGAGATTTACGTGATCGCACTCGACCCCGACTTCCACGGCCAGGGTTTGGGCAGGCCGATGACGCTGGCCGGCCTCGAATGGCTCGCTGCGGAAGGCCTGACCGACGGGATGCTCTACGTCGAGTCCGACAACCATGCCGCCAACGCCACCTACTCCGGTATCGGCTTCACCCGCCACCACACAGACCGCGCCTACCGTCTGCTTGGACAATCGCCGTCTGCTCGGATAAGCGATCCTTCGTGAGACCCGGACAGGCAATGGAACTACTATCCCGGACGAGCCGGTCAGCCGTCAACTCAACACCAAAACCGTCGGCGGCGTCAACGCGACGTTTCGGTGCATACTCGGCGAATGGGAGCGTTCAACGCCGCAAAACCCGACACAGCCGTGAAGATCGACCCTGAGAACCTGCCGGAGGGCGACGAGAAGCGCGCCGCGGTCAGGTCTCTGTTCGACCGCATCGCCGGCCGGTACGACATGGTCAACCGGGTGATCACCTTCGGCCTCGACGTCCGCTGGCGGCGCAGCGCGGTGTCGGCCCTGGATCTCAGCGCCGGGTCGATCGTGCTCGACCTGGCCTGCGGCACTGGAGACTTCTGCCGCGAGACCTCGCGCGTGGGAATGGCGCCTATCGGCGTCGATCTCTCGATGGGCATGCTGGTTGCGGCCCGCACCGATGCGCCTCTGCTGCACGGCGACGTGTTGGCGCTCCCCGTATCGACTGGGGCAGTCGACGGAGCGGTGTGCGGGTTCGCTTTGCGAAACCTCGTGGAACTGTCCGGCTTTTTCCAAGAGTTGGCCCGGGTGATCCGCCCCGGTGGAAGGATCTCCCTGCTGGACGCCGCCGAACCCGAGAACAAGTTGTTGCGCCGGGGCCACCGGATCTACTTCCAGAAGTTCGTGCCCCGTATCGGCGGGCTGCTGTCTGACCGCGCGGCATACCGTTACCTGCCGAAGTCACTGGCCTACATGCCTGCGTGGGCCGAATTGAAACGGCAGTTGGAGGCCGCCGGCTTTGTCGATGTTGAGCGCCGGGTCTTCATCGGCGCTCACCTCATCACCGCTACCCGTGCAAGCCGCGAGGGCTAGGCGCCTGCCACGCGTCACCACGATCCCGCCGGAAACCAGACCGAGCTCAACCAGCAGCTCGACTGACCGGCCCCCGAGCAGCTCAGCCCGACAAGGCGATGCCCAGCGCCATGCTCAACCCGGCGATGAGTTGCACTCGACCGGTGGCGCCCAGCACCGCGACGAGCTCGACTCCGACCGCTCCGCGGCGCACCGCTCTGACGGCCTGCACAGCGAACGGCAAACCAACCAGAGCAGCTGCCGCGAATCGGCCCGTCATGACCGTGATGATCACCGCAACAGCCATCGCGAGCACTTGCAGCACCGCGAAGAGCCGCCGTGTTCGGGCATCCCCGAGTCGAACCGCCAGGGTGATCTTCCCAGCCGCAGTATCGCCGGGAATGTCTCGCAGATTGTTGATCACCAGCAGCGCCGTCGCCCACAAGCCGACAACCGCGCCAGCACTCGCAGCCAGGCCGTCGAGTTCCTCGGACAGCGCGTAGTTCGTGCCGATGGTCGCCACCAGCCCGAAGAAGACGAACACGAAGACCTCGCCGAGGCCGCGGTAGCCGTAGGGCCGAGGTCCCCCGGTGTAAGCCCAGCCGGCAATCAGACAGCAGACGCCGACAACGAACAACTCAGGACCGACCACCAGCGCCAGCAGCGCGCCGAGCACTCCCGCAACGGAGAACGCTCCGATCGCGGCGCGCTTCACGACCTGGGCACTCACCAGACCCGAGCCGACCAAGCGCAGCGGTCCGGTTCGATCGCGGCCGTCGGCGCCGCGAATGCCGTCTGAATAATCGTTGGCATAGTTGACGCCCACCTGCAAGGCCAGCGCGACCACCAACGCTGCGCCCGCCCGCCACCATTGGGCATCGGAGCTCGCGCCTACTGCTGTTGCAGCACCCACCGCCACCGGGACAATCGCCGCAACGAGGGTGCGCGGGCGGGCGCCGGACCACCACAGCGCCGCGCCGGAGGGAACGACCGGATCGCTCATGCCCGCTCCAGGAACTCCGCCACTGTCCGAACCAGCAAGTCGTGTTCAACGGCATGGATCCGGGCTTCGAGACTCTCGCGGTCATCGTCAGCACGGATGGGCACGACTCGGGTTGCGAGCACAGGACCGTTGTCGACGCCCTCGTCCGGCACCAGATGGACCATCACCCCCGTGCGGTCGAGGCCGTCGCTGAAATGCGCGTGCCAGGCGTCGTCAATGGCGTGTGCGCCGGGGAACTCACCGGGAAGCGCAGGATGAAGGTTCATCACCCTGCCCGGGAAACAGCCCAGAAACTCCATTGTCAACAAGTGCATCCAACCGGCCAGCACAACCAGGTCGGGACGGCGTCTTGAGGCGATTGCGGCCAAATCGGCATCGTAGCGGCGACGCGCTTGCACGGGCTCGTCAGATGCGTCCAGATAGGGCCGCAGGTCGAGAAATGCTGTCGGTATTCCGTTCGCCCGCGCGCGTTGAAGGGCATATGCGTCCGGGCGGTTCACGATCACGCCGACAATCTCGGCGTCGAGGCGGCCATCGCTGACCGCGTCGAGCAGCGCCTGAAGATTCGAGCCGGCACCGGAGGCGAGGACTGCGATGCGCGGCGTCAACGCCAGCCCCCAACGAGGCTGACCCTCTCAGAGGCCTCAGCCGAAGCCAGCTGCCCGACCGTCGCCAAGCCGAGTTCTTCAATCAGCGGCTGCTGAGAGCGGTCGGCGACCACGATCATGCCAATTCCCATGTTCCAGACGCGAAATGCCTCGTCATCAGGCAAATCAGCCCACTGTGCCAACGTCGAGAAAGGCCGGGGAACCTCCCACGAGCCAAGATCAATGCGAGCGCCCAGATCATCGGGCAGTACCCGGGGAAGGTTCTCGATCACTCCCCCGCCAGTGATATGGGCCAGTGCTTTGGGCTGAACACCGCGTTGTTGCAGCCAATCGATATCACCTAGGTAGCACTTGTGCGGGGCGAGCAGGAACTCGAGCATCTCCTCGTCGGCGTCATGGCGCTCGAGCAACAGCCGGATGAGCGAGTACCCGTTGGTGTGAGGGCCGACGCTCGGCAGCCCGACGAGCAGGTCGCCCTCGCGCAACTGCTCAGTTTGCGGCCAGAGGGAGCCTCGATCGACGACTCCGACGATCGTGCCGGCGATATCGGTCGCCCCCGGCATGTAGACGCCCGGCATCTCAGCCGTTTCCCCGCCCAGCAGGGCGCAGCCCACTGCCTTGCAGGCTTCGCTCATGCCAGAGACGATCTCAAGCACAGTCTCGGGCACCAGCGATGCCGTGGCTATGTAGTCGAGGAAGAAAAGCGGGCGTGCCCCCTGCACCAGGATGTCGTTGACGCAATGATTCACCAGGTCGATGCCGAGGCCCCTGTAGCGGCGGTGCCGTGCCGCCAGATCCACCTTGGTTCCGACGCCGTCGGTCGACGCTGCCAGCACCTTCCCCGGGCCCAGTTCATCAGCCGCGAAGAGTCCGCCGAAGGCCCCGATCTCCGACAGCACCGCCGGCGTCGCGGTGGACGACACAGCCTCGGCCAGAAGGCGGACCGTCAGATTCCCGGCTTCTATGTCCACACCGGCTTCGCGGTAGCTCTTCACGTCGCGACCCTCATGCTCGGGCGTTCACATTCTGACTTTTCTGACTTCACGTCTGAGCCTCACGTCCGATATCGGAACGGAACTGCGCGCCCGGAAATGAGACGGCGGCAACTCCTCGGTAGGCAGCCTCGGACGCCTCGCCGAGTTCGGGCGCCAGAGAGGTCACTGCCAGCACTCTCCCGCCTGCGGTGTGAGGCTGCCCGCCGCGCATCGCGGTAGCGGCGTGGAACACCTTGCAACCATGGGCTGCCGCGGCCTCGAGGCCTGCTATCGGAACCGGGGAACTGCTCTGGACCGGGTAGCCCCCAGAGGCCATGACAACGGTGACCGCGGCGCTGTCGGCCCAGCGTATGCCAGCAGTCGACAACTCACCCGCACAGCATGCCTCGAATATCTCATACAGGTCGGAGGCGAGCAGCGGCAACACCGCCTGAGTCTCCGGGTCGCCGAATCGGCAATTGAACTCGATCACCTTCGGCCCGGAGTCCGTGAGCATCATGCCCGCATAGAGAACACCTCGATAGGGGCGGCCCTGGCGTGTCAGCGCCCCCAGAGTCGGAGCCAGGACTTCCCTGCCCACCCGCTCGATCAACTCGTCGGCAGCTATGGGCGAGGGGCAGAAGGCGCCCATGCCGCCGGTATTGGGCCCCTCGTCGCCGGTCAGCAAGCGTTTGTGGTCCTGTGCCAGAGGCATGACCTGATAATCGGTCCCGTCACAGAAGGCCAGCACCGAGACCTCAGTTCCGCGGAGGCGCTCCTCGAGCAGAATCTCGTGGCCGGCTTCGCCGAAGCGATCCTCGAGCAGCATCGACCTGATCGCCTGCGCGGCTTCGGCCTTGGTCTCAGCGACGATCACCCCCTTGCCCGCGGCCAGGCCGACGGCTTTGACGACCGGCACGGCCGACAGGGCCTCAAGATGCTCCAGCGCCGCTGCGGCGTCGCAGAAGACCGCTGCAGCGGCGGTGGGTATGCCGTTCGCGTTGAGGAACTCCTTGCAGTGAGACTTGGAACCCTCGAGTTCCGCTGCGGCGGCGCTGGGGCCGAAGGCGGCGATACCGGCTTCGCCGAGTGCATCGACGAGTCCCATCACCAGCGGATCCTCCGGGCCGACCACGACCATCGCCACGTCTCGGGATCTGGCGAACTCCACAATTCCGCAGACATCGCTCACCGCCACCGCCGCGTTGCGGCACTTGTGCTCGACAGCGGTCCCCGCGTTGCCCGGGGCAACGATCACCTCTGCGACCCGCGGTGATTTGGCCAACGACCAGGCAACAGCGTGCTCCCGGCCACCGCCGCCGACGACCAGCACCCTCGCCGACATGTCTGCTAATCGCTCCAGACCGATGAGAACTCTTCTTTGGGATTCAGGCTGAGCTGCACGAAGCGCATCGACTCGAACGGGTACTTGCCGGTGAAGCAGGCGTTGCAGTATCCGTTCTCTGAACCGAGCGCGCGCATCATCGCATCTATGGACAGATACGCCAGCGAGTCCGCCCCTATGTGATCGCATATCCCCTCCACGGAGCGGTGAGCGGCGATCAGCTCGTCCTGACTGGCCATGTCGACGCCCATGTAGCAGGGGCTGATGATCGCCGGGCACGCCACGCGCACGTGTACCTCGGTTGCCCCTGCGTTGCGCAGCATCTTGACCAGCGGGCCCGAGGTGGTGCCGCGGACGATCGAATCGTCGACCAACACAAGCCGCTTGCCCACCAGGTTGTCGGCCAGGGGATTGAATTTCATGGCCACGCGGGCAGCTCTCAGTTGCTGGGTCGGTTCGATGAAGGTGCGTCCCACATAACGGTTCTTGATCAGCCCCTCGGTGTAAGGAATCCCGGTCTGTTGTGCGAAGCCGACCGCGTGCGGCGTGCCCGAGTCCGGCACCGACACCACCAAATCCGCCTCAACAGGCGCCTCTATGGCCAGTTCACGTCCCAAACGCTGCCTGGTCGAATGCACCAGGTTGCCGTCACAGATCGAATCCGGACGAGAAAAGTAGATCTGCTCAAAAGTGCACAGCGCCCGTTCCTTGGCGGCCACGCCCCTCTGTGCTTCAAGACCCGACCCGCTCAGACGGACGACCTCCCCCGGTTCGACTTCGCGGACGAACTCCGCTCCGATCGTCGAAAAGGCGCAGGTCTCCGAAGCCAGGACATAACCGCCGTCGATTGCACCGATGACCAGCGGCCTCAGCCCCCAGGGGTCGCGCACCCCGAAAACGGCGTCACGCGTCAGAATCGTCAGAGCATAAGCACCTTCAACCCGCGCCATGAGAGTTCGGATCCGCTCCATCCAGTCCCCCGACGCCCCGGTGAGCAGGTGAACCATGACTTCGGTGTCACTCGAGGTCTGGAGGCCGACTCCCCGTTCGAGCAGCTCGCGGCGCAGCATGTGGGCGTTGACGAGGTTGCCGTTGTGGGCCAGGCCCAGCGGACCGTCGAGGGTTTCGATCAACTGGGGCTGGGCGTTGCGCAGACCCGAACCACCGGTGGTCGAATAGCGGGTATGGCCAATGGCGAGCGCGCCCGGAAGCGTCTCCAGATTCTCTTCTTTGAAGACACTGCCGACCAGGCCCAGGCCCTTGTGCATGTGAGCCACACCGCCTCTGGTGGTGGCGATGCCCGCGGCCTCCTGGCCGCGGTGCTGAAGCGTGTGGAGCGCGAAGAACGCCAACCGCGCGGCGTCCGAGCCGGAAGCGCAGATTCCGACAACGCCGCATTCCTCGTGGAGGTCCTCAGACAGGCTCCTCACAGAAATCACCTGCCGGTCAGAGCCTGCCGCAAGGCGACAAGGCTGTCTAGGAGGTTGTCAGGGTCATCGCCGACAGCGGTCATATGACCCATTTTTCGATCTTTTCGAGCTTCGTGTTTTCCGTACAGGTGAAGGTGCACGCTGCCTGTCGACAAACCACTGTGGGCGGCGAATACTCGCGCCCAGTCCGGTTCGCCTTCCAAAAAGAGATCGCCAAGGAGTTGCACCATGGCGGCCGGCCGACAACTGCCGTCCCCGAGCGGCATGCCGACCACGGCCCGCAGTTGCTGCTCGAACTGGCCGGCCGGCGCTGCCTCAATGGTGCAGTGCCCCGAGTTGTGCGGGCGAGGCGCCACTTCGTTGACGATCAATCCGTCAGCGGCGTCGAACATCTCAACGCACATGACGCCCACCAGGTCCCACTCCTGGGCGATCCGAGCTGCAATGGCGGTCGCTTCGCTCGTGCGCTCCGCGCTGAGGTGCGCAGGCGTGACGGTGCTGTCGAGTATGTGGTCGACATGATGGTTCTCCATCACACCGTGGTCTGCGACTTCGCCTAGACGGGTGCGCGCCACGATCACCGACAGTTCCCGTTCAAAGTCCACAACAGACTCGACCACCAGGCGTTGGGAGCCCAAGCGTCGCCAGACGCCGGCAACCTCGTCCATCCGCTCGATCCTTGCCTGTCCCTTGCCGTCGTAGCCGAAACGCGCGGCTTTGGCGATCACCGGCATTCCAAGTTCATGCACCGCGGCCTCGAGTTCTGATTCGCTGCTTGCTGAGCGCCACGCAGCCACCGCGACGCCCGCTGCCTGCAAAGCGGTCTTCTCGGTGCGGCGGTCCTGGGCTGTGGCGATGATCTTGCCGCTGGGGCGAACCTCCAGGCCCGCACGCAGCGCCGCGTCGGCGATCGCGACGTCGACATTCTCGAACTCCCAGGTGATCACATCGGATTCTGCCAGGAGCCGCTCGATCGCGACTTCATCGTCGAAACCGGCAGCGATTTCGATCTCGGCCACCGTGCCTGCGGGGCTGTCCTTCTCCCCACCGGTCAGCACAGCTACTCGGTAACCGTGCTGATGGGCGGCGTAGGCCAACATGCGTCCGAGTTGGCCGCCGCCGACGACGCCGATGGTCGATCCGGGCGTGAGCGACGCTTGGCCTGGTCGCGAGGTCATGGATCCAGTTCGAGTGCTCGGACACGGGCTGCCTGCTCGGCCCGACGCGAACGGAGGCGATCAGCGAGTTCTGAATCGTCGTTGGCGAGCATCGCCACCGCGAAGAGCCCGGCGTTGGCGGCGCCGGCCGGGCCTATCGCCATCGTCGCCACCGGGACTCCCGCCGGCATTTGAACGATCGACAACAGCGAGTCGATGCCGTTGAGCGCACGGCTCTTGACGGGTACGCCGATGACTGGAACCAGCGTGTGGGAGGCAACCATCCCGGGAAGGTGAGCGGCCCCTCCGGCTCCTGCGATGATCACGCGCAGGCCTCGCGATCCAGCAGCTCTGGCGTATTCGTCCATCAGGTTGGGGGTTCGGTGCGCCGAAACCACACGGCACTCATGGCCCACACCGAACTCGGAGAGGGCTTCGGAGGCGAATCGCATGGTCTCCCAGTCCGAATCGCTGCCCATGATGACGCCTACCAGCGGTTCACCGCTCACGCGCCCGGACCTCGGTTGCTCGCCCCACGCAGCGAAGTCTCGCATCCACCGCAACGACAGTGGCGGACCCTCGGAGAAGACCTGTTCATCGGAGCTCTACAAACTCCTGACAACTGCTTCGACACGGGGGGAAGCCGGATAAGAGGCCGGCAAGAGAGAGGCACCGGTGAGCAGTTCGAATACCTCCGCATAGAGGTGCGTTGTTCGGCCCGCCAACCCCGGATCAAGCAGGGGCGGCTCGCCGTCGCCACGATAGCCCCGCTCAACATAGACGAGCCGGATCACCTCCTTGTCGAGGTTCTCGGGTTCGAGCCCCCCATCGAGTCGCTCTTCAAGCGTCGATTCACGCCAATACCGCGAACTGTCCGGAGTGTGCACCTCATCGATGACGGTGAGACGGTCGTGCTCGTCGAGTCCGAATTCGTACTTGGTGTCCACCAGGACCAAACCCGCGGCCGCGGCTGTGGTCCTGCCCCGTTCGAACATCTCCAGCGCAACCGTCCGCACCTCGTCCCAGCGCTCTGCGTCAACGAGTCCATCGGCGACAATGTCCGCTTCGGTGATCGGCATGTCGTGCCCGCCGTCGGCGGCTTTGGTGGTCGGGGTGATGATCGCCTTCGGAAGCTGCTCGTTCTTGCTCATCCCGTCCGGAAAGGCCATGCCGTACATGCGGCGCTGTCCAGCGGCGTACTGGGTCCACAGAGCGGTGGAAGTGGCGCCGGTGAGGCGGTCTCTCACCACCACCTCCACCGGCAGGGTCCGACACTTCCGCGCGACGGTCACGTTCGGGTCCGGCACGGCCAGAACGTGCGACGGCACGATGTCGGAGAGCCGGCGAAACCACCATGCCGACAGCTCATTCAGGATTTGACCGCGAAAAGGCACTGTTCCCAATACGCGGTCGAAGGCGGACACGCGGTCGGTCGATACGAGCACCAGTCGATCATCTAGGTCGATGACGTCTCTGACCTTGCCCCGCCGCAGAGCCCCTGCATCCGTCAAGACGTCTGCCAACGCTGCGACGTCGAGGCCGTCGAAGGGGGCCTCCTCGGCGGGAGCCAAGTCGATCATCGCGTTGGTCCGGTCATTGGCGGGCCGCTGACACGAATGCCGCAAAAAGCGGAAGTCCCGAACCGCCGGGAGCTCCGTTCGGTCGCTGCCAGTCGAGCACGTGGTCCTCCGGATGGGGCATCAGCCCGACGACCGCTCCCGTCCGATCGCAGATCCCGGCAATGTCTGCGCTGGAACCGTTGGGGTTTGCAGGGTAGGCGCCCGCGGCCGCACGGATCGGCTCTGAGGGGTCGGGTGACACTGCTCCGCAACTCAGATATCGAAAGGCGACAAGTCCCTGAGTCTCCAGTTCGTCGGTCACCGCGTCGCCCGCACTCACGAAACGGCCCTCGCCGTGGGCGATCGGACAACGAATCACCGAGCCTCGTATCGACTGCAGCCAACCGCTGCGAACCTCTGGTTCCACTCGCAGAGCAACCCAGCGGCATTCGAACTTGCCTTGAGAATTCCCAGCCAGCGTCACCTGTCGGACACCGGCCGCAGCGTCGCCTCCGAGCGGCCCCGGCAGCAATCCCGCCTTCACCAGCACTTGGAAGCCGTTGCAGATTCCCAGCACGGGCTTTCCCGCGGCTACGACCTCCGACAGCTCGTGTCCGAACCACAGTCTCAACTCCAGAGCGAGTCTCTGCCCAGCCCCGAGTGCGTCGCCGTAGGAGAACCCGCCGGGAATCAACACTCCGGCATGGTCACCGACCTTCACGTCGCCTCGGCGCAGTTGGTTGACGTGAACGATGCGAGGACTTCCGCCGGCCAGTTCAACCGCCTGCGCTGCATCACCGTCACGGTTAGTGCCCGAAGCATGCACGATGAGGATCGGTGGTGCGGTCATGGCGATGATCGTCCTGTGAAAGCCGCGACGGCGTCTTGGAGCTCCACCACGATGCCGGCGCCCTCAGTGGCGCCGATGCTTCGGGTCGCGACTCCCAGAGTGATCCGCTTGTCAGCAGTCACCTTGCCGATCCGCCGTCCATGAGCGCCCAGGATCTCGCCCAGCGCATCTCGGTCCCCGGGCAGCGCTGCCAGCACCAGTCGGCCGGGACCCTCATTGGCGAGCGCCGCAAACTGATCAGATCCATCAGCGGGAACCGTCACAGCCACACCATGGCGCGCGGCGATCGCCATCTCAGCGACGGCCACTGCGATTCCTCCATCGCTGCAATCGTGCGCTGCTGTCAGCAATCCCGCCTTGATGGCCGAATGCACGGCTCGATAACGCGGCAGCGGGTCATCGAGCGGGCGGGGGACTTCGGTGGCTCCGAGGTCGTAGACGGCGTCGGCCACAGACCCTCCCAGCGAACCGCTCCCCTGCCCCACCAGCCAAAGATCGTCACCGTCGGCCATGCCGCCTGAATCTATCGCAGAGTTGAGGTCGGGAACCAGACCGAGTGCCGAGATCAGCAGCGTGGGGGGGATTGCCCGCCCCTCGAACTCATTGAAGAGGCTGTCCTTGCCGGAGATGAACGGCATCCCGTAGCGGCGGGCGCCGTCTGTGCAGCCCTGCACGGCGCGCACCAGGCCGCCGAGACGATCACTCCTTGTCGGGTCTCCCCAACAGAAATTGTCGAGCAGGGCGACCCGGTCGGGGTCGCCGCCGACGGCGACGAGATTGCGGACTGCCTCGTCGAGCGCCAGCAGCGCCATCGCATAGGGATCGTGCTCGCCGACCCGCGGGCACAGGCCGCTGCTCAACACTGCGGCTGACGGCGTGCGGTTCGTGCCCAGTGGCTTCAACACCGCAGCATCGCTCGGGCCGTCGGCGTTGCGGCCCACCAAGGGACGGACAACAGTCCCCGCCCTGACCTCATGGTCATAGCGGCGCACAATGTCCTCCTTGCTGGCAACGTCGGGGTGAGCGAGGAGGTCGAGGACCGTCTGGCCGGTGACCGCGGGCGAGGACACGGCCGCGGGCGGCGGGTCCACCCAGGTCGCGGTCATCTCACGTCGTGGCAGACCGTTGTGCAGGAAGTCCATGGACATTTCGATCACCGGTGTGCTGCCGTGTCGAACCACGAGGTCACCGGAGCCGGTGAAACTGCCGAGATCGGTGAGTTCCACGTCCCAGTCGTCGCAAAGCTGCCCCAAAGCGGGCAGCGACTCGACGGGGACGGCCATGACCATGCGCTCTTGGGCTTCGGACAACCAGATCTCCCAGGGCTGCAGGCCCGGGTACTTCAAGCGCACGCCTTCGAGGTCGACCTCCACGCCCAAGTCCTCGCCCATCTCGCCTATGGCAGATGAGAAGCCGCCCGCGCCGCAGTCGGTTATGGCGTTGTACAAGCCGGCTTGACAAGCCCGCTCCACCACCTCGATGCAGCCTTTTTCGGTTATCGGGTCGCCGATCTGGACCGCCGCGCCGACTTTGTCCGCCGTCGAGGCGTCCATCGTCGCCGACGAGAACGTGGCGCCGTGGATGCCGTCTCGTCCCACCCTTCCGCCGATGGCCACAACCCGGTCGCCGACGCGCGCCTCGGTGGGATGCGAACCGTGGCGCAACAGCCCCAATGCACCGCAGTACACCAGCGGATTGCCGATATATCCATCGTGGTACACAACCGCGCCGTTGACGGTCGGCAGGCCCAGCTTGTTGCCGTAGTCGGCGATTCCGGCCACCACTCCATCACGAATGCGCCTGGGGTGCAGCACACCTGTCATCAACCGCTCATCGGGCAGATCGGCTGGACCGAAACACAGAACGTTCGTGCAGGCTATGGGGCGGGCCGAGACTCCCAGAATGTCGCGCACCACTCCACCCACCCCGGTGTTGGCGCCGCCGAAGGGCTCAAGGGCGGACGGGTGATTGTGGGTTTCAACCTTGAAGGCGAGATCGTGCTCGTCGTCGAAGGCGATGATTCCAGCGTCATCGACAAACGCGGAGCGAAGCCACCACGGGTCGAGTTCCTCGGTCACTTCGCGCAGAGCCGCCAACAAGCCGTCGTGGCGGGTCACACTCCTGGCGCCGTCGGCCGAGATGTGGGTCAGCTCGATCGCTGCCCGAAAGGTCTTGTGCACACAGTGCTCAGACCAGGTCTGGGCCAGTGTCTCGAGCTCCGCATCGGTCGGGTCTCGGCCGACGCCGTCGAAATAGGCCTGGATCACGCGCATCTCGCCGACGTCGAGCGAGAGCACCCTCTCGGTGCTCAAAATCTCGAGTTCAGCGTCGCTGAGGTTGCTGAGCGGCACCGATTCAACCTTGGCTTCCGCTGAGGCTTGGGCCGCAAAAGTCGGCGGCAAGCTGCCTTCACATGACTGCTCGATGGTGTCGTTGGCCAGCAGCCGCCTGGTGATGGCAGCCACCGCGTTGTCGTCGAGATCTCCGATCAGGTCGTAGCGGATCGCCGTCGAGACTCGCAATTCCCCCAGCCCCAGTTGCCGTGCCGCGCGCTCGAGCTCTCTTGCTTCGACGTCAGTGACTCCCGCGAGCGCCGCGACCTCTATCGCGCGGCCCTCAGCCGGGGCCGCCTCACCCGTGCAGTATTGGGCGACGACCGGATCGACCAGCACTTCACGACACAGCCGCTCGACGCCGGCGTCGCTCAGCTCGCCCTCCGACGCAAGGTGATAGATCCGAGAGACGCGACAGTCTACGAGTCCGGTGACCCCGACGAGGGGGGCCGAGGCCACGACCGCCTCGCCCTCTGCATCGCGATGCGGTGTGACAGCGACTCGCAGCGTCATGTTGCGGCTCGCTGCCCACTGCCCCCGGATCAACTCAGACGGCAGCCTTCTCCAGGATATGGATACCACACGCCGACCCCAAACCGATGACATGCGCCAGTCCGACCTTGGCGTCCGGTATCTGCCTGTCTTCGGCTTCACCGCGAAGGTGGGTTGTGACCTCATAGACATTGGCCACGCCGGTGGCGCCGATGGGATGGCCCTTGGAGATCAAACCTCCGGACACGTTGACCGGCGTCGTTCCGTCGCGGAACGGGGCGCCCGAGTCAATGAAGTCGCCTGCGCCGCCGCGCTCGCACAGACCGAGGTTGTCGTAGTGGATCAACTCCGCCGTGGCGAAGCAGTCGTGCAGTTCGACCAGGTCCAGGTCTTCTGGGGCTACACCAGCGGTCTCGTAGGCCTTGGCCGCCGCGTTGCGGGTCAAAGTGTTGACGTCGGGCTGTACCTGACTCGATTCGGTGTAGGGGTCTGACGTCAGCACAGAAGCGGAAATCTTGACCGCGCGCCGACGGACCTCCGTGGGCATGCCCTTGAGCCGTTGGCCCGAGATCAGCACGGCCGCGGCCGCCCCGTCCCCGGTCGGGCAGCACATCAGCAGGGTGTTGGGGTAGCTCATCGTCGGCGAGGCCATGATCTCTTCCATGGTGAACTCTTTGCGATACTGCGCCAACGGGTTGAGCGTGGAATGCAGATGGTTCTTGTAAGCCACTCGGGCGAACTGCTCGAAGCCGACGCCGTCGCAATCGTTGGCGTACTCCATCCCCGCCTGAGCGAAGACTCCCGGCATGCCCTCAGTGCCGATGTAGCCGTCTATTCCGGTGACCGCGCCGTAACGACCGGAAGGCTCGAAGACCTTTTTCTCCTTCTTGGCGCCCGCTGCTCCCAGCAGGCCCATCTTGCCCATCTGCTCAACGCCGACAGCCAAGCCCATATCGGCCTCGCCTGCTCTGATCGAGAGATAGACGGCCCGCAGGGCGGTGGCGCCGGTTGCACAGGCGTTGGTGACGTTGAACACCGGAATACCGGTTTGGCCGATCTGCTTCTGGATGCGCTGCCCCATCCCGTTAGACGCATTGAACAACGATCCTGCGGCCAGCACATCCATGTCATGGATCGTGACGCTGCCGTCGTCCAGGGCGGCCATTGACGCCTCCGCGGCCAGATCGACCGCGTCTTTGTCGGGGTAGCGTCCGAATCGGGTCATGTTGGTTCCCAGGATCCACACGCTGTCATCGCTGATCCTGCCCGCAGATGGCCCGGGCGTTGATTCGGGTGCTTTCGAGTGTTCTGTTGGAGCCATCTCCGGGGTGCTTTCTGTTCGTGGGCTCAGGCGGGCCGGTAACCGAAGGCGATCGCTTCAGTGCCGTCGTCGTCAGTGCCGATGGGATAGGTGGTGAGCTTCAGCCTCATGCCCAGCTGCACCACCTCGGGATCGGGATCGCAATCGACCACATTGGAGCGCACCGAGGTGCCGTCTTCAGTTTCGACGATCGCCGACACGTACGGCGCGGGAATCCCGGGAGCCGCCCGGTGTACGATCGTGAAGGCCTTCAATGTGGCGCCGTTCTCGACCTGGACTTCGGTGAACTCCCGCTTGCCGCACTGTGCGCAGGCGTTGCGCCGGTCGAAGAAGCGAGCTCCGCAGTTGGTGCATTCGTTGGCTATGAGGTGCGGACGTGAACCCAGCCGCAAATAGCTGACCAACGGGATCTGGGCTGGGTTGTCCGCTTCCATCGAGGCCCTCCGATGCGGGGTGTCACACTGCAGAACGCTGCCGAGGTTATCTATGCGCCTCTGAAGACACCAACTGCGGCGGCAAACAACACGCGCAGATGCGGGTCCTACGCAATCCAGCCTCACCACCTGGCGCGGTGAATGACCTCGGCAAGAGCACGCCGGCGGCGGCGGCGGCTTTTCGAGGGCCTGTCCAGACGACGGTGGCCGAGAGCGACCGCTCCGACAGCCCGAAACGAAGAGGGCACGCCGAACCGCTCCCCCACCGCCGCCTCGTGTTCGAACAGCCCGAAGAACAACGCCCCCAGTCCGGCGTCCTGTGCAGCCAGAAGCAGGGTCTGCACCGCTGCTCCACCATCGACGAACCAGTATGGAACAGGCCACGCGTCCAGCGATCCGCCCAGCGTCGTATGCGCTTTGTCGGGTTCGTTGTAACGCTCAAGATACGCCTCCGGGTCGACCCAGCAGATGACGATGACCGGGGCGTTCAGCAGAGAAGGCCACGCGAAGTCCACACGCCGATCTTGGGGCAGGGTGGTGTCCCAATACGCCGACACATCGGATGCTGTGTCGAGAACCAGCCACTCCAACGCGGCGGTGTTCCCGGCCGAGGGGGCTCTTCGCGCGAGGTCGATCAACTCTTCAACGATCCCGGCGTCCAGCGGATCGGTCGAGAACGCCCGGGTCATCCGTCGTCGACGGACGATTGCGGCGAACCCGGAGTCGTTCAGAGCAGCTTCTCGAGGTCCTCGGCCATGGCCCAGCCGAAGGCGATCAGCGTGTCGCCCGCTGCTGTGTCGAGATCGTCGAACTGCGCGACCACCGCCGCAGACGCCTTCTCTGGTTTGGCGCCGGCGTGATCGAGCACCACGGGGCGCCTGCCTTCACCGCGGACGATGAAAGCACGATCCTCATAGCAGCCCGGCGCAATGCCGAAGCGTTTGGCCAATCTCCGGCCCCAAGCGCGCTCCTCGCCTGAAGCCTTGTGGTTCGGTCGGGGCACGACGTCGTCGAGAGGCTTGTACGCGTCGAAGGCGCCCGCGTCGTTGATCTGAGTGCCGACGAGTACATCCTCGTCCGGGAACGCCAGAACCGAACGCCGGAGTTGATCGGTCATGACGGCCCGGAGCACGGTGTCGCGCTTGTTGTTGCGACAGACGTGGGCCGCGCCGATCAGCAGGCTCGGAGTGCCGCCGATCCGCTCGAGCGTGCAATACGAGAAGCCTCTGATCTTGCCGCCCTCGCTGGCGACGGTGACCAGCACCCACTTCTCGCACTGCTTGGACAGCAGGCCCACTTCGAAGGCATTGGGAGACGCCGCACAGAGATCAGCCATCTCGGCGAGTTCGGCATCGCTCACGGCGCTGCAGTCCTTGGTCTCCACTTCGATGGCCATGGCCGCAGCCCCCACTGGTCGTGTACTGGATCCTCGTATCGACTTCTCGCCGACTCGCCCGAGCAAACGGGCGGTTACAGTCTTAGGCCTTCGCAGCCGTTTCGCAACTTCAGAACGCTCATACAAGGATCGAATTCGACCCCAACAGCTCTCGAAGCTCCGCAACCACCCCGTTTCCACGGTCCACCGCGTAGTCATCGGGCAGTCGGAAGACCCGCCGATCACTGAGATGGAGTTCAACGGGACACTCGCCCGGATGAGCCTCGAGGACCGACTTGAGCTCGTCGATCTTCGATTTCTCGTGATGCGCCACCTCCAACCGGAGCCGCACCGGCGGGTTCCTGCTCGGCTCCTCGAAGACGTCGACCTCCGTGGCGAGCAGTTTCGCGGTGTCGTCGCCCCCGCCGCCTCTGCCCCGCGAAGAACGCCCGCTCTCCTTGCGTCCCCGCACCAGGACAATGGCGTCGTCGTTCAAAGCCTGTCCGAACTCCTTCATGGTGCTCGGGAAGACCACGACCTCTATGGAGCCTTCGAGGTCCTCGAGGTCGAACAACGCCATCAGCTCGCCTCTGTTGGTCCACCGTCTCTGCAGGTTGGTGATCAAGCCGCCGACAGTGACTTGAGACCGGTCCGGCTCCTCGAGCAGGGACGACGTCGTCGCGGTGGCCTTGCGGCGGATCTGATCCTCATAACCGATAAGCGGATGGTCCGACACGTAGAGGCCCAGCATCTCCCTCTCATTGGCCAGCTTCGACTTCTTGTCGAATTCCGCTTCTGGAATCTCCGGGCGCTCGTCAAAAGTCGGGCCTTCGTCGAGATCGCCGAACAGGGACATCACGCCCATGTCATGCTCGCGGCGACGCTCCACGGTCATCTCGGTGATCTGCTCGTGAACCTGGAGGAGCCCCTTGCGGGAATGGCCGAGCGAGTCGAAGGCGCCGCCCTTGATCAAGGACTCGGTGGTGCGCTTGTTGAGAGCCTCGAGGCTGATCCGCTCGACGAAGTCCACAAACGACTCGAAGGGCCCGTTGGCGGTCCGCTCCTCGATCACCTTCGCCACGAATCCCTCTCCGACATTGCGTATCGCCGAGAGCCCGAAGACAATGCGCCCCGGCGAGGGCGAGTCCGGGCTCAGCTCCGGCTCCGGGGTGAAATCCGATTCCGAGCGGTTGATGTCGGGCACTCCGACTTCGATGCCCATCAGCCGGCACTCGTTCAGATACACCGCCGCCGATTCAAGCCTTGTCTTGACGCTGGTGAGCAGGGCAGAAAGGTACTCGACCGGGTAGTTGGCCTTCAGGTAGGCGATCTGGTACGCCACATAGCCGTAGCCGTATGAATGGCTCTTGTTGAATGCGTAGTCGGCGAACCGGGCGATGATGTCGAACATCTCTTCGGCCAGAGAAGCGTCGTAGCCGTTGTCGACCACTCCAGTGACGAACTTCTCCCGTTCTTGGGCCATCGCCTCGCGGATCTTCTTTCCCATCGCCTTGCGCAGCGAATCGGCTTCGGCGAGGGTGTATCCCGCGAACTTCTGCGCCATCCGCATGACGTTCTCCTGGTAGATCATCAGCCCGTAGGTTTCGCTGAGGATCTCCTCGGCATCGGGATGAATGAACTCCACCTGCCGGCGACCGTTCTTGCGGTCCGCGTAGTCGTTGTGCATGTTGGCTGCCATCGGGCCCGGCCGGTACAGCGCCACCAGTGCCGCAACGTCGTCGAACGAAGTTGGGGCCAGGGAGCGGATGAGGGTCCGCATCGGCGTCGACTCAAGCTGGAAGACCCCGATTGTGTCACCCCGTCGCAACAACTCGAAGGTGGCCTCGTCCTCTAGGTCCACCGAGTCGATGTCCACCGGCTCGCCTCGGGTCTGCTCGATGAGGGCCAGGCAATCGGCGATCACATCCAGGTTCCGGAGTCCGAGGAAGTCCATCTTCAACAGGCCCAGGCTCTCCACCCCGTGCATTTCGTACTGGGTGACGATGGGAGCCTCCTCCAGTGTCTTCTTCGCCTCCGGCTTGCGCTGGATCGGCAGGTATTCGGTCAGGGGCTCGTCGGTGATCACCACGGCGGCAGCGTGAACGCTGTCCTGGCGGCGCAGCCCCTCCAGCCCTCTGGCCACCTCCACCACCCGGGCGACGTCGGGGTCATTGTCGACCATCTCCCGCAGTTCAGCAGCAGCGCGGTAGCCCTCCTCGTACTTCGGATGCTCCTCGAAGCAGTACTTGAGCGGAGTCGCACGGCCCATCGCCAGCGGCGGCATGGCCTTCGCCACCTTGTCGCCGAGGCCGTACGGGTATCCCAGCACTCGAGCCGCGTCCCTCACCGCGGCGCGTGCCTTGATCTGCGAGAAGGTGACGATCTGGGCGACGTTGTCGCGCCCGTACTTCTCGGACGCGTAGCGGATCACCGCGTCGCGGTGGCGGGTCTCGAAATCCATGTCGATGTCGGGCATGGAGAGCCGCGAGGGATTCAAGAAGCGCTCGAACAGCAGGTCGTACTTGATCGGGTCCAGATCGGTGATCTGCAGGGCGTAGGCAACTGCACAACCTGCCGCGGACCCCCTCCCGGGGCCTACTCGAATGTCGTTCTCACGCGCGAACCTGATGAGATCCCAGGTGATCAGGAAGTAGGCGGAGAAGTCCATGCGGTCGATCACAGCGAGTTCGAAGTCGAGCCGCTCGATGACGTCGGAGCGCAACTGGGATCCCCAACGGCGCCTCGCTCCGGCGTAGGCGAGGTCGCGCAGGTAGTCAGCGTCTGAGGCGAAGCCCTCGGGAATGGGGAATTTCGGCAGCCTCGGTCGTCCGAACTCGATGTTCACATCGGCTCGCTCTGCAACCCACAGGGTGTTGTCGCATGCCGACGGAATCTCCGCGAACAGCCGGCGCATCTCAGCCGCCGTCTTCAGATAGTGCTGGTCTCCGTGAAACTTGAAGCGGTCCGTGTCGGCGAGCAGAGACCCGGTCTGAACGCACAGCAGCGCGTCATGGGCCTCCGCGTCGTAGGAGTGGGTGTAGTGGCTGTCGTTGGTGGCCACGACCGGCGCTTTGATCTTCCGGGCGATTTCCAACAGCTGCGGGTTGGTCCTTTTCTGCTCAGGCATCCCGTGGTCCTGGATCTCAATGAAATAATTGTCCCTCCCGAAGATGTCCTGGAACCGTGATGCCTGCTCAAGGGCAAGTTTTTCATTGCCCTGCAGCAACGACTGGAGAACGTGGCCGCCGAGGCATCCGCAGGTGGCGATGAGCCCCTCATGGTATTTCTCGAGCAGTTCGAAGTCCGCGCGCGGCTTGTAGTGATAGCCCGTGAGAAACGCCTGACTGGAGATCTGGATGAGGTTCTTGTACCCGACGTCGTTCTCGGCGAGCAGTATCGCGTGGTAGTAGAGCTTCTGGCCAGAACCGGTGCTGCCGCCCGAATCATCGGTGCGACCGGTGCGATTCGGGCGTTCGGCACGCGACTCGTGGGCCAGGTAGATCTCGCTTCCGATGATCGGCTTGATCCCGGCGTCGCGACAGCCCTGGTAGAACTCGAGGACTCCGTACATGTTGCCGTGATCGGTGATCGCCAAGGCGGGCTGGCCGTCGGCAACCGCCGCGTTGATGGCGTCGTCGACGCGCGAGGCGCCGTCAAGCATCGAGTACTCGGTGTGGACATGTAGATGGGTGAACGAATCGCCCAATCGAACTCCTATTCAACGCTGAAGGACCAGGATCACATATTTGTTGTTTGGAACCTACCCTCCACTATCGGTTGCGTCCATACTCGATCAGACATTGCACATTGACCAGACGCCGGCGCCAAGGATCACAGGTAGGCGCCGGGACGCTCGTCGCCAGTCGAGGACTGATCGCCCTGCGGCGGGCCGATCTGCCCCCGCATCGATTGGAGCTGCTGCTGCGCAGCCATTTGCTGGGCGAACAACATCGCCTGCATCCCTTGGACGAGCCCTTCGAGCCAGCCGACGAGTTGCGCTTTGGCGACCTGCAACTCGGCGCCCGAGGGTGTGTCGTCGCTGCCGAAAGGCGGCGCGAGCCGCCCCAGCTCCTCTCGAAGATCCGCGGACAGCGTCACTCCGAGCTCGGCGACAGACGTCTCATAGATGTCTCGCAGCCGGTCGCGACTGGGTTCGTCGAGGTCGGCTGCACGAACCTCGTCGAGCAACTGTTTCATCATGGTGCCGATGCGCATCACCTTGGCCGGGTGGTCAATCGTCTCCTCTATCTTCTCCTCGGAATCTTCTGCGTCGAGAACTTCAGGGCGCTCAAGCAGTTCCGGAGTCTCGCCAGGATTATCGGAGTGGTTCTGGGGGTCGGACAACACTGTGCTCCTTGGTCAGAGGGTCGGGCGTCAACTCGTAAAGGCTAGGACCGGAATGAGCATCTCATCTGGGGTCAGCGAACCATGCCGGCCGACAAGCTCGATCCTGGGGCTGTCGGCTGGATCGGTGAAATACCAACGATCTTTGGCCGCTACTGCCACGTCCCCCAGCCGTGAGCGGGCAGCATCTGTCACTTCGGGACCGAACCACCCCTCTTCGATCATCTCCTCCACCCCGTACACCCAGGCGCGATCCGAGTGCGATGACGCCGCAGCGGCAAGCAGTTCCCGCTGCCGGCCCGGTTCGGAGTGAAGCCACCGAAAACGGGCTTCGCCGCTTTGAGCGCGGACATGGGCTGTCACCTCGGGGGCGAGTGGGGTGGCATTGCCGAGACAGTCGACCAATCCGTGGTCCGCCGTTACGACAATGGCTGTGCCCCGCGGCAACGCCATCATCAGATCGGCCACCATATTGTCGCAGGCTGCCAACTCGGCGTCGTAGAACTCGCCGAATCCGCGGATGTGAGCGGTCTTGTCGATCCCGTCGTAGTAGGCATAGACGAACGGCTCTCCGTCGGCAATCGCCCGGCGCACCTCCACTGCGATCGACGACATCGTCTGCCAGCCGCGGTGACGCACGTCGGCAAGGTGTGCCATCGTGAACCCGCTGCGGAGGAACTCGGCATTCTGCACCACCACCGGGCGTTGTCCGCAGAATGCCGGCTCGGGTTGAAACTCGCTCGGGACTATCCGCTTTCGAGCGTCTCCGCTCGACGTGCTCCAGCGCAGGGTATTGAGCACTTCCCCGTTCACGCTGATCCGATATCCGACCACCCCGTGGCGGCCCGGCGCGCTCCCCGTCACCAGGGAGGTGAGCGCGGTGGCGGTAGTCGACGGAGCCACCGTCGTGGCAGTTCGCTGTGTCATCGACATCAACGTCGGCGCCAGATGGGCCCGCTGCTGCAATTGATTCCAGCCAAGCCCGTCGAGGAGCAGCAGCACCACGGCGCTGCTGTCGAGGATCGCCTCATCAAGCAGGGATCCGGCTGGGAGCGTTCGCTCGAGAAGCGCCGGCACGAGGTCCGCTATGCATCCTCCGCCGAAGGCGGGCATCATCGGTCCGGGTCCGTCCATCGGGGTCAAGTCTTACCACGACCGCGAGGTTCGCGTAGGCTCTGGTGAATGAGAGTCTCGACCAGAGGTGACTACGCCGCCCGCGCGCTGCTCTCTTTGGCACTGCATACCGAGGACGCACCCACCTCGGTCCGTGAGATCGCCGAGCGGACCGCTCTCCCGCAGCCTTATCTTGAACAGATACTGCTCGCGGTCAAGGGGGCTGGGATCGTGCGCTCGAAGCGAGGCGTCGGAGGCGGGTATGTGCTGACCCGGGACCCGGGCGAGATTCGGCTGTCGGAGATTGTTCGAGCCGTCGACGGACCGATCACAGCAGGTGATTTCTCCGAACCCCACACCGACGGAGCGTGCGACCACGAGGGACAGTGCGTTCTGCTCAGCATCTGGGGCGCGGCGGGCTCGCACATGCGCGACTTCTTGGACTCGTTCACCCTGGCCGACATTGCCGCGATGTCGCGGGGGCAGGCGCCTTGGCCCGCCGCCGAGGAGTTCTAGTCCGAGCAGACTTCCAGCGCACTGACGAGGTCGGCGGCCAGAGGCGACTCCAGTTCGAGCCGTTCGCCGGTGACGGGGTGGCGGAATCGAAGTGCGCAGGCATGCAGAAAGGGCCGATCCAGCTCAATGCCGGGCCTATGCCCGTCGTAGGCCCGATCCCCCACCACGGGGTGGCCGACAGCCTTCAGATGCACCCGGATCTGGTGGGTGCGCCCTGTCTCGAGACGACACTCCAGCAGTGAAGTCTCACGAGGCTCGGTGAATCGCTCCACGATCTCGTAGTGGGTTCGAGCCGGGCGCCCGCGGTCGATCACCGCCATCCGGGTCGGGTGCCGCGGTGAACGTCCGATAGGAGCGTCGATCGTGCCCCGGTCGGCTTCAAAGTGACCCCAAGCGAGCGCTTGATAGACCCGTTCGGGCTCGTGGGCCGACATCTGGACGACGAGTCGACCGTAGGCCTCAGAGGTGCGGGCGACGACGAGCAGACCCGAGGTCGTTCGATCAAGCCGATGGACGATCCCCGGTCTGTGGGCTTCTCCCACCGAGGCCATTTCGGGACAACGAGAAAGCAGGCCGTTGACGAGGGTGCGCTCTCTGTGTCCCGCACCCGGATGGACTACAAGGCCCGCGGGCTTGTCGACCACGAGGATATGCGGGTCCTCGTACACGACGCGGAAATCCACCGTCGGGTCAGCCGCGGGGCGGGGATCCGTCGGTTGAGGGACCAGCGCCTCGATTCTGGAGCCAGCCTCCACACGGGCTGAGCCCGCAGCCGCAACGACTCCGTCGACCGTCACAGCGCCCTCATCGACCATTCGTGCGGCGACCGAGCGGCTCACCCCGGCCATGAGCGCAACGACGCGATCGAGCCGTTCGCCTGCCAACGCGGAGGGAGTCTCCTCGCTGAGCGCGCGCTCATCGCTCAAGGCGGCGCGTCCGCTTGAGTCATCGTCGCTGAAGACTGCCGACTTTGTATTCGACACGCTCCGCCGCCCAGGGGATCGCGCGGAGGCGCTCCTGGGGAATGCGCAGGCCGGAAACCACGCAAATGCCGTAGGTGCCAGCCGCAATGCGGTCCAATGCGGCGTCTATCTGATCGACCGCAACTCTTGCCTGGGCCGACAGGGCAAGATCGCGTTCACGCTCCACCGCAAGCGTGTCGCCTTCGCCGCTCTCTTCGTCAAACTGCACGTCACCGGGTTCGCGCCCTTCGATGAGCGCCTCGGCCTCCGCACGATAGGTCTCTTCGGAGTGAAGGTACTTGGCCCGCTCGGCCAGGAGTCGCCTCTTCATCTCCTCGTTGAACTTCTTTCCGAAGGGCGACTTCTTGACCGCCCGTTTCCTGGCTGCGCCCTTCTTCGCGGCAGCCTTCTTGACCGCCGGCTTCTTCGCGGCAGCCTTCTTGGCCGCAGCCTTCTTGGCCGGAGCCTTCTTAGCGGCGCCCTTCTTGACCGCCGGCTTCTTGACCGGAGCCTTCTTAGCGGAGCTCTTCATCGCGGCAGCCTTCTTGGCCGGAGCCTTCTTCGCGGCCGTTCTTCCCGCCGCGCTTGCCGAACTCTTCTTTCTCGTGGCCATACTGCCGGTCCTTCACACCTGTGACCGACGCATGCCCGCCTCAGTCAGGCCGCAGTTTAGCGGATCCGCGGGTTGACGAGATCAGCGACCGCCCAAGAACCAAGGAGACCTCCTCTGGTCCTCATCCTGATTGAAGAATGCCGACAGGGCGTCATCGCTGTCTATTCGCATGCTGTCTCGAGAAGCCGCTTCTCGAAGTTGAGCCAGGAACGGCTCCTCTGCGCGCCCGGCTGCGACCGCTTGCGGAAGCTCTTCCCCGTCGAACAGCTGAGACATGGCCGGACCGCTGTCAATCTGCTCGTCGTGTACGGTCGGCCCGTCGATCAACCGCTGTCCTTCCAAATCAGCGGCCGTCACGAACCGTGGCCGGCCGTTTGCGGAATCGGTCGGGGGAACTGAGTCTTCGCCTGCAATCTCTAGCGGTTCGTCAAGGGGTGGCGAGTCGATCTCATCACCAAACACGCTCGCCGCGTCCAGCCCGACAGCACCATCAGTTGCGGTGTCGGCACTGCGGTCTGATCCGTCCTCGGACTCAAGGAGGTCCGGCTCAAGGACGTCCGGCTCGTCCCGCCCGTCACCGCCAGGCTGGGATTCAGCGACTTCAGTGGACGGCGCAGATTCAATTCGGAAGGCGTCCGGCGACATGACGAGATCGGTCAACTTCGACAACGACCTCTCGATCTGTCGGCGCTGTTCATCAACGTGCCGCTCGAGAAGCTTGAGATCCTCTGCGAGCAGGGCCCGTCGCGCGGCCAGTTCAGCGATCTCGGAAGCGTGCTTTCTCCGCTCTTCAGCCGCCGCCGCGGCTTCTCGCTCTTCTGCGAGCTTCTCGGCGTTGGCATGGATCGACTCGGCATACTCATCGGCTTCGCTCCGAACCCGTGCTGCTTCAGCATGCCCGCCGGCGATTGCGGCCTCGGCCTGGCTCTCGGCCGCAGTGACGATCTGCTCGGCTTGTCCGCGAGCTTCGGCAATCAGCTCGTCGGCAGCGTCTTGGGCTGAAGCGAGAGTTCGGGCAAGCCCTTCAGTCGTCTGTTCGACGCCGGCCTCCGAAGTCTCAACCTCGGAATCGCTGCGGTCGCTTGATCCGGGCTCGCCTGCCCCGGCCTGCCCGGTGAGAGCGGCCAGTTCTTCTTGCGCCTGCGCTATCGCTTTGTTGACCCGGTCGACATAGGCGTCCACCTCATCGGGGTCGTAGCCCCGCCAACTCTCGCGGAACCTGACCTGCAGAAGGGAAGAAAGGGAAGACAAATCGTCCATGCTCGGAATTGTAGAACAGGTGAATCCTCGAATCGGGGACGCTGCCCTGCAGCCTCGGCGCCCTGAAGCGCATGCACGGCCAAGGAGCACAGCCTCTGGTTCGCAGGCATTCTGTCAGGGTCGGCTGTCAGAGGTTGTAGCTCTCGTCCTCGGGGGAGGACTCGGAGGCAGGCCGCGCCCTCGGCTCGGGCGGCGTTATGAGAAACACCTGCTCGGCAACCCGTTCCATCCTTGCTTCAAGGGCGTAGCAAGCTCCGCTCGCGAAGTCGAGAAGCCGACGTCGAGTATTCCGGTCAGCGTTCTGCAAGTTCATGATCACAGGCTGGCCTGCCTTCAAGCGCTCACCTATCCGAGGCGCCTCTTCGAAGACCGTCGGGGAAGCTGAATGAGGGTTCGTGGTCGATGGCCTGGTCGGGGGGTCATCGACGATCCGAACTGCGGATACTCCGGCGGCCGCTGATCGAGCCCGCCCATCCGCGTCCGCCCCGGCATGCGCAGGATCGACCGGAGCCACCGGGCGCACGGGCTGGTCCATAGAATCCGAGGGCATGATCGGGCGCACCGTTGTGCTGCCAGGACCCTGCCTCAAGTCGTGTCTTGCCGTCGCGGCGGTGGGGACCGCCTCCGCTCCAGGCTGAAACGCGCCACCCGTCACCCGATCGTCGTAATGCTCGTATTCCTCGTCTGATCCGAGCCCAAGATAAAACAGTGCTTTTTTCAACATGCTCAACACCTGCCTTCAGGTCCAAATGTAGCGCTACGACGACCGCCGATGGGCAACCACAACTGATAAAGCGCTCCCGCGATGCCCAAGCCGGCGGGCAACCGACTCTTCATTGCCTCTTCATTGCTCGATCTTCCGCCGTCTTGAAGGCCGCGGGCCGAACAGACACGTCCCTACCCGAACCATTGTCGAGCCCTCTTGCACCGCGATCTCCAAGTCTGCGGTCATTCCCATCGAGCACTCCGAAAGGCCTAGCCGATCCACCAACCCGCGGAGCATTGCAAAACCCGGCCGGGCCTTCTCCGGCGCCCCTGTCGGTCCAATGCCCATCAGCCCGACCACGTCGAGTCCAAGGTCGGCAAATCGTGCGACCAGGTCGGGGACCTTCTCCGCGGGGCATCCTCGTTTGGCCTGCTCACCTGAGAGGTCGACCTGCACCATCACCCGAGCTCGGGGAGATCGCCTTGCCAGTTCCTCGCCGAGGTCGAGACGGTCCACGGACTGCCACACGTCGACAATGGAAGCCAGCTTTCGGATCTTGTTCCGTTGCAGGCCTCCGACGAAATGCACCTGGGGACGATTCTGGCAGTCCGCCAACAACTCCCGATTCTTGTGCAACAACTCCTGTGCGTAGCTTTCGCCGATATCGGTGCAACCAGCATCGATAGCGGCTGCAACGACGTCCGCGGCATGGGCCTTGGTAACTGCCACAACTCGTACGCCCTCGCCGTTCACCGCCGAGAGGCGCTCGCGCACCTGCAACAGGCGGCCGGCAATGAAAGCGGCGTCCGCGGTATCTCCTCCAGCCATGCCGGCGGGAAGGGAGCGCTCAATCACGCGCCGCCTCTGCTACCTCAAGAAGGACGGAACGTCGAATTCGTCGCCGAGGTCGAGGTCATCGTCGCCGAACGAGGCGAAGACATCCGCTATCGGAACGTCGCCGGTCGGTTGCGAAACGAGGGGATCGTCGTGTGCAGGCGCCTGCCGGGGAGCCGGACGTGAATCATCCCAGCGGTCGAATCCAGCGGCGATGACCGTGACTCGGACGTCGTCGCCCATCTCATCGTCGACAACCGTTCCGAAGATGATGTTGGCGTCCTGATGGGCGACTGCGTGAATGATCTCTGCCGCCTCGTTGACTTCGAGCAGGCCCAAGTCAGCACCACCGCTGATATTGAGCAGGATGCCGCGGGCATTCTCGATCGAGGCCTCTAGAAGCGGACTTGAAACGGCGTCGCGCGCGGCCGCGACAGCCCTGCCCTCGCCGGTCCCCCGGCCGATCCCCATCAGAGCACTGCCTGCATCGGTCATGATGGTTCGCACATCGGCAAAGTCGGTGTTGATCAGGCCTGGGGTCGTGATCAAGGTGGTGATGCCCTGAACACCTTGCAGCAGGATCTCATCTGCCATTTTGAACGCGTTGAGAACCGAGGTGTTCGTGTCGGACACGGTCAGCAGGCGATCGTTGGGGATGACGATCAGCGTGTCCACCTTCTCCTTGAGCTTTTGAATTCCGGTTTCGGCTTGAACCGATCGACGGCGCCCCTCGAAGGCGAAGGGACGAGTGACGACGCCGATCGTCAGCGCCCCCTCCGATTTGGCGAGCTCTGCGATCACAGGCGCGGCTCCTGTCCCCGTGCCGCCCCCCTTGCCTGCGGTAATGAACACCATGTCAGCGCCGCGAATCGACTCGCGCACCTCGTCAAGGTGGGCTTCTGCGGCCAAGCGCCCCACTTCCGGGTCGCTGCCGGCGCCGAGGCCGCGGGTCAGGTCGCGGCCGATATCGATCTTCTCGTCGGCATCGCTCATCAACAACGCCTGCGCGTCAGTGTTGGCGGCAATGAACTCGACGCCTTTCAGCCCAGCATCGATCATCCGGTTGACGGCATTGACGCCGCCGCCGCCGACGCCTATGACCTTGATGACAGCGAGATAGTTTTGCGGATGAGACATCGCTTGTGGTCCTCAGACTTGAATCGAAAAACTTGAATCGGATATCGCACCGAACAGGTACTGGTCAACCGATGACGGTATACGAGTGCGCGGCTATATCCGCGGACGGTCAGTTGATTTGCGCCCACGCGCTGCACACGGGGTCGCGTCGGATGGTCGGAAAATCGGGGACTGCCACATCGATCACCCGAACGCAGGTGAGATCGACCCCGTTCAAGACGGTTCTCAGGGCCTGGACCTTGTCGCTCAGAAGAGTCGCCTCGCCGAGGTGCGCCTGCGCCTCGCCGACCAGATCCAATCCGACCACCCCCCTGGCCTCCGGGGACGCGCCCGGGCTGTAGGTGACCGATTCAACCCACTGGAGAAGGTCGTCGGGCAGGGTCGCGATCAACGCGAGTCCCGGCAGCGACTGCGGCTCGACCTCTCCCAGCGCGGCGCCGGCCTCAAGGGAGATCCTCGGCAACTCTTCGTACCCCGAGCTGCCCTCGGCCATTATCGTCCCGCTCGCATCAACCACCGCGACCCGGCCATCTTCTTTGGCGAGTTGCGCGACTGCGACTCTCTGGACCACTTCAATGCTCACTGTGCCGGGCCAGGACTTCTCGACGTCCGCTCGCAGCACCCACGGGAGCGCTTCAAGACCAGCTTTGATCGGGCCGATCTCGATGTCGTTGAGCGGAGTGCCCCTCTCAAGCCCGATGATCTGTTCTGCCTCTGCGAGACGGGAGGGGCCCAGCCCCGTGATCTCGACGTGATCGAGATCGAGCAGCGGCGAGCGCAACGCAGCCCAACCACAGAAGATCAGCCCCAGAATCGCCAGGCCGATCAGGATGAAGCGGAGCCGACGCCGGCCCTCCGCGCGGCGCACCGCGCCGCGTCGGGCACGGAGTCGAGGATCGATGTCGGCTGCTGTCGTCATCGGCTTTCGGGGTGGACGCCAAAAGCGCTGTCAAACACGCCATCGAAGCCCAACAGCCGAGTCTCGAACACGAGCTCTATACCGTGCCCCTCGAACACGAGCCTTTGGATCTCTTTCATCAGCGACAAAATGTCCGCCGCTCGTCCGTTCTCATCGGCTTGGATGAAGTTTGCGTGCTTCGCAGACACCTCAGCAGTGCCGATCCGCAAACCCTTGGCGCCGACCGACTCAATGAGCCTGCCGGCGCTGCAGCCATCGGGGTTGGCGAAAACCGAACCCGCGTTCTGGCCCCCGGGCTGGTTGGCCCGCCGCCACTGCACGATCTCAAGCAACCGGGCCTTTCCGGCAGCCGAATCACCGGGGGCCAACTCGAAGCGGGCCTCGAGCACGAGTTCCGTTGCACGCACCGACGAACTGCGATAGCCGAACTCCAGATCCTTGTTCGAGCGCCACACATGCTCGCCGGTGCGGAGGTCGACCAGTCGAGCGGAAGCCAGAGAGTCCTTGATCTCGGCGCCGTGTCCGCCGGCGTTCATCCGCACCGCGCCGCCCACCGATCCCGGAACTCCCACAGCCCACTCAAACCCCGCAAGCCCGGCGCCGACCGAAGCGCGGGCGACAACCGGCAACTTGGCAGCGGCGCCGGCGACAACGGCCTCGTCCCGAACGCTGATCTCAGCGAAGCCTCGTCCGAGCACTATGGCGATCCCAGCGAATCCATCGTCGCTGACCAACAGGTTGGATCCTCGGCCGACGACCGAAAGCGCAACATCGGAGCCTCCCTCTGCTCCCGCGAGCACCTCACAGAGCGCCGACACGTCGTTGCGGCTATCGACAGTCACGAGCGCCGCCGCACAACCCCCGACGCGATAGCTGGTCAGAGGACCGAGCGGAGCGTCGAACCGGGTCTTCTGCGACAGCCGACTCGACCGCAGCGCTTCCGCTGCGACACTCAGGCTGCTCGAATCGGCGGGATTGCTCATCGCCCTGCCTCAGACTGCGCCGTCGCGGACTTCAGCCGTTCGAGAACGGCGTCGGGAACGCTGGTCAAATCCCCCGCGCCGAGAGTCAGGCAGAGATCACCGGGCCTGAGGCGTTCGGCGAGCAGTTCCGCGAGATCGCCGAGGCGCGGCTCATAGGTGACACGGGCCTGGGGATGGGCGCTCAAGACGGCGTCCACCACCAGCTTTCCGGTGACTCCCGGGCGCGGAGTCTCGCCGGCAGGGTAAATGTCTGTCACGACAACCTCATCGGCTTGCGCGAAAGCATCTGCGAAGTCCTGGCCCAGTGTGGCGATCCGACTGTAACGATGGGGTTGGAACACGGCCACGATCCGCTTCCAGTCGCCGTCTTCGGCTGCGCTCAAGGCAGCCTGGACCTCCGCCGGCAGGTGCGCATAGTCGTCGACAAACGCTACTCCCGAGGCTTCCCCCCGAAATTCGTAGCGACGTGCGACGCCTCCGAATTGCGACAAAGCACGACTTGCGGCATCAGCCGGCGCGCCGATCCGGAGCGCGACCACAACGGCAGCAGCCGCGTTCAGCGCATTGTGGAGTCCCGGCGTCGGCAGGTCGACACTGACCACATCCCCGCCGCGATGCTTCAACGAAAAAGAGACAGAGGCTCGGCTCCTCGCGATCTTTACGAGCTGATAGTCCGCCCCAGAAGTCGTCCCGTAGGTCACCGCGCCCAACTGTCGCGCCAGCGCGAGGGCTTCAGGGTCGTCCGCGCACATGACACAGTTCTCCGCCCCCTCTCCGAACTCGGCGAAAGCAGCCCGGAGCGTGGAGGGCTCTCCTCCATAGGCTTCAAGATGGTCCGGCTCGATATTGGTGACGACGGCTATCTCGGGAGCCAGCGACAGAAAGGTGCGGTCGGATTCATCGGCTTCAACAACCATCCACTCGCCGGCGCCCCAGACGGCGCCTGAGCCGATCTCGTTGATGTCTCCGCCGATGATGAACGACGGCCGAAGCCCGGCTTCGGCGAGAACCATCGACAGCATTGAACTGGTCGTCGTCTTCCCGTGCGTGCCGGCAACGGCGACGGTTCGTCTCTGCTTGGAGACGGCCGGCAACAAGTCCATTCTCCGCAGCACCTCTATTCCCAGCCGACGGGCCGCGATCAGTTCGGGGTTGTGGTCTGGGATCGCACTGCTGACAGCCACAAGCTCGGCCCCGGCAACGTTCTCGGCTCTGTGGCCGATCTCCACAGCAATGCCCTCGGCCCGGAGACGTTCAACTATGAGGCCTTCTTTGAGGTCGCTTCCGGACACTTCATGGCCCATCACTGCAAGCACGGAGGCTATCGCGCCCATGCCCGCGCCACCCGCGCCTATCAGGTGGATCCGCCTCGGAGCACTGAGATCGACTGTCATGGCTCACACGGCTTCTCAAGAGGGCGCTTGGCGCAGCGCTCAAGCAGATCGACAACAGCTTCCGCGGCGTCGGGCCGTCCTTGTGCCTTGGCCGCAGCAGACATCAAGGCTAGACGCCGTTCGTCGCCGAGCAGCGCATCGACCTCTGAGCGAAGCCTCTCGCCATCGAGTTCGCTGTCGGGCACCACCCTCGCAGCATCGCTTTGCGCGAGAGTGCGCGCGTTCGCCGTCTGGTGATCGCCCGGCGCGCCGGGAAGCGGAACAAGGATCGCCGGCACCCCCGCGACGGCCAGTTCCGCGACTGTGCTCGCTCCAGCCCGGCACAGGACAAGATCGCTCGCTGCATATACCGAAGCCATGTCGTGCTCAAACTCAACCAGTTGCAGGACCAGGTCATCGTCGGCGCCCAGAGCCTCATTGCTCTTCACAGACGGGCCGGCCCCGGGCGCGGAGCGCGCAGCCACCCTGGCCTTGAGCTCGGCGTAGTCGCGCTCACCGGTGATATGGCGGATGGCCAGATCGCCGCGATCTCGCCACTCCCCAAGCGCCGCAAGAAGTGATTCATTGATTCTGCGCGCCCCCAGTGATCCGCCGAACACGCACAGCAGCTTGCGGCTCGGGTCGACGTCGAGCCGTCGACACGCTGCGTCCCTCTGGGCAGACCGGTCGATTTCACCCACCTCGGAGCGCACCGGGCTGCCCGTCCACACCGCTCTGGGCAGGTCGACTTCCGGGAAGGGCACCGCTGCGGCCTCCGCGAACCTCGCACCCAGCCGATTGGCCGCACTCGGCACTGCGTTCTGCTCGGCGACCACCACAGGCACCCGCCAAACAACCGCGGCGACCACCGCGGGAACCGAGGCGAAGCCGCCGACGCCGACCACCACTGCCGGACGCCATCGAGCCATTCGGACGACAGCCTCCAGGATGGCCGCACAGAGTCCCACCACGGCGCCCACGTTGCGCAGCGTGAGTTTGCGAGCGATACCGCGCCCCCGCAGAGCGGTCAAGGCGAACCCTGCCTCGGGCACGATCCTGGTTTCGATTCCGCGGCGACTGCCCACGTAGTGGACGGCGTCCTTGCGCTTGCAACGCGACGCTATCTCCTCGGCAATGGCGAGTCCCGGAACAACGTGGCCGCCGGTTCCGCCCCCGGCCACAACAGCCCAGACGCGCCCGGAGCCCGTCATCGGCCTTGCCGGGCGACGTTGAGCAGGATCCCAGTCGTCGCCATCACCACCACCAACGAAGTCCCGCCGTGTGACAACAGTGGGAGCGTCACGCCGACCGTCGGCGCCAACCCCATCACCGAGCCCAAGTTGAGACAAGCCTGAGAGAAGATCCACGTGGTAATCCCGACTGCCAGCAGCATCCCGAATCTGTCCGGTGCTCTCAGAGCTGCCAGGGATCCCGCGATTCCGATTCCGAGATAGAGCAGGATCACGGTACTGGCCCCGACGATTCCCAGCTCTTCCGCGATCACCGCGAAGATGAAGTCGCTGTGGGCATAGGGAACGAAACCCCATTTCGCCAGCCCTTCTCCCAGGCCGGTCCCGCGGATTCCGCCGGCCGTGATGGCGTGAAGCGACTGGAGAAGCTGAAAACTGGCTCCATCGGGATCACTCCAGGGATCGAAAACGCTCAACAGGCGTTCGCGGCGCCATGTGGTGTTCCAGACGACAGCGCCGGCCATTGCAACCCCGACCGCGCCGGCAGCCGACAGTTGGCGCAGCGGCGCGCCCGCCCAGAACAGCATCGTCAGTGCGATCACCCCGAGGATCAAGGTGTTGCCGAAATGAGGCTGCAGCATGAAGAGGAACGAGAACAGCGTGGTGCAGAACAGCACCGGGAACAGCGTGGCGCGCGCGTCGCGAATGTCTCGGCGAGGCCTCGACAAGACGTCTGCGACGAACAAGATCAATGCGAGTTTCGCAACCTCAGACGGCTGAAACGAGACAACATCCAGGTCAAGCCAACGAGTCGCATTGTTCTGGCTCACTCCGAAGCCCGGGACCAACACCAAAGAGAGCAGGAACAAGGAGCTCACCACCGCAGGGGAAGTGAGAATTCGCCAATGGCGATAGTCGATTCGGACAGTCGCGAACATCAGGATCAGGCCGACTCCAGCCGAACCGGCTTGTCGGCTGAACTTGCTCCAAGCGCTCCCGCTGTCCGCGACGCTGACAACGGCCGAAGCCGACAACACCATCACCAGGCCCAGCACGACGAGCGCACAGACCATTGTCAACAGCGACAAGAACAGGATGGTGCGCCGCCCCACCGGAGCCGCCGCGGTTCGCCTGTCACGAGCCTGGGCGCGAACCGGACGGGTCGTGCGGGGCTGCTTGGAACGGGACTGCTCAGAAGCAGTGTCGACGATCTTCACCGTTGCGCCCCCTTCACCGTTGCGCCCCGACCGCTCTGATGAAGTCTTCACCGCGCTTCTTGTAGCTCTCGTACCAGTCGAACGATGCGCATCCCGGACTGAGCAACACGGGAACTCCGCCGGCGGCAAGACGACGGGCCCGTATGACCGCATCGTCCATATCCGCAGCGACTTCCACAAGATGTGTTGCCGAGAACGCGTCAGCGATCTCGCCGGAGGCATCGCCGATGGCCACCACCCCCACAACACCGCTCGCTTCAAGCGCCATCTCGGCGAGGTCGACCCCTTTGTTCTGTCCTCCCGCAATCAAGACGACCCGGCCGAAGCCGCGCAGGGCGGCCAGAGTCGCGTGCGGGGTGGTCGCCTTGGAGTCGTCATAGTAGACCGAGCCGTCGATCTCGCCGACCGGCGCGATCCTGTGGGGCAGCCCGTCGAACTCATGACAGGCCTCCGCAACCGCGCTGAGCGTCGCGCCGACCGGTGTGACCGAGGCGGCTGCCGCCAGGGCGGCCTCAATATCGTGGGGAAGGGCACGCCATAAATCTGCCACTTCGGCGAATGGCCCCTGCGGGCCGATCAACTCGCCTTCGGCTGCTCGCCAATCCGCCTGGCCTCCTCCGAAGGTCACAGCAGGCAGATCCGGCCTCACATGGCGCATCACGACCGGATCCAGGGCATTCGCCACACAAACCCCGTCCGTCGCGAGATTCCGCCAAATTCGGGACTTTGCCTTCTCATACGAGGCCAAATCGAGGTGGACGTCAAGATGGTCGGGCGCGAAGTTGAGCCAGGCGGCGACTTGAGGGGTGAACTCACGGGTGTGCGCGAGCCGGAACGAGCTGGCTTCCACAACGAACACCTCAGTGGAGGGATCCCGTATGGCTTCGACCAATGGAACATCGGTGTTCCCGGCCGCAACTGCCCTGGTCCCGGAGCGCTTCAGCGCATCGGTGCACAACTCGACGACGGTTGTCTTGCCGTTGGTGCCGGTGATCGCCACAACTGGACGCTCATCCCATTGAGCGGCGAGGTCGAGCTCCGAGACCAGCGGCAGTCCACGCCGTCTGGCCTGCTCGAAAACGCTGTGGTGTTCGGCGAGCCCCGGGGTCGGAACGACGAAGTCGACCTGGTCCAAGCACTTGTCCAGCTTCGCCGACGGCTCCAGAAGCTCAACTCCGAGTTCGCCCGCGAGCCCGCGGAGCAGTTCGCTCGGCTTGTCGTCGAAAGCCAGCACCGTATGGCCGCGCCCAACAAGCGCTTTGGCCACAGCGCGATTGGTGAGGCCGAAACCCCCGAGAAGCACACTGCTCCGAACGCGAAGATCCGGCGTGCTCGTCTCGCTCGCTGAGGTCATGCGGTGAACCCCGCTGCAATAGCGTCGCGATAGAAGATCCCCAGGCCGACTGCGGTACACAGCCCGGACATGATCCAAAGCCGCACGATTACGGTCGTTTCAGGCCATCCCGCAAGTTCGAAGTGATGGTGGACCGGGGCCATCCTGAACAGGCGCCGCCCGCCGAATCGGTGAAACACAATGATCTGCAGAATCACCGAAACGGTCTCGAGGACGAAAAGACCGCCAATGATCGGCAACAGCAGATGAGTGCTCGTGGACAACGACAGGGCCGCAAGACCGCTGCCGATAGCCAGCGATCCCGTGTCGCCCATGAAGATCTGCGCGGGCGACGCGTTCCACCACAAGAAGCCGACGATGCCGCCGACCATCGCCGCGGAGATGACCGCCAGGTCCAGAGCCGCGGGATTGCTGTAGTTCTCAAGATGGCGGAATTGCCAAAAGGCGATCAAGGTGAAGGCTGCGAAGCAGATCACCCCTGCCCCGGCCGCCAACCCGTCGAGTCCATCGGTGAGGTTGACGCTGTTGGTGGTCGCGATGATCAACAGCACGGCCCAGAGCATCCAGCCGATCCGCCCGAGCTCCCATCCCGGATTGTCGAAACGAGTGAAAGAGAGGGTGGTGTGAACACTGGTGAACTCGGTCATCAAGAACGCGAAGCCAACCGCCACGACCAGCAAGCCGATAATCTTGGCGCGCTTGTTCAGCCCGCGATTGCGCGCTGCCACGACTTTGATCCAGTCGTCGAGCAGGCCGACCGCGCCGCCGCCGACGATGCACATCAACACGAAGATGCCCCGAACGGTGTAGATGCCTCCGAAGAAATCCGAGATGACGTAGCCCAGCACCGCGCCCGCCACGATCGCGACTCCTCCCATCGTCGGAGTGCCCGCCTTGGTGTGGTGCCCTTCCGGCCCGTCGCTGCGAATCGGCTGGCCGATCTTGTGCTCGGTCAGCCATTTGAGCAGCAGCCTGGTTCCAAACAGCGACACCATCATTGACACCGCAGCGGCGATTAGCAGGCGGTTCACGATGCTGCTCCGGTCCGCAGCCGCAACTCTTCGCCCGCCACCCGCCGATCGTCAAAGGAGAGCACTTGAGATCCGATCGCCTGTGTCGCTTCATGGCCCTTGCCGGCAAGGAGCACCAGGTCTCCTTCGCGAGCGACGTCGAAAGCCGCGCCGATGGCTCGACGACGATCGGCTTCAACGAGATCCGGAGGGTTCGCCATGCCTGAAACGATGGCAGAAATGATGTCTTCGGGGGGTTCATCCCGGGGATTGTCGCTCGTGACGACAACCCAGTCAGCAAGACTGCGGACGACATTGCCCATCATGGGGCGCTTGTCGCGGTCTCGGTTCCCACCGGCGCCGAAAACAACGATCAGCGAGTTTTTCGTCACTGCTCGCGCCGCGGCCAGCACAGCCTCGAGGGCGTCGTGGGTGTGGGCGTAGTCGACGACCACCGAGAAGGGCTGGCCTTGTTCAATCACCTCGAAGCGCCCGGGAACCGAGGGCGTCGTCGCCAGTGCCTCCGCTGCATCGCCCGGCCGGTGGCCGAGCGCAACCGCGATCTCAGCCGCCATCACCGCGTTGGCGACGTTGAATGCCCCGGCCAGGGGCAGACGCACCGCTCGCCCGCGCCACCGGAAGCTGTTCGTGCATCGATCGAATTGCACGGAGTCGACGAGATGGGCGCCGACTCGTATGACCGGGATGTCTATCTCATCGGCCAGACGCGATCCGAACTCGTCGTCTGCATTCACGATGGCCAGATCGCTCAGTTCCGGGCTGAACAACCTCCGCTTGGCGGCAAAGTACTCCTCGATCGTGCCGTGGTAGTCGAGATGGTCGTTGCCCAGATTGGTGAACGCCGCCACCGCGAACCGGCAGCCGTCGACTCGGTGCTGCGCCAGCCCGTGAGACGAGACCTCCATGGCCACCGCGGCCGCGTCCCGAGCAGCGGCGCCCGCCAGGAACCGCTGCAGTTCCGGCGCTTCGGGGGTGGTCCGCACACCGGTCAGGGTTCCGATCTCCGCTGCGGGGACGCCCAGCTCGGACAGCAACGAGCTGAGAATGCGAACAGTGGTCGTCTTGCCGTTCGTGCCGGTGACGCCGACGAGTTGCAGGGCTCGGCTCGGGTCTCCGTGCACGGCCGACGCGACAGGGCCGAGAGACTCGCGGACCGAGGCGACCCGCAGCTCCGGGACGCCGAGTCCCAGGGGACGCTCCACGAGCACAGCCGCCGCCCCGGCTTCGACCGCGTCGCCGGCATGGGCGTGGCCGTCGCTCGAGTCGCCCGATATCGCCGCAAAAAGCGCTCCCGGCGCCATCGCCCGCGAATCATGGCAGACGTCGCTGAGTTCAATGTCGGACCACTCCGGTTCCGGCTCGACGCGGACAAGGTCGGCCACACGAGCCAGCGCCAAGCTCATTGGACCGATTCCCGACCCTGGTGGGGCTCAATGGCCAACGGGGCGACCGCTGGCTCTGAGCGGATGCGTTGTGCGACTGCGGTCTGCTCGCCGAAGGGCGCGAGGTGCAGTTGGCGGACCGAATAGCCGGCCAGTTCAGCGAAGATCGGGGCGGCGACGGCGCCGCCTGTGTAGTTTTCGCCCTGCGGGTCGTCGATAACGACTATGGCGCTCAATACCGGTCCTTGGTCGTTCTCGACGATACCAACGAAGCTGGCCGTGTAGTGCCGTTCCTCCTCTTCGTCCTCCTCGCTGCAGAGATACCCGGACACGTCACCGCACGGCTGCCATGCGGTGCCGGTCTTGCCGGCGACCAGGAATCCGGGCAGGGCCGCGCGCCGGCCGGTCCCGGAACTGACCACGCCGCGCAGCATCTCCATCACGGCTTGTGCGCTCTGCTGTGACACGACCCTCGTCTCGGTGTGCGTCGGGTCTTGGGCATCGCCGTCATGTTCGCGGTCGAGCACAAGCTTCGGGGCAACGCGGATCCCACCGTTGGCCAAGGTGTTGTATGCCTGAATCAGTTGCAGCGGTGTGACGGCGATACTCTGCCCTATCGCGGTGTTCGACAACAAGAGGCTGTGGGAGTCGAGAGCTTCGAGGATGCCCGGGCTCTCCCCGGGGAATCCCAGCCCGGTCGTCTGTCCGAATCCGAAGTTCTCGAAAGTCTCCTGGAGTGCGTCTGTTCCCAGCGCCTGGGCCAGCAACACCGTTCCGGTGTTCGACGAGTGCCCCAGGATTGTTGCCGGAAGGTTCTCGACAGTCGTGCCGTGGGCCAGTCGATAGTCGTGGTAGGCATGGCTTTCCACGTCGCTCTCGCGCGCGACATGAAGCGTCGCGGGGACCTCGACTATCTCGTCGACTCCCCATGCGCCGTTCTCGAACACCCCCGCGAGCGTTATCCCCTTCATGGTCGATCCAGGTTCGTAGGCCCACACTGCCCCCAGATTGGCGTTGCTGCATTCGGCCTCGCCCGTCTCCTCGTCGCGCAAGGCGCTTGCCATGGCGTATATCTCACCTGTCCGCGGGTTCGAGACGATCGCTATGGCCGTGGCGCCCTCCGTTTCATCCAGTGCCCGCGTCAGGATTTGCTCTGCTTCGTACTGGATGTTGCGGTCGATGCTCAGCCTCAGTTCCTCGCCGGGTGTACGGGGTTCGACTATGTGATAGCCGTCGGGGATCTGCACAGCCCCGCCCAACTGGGTCTGGCGAAGGGCGAGGCCCGGGCTGCCCTCCAGTCGTCCGTCGTATTTCTTCTCCAATCCCGATATTCCCACCTGTTCGGTATCCACCCGGCCGACCACGGAGAGAGCTGAGCAGGATCCGTTGGGGTGCTCGCGGTACTGCTCGGTCATGATCCATATCCCCGGGAGGCCGAGCGCCGCGACTGCCTCCCCGACTTCGGACTCAACTTGGCGTTCAAGGTAGACGAAGCTCTTGTCGCTGCGCAGCCGTGTGGCCATCACTTCAGGATCGGTACCCAGCACACTGGCCAATTCCGCAACAATGTCATCGACGCCCACGGGGTTGTCGGAGTGTGCGATGCCGCGAGGGTCGCCGACGATCGACGGCCGCGGCACCGAGAACGCCAGCAAACGCCCTTGGCGATCCACGACATTGCCGCGGGATGCATCGATCTTCTCTTCGCGCAGATAACTTCCGACGTTGTTCAGCAAGTCGTCGTCGGGACTCACCTGCAGGTCCACCAGCTTCCAGACGAAGCCGGCCGAGACGAGAGCCAGAACAGTGAATATCACGCCCGCTCTCCAAGGGTCGACTTCGACACTGCCCCGATCCCCATCGCCACGGTCGTCCGAACCGCGCACACTCGTCAGCCTGCTCATGGATTCGCGGCCACAGGCGGAGTGAACGGGTCGAATCGGGCCGGAGGAGCCAGCAGCCCGGGCGCCAACGGCGCCAGGAGCGTCACTTCGGGCGCGGGAACGAGCCCGGCTCGCGTGGCGGTTTCGGAGAGGCCCTCGGGGGAGTCGTGCCAGGCGCGTCGGGCCAGGACTTTGATTCGCGTTCCTCGCAGCTCCTCGATCTCGGTTTGGATGCGGTCAATCTCGGCCTGTGTCTGGATGTCGCTTGCAAACAGGCCCGCGACGACAAACGCGATCACAACAGCGAAGGAAGTGACGATCGTCAACGCGGGCCAGATCCGTTCTTTCGCCTGAGCGGCGGGCTCTGGGGGCGCCACCCGCAGGCTCGGACGGGAGGCCGCTGGCTTCGGCGTCGACCGCGGCGCCGTCCGGGCGGTTTGCGACGTTCGGGGTGAGGCGCTGGAAGCCATCATCGCGCCGTTTCAAGTTTTTCGACCGCGCGCAGCCGTGCTGCTTCGGAGCGCCGGTTGCTCGTTGTCTCATCGTCGCCGGGCCTGCGAACACCGCGCCACAGCAACCGAACGGCTGCCTGTTGCCCCGGAAGCGGCGGCAGACCCGGGCGAGGCGGGGTCGCCTCGCCCGCGGCGTCTCTGAAACACCGTTTTACGATCCGGTCCTCACCGGAGTGGTAGGCCAGAACCGCACACCTTCCTCGCGGCGCAAGCAGCGACAGGGCCTGGGCGAGTGCGTCCTGGAGGATTTCAAGTTCTTGGTTGACCTCAATGCGTATGGCTTGAAACGTCCGGCGGGCGGGATGGCCTTTGCGGCGCCGAACCGCGGCCGGCACGGCGCCGCGAACGACGTCTGCCAGTTCGGTGGTCGAAGCGACCGGCCGGGCCGCCACGATCGCGCGCGCGATCCGGCGGGCGTCGGGTTCGTCGCCGTGGCGCCGCAGGAGCGAGGTCAGCGCGCTCTCGTCGTAGCTGTTGACCACTTCAGCAGCGGTGATTCCCCCACTGCGATCCATCCGCATGTCGAGCGGGCCGCTTTGCCGATAGCTGAAACCCCGCTGCGCCGAATCGAGTTGGGGCGAGCTGACGCCGAGGTCGAAAAGACACGCCGAGACCTTGTGGTGGCCAAGCCCTCGTACCGCTTCGGTGATCTCATCGAAGCGACGGTGCATCCCGATTATTCGCCCGCCATGGGACGCGAGCCGGGTGCATGCGGCGTCCAGCGCGTCCCGATCGCGGTCCAACCCGATCACCGAGAGACCCTCGTTGGCTTTCAGCAATGCGTCGGTGTGCCCGCCACCGCCGAGAGTCGCGTCGACCACGACGCCATCGGGCACGTCGGACAGCACCGCGACGACTTCATCGAGCATCACCGGCTGATGAAGGAACTCGCTGCCGGCGCCGAGGCCGGCCGCCAATCGTGTTCCACAGCTTCTGCGGGGGTCTTCGCTGCTCAAGTGATCGACTCCGGATCGGGAGGCCCAAGCCCGTATTCGCGGACAATGGAGGAAACGAGCTTGGCAGCGCCTGAGGGGAAGACTGACGACCAACGAGCAGGGTCCCATACTTCGATTCGCTCAAGGACTCCTGCGACGACCACATTGCGCCCGAGGCCTGCTGAGTCCCTGAGGTGAGGCGCCAAGCGCATTCGGCCCTGGGAGTCGGGGACTGCTTCGTCGGCGAGGCTTGCAAAGGCACGCAGGTGGTCCATGTCCGCCCGTCCTTCCGACACTTGCTTTTTGAGGTGGGCCGCCATCCGCTCGAACTCGTCCGGAGGGAGGATCGCCAGGCAGCGATCAAGCGGGACAGTGACCGCTCCTTGGGCCAACTTCGGACGAAAGGCCGCAGGAAGGATGAGCCGGCCCTTGTCGTCGAGCGTGTGCTCGTAGGTTCCCATGAACTTGGCCATTTCACACCCCCTGTCTTGCTCGTCGATCCTTACTCGCAGATCAATATGGCTCCCTTATCCACCATATTGCTCCACTATACTCCTATACACCCCACACTTTGCAAGTATCTCCGGGCGCGCGACATCGACCGAGGCGCCTGTCCCAACGGCTATCGAGGCAGGCGGGCGCGCAGCAGATCGAGAATCGGCAAGTCCCCGATCTCATACACCTGCGACTGCCACTGCGCGACGGCTTCAGAATCAACCGCGACAGCCAGCAGATCGGCGGTCAGCCTCGCAGAGAACTGACGGTGCACAACCGTCTGAAAACGGATCCAGTCACGAGTCCTCCGCTGACTCAGCCCAACGATTTTCTGCCCGCCGGAAAACACTTCTCCAGGGCCGCGGCCCAAGAAACAGACCATTTTCGACCAGGCGTCACTGCTCGCAGGGCCGCGGTGAACCGACACGGACTGCACCTGTGCATCGGTGAGTGCCAGCGCGAAAGCCTCTCCGAGCCAGTCCGCCGCAACAATCACATCGTCGCTCCACAACGCGTCACCCGAGGGCAGCCAGACATCAATCCACACATGTCGCCCAGGAACCAAAAGCACCGCTCCTCCCCCACTGCCCCGACGCACGATCGACACGCCGAGCGCAGAGGCGCATTGCGAGTCAACCTCGCTCTCGCGTTGGGCGCTGCCGATCACGAACGCGGTCGAATGCGCCTCAACAGCACACAGAGTCCGCTCCGGCCGCTCCGGAGGGGAGAACTCATGAAGGGTCGAGGCGCTGCCGTGAAGGCGTTTGGCTGTCCAGGTCACGCTGAGCGGCGCGGGCAGGTCAGGTACTGCAACCAGGCGGGGGGCATCGATCCCGCGGCAATCTCAATCCAAGAACCCGGAGGCGGCGGCCCGGGAGGGCGCCGAAGCCGCATCGAGGTTTCCGCGAGCAATCGATCGCGCTTGTCGGCATTGCACAGCCGGCACGCCGCCACAACGTTCTCCCACACATGGCAGCCCCCGCGGCTGCGGGGCACGACATGATCGACTGTCTCCGCCCGTGCGCCGCAATATTGGCAACGGTGGTGGTCGCGAGCGAAGATCCCGTGGCGGTTGGGCGACCGATGACGCGCATAGGGAACCTTCACGTAACGCGAGAGCCGTACCACCGAGGGCTCGGCCAGAGCCAATCGCTCAGAACGCACAAGCCGCCCAGAAGCGTGCAGCAGCTCGACCTTGTCGGCCAGCATCAAACAGACGGCTCGGCGAACCGGCACAACCGCGAGAGGCTCGAACGTCGCGTTGAGAACGAGGACTCCGGCCATGGGCGAACGCTAGCCCCTGCGCCTGCGCTGGTTCTCAGCTTTGCACCAGCGCAACCAAACGACCACGTCGCTCGCAACAACGCGGGACTCGGGATCCCCGTATTGGGTGGAGAGCCGGAAGCGGAGCATCTCCGGATCCGGCAACGGCAGAAAGGGACGGCGCCGCAACCAGTCGTCGGGCACGAAGCGCCTTGCCTCAAGCAGCGCAGTACCCCACAGAGAGGGTCGGCGAACGACCGCCCACAACACCGCTGACGCGACCCGCTGCTGCCTCATCGGCACTGCCTCATCGGGGGGTACTGCCTCATCGGCACTGCCTCACTGTTGCCCGACGCGATGGCCCAAGCCGCGGAAGCCAACCGCCGCGGCGCCGATCAAAGGGCCCTCAGCAGCGAGACCGGCGGGAATGACCCTTGTGCCGAGGGAATGCTGGAGTCGAGCCACTCGGTCGCACTCGAGTTGAGCCGCCTCAAAGAAGACGCCGCCATAACCCAGCGCCACCGAACCGGCCACGACCGCAAGCTGCAGATCAAGCAGGTTGGCAACCGAACCCACCGCTCGGCCCACCATTGTGCCCGCTCTCGCCCGTTCAGCAACAGGGGCCTCGCCGGCCGGAGCCCCGGTTCGGAAGGCAATGGCCAAGCCGCTCGCCTCGCCTTCGAGAACTCCGCGGACGTGACCGGGCAGTTCCGTGCCCTCCGGTTCCACGACAACGTGCCCGATGTGTCCCGCGTTCCCGAGAGCCCCGTCGAGCAGTTCGCCGTTGAGGACAATCCCGCCGCCAACCCCGGTCGACACGACCATGGCAATGTAGTTCGGCACTCCCACCGCCGCTCCGAGCCATCCTTCCGCCAGGGCCAGGGCCTTGGCGTCGTTGTCGACGAACGCGGGCAGCCCGGTCAGCTCCGCGACCCGAGAACGCAGTGGGAAGTCGCGCCAGGCTCCGATGTTGAGCGGAGACACCTCTTCGCCGTTGGGGAGCATCGGACCACCGGAGCCCACCCCGCAGACCTCGACCGGGCCGAGGTCGAACGTCTTGATGATCCCCGCCAGCCGACCGAACAGCTCCTCTGCGTCGCCCGCCCCGGTCGAGTCGACTCGGACACGTCTGTGAATCTCGCCGGCGTCCGTCACGATCGCGGCTTCGAACTTGGTTCCGCCGATATCAACCGCGAGCGCAACAGGCATGGCTGACAACCTAGAGGCCGAGCGAGGCCGCATGAAACCCGCGGCCCAAACGATGCACGACAACGAAGCCATGCAGTCCGCGCAGCCTGGTCAGTTATCCCCACGAGGCCGCCGCGTCCGTCGCACCCGACAACGAAGCCGTGCAGTCCGCGCAGCCTGGTCAGTTATCCCCACAGCCTCAGTTAGTATTGTCGTCCTTGGAGACTTCACCCTCGGAGACACTGTGAGCGCAATCGACAGCAGTCCGGCCGTTCCCCGGGATTCGACGCCGGACAGCGCGGCGCCGGACCCGGCCCTCCACAGCGAGGCCGAATTCCAGAGGAACTTCACTTCGATCGTCGCCAATGTGGAGAGGGTGATCCGCGGGAAGACCGACGTGGTCCGCCTGCTGGTGCTCGCTCTGGTATGCGACGGCCATGTGCTCATTGAAGACGTCCCCGGGGTGGGGAAGACCAGCCTCGGGAAGGCTCTGGCCCGCAGCGTCGAGGGGCGCTTCGGACGAGTCCAATTCACTCCCGACCTCCTCCCGACCGATGTGACCGGGATGTCGGTCTGGAATCGAGCCAGCGAGACCTTCGAGTTCCGGCCCGGACCTATCTTCTCCGACGTGCTGCTGGCGGACGAGATCAACCGTGCATCGCCGAAAACGCAGTCAGCCCTTCTTGAGGCGATGGCCGAGCGGCAGGTCACCTCCGACGGGGCAACGCACGAGCTCGGTTCGCCGTTCATGGTCATAGCAACCCAGAACCCGATCGAACACGAGGGCACCTATACGCTCCCAGAGGCCCAACTCGACCGCTTCCTCATGCAGTTGGCAATCGGCTACCCGGACCGTGAGGCTGAGAATCTGATCCTAGAGTCACAAGAGGGGCCGCACGATTCGGCGGACCAGATCACCGCAGTCGTCTCCGCCGAGACGGTGAGGGGAATGTCGAAGTCGCTGGACCAGATCTACATCGCTGCGCCACTGCGCCAGTACCTTCTCAACTTGGCCGGCGCCACACGCGGACACCCTTCATTGCTGCTGGGGCTCTCACCGCGCGGAGTGCTGGCGCTGCAGCGTGTTGCGCGGGCCCGAGCCGCCTCTCTCGGGCGCCGATACTCGATACCCGACGACGTCAAGGAACTGGCGCGCGTGGTGCTCCCGCACCGGCTGCTGGTCACCCCCGAGATGCGCATGCGCGGAGTCCGAACCTCTGACGTGGTCACCGAGATCCTGGACAGCGTTCCAGTCCCGCGGCCCGAAAGAAGGTGACGTGCCGACCCGGACGGGCTGGTGGGTCCTGATCGTCAGCACAGTCCTGGGAATCTTCGGGCGACTCGTCGGCGGTATCGAGTTTCTGATCCCCGCCACAGCCGGGATTGCCGCGGTGGCACTCGCGCTGCTGCTTCGCCGCCTGCTCCCGTCCGGGCTGACTGTCAAAAAACGACTGTCCCCCCAGCAACTGCAGGCAGGGGATTCAGCGCGCGTCGACATTGAGCTGCACAATCGCCGGTCTCGGCGGACCCCGCTGCTGAATGCGCATGACGCTGTGCGCGGCACTCGGGGATTCTCTGTGAACGTCGCCCCGATCGAAGCTGGAGGCGTCGCACGCGCTTCCTACCGCCTGACCGCCGCCAACCGCGGACGGCATGATGTGGGGCCGGTCACGATCCATGACAGCGACGCTTTAGGGCTCGTGAAGCGCAAGCACCGGATCCCAAGCCTGTTGAAGCTGGTGGTGTATCCCCGCATCGAGGACATCCCCCCGTTCCCAGTCCCCCCGACAGGAGACTCGATGCTGGGCAGGAAGCACCAGCAGTCGCTCGGACTCAGCGACGAGGACTTCGACGGGCTCCGCCCCTACACACCAGGCGACGACCTCCGACGCGTCCACTGGCTGTCCTCGGCACGCCAGGACGAGCTGCAAGTGCGCCAACCCCGCCCTCCCCGACACGGCCTGCTGTCCGTCGTGATCGACACGAGACCGCCAGGCGACGTCGCAGGGGCCCTGGACGTCACCACATCTGTCGCTGGCTCAATCGCCGCTGCCGTGCTCGCATCAGGCGACGACGCTCTCGTCGAGACGACCGACGGCCGCTCATCGCGAAGAGCCGGAAGTTCGCAACTCGACTCCCTGCTTGAGTTTCTGGCACTGCTGGCCGGCGGTTCGCCGAGAGTCCAGCCGGGGATTCCAAGCAGCGGCGGCGCGGTCATCGCCGTGTCTGCCGATCCCGTGCTCGCGGCCGACCCTGCGCTACGGCGCAATTTTGCCGAACGACTGCGGGCTCGACTCGTCATCACAGTCGACGTCGAGGGCTGGGGGGACACAGGCCGAGGCCACCGCTCACCCGGCTGGATCCACCTGACTGCCCCGAACCAACTCGGGACGCTGCTGCCCCCAGCCCTCCGCCGTACGCCCGAGTTCGCGTGAACCCGCGCCGGCTCACTGTCGTCATCGCCGAGGCTTCGCTGATCTCAGCTTCAGTGGTCGCCGCGATCAGCCTCGAGCGCGTGTTCGTCGACCTGGCGTTCTTGCGCGACGTCCTGTTGATGGCGGTCGCCTCTCATCTGCTGGCTGTCGCCTGCCGACGCGCCAAGTTCAAGATGGGGCTGTCGACGATCATCAGCGCCGCCACGCTGATACTGCTCACAAGCGCGGTGTTCTATCCCGACGAAAGCCTGTTCGTCCTGCCGACCGCAGAGACGGTCCGCGCCCTCGGCGACGACTTGTCAAGCGCCAGGAGCATTTTCGCCAGCGATTCCGCTCCGGTCGAACCACTGCGGGGTTTCGTGGTGAGTGCATCGGCGCTGATCTGGCTTGGGGCCTTCTTGGCCGATTCTGCGGTATTCCGATTGCGCTCCTTTGTTGAAGCCGCCGCTCCGGCGACGTCGGTTCTCGCCTTCACCGCCATTTTCGGCGTGGCTCGCAACCAGGTGGCCCATGGAATCGCCTACACGGCGGCGATCACCGCGGTCCTGCTCTCAATGCGCGCTCTGAACAACGCCGACGACGAGGGCTGGATCGCCAGCGAGGCGCGCCGAGGCGTTTCCTCGATTCTGCGCGTGGGCGCCCTTTTCGGCCTCGCAGCCGTCACCGTCGCAGGATTCGCAACCCCGCGCATCCCGGGCGTCGATTCCGAACCGTTGTTCGACATCACCGAGTTCGACGACCCGCCGGCGACACGCAACATCGTCAGCCCGCTCGTCAATGTCTCAGCCTCACTGGTCGAACAGAGCGACCAGGAGATCTTCTCGGTCAGGGTCGCAGAGGGCGAACGCGACTACTGGCGCCTGATGGCTCTGACGACTTTCAACGGCAGTCAATGGGAGCGCACATCGAACTTCGACGAGATCCGCGGTCGGCCCGGCAGCGCAGTGGACTCCTCAGTCGGAGACCGCACGACGCTGACCCAGACCGTGACCAAGCGCTCTCGGGGTGAGCACGACATATATCTGCCGGTCGCATACGAGCTGAACCGCGTGCTCGACGACGGAGGCGTCGACCTCGAGTACGAACTTGCCACCGGCGCCCTGGTCTACAACAGCGACTCTCAAGAACAGGCCGAGCAGGGATTCCGCTACACGGTCGAGAGCTTGATCCCCGATTACGACCCGTCGCGTCTCGCGGAGCGGGCAGCGGCGGGTTTGGACGATGAGTTCCTGGCCGAGCACGTCCAGCTCCCACCGGTCTGCGGACCCGAGCAGTCCACTGCGACCCACATTTGCTGGCCGGAGCGGATCAGCGCCCTCGCACGCCAGGTCACCCAGAACGCCGCGAACGACTACCAGCGGGCCCGGATGCTGCAGGACTTCTTTCGGAATCCGGCGAATTTCAGCTACGACCTCGACGTCGTCCGACGTCACAGCGTCGCCACCGCGGAGGATTTTCTGTTCAGCGTCCGAAGCGGGTATTGCGAGCAGTTCGCATCGGTGTTCGCCGCAATGGCCCGATCGCTCGGAATCCCCACGCGGGTCGCCGTCGGTTACACCTGGGGCTCATGGAACCCCGAACGCCAGGAGTACGTCGTGCGGGGCCATCATGCCCATGCTTGGCCGGAAGTGTACTTCTCAGGGGCCGGCTGGATCGCGTTCGAGCCGACCCCGGGCCGCAGCAGGCCCCGCGATTCCGATATCACCGGTCACGCCGACGCACGCCAGTATCCCAGCAACCTGGTCGGCGAGTTGTCGGAGGCGCCCGTCCCAACCCCGACTCGAGACAGCAGCAGTCGCCAAAGCGCCCCCAGCCCCAGTCCGACGGCATCCGGCAGTGCGGGGGATTCAACCGCCGTCGCCGACTCGCAGCCGCGAGGGGCCTTTGATCTGATCCTCATGATCCTCATGGCCGTCGCCGTCGTGGCCGCTCTGCTCGCCGTCTCACCCGCCCTTCGAGCAGTCCGCCGCCGACGGCGACTGCTGAGAGCGTCCGACGACCCGGTGAGACGAGCTGAGCTGGCCTGGGACGATGCCGTCAGAGCCCTCGAACTCCTCGGGTTGTCCCCCGAGCGGCATCAGACGCCCTTGGAGTTCGCCTCCGAGGCAGGCCGTGTCAGGGATGAGCTGGAGCCGCTGCTGACAGCACTGGCCGCCAACATCACCGCTCTGCGCTACTCGGACGCCGCCGTCGCTTCGGCCGGCGCCCACGATGCTCGCCGCGCGGCCCGAGCCGGACATGCCAACGGGCTTGCGCTCGGCGCCAAGGAGGCTTCGGCACACATAGTCGACCGCTGCCACAACCTCGCCGGGCTGCGCCGCGTGGCCCTGGCAGCGGTCAGTCCGAGAGGCCTGGCCGACGATCGGGCCGATCGGGGACGCCGCGGACAATCAGCGCAGCGCGAACGGCTAGACGAGATGAATGAGAAGCCCGCGGCTAGATGAGACAGGTGAGGAGCCCGCGGGCAGACGCTGTGCTAGAGGCGGTCGTCGGGGCGTTGAAAACGTTGACGCAGACGCATGCCAGCCCCTCCGACCGCGTCGCGCAAGGTGCCGCCGCGATAGTGCTCGGTCATCTCCTGGAGACCGGCTCGGCCCAATTTCCGGGCGTTGTTCTCAAACCACAGAACGCTCGCCAGCATCACCGCGAAGCCGAAGAAAGCGAGCAGATAATGGACCGACAGCAACAGGAGCATCAACGTGACGCCGACCAGGAAGCTCAGGGTCGCCCACTTGAGATTTCGAAACGCATGGGTGTAGATGGTCGTCTGTGCGACCTCGCGCGCCAAATCCGGGTCGCTCTCGTAGAGGTGGTCCTCGATTTCGTTGAGAATCCGTCGCTCGTCTTCAGATAACGGCACCGATCATTCCTCCGGATCAAATGGCCGACTCCTACAGTGTCGCACAGCTTGCGCGTCAAACCAACGCAAGAATCGCCAACTCCTTTGCTCAGGGCCTGTGGGGCGGGAATCGGCGAAACCGATCCCGCAAACCCCACCAAGTCACCAGCACCAGTGCTTCGGCAACGATGCGGGGCGACATCTTCGATTTGCCCCTGACCCGGTCGACGAACGAGATCGGGAGCTCGCGAACGGTTCCACCGACGCCCAGCATCCGGTAGGCCATCTCGATCTGGAAGCCGTACCCGTCGGCTCGGATCTTCTGAAAATCGATCTTGTCGATCGTTGTGGCCCTGAAAGCCCGGTATCCGCTGGTGGCGTCGGCGACGTCCATGCCGAGGGCAAACCCGGCGTAGCGGTTGCCCCATTTCGAGAGCAGCCTGCGATGCCAGGACCAGTCGGGAATCGATCCGCCCGGCACGTAGCGGCTGCCGATGGCCAGGTCCACTCCCTGCTCGATCGCCTCAAGAAGTCGCGGGAGCACCCCCGGGTCATGTGACAGGTCGCTGTCCATCGCCACCAGAACGTCGAATCCCTGCTCCAGTCCCCGGCGGAATCCGTCGCGGTATGCGGATCCCAGACCTGACTTGCCGCCGCGCCGCAGCAGTTCAATTCCGGCGAATCGCTTGCCCAGGGCCTCTACGACCTCTGCAGTGCCGTCGGGAGAGGCGTCGTCGACAACGAGCACCCGGGCCTCGGGGCAGGCCTGGCGCAAGCGGTCGATCACCTCGGCGATGTTCGCCGCCTCGTCATATGTCGGAAGAACAACGAGTGAACGCACGGGCCGAACTCTATGCGGCGCCACCGCCGGCGCGTCGGTAGGATCGGGGCAATGACGGCAACATCCGCCCCCTCCAGGACCGCGCGTGTGCTGGCCGTGCTGTCGATTCTGCTCGGCGGTCTCTGCGGAGGCCTTATCGGCTACGTGGTCACCGACCTTCAATGCCACGAAGGCTGCCCCACAGCAGCGGGAGTCGTCGGCGTGTTCAGCGCTGCCGCGTGCGCCGCGGGGGTTGCCGTTGTGGCCGTTCTGGCCCTGCGGGCCGCCGCGGAGTGGAACCAGCGAGAAGCCCGCGAACGAGCCCATCGACAACATGGACTTACCTAGCGGCTCAAAATCTGAGAACATCGTCTCTGTGAGCACACGCATACTTACCGTTGAGGACGACGAGCGAATCCGAATGTCTGTACGACTCGCTCTTGAAGATGAGGGCTACGAGGTGGCCGAGGCCGAGTCGGGCGAAGACGCGCTGCTCGCGTTCGGCCAGACCCCGGCCGACGTCGTGCTGATTGACATAATGCTGCCCGGGATGGACGGCTTCGAGGTGTGCCGGTCGATCCGCAAGGTCTCCGACGTGCCGATCGTCATGGTCACAGCGCGAGCCGACACCCACGACGTCGTCGGCGGCCTTGAGGCGGGAGCCGACGACTATCTGACCAAACCCCACGCACCGAAAGAACTGTCGGCGCGGATCCGGGCGTTGCTGCGTCGAGTCCGCACCTCAGACCAGGGCGTTCGACAGCTCGTGTTCGGTGATTTGGAGATAATCCCGGACGAGGGCGTGGTTCGAGTCGGCGCGGGGGAAGTGCATCTCACCAAGACCGAGTTTCGACTTCTGGTGGAGCTGGCGTCCAACGTCGGGCGAGTGTTCAGCCGCGAGCTGCTGCTCGAGAAAGTCTGGGGTTACGGGTATTTCGGCGACGGCCGGCTCGTGGACGTGCATATTCGCCGGCTTCGCACAAAGATCGAGCCCGATCCTGCCAACCCGCGTCATGTCGTCACCGTCCGCGGCCTCGGCTACAAACTGGCCGCGTAGGAGAGCTCGGCGATTGTGTCCCGTTGGGAAAGACTCGGCCTGCGGGCGAGGATCACGCTCCTTTTTGCTTTGGGGGGCCTGCTCCTGGCCACCGCTATCGGCCTGTTGACCTTGACGCTGACGCGTCGAAGCCTCCTGGTGGAGCGCGACGCGGCGGCACTTGCGTCGTTCGCCGAAAACGGTCAGCGGTTCCAACGCCAGATCGGCGATGAGCCCGCCGCGGAAGGGGTCGCGGCAATTCTGGAATCTCTGACAACCACCTCAGGCGCGTTGCCGCTCGTCCGCTTCCGTGATGAGTGGGTGGCGCTGAACCCGGTCGTGTTCAGCGAGGAGACTGTGCCCGCCACGTTGCTGCAGCTCGTCTCCCAGGGAGCGGCGGGCCGCGCCCGGGTCAATCTGAGCGGTGAACCCGCCATCGTCAGCGGCGTCCAGCTCCCGGGCCGGGATGCGGCATATTTCGAGGCGGTGCTCATCGGCGAAGTCGACGACACCTTGAACTCGCTTGGCCTGATCCTGTTGGGCGTCGGCACGGTGACAACCCTCGTCGCGGCCGCGTTCGGATTGTGGGCTTCGCGTCGCGCGCTGACGCCGCTGGCTGATATCCGCGCGGCTGCTGAGTCACTGGCTGCAGGCGATCTGAAAACCCGGCTCGACCCGCCGGCAGACGCCGACCTGGCCTCACTCTCAGCATCTTTCAACGGCATGGCCCAGTCGCTTGAGGACCGGATCGACCGCGACGCCCGTTTTGCCTCAGAAGTCAGCCACGAGCTTCGTTCCCCGCTGATGACTTTCAGCGCTTCAGCAGAGGTTCTCAACAATGACCGCTACCAGATGTCGCATCGCAGCCAAACCGCTCTGGCGCTGCTGACCGATGACATCGCCCGATTCACCCAACTCGTCGAGAATCTCCTCGAGATCAGCCGCTACGACGTCGGCACGGCTGCCCTGCAGGCCGAGCCGGTCTTCTTCGCCGAGTTCGTCCGGCACGCGATCAGCTACTCGACCAGACCTGATATTGCACTCTCGGTAAGCGAAGAGGGCGAGTCCTTGGTGATCGTCGCTGACAAGCGCCGCCTCGCTCAGGTGATCGCCAATCTCATCGACAATGCGGACAAGTACGGCGGGGGCAACATCGAGGTCGAGATTTCCAGCGAACAGGACATGGCGTTCCTGGCGGTCCAAGACCATGGCCCGGGGGTCCCCGCAGCGGAGAGGCAGGTGGTCTTCGACCGCTTCAGCCGGGGCAGCTCGGGCGGGCGACGCGGCCACAACACCGGCACCGGGCTGGGGTTGTCGCTGGTCTCAGAACACGTGCGCCTCCACACCGGAGAGGTCTGGGTCGAGGATCGGCTCGACGGGATGCCCGGGGCCCGCATGGTGGTTGCCCTGCCGATAAGAATCGACCCGGAAGACGATCAGTGAAGCGGATGCTCAACACGGCACTGTCAGTGGCAGTGCTCGCCGCCGGATGCTCGGTGCCGACTGGCGCGCCGGCGTCTGAGATCGCCGCCGGCGACCTGCCGGAGAATCTGCGGCCGGGTTACACCACGACCACGACAACCGCTCCGGTGGTCCCCACCGAGCCTGCGACCTTCTATCTGATCGACCAGGTCGAATCGATCGTCGTTCCGGTCGCCAGAGAGATCCGCCCATTCACCACCAACGCGGGCCGTCTTCGGCCGCTCTTCGACGAGTTCCGCACCGAAGAGGAGCGGAATATCGGCCTGGTGAACCAGTTGCTCGAGTTTGACCTGTTGAGCGCGACACGCGACCGCGACCTGCTGACGATCAACATCACCCAGGACGATCCCGAGGCTGATGTGAGCCCGATCCTGCTCGAAGCCGTGGCCCAACTCGTTTGGACCGCCACCGAGCCCGGGAGCAACGTCGACCGAGTGCGAGTTCTGATCGACTCACAGCGCCAGGCGCTCCCGACCAGCGCTGAGACGACCGACGAGGACCAAACGGTAGACCGCAGCAACTACGCCTCCTTCAACCCCGAATCCCAACCTGCCGATGGGCCTCAGCCTGACGATGAGGATCAAGACGGCGTCGAGGGTTAGACGCCGGTCCGCAGCCTGGTCCCGAGGAAGCCCCTGGCCTAAGAACGCGCGCAAATAGGTGAGAGCTTTCGAGCAGCAATGCGTTATCCCCCGCTCTTTGTTCGCTTCGCTCACAGGGCCGCTCGGGCCACGGCCCCGCAAATCAAGCTGCTGCGATTCAAAATCCTGTCGCCTATTTGCGGGGCCTCTAAGGGAAGAACGCGCGCGCCACCGCCAGCAGGTCGGGGTGGGTGTACTTCAGCGACGCGACGCACTCATCGAGACGCATCCGCACGACCTTGTTGTCGCGGAACGCGACCATCGTCCCGAAGTCGCCCTCGTGCGCGGCGGTCATGGCCGCGACGCCGTACCAAGTGGAGAGCACTCTGTCCAGAGCCGAGGGCGTGCCGCCGCGCTGGACGTGTCCGAGCACCGTGACCCGCGTCTCGAATCCCGTGCGTTGTTCGATTTCATCGGCGACAACGCTGCCGATCCCGCCGAGTCTGGCGTGCCCGTATTCGTCAATGTCCGCTTCTGCGAGGTCAAGCGTTCCCGGCGCCGGAATCGCCCCCTCCGCGACTACGACTATCGAAGAGAACCGCCCCCTCCGGTGCCTTCTCCCGAGCGATTCGCATATGGCGCTGATATCGAACGGCTCCTCGGGGACCAGCACGATTGTGGCGCCACCGGCGATCCCGGCCCAAGTGGCTATGTGGCCCACATGGCGGCCCATCACCTCAACGACGATCACCCGGTCGTGGGACTCCGCTGTGGTCCGGAGCCGGTCGATGGCGTCGGTGGCGGTCTGGACCGCTGTGTCGAATCCGAACGTTCGCTCCGTCCCCGCGACGTCGTTGTCGATCGTCTTGGGCACACCTACCAACCCGACTCCGTCGGCGTGAACCCGGGCGGCAGCCGAGAGCGTTCCCTCTCCTCCGACCACGATCAGAGCATCGACAGAGTGTCGGGCCATGGTCGCTTTCACGCGCTCAACGCCGTCATCGAACATGTAGGGCTGATCGCGGCTGGTCCCCAGAATCGTTCCTCCCCGGGTCACCAGCCCCCGGCACGCCTCAACATCGAGCGGCATGTGACGATCGTCCAGCAGGCCGCGCCAACCGTCGAGGAATCCCACGACCTCGTCGCCGTAGTCTCGTTCGGCCTTGCGCACCACTCCCCGGATCACCGCGTTCAACCCGGGGCAATCGCCACCACCTGTCAGCACTCCGACTTTCATTCCAGCGACGCTACCAACAGATACAGATAACGTCGGGGCATGGGACTTGTCTTAACCATCGATTCGGGCACGACCGGGGTCCGCACTCTTGCCGTCGACGAACAGGGGACGCCCCTCGGATTCGCCTATCGGGAGTTCACCCAGCACTTTCCAAGACCGGGGTGGGTGGAACACGATCCTTCAGAGATCTGGCAGGCGGTCCAAGAGACCCTTGCCGAGATCGTCGAGACCACCACCGAACCCGTCAGCGCGATCGGCATCACCAACCAGAGGGAGACGGTCGTGGTCTGGGATCGGCGCAGCGGCCGGCCCCTCCACCGCGCCATCGTCTGGCAGGACCGGCGCACCGCCACACGGTGTGAGCAATTGCAGGCAGCGGGACATCTTGACCTGGTGCGCTCCACCACAGGACTGGTCCTCGACCCGTACTTCTCCGCCAGCAAACTCGAATGGCTGTTCAACGATGGGGGCGTCACGCCCGACGAGCATGTCGCATTCGGCACCGTCGACTCGTGGCTTGTCTGGAAACTCACAGGCGGGCGGCACGCCACCGACACTTCCAACGCCTGCCGCACACTGCTTTTCGACATCGGCACGATGTCGTGGAGTGACGAGATGTGCTCGCTGTTCGGGGTCCCGATGACCGCTCTGGGCGAAGTGCTGCCGTCTTCGGGACGCTTCGGTGAGACGACGGCCGACATTCCGACGGGCGCAAACGTGCCGGTCAGCGGGATCGCCGGAGATCAGCAAGCCGCGCTGTTCGGCCAAACCTGCTTCTGGCCCGGCCAAGCCAAGAACACCTACGGGACCGGCTCCTTCGTGCTCATGAACGTTGGAACCCGACAACCTGAACCGGTCGAGGGCCTGCTCTCTACCGTGGCGTGGACCATCGAAGACAAGACGACATACGCCTACGAAGGAGCAGTCTTCGTCACCGGGGCGGCGATTCAGTGGCTGCGCGACGGACTGCGCATAATCGACGATGCCGCCGAGACCGGGCCATTGGCCGCTTCGGTGGCCGACACCGGCGGTGTTGTCTTTGTCCCGGCGCTCACGGGACTCGGCTCGCCGTACTGGGATGCGCGCGCACGCGGCACGATCGTGGGCCTCACCCGCGGCGCCGGTCGTGCAGAGATCGTGCGCGCCACGGTCGAATCCATGGCCTACCAGAGCCGCGACGTGATCGAGGCGATGTCCGCGGCTTCGGGAACCGCCCTCTCCGAGCTCCGAGTCGACGGCGGCGCCTCTGTGATGGAGTTCTTGTTGCAGTTCCAGGCCGATCAGCTCGGTGTGCCCGTTGTGCGCGCGCCGGTCGCCGAGACCACCGCGCTCGGGGCCGCTTACCTCGCCGGGATTGCCGAAGGGGTTTGGAGCGGCCTCGATGAAGTCGCCTGTCTGTCGAGCCAGTCCGACGCCGACCGCAGATTCGAGCCGAATCCGGACCGCGGGCGAGCCGAAGCGGACTATGCCCGATGGCAGCGAGCCGTGAGTCGGTCTCTGGACTGGGATCTGACCGAATAGGCCCCGAGCAAGCCGGCGTCAGCCGAGTTCGGTCAGCGCGGAGCGCAGTTGGCGTATCGCTTGGTTGATCCGCTGCTCGTTCTCGATGAGGGCGAACCTCACGTTGCCCTCACCCCCGGGGCCGAACCCGACGCCGGGAGACAGGGCGACGTTGGCCTCGGTGACGAGCATCGACGCGAAATCCACTGAGCCCATGCAGCGATACGGCTCTGGAATCGGCGCCCAAGCGAACATGGTCCCCTTCGGCGGCTCAACCTCCCAGCCAATGCGGGCAAGGCCGTCGCAAAGCGTGTTGCGGCGGCTCTCATAGATCTGCCGGGCCTCGCTGGGGAAGTCCGCAGCCTCGTTCATGGTCACGGTGGCGGCGATCTGCACTGGCTGGAAGGAGCCATAGTCGAGATAGCTCTTCAACTTCGCCAGAGCAGCCACCGTCTCGGCGTTGCCGACCATGAAGGCGACACGCCAACCCGCCATCGAAAAGCTCTTCGTCATCGAATAGAACTCGACGGCCACCTCTTTCGCGCCCTCGGCCTCGAGGATTGAACACGGCGCGTATCCCTCATAACCGAGGTCCGCGTAGGCGAAGTCGTGGACCACGATGACATCGCGCTCACGCGCGAAGTCGACAACCTTCTGCATGAAATCAAGATCGACGCACGCCGTCGTCGGGTTGTGGGGGAACGACAGCACGATGACCCGGGGGCGCGGCCAGGAGTACTCGAAGCGGATCCTGAGCGTGTCGAAGAAGTCCTCCTGATTGCTGGTCAATGGCATCTCGCGGACGTTCGCACCGGCGAACAGCGGGGCGAAGAGGTGGATCGGGTACGAAGGCGAGGGCACGAGGACTGAGTCTCCCGGCTCCAACAGGACCCACATCAAGTGGCTGAACCCCTCCTTGGCGCCGATCGTGTTGATCACCTCGGTCTCGGGGTCTAGTTCGACGCCGAATCGCCGCTGATAGAGGTCGGCCGCCGCGGCCCGGAGCTTGGGGATTCCCCTGCTGGACGAATACCGGTGGTTCCGGGGGTTCTGGGCCGCTTCAATCAGCTTGTCCACCGCGGCAGCGGGAGAAGGAAGATCGGGGTTGCCGAATCCGAGGTCGATCACGTCCTCACCGGCTCGCCTTGCTTCGACCTTCAACGAGTCGATGATCGTGAAGACGTACGGTGGCAGTCCGTTGATCCGGCGGAACTCCATCTCTGAACGCTCTACTGGTCTTCGCCGGGAGCATCGGAGTCCCCGCCGGGTTCAGCGTCTCCGGGCGATTCGGAGGCTCCGTCGGGGTCGGTGAACCTGAATCCCCTTGTGAAAGCATCGACGAAAGACTTTCCCGTCGCCGCGACAGCGGCCATGGCTCGGGGATCTTCGATTGCCCGCTCAGTGGCCTCGACCAGCCACTTCAAAGAGGCCAAGACCGCTTCAGCGGCCTCCCGCACTTCATCGAATCGGCCTTCACCGTCGATCCCCGATCCGCTCTCAGCCATATCGGTTGCGCTGATCGGCGGCAGGCGCCCTCACGGCGAACGGCTTTCGACGTGTTTGGTGAAGTCCTCCAGAGCCGTGCGCAGCAAGCGCGCCTCAGCGCGCCGTTTGACAAAGCCCGGCAGCGGCACCTTCAGAACGACGGCCAGGCGATACACGACTTCGGTTGATCCGGGGTCGGATGCGACCGGCAGGAATTCATACTCGCCGTCGAGTCGTCTGGTGATGTCGCCCCGTTGCAGACGCCAGGCAAGCCGGCGAGGGTTGGCCCCGTAGAAATACCGCAACGTGTATGTGGTACTGCGACCCATGGCTGCGGCCCGGTACTCCACATCGACAGCTCGGCCCTCGTCGTCACGCGACAGGACCCGGGCCATCTTGACGTCGGAGGCCCATTCGGGGTACTTCTCAAAGTCGATCGCCGTGGCATAGCACTGCTCCGGCGTTGCCATGATCGTTGTTCGCTCGGTCGCCTGGTCAACCATCGCGTTCGACCCTAACCGCTTTGCGGATCGGTTTGGCGCACCTCGAATTCGCCGAAGCGAGCACACCACAGTCCTGTGAGGCCCAGGCCCCAGACCGGAACCAGGATTCCAAACGCCGACGAGGTGTAAATCCGTATCGAAGCGGTGGTCAGTGCCACCACGATCTGGACCGCCAACGACGTCAGCAGGATCTTGCGCACCTCTGTGGGCGCACTGCCGGCCGCGAAGTACAGGCCTCCAATTCCGATGACATGGCGGCGACTCCGCTCAACGGCGAGCAGAAAGGCCCAGACCATCGCAGCAGTCCCAGCCGCGAACAGAACCAGGGACACGAGCAGACTCGGCCACTGGAACCAGGACGGCCGGATTGCAGCCCCCGCCGCGGTGACTGTGAACACCGCCGTGCCGAACCAGGACCAGTTGAGAATGGCCTGACCCGGCGCCCATTGCTCTCGGCTGCTCATTGTCGGACCATGGTATTGATCGCCTCTGCCAGCCGGCTCGCCAGAATGTCGTAGGAGAAGTCTCGTTGCGCTCGCGCTCTGCCGGCCTGCGCCATCGCCCCCCGGCGCTCATCATCGTCGAGCAGCTGCGAGATCGCCGCCGCGGCGCAGTCGGCGTCGTCGGGATCATCGACGATCAAACCGGTTTCTGAATGGACGACGGCCTCGTGCGCGCCCCCACTGCGACCGGCCACCTGAGCTGTGCCTGCCGCTGCCGCCTCCAGAAAAACAATGCCGAAGCCCTCTTGTTCCAGTCCGCCCCAACGGCTGCGACACAACATCGTGAAGACGTCGCCGCAGCCGTACAGCAGGCTCAATGCATCGGCGTCCACCCTGCCCAGCAGCCTCACCGGTGCATCAAGCTCGGCGATCAGCGAACTCAGGCGCCGCCGGTCGCGGCCGACGCCGGCAATTGCAACGCAGACCTCGGGGTGGCTCCGACGAATCGAAAGCGATGCCCTTATCAGCGTGTCCATCCCTTTGCGAGGAACCAGACGGCTCACCGAAACAACCAGCGGGTCCTCAGCGGGCAGGCCGAGCTCCGATCTCGCGGCCCGTCTGCCCTGTCGGCCGAGTGGCACGAACCGAGTGGTATCGACGCCCGGCGGAATAATGCTGACCGGCAGGGCGCGCCCCAACGACCGCTCCGCCTGTTCTGCGGGATACCCGCCTGCGGCAATCACCCCGACGGCTCCGCTGAGCACTCGATTCAAGAGACTGCGGATACCGGGAATCCGGCCCGGAATCGTGACTTCCGCACCGTGCAGGACAACTCCGTACCGCAGCTTGAGATGGGGGCCGACAAGGCCGACGGGAACGGCCGGGTCCAGGATCACGAGTTCTGCGCCGTAGCTGCTTGCGAGTTGGTCGACCCGCCGCGCGAGCAGCGGGTGGGGCAACAGCCAAGGCTCGCGACTGCGGACAACCGTGAACGGTTGGGCCGCGTCGAAGGCGGCAGCGTCGGCGTGCGGCGTGCTGTAGACGACCACGTCGTCGGGGGGAAGGCGCCGCCAGAGCTCCCAAAGATAGTTCTGGATGCCGCCGATCTTCGGCGGAAAATCGTTGGTGACCAACAGATGGCGGACCACAGCACGCAACTATGCCACGGCAACCACAGGCCGCTGGAGTTCTGCTGACACCATCTCGTCGAGGGAGTCGCTCCCCGCCAACCCGCCTAGCAGATCGTCTCTGTCGAGTCGCCGAGCCGCCCAGACGGCGTGGGCCGCGACAACCGGTGAGCGATGGGCCAACATTTCGGTGAGAACCTTCACGGTTCGCTCGTCTGTGCCTCGACCGATGTTGCCCAGGACCACCAGCGCATTGCGACGCAGGTAGTCGGGATCGCGGTCGGGCACATACCAGCGCCCTAGTCGGGCCATCAACGCCTGATCGTCGAGCTCCAGGACGTCGAGGATCGGGACCCAGGCCCCTTCATCGCTCCGCATTGCAGGCTTCTTGCGACGAATCTGGTTCGGCGGACACACGTCTTGGCAGTCGTCACAGCCGTAGATGCGGTCGCCGAGCAGCTCGCGGTATTCGACCGGGAATGGGCCCGATGCCTGCAGCAGCCATGCCAAGCACTTGTTCGCGTCGACCACACCCGGAGAGATGATCGCCCCGGTCGGGCATCCGTCCAGACATTTTGTGCAAGTTCTGCAGCCGTCTTCGACCTCGGCGACCCCTTCTGCTTGCAGGGGCGCGTTGGTCAGGACCGAGCCGAGCACCACGAGGCTGCCGCTGCCGGGCACCAGCACATTGGAGCTTTTGCCCCACCAGCCGATGCCCGCACGATGGGCGGCCGCGCGGTCGACGAGGTGATTCTGATCAGCCGACACCAGAGCCGCAAAGCCCGCCGCTCGCAGGGGCTCGGCAACCTGCTCGAGGGCGGCGCGCAAAGACGCGTAGTGGTCTTCTGAGCTGTAGGCGGCGACTCTTCCAGTCGGTTGATCGGTCGGGCGCGTCGGGAGTTCGCGTTGGTAGTCGTACGCGCCGACAATCAGACAGGTCGCGTCGCTCATGGTCCTGCGGGGATCCGTCGAACGGTCGGGATTGCGGTAGGTGAACTGCATGCCGCCGCTCAGACCCCTGGCCTTGCGTTGCTTGAGTTCGACACGGGTGCGTTCAAAGGGGACCGCTGTTGTCGCTCCCACCGCGGCCAAGCCTGCGGCGCGGCCAATGGCAACGAGGTCGGCAACGGTCGGAATCATCTGTCCATCGTGGCACGGCAATCGAGGAATGAGACACAACGGGCCACGACGCTGATGGGCAATGGCGCCACCCCAACGGAGGATTGAGGCTAAACGGCGCTCGAGCGCGGGACGAACCTGCTCGACGGGACGAGTCCGGCGTCGTTGAGCAGTTCATAGGCCCGCCGTTCCTCGAAGTCGAGAACAACCGGGGTGCCCTCCGCGTGGCCGACTAGGTAGCTGACTACGCAGTCGTCGCACGTTTCGGTGTGCTGCATCACGCACATGTCGCAGTCGATCATCAGACCCTCCTGCGTGCCCGCAGAAGCACCGCAGTGAGGATCCAGCTCATCGCTGACCAGTCGAAGGTGAGTGTGTTTTCCCATGTCCTCAAGTTACGCAGGGGGTGTGACACCGCTGGATCGACGCGGGCCTCCTTGACATCAAACATGTGTTCGTGCAGAGTATCAGGGTGCCCGAACAAGAGTTCGCATACCAGCAGAGCTTCGAGGATCTCGGCGCTCCTCTGCACGAGGTCACCTTCGTCGTCATCGACCTGGAGACAACCGGTGCTTCCCCAGCAGACTGTGCGATCACCGAGATCGGGGCCGTGAAGCTCCGCGGAGGCGAGTGTCTCGGCACCTACCAGACGCTGGTCGACCCGGGATGCGCGATCCCGCCGGAGATCACGGTGCTCACCGGCATCACCCAGGCCATGGTGAAGCGAGCACCTCGCATCGAGGCGGTGATGCCGTCGTTGCTGGAGTTCGCAGACGGCGCGGTTATCGTCGGGCACAACGTCCGCTTCGACATCTCCTTCCTCAACGCGGCCCTTGCACAACTCGGCCGTCCCCGCCTCGCGGCGCGCTCGATCGACACGCTCGGGTTGGCTCGCCGCCTGCTGCGCGACGAGGTGCCCAACTGCAGGCTCGGCACGCTTGCCGATCGCCTGCGGTTGAGCCACAGACCCAGCCATCGCGCTCTCGACGACGCGTTGGCGACCGGGGACCTGCTGCATTCTCTGCTCGAGCGGGCCGCAGCCTTGGGAGTGTCGGGCCTCGAAGACCTGATTGCGCTGCCCAAGCTCGCCGGCAGTCCCCAGGCCAAGAAACTTCATCTGACCGAAGGCCTCCCGCGCGGACCCGGCGTCTACATGTTCAAAGACTCCCGTGATGAGGTGCTCTATGTCGGCAAGGCCTCCAACCTGCGATCCCGGGTTCGCAGCTATTTCTCCACCGACGAGCGGCGCAAAGTCGGCCAGTTGCTGCGCGAGACACATCGCATCGACCATCAGGTCTGCCGCAACGGCCTTGAGGCCGCGGTGTTGGAGCTGCGGCTGATCCATCAGCATCTGCCGCGCTTCAACCGACAGGGCACCCGGGCCGGCAAGTACCCCTACATCAAGCTGACCCTCAACGAACGCTTCCCGCGCCTTTCGGTGGTGCGAAAGGTGAACGATGACGAAGCGCTCTACCTGGGTCCCGTGGCATCGACACGGGCGGCGAAACGAGTCATCGAGGCGATCCACAGCGCGGCTCCCGTGCGGCGCTGCACCCTCGCCTCGCGAGCGTCGCCGAATGCGAACGTCTGCGCTCCGGCTCAATTGGGGGTCTCGTTTTGTCCTTGTTCCGGGGCGGCCTCTGAAGCCGAATACGCCGCAGTCATCGAAGAGCTGGTCGCCAACTTGACGTCGCGTCCCGACCGGTTGCTGGCTCCGCTGGCAGCAAGGATCGAGAGTCTGGCGGCCGAGCAGCGCTACGAAGAAGCAGCCGATGTGCGAGACCGGGCCGGGGCCTTGGCGGGACTGCTGCGACGGCATCGACGTTTCGACCTGTTGCGACGGGCGGGGCGCCTGCGTCTGCGCATCGGCAATGGCTGGGTCGAGCTGGTCGACGGGCTACTCTGGCGCAGCGGCCGTGCAGACGGCCCCGACGAACTCTTCGCCACGGACGACCCGGGCGCTCCCCCAGCCCCGCCGACGGGACCTTTGCCCGTTCCCAAGCGTGCGGAAGCCGATGAACTGCTCACGGTTGTCGACTGGATCGAGCGCAATGCCGACAAGGTGGCCATCGAGGAAGTGGAGGGCGTGTTGGCCAACCCCCTGCCGGCCCTGCCGGTGTTCAAACCGAAGGCCAAGAGTCCAGCCCGCCGCACCGCGGCCCGAACTGGCGTTGCTCCACTGCGCAGACCAACCTCAACGCCCCGGCCGCGGATGTCGCAAATCGCCTGAACCGCCTGAACCGCCTGACCGCCTTGTCGGCGGCAAACCTCACCAGTCAGTCGACGCCAGTGCGGCGAGCTTGGCTTCGGCGCGCCCGTCGTCAATGGCAGCAGCGGCCGACGCCACGCCCTCGCCGAGGTCCGCTGCAAGCCCTGCGACCAGCAGACCCGCGGCGGCGTTCAGCACCACGATGTCCCGATGGGGTCCAGGGTCGCCGGCAAAGACCGAGCGGGCTATCCGGGCGTTCGCCGCGGCGTCGCCACCGGCGATGTCTTGCGGGGCGGCCGGGGCCAAGCCGACCGATGACGCGGTGACTGTCAGCTCGGTGATCTCGCCGTCTTCGAGTGAGAGGATTTTCGACGGGCCCGTCGTGGACAGCTCATCCAGACCGCCGTCACCGTACACGACCAGCGAACGCTGCGACCCGGTCGCTGCAAGCACCCCCACCATCCGCTGAGCGCTGGACCAGTCCCCCACGCCGACGACCTGCCGCCTCAGCCGACCCGGGTGGCTCAACGGGCCCAGAATGTTGAACACCGTCTGGATGCCCAACTGCGCTCGCACCGGGCCCACATGACGCATCGCCGGGTGAAAGGTCCGGGCGAAGGCGAACCCCAGAGCGATGCTGTCGACCTGAGCTTCGAGCTGGCCGGGGGCCAGATCCACCTCAACCCCGAGCGCCTCGAGCAGATCGAAGCTGCCCGAGGTCGAAGAAGCTTTGCGGTTTCCGTGCTTGCAGACCGTCGCCCCTGCCCCGGCGGCCACAAACGCGGCCATCGTCGAGACATTGAGCGCATGGCGCCTGCGGCTGGCCACTCCGCCGGCGCCGACGATGTCGATCGTGTCGTCGGGTACCGCCAGCGGTGCTGCTGAATCGAGCATGGCCGTCTGCAGCCCGACCAGCTCCTCGACCGTCTCGCCCTTGATTCGGAGACCGACGATGAACGCGGCGATCTGTGCCTCTGTGGCATCGCCGCTGAGGATCGTGGACAGCACGGCTCGGGTGATGTCGGAGTCGAGGTCAGCACCGTCGGCCAGCACGCCGAGAATGCCCGGCCAGCCGCCGTGATCGTTGATGTTCGTCGCGGTCGTCATGGGGTGTCACGTCCCGTCTCTGTGTGGGTTGCAGCGGCTGGCTACGCGACCGTAGCGCGCTGCTAGCCTCGGCTTCGTGTCACGGTCTCTGTTTCCTCCGGCCGTTCGAGCCGGTGCATTGACTTGTCTGGCTGTCTCCGCTCCCGCCGCGGTGATCCAGGCGACCCTCTCCGACAGCGGTGAAACCAATCAGTCGAATTGGGTGTATCTCACCCTGTTGGCGATCGTGGCGGCCTACCTCTCGGGCGGTGCTGTAGCCGGGAGGTCTGCTGCGGACGCCCCAATGGTCAACGGCGCAACCGCAACGCTCATCGCCTTCGCGGTCGTGCAGTCCGTCGCCGCGGCCTTCCGCATCGCCGGCGGCGACGGAATCAACCCGCTGGCGTTGGTCTTCAATGCTCTGCTCGCCGCGGCAATCGGCACTGTCGGCGGCGGAATTGGCGCGTATCTTGCCAATCGCGCCAGAGTCGACCGGTGAAGATCCTGTCCAAAACGGATTCCGGCCAACCAGGAGAGGGCAGCAGATGAAACTCCCGGTTTCGGGCGCGGTTCACGACGAACGCGAGAGCGAGGCAGTCGTGGCCGTGCTGCGCTCATCGACGCTCGACATCGGCGAGAGCGTCTTCGAGTTCGAGCGCAGGACCGCCTCGCTGTTGTCCAAACAGCACGGGATCATGGTCAACGCGGTGTCGCTGCCGGTCCACCACGGCCTGAACGCGGATCACATAGGTTTCATGTGCGAACAGCTCGACGCGGTGCTCGGCTCTTGAAAAGCGGGGCAAAGCCGCATTGGTTGGGGCACACTTGGTGTGTGACGGGGAGCCGGCCAGATGGCCGCGGCGCAGTCCGCTGCGTTGAGGAAGGTCGGGACTCCGCAGGGAAGGGTGCTGGCTTGCGCCAGTCGAGGCGACTCGCAGGAAAGTGCCACAGAAAACAAACCGCCTCAGAGGCTCCCCGAGGGGTGCCACGGGGCAAGGGTGAAAAGGTGCGGTAAGAGCGCACCAGCACCCCGGGCGACCGGGGTGGCTAGGCAAACCCCACCCGGAGCAAGGCCATGCAGGGAGAGGGCGTCCCGTCCGCAGACACTCCCGGGTAGGCCGCAAAGATGGATGGCCATCCACGGAGCCGGTGATTCGGCTCCCGGACAGAATCCCGCCTACAGGCCGACTCCCCGTCACATCCGCAACGGACTGTCCACCGTGAGCTGCGGGGGACAGCGCCGCCACGACGCTCAATCGTCTGCGCTGGGCGCGCGGCGGTTTCGCTTTGTTTCAGATCGGCGTCGTTTTGCCTCGATCCGACGGCGCTGCGAACCGCGTGTGGGTTTGGTGGCGGTCCGCGTGCGCTTGGTTCGACCGGCCGAATCGATCCGTCGCTGAATCCTCTCGAGCGCAATCCGGCGATTCCGCAGTTGCGACCGCTCAGCATCCACGGTGACTCGAATCACGTTGCCGAACCGCGCGATCACTCGGGCCCGGAGAGCTTCAGGCATGGTCGAGTCGTCAATACGCAGAACTGCCTCGACTTTGGTGTTGGACCTGTTGGCGTGCTGGCCGCCGGGGCCACCCGAGGCGATGAAGCGGAATTTCACCTCGGCTTCCGGAACGGTCCAAGACGCGCCCGGCTGTTTCATGGCCCCCGGCGCCTCATCGCCCTGCGTGGTTCATGGTCCTACGTGCCTCGCAACCCAAAGCTAGGCCATGGACGGGCTGTCTGTGGTCCAGGTTCAACGTCCATGGACGGGCTATCTGAGGTGCTCTCGGGGAAGTCGGCCTGAGCGCAACAGTTTCCGGCGGTTCTCGGGTCGGGTGAGTTCGAAGCGGCGGATCAGCCAGACCATGGCGCAGATCCCGAGCAACTCCAACAGCGCCAAGATCCCCAGCGGCCGATCGAACTCCGGCAATGGTGCGGCGGCAATCCCGTCGAGACCGGCGAAAGGCCACCAGAACAAGTCCGTCCGCGTCCAGGCCCCCGAGGCTGCGAGGAACACGAAGGCGCCGATGGGCACGCCCAACAGTCGGCGCCGAAGCAGACGCGATCCCACGGTCACCGCCATCACGAGTGCCAGCAAAGCGACCGAGCCGATCAGGGTGTGAAGGACCAACGGACGCCCCGTTATGCCCTCTGCCAGTGGCAACACCGCGCCGCCGGCAACGTACCGGTAGTCGATCGCGGGGCTGTCGAAGACGATCAGAACACCGATGACCGCCACTGCGACAAAGAAGACGAACACGTCAGAGCAGAACGATCCGGCCGCACTCGTCGCATGACAACACGTCGGAGTCCGTGGTGTGCTTCATCCGATCGACCTCCATCGCCGGCATCATCGACGGGCAGCCAACGCACTTCCCTCCCTCGAAGCGCACAACGGTCGCTGAGCCGAACATCGGGCGCAGACGCTGGTAGTCGCCGAGCAGGGAGCTGTCGAGCGCGGCTTCGAGACTTTCGCGGTTCGAGCGGATGACTTCGAGTTGGGCGTCGATCGCTGACTCGGCCGCTTCTATCTCGGCTGTCAGAGCACCGATCCGCCGATCGATGATTTCGGCCTCGGAACTGAGCCCTGCAACCTGTGAAGCCAGCGATTCGGCCTCTTCCATCGCGGTGAGAGCTTCGTCCTCGAGATCGCTCTGGCGGTTTCGCAGTGACGCGATCTCGTCCTGCAGGGCTTGCAGGTCGCGCAGCGCTGTGACCTCGCCGCTGTACAGGCGCACCTCATCGGTTTCGATCTTGGCAGCGACGATCTGAGCCTCGTCCTCATAGCGTTTCTGCCGTGTTGCGACCTCGACCTGAGTCAGTGCGAGTTGATCGATCTCGTCGGTGAGGCGTCGACGTTCGACCTGCGCGGTTGCAAGCGAGTCCCGCTGCGGGAGCACGGCTCTCTTGTGCGACAACTGGCCGGCCTCAACATCAAGGCGTTGGACTTCGAGAAGATCGTGGTGACTCATTCGTTGAACAGCTCCTTGCGGTCAAGACCCCTCATAATTGACTGGCTATGAGACAGTACCGAACTTGGACCCCCGTGTGTTTCAGACCCCGCAGCGTTGCTTGCGAGATCAGCAGCGTTGCTTGTGAGATCAGCGCCGCGCCGGTCCGGCCGACATGACCAGACTGGCGATCATCGGCGCGGGCAGAGCGGCGGTCCTCCACGCAGAATCCTCGCGCGCCGTTCCCGGAGTCGAGCTCATAGGGATCGGCGGGCGTTCTTCGGGACGGGCCGGCGCGGTTGCCGCGGCACTCGGCTGTGAGGAACTGACCGTGGACGACATGATCAAACACGCCGACATGCTCGTGGTCGCGGCGCCTCCGGGCGATACCGGCGAGGTATTGGCTCAAATTCCGCCGGATCGTCCCCTTGTCGTCGAATCGCCGGTCGCTGTGAGCTCGACGGGCGGCGCGTCCCATCGACACGCCGCCCACAGACCGAAGGCGATGCTCGGCGCCAATCTCCTGCACGCGCAGTTGGTGCGCCGGGGGCTCACCGCGATCAACGATCTCAAAGACGCGCATCACCTGGTGCTGCGGGCCAACGGTGTTCGCCCCGCCTGGCACAGCGCTTCGCCAGAGAGGAGCGGCGCGACTTTGGATCTGGGGGGTCGCCTGCTGCCGGTCCTGCTCGCCGCGGCCGCTCAACGAGTGGTGGAGGTCTCGGCCAAGCTGCACCGGCCGGACGGCTTCGACAGTGCCGGCGAGTTGGACCTTCGCCTTGAGGACGGGCGCCTGATACGCGCCGAGTTCCGCTGGGGCGCCGAACCCCCCGGAGCCGACATTGAAGCCGCCGGCGCCACCGCCGTCGTTTCTCTCGGGTTGTGGCCGTTTCCCGTGCTTGAGGCCGATGGCAGCGAAATCGCCTCGGCTCAGAGCCAAGAACCGCTCCACGCCCTCGGATTCGTGTCCCAGCTACAACGCCTCAAAGCGGTGGCCGAACAGCGGGCGGAGCCCTGGCCCGAACTCGCTGCCGGTGTCGGAACTTTGAGAATCATCGAGGCGGCTGTGCTGAGCGACCGCAGCGGAAATCCCAGTCAGCTCGCCTGAGACTGCGCGTTGTCCAACAGGAGGTTCAGTGTCCAACAGGAGGTTCAGTAAAGGCCGGAGAGTTTGCGATGGTCCCAGCTGACGACCTTCAGGGGTTCGACCACCACAGCCGTCCGCTTGGCGGCCATCTGAGCAGCCGCCTGCTCCAAGAGCTCCTCAGGGATATCGGGTTGGTTCCGTTTCATCACCTCAAGGGCGAGTGGAAACACCTCGGAGTGGTCGGCCACGAGCCGAGCCGTTCCCTTGACCATCACGCCCCGCAGTCGGTCATAGACATCGCCGTCTTCCCACAGGAGGGTGATTCTCGGGTCTCTTCGGAGATTCTTGATCTTCTGGGATTTCGTGTAGGTCTCGAAGACCACCCGCTTGTCTACGCAAGCGAACCACAGGGTCGACAGGTGAATGCTGCCGTCGCGCTCGATCGTCCCCACCTGAAGGCTCTTCTGCTCCTCGATGAACGCGTCGACCTCGGCTTCGCTCATGCGGATCAGGTCTCGTCTGTTCTCGGCCATGCGCTCAGGCTAGAACTTCCTCACGAGAATAAGAAAAGGCACCCTCAGGGTGCCTTTTCCCAGATTGGTTGTCGACGCGAAGGTGAACGAGAGTTCGCTCAGATCACTCGGACGGACAGGGCTTCGTCGCCCTTGCGGCCCGGACCGATCTCAAACTCCACGTTTTGGCCTTCCTCAAGAGTTCGGAACCCGGAACCGTCGATGTTGGAGAAGTGCACGAACACATCGTCGCCGTCTTGACGGGAGATGAATCCGTAGCCTTTCTCGTTGTTGAAAAACTTCACTGTGCCCGTAGGCATCTGGGCATTCCTTTCGATTACGGCGGCGTTCAACGCGAACTCCGCACGCACAGCCTAGAGAGCCTTTATGTGAATCCACCGAGGCGCCGGAGAATGTGTGCTCGTCCCCCGCTCTTGCTCGCTGCGCGCAGCCTCTCAGCGGCCGCTCACAGCATCGAACCCGGCGACCAGTTCGCGAATCCGCCGCTCTGCACTGAGCGCTTCGGGGTCGGAGCCCAGACCGAGTCGAAAGTCGGTCACTCCGGCCTCGATGAGTCCAGGGACCGGCGACATGGTGGCTTCAATGTCGAACGAACCGTCGTCGCGGGTCGCAATGCCGAGGTTCGACACCACTTCGATGTCACCAGGATCGCGGCCTTCCGCGCTGACCGCTGCCCTCATTCTGGCAATGCCACTCGTGATGTCGGCAGCGTCTGGCCCCCAGGGGATCCAGCCGGCGCCGAATCGGGCGAGACGGCGCATCGAGGCTCTGTTGACGGTGCCGCTGACCCAGATCGGCACACCCCCCGCTTGGGAGGGTTTGGGCATCTGGTGGATCCGCGAGAATTGCAAGCGATCCGAGGAATGCTCAGCGACCTGTCGACTCCACAGCGTCTGGCACACCTCAAGAGTGTGGTTGAGTTGCGCCCCTCGGTCGCGGTAGTCGAGTCCGGCGGCTTCGTATTCCTCCCGCTGCCAACCGACCCCGACTCCCAGGTCGACTCTGCCTTGAGACAATACGTCAATGGTGGCCAGCGTCTTGGCCAGCACCACTGGTCGGCGCAACGCCGCGATCAAGATCCCGGTGATGAACCGGACTCGTTCGGTCACCGCGGTCAGATGGGCGATCGTGGTCAGCGGTTCCAGCCAGTGTCCGTCTGGACCGGTCGGTTGGCGGCCACCTGCGAGACCCCCGGTTCTGGGGTCGCTGTAGGCTTCGAGGTTCTCCCCGAAAACCACATGGTCGGCCAGTGCCAGCCGATCGATACCGGCGCGGTCCGCCACCTCGGCCTGCTCAACCAAGTGCGTCCAGCCTCCAGGATCGTCGGCCGAAAACGTGATCAGCATCGCGGAGAGTATCGGGGTCGTCGGCATCGCCTACCTCGCTGAACAGTACAGCTAGCGGTTCACCCGCATGCAAGCACATCAAGCTGACACGGCGACAAACCGGTGAGCAGCGATGAGACGTCAACCACGGCGTCGTCGGCGCCTGCCGGAGCGATCCTCGTCGCGGGCCGCGTGACTTCGGCGACTCGTGGAACCGTTCGGCGTCCGGACTTCCGGCACCGGAATCGTGCCGTCGAGGACGCCCCGGATGAACGACACGTGCGCGGGGGTGTTCCCACAGCAGCCACCGATTATCCCCGCGCCGGCTTGACGCACGCGGTGGGCGTGTGCGCCCATGACTTCGGGGGTGCCGCTGTAGCTGAGCTCCGAGCCGTGCCATTGGGGTATCCCGGCGTTTGCCTTCGATATGACTGGCACGCTGCTGACCGCTCGCATCTCGCCCAAGGCAGCCTCGGTATCGGGAAGGTTGTTGCCACAGTTGGCCCCCATAGCCGCAACTCCGAGTTCGGTGAGGCGTACGGCAGCCTCTTCACCGGTGACGCCCATCATGGTCCGGCCGGCGGTATCAAAACTCATGGTGACCGCTATCGGCAGATCGCAGCTCTTCCGGGTTCCGACAACGGCAGCTTCAACCTCCACCAGCGAACTCATGGTCTCGACCCAGACAATGTCGACGCCTCCGCGGCTGAGTCCCTCTGCTTGTTCGGCGAAAGCGGAAACGGCGTCTGTGAATTCAAGGGGCCCCAGCGGCGCGATCAGCTCCCCCGTCGGCCCGACCGAGCCGGCCACCAGGATCTTGCGGTCCGCCCGGTCGGCGACAATTCGGCCATTGGCGCCGGCTGCCTCGTTGACTTCAATCACTCGATCGTCGAGTTTGTGCAATGCCAGCCGATAACGCGTGCCCCCGAAAGAGTTGCTCAAGAAGATGTCAGAACCTGCGTCGACGTAGGCCTGATGGATCTCCTGCACCTTTTCGCCGGCGTCCAGGTTCATCCGTTCAGGTGCATCGCCGGGCATCAAGCCTCGAGCGAACATTTCGGTGCCCATGGCCCCGTCGACGATGAGATGGCCTCGCTGCGCTACCAACTCTTCAAGCAGCATGGCTGCTGACGCTATCTACAGGCCGGCGGCTAACGGCACTGCGATGTGCCGACTGTGATGTTCGGGCTAGCTGAACGCTCGGTGTCGGCGGCGCAGACTCCGGTTACTCGCGTCCGCGCAGCTCGCGGCGCAGAATCTTGCCGGACGCGCTCTTGGGGATCGCGTCGATCACTTCGAGCAGGCGCACCTGTTTGTAGCTCACCAGATGCTCGCCCACGAGTGTCTGGACCTCTTCAAGGGTCACGGTCGAGCCCGCAGCGCACACCACGAAGGCTTTGGGGATCTCGCCGGCTTCGACGTCGTCAACACCGATCACCGCCACATCGACGATCGCCGGATGGGTGATGAGCACGGCTTCGATCTCCGCGGGCGGCACCTGGAAGCCCTTGTATTTGATGAGCTCCTTGATGCGGTCCACGATCGAGTAGTGCCCCGCTTCGTCGAGCACGGCTACGTCGCCGGTGTGCAGCCAGCCGTCTGCGTCGATGGTCTCGGCGGTGGCCTCGGGGTTGTTGAGGTAGCCCTTCATCACCATCGGGCCGCGGACCCACAGTTCGCCTCGGCTGCCGACGTCTTGATCCTCGCCTGTTTCGGGGTCGACGATGCGGCACTCGGTGTTGGACACCGCTGTGCCGCTGGTGCCGGGCCGATAACTCCCTTCGGGAGTGGCGTGGGTGACCGGGCTGAGTTCGGTCATGCCGTAGCCCTGAACGATTTCGCAGCCCACGCGGTCAGCCGCCTCCTCTGCCAGGTCGGCGCCGAGCGGGGCCGCGCCCGAGAACACCTGTTTGAGGCTTGACAGGTCGTAGTTCTCCACAAGCGGTGACTTGGCCAATGCCAGCACCATCGGGGGGACCGCGAAGAAACGGGTGATCCGCAACGACTGCACGAGCGCCAGTGCCGCTTCCAGGTCGAACCGGGGCATGGTCACCACGGTCACGCCGTTGGCGAGCAGGCCGTTCATCAGGACCTGCATCCCGTAGATGTGGAAGAAGGGCAGAGCCGCGAGTCCCACTTCGTCTTCGTCGTATTGGAGCACGTGCTCCATCTGGCAGACGTTGGCAACCAGATTGCGGTGGGTGAGCATCACCCCCTTGGGCAGGCCTGTGGTGCCCGACGAGTACGGCAGCACCATCACGTCGTCGTGGAGGTCGACGGCGACCTGTCCGACCGGATCGCCCATGAGCGAAGCCATCGGCGTGATGTCTGCTGCTCCCTGCGGGGCCTCCCCTGCCACGATCACCTCGCTGATCCGGGTTCCTTCGACAGCGGCCAGCGCGACTTCCAGGAACGCCGGAATCGTCAACAGCAACGACGCTCCCGAATCCTGCAGCTGGAAACGGACTTCTTCTGCGCCGTAGGTCGGATTGATTGTGGTGATTGTGGCTCCGGCCACGCCTACGGCATGGAACACGAGCGCGTACTCGGGGATGTTGGGGGCCATGATCCCGAGAACGTCACCAGGGCCGAAGCCCCGAGCTGCCAGACCGCCGGCCATGGATCGGATCGCCGAGTCGAGTTCGGAGAAGGTGTAGGAGGAAGACCCCGCGTCGGTGATGGCCAGGCGGTCGGGAACGCTCTGCGCGTGCCGCATAACCAGTTCAGTTATGGAGACTTCTGGGATCTCCACGTTGGGCAAAGGACTGGTGTGGATGATTGTCATCGGGTTCTCTCTAAGGCTCTGGTCGTGGTGGATCGTAGCGTGAACATCTCGTGAACATCTTCAGCAGGCTGTGCGGGCCAAGGATACGGTGGGCTCATCGCCTGGCAGTCTCGGGCGAGGCGAACCAGCCCGGAGAAGACACATGGACCCGCTCATCGACCCCGACGATCCCCGCAGAGTCCGCAGCCGGAGACCTCTGCGCTCCTTCATCCGGCGGGTGATGCGGCCCGCGCCCCGTCCTCCCGCCGAATCCGACGTCTTCACCGCGGCCCGTCACATCACAGGGGCGGTCGGCGCCGGCACCAGCCCGGCTTACGACGCTCTCGCCGAAGGGGGCGAGAGGCTCAACCGCTCGCTGCGCGAGAACCCGTTGCCGCCGAGCACGCACATTTCGCATCGTGACGCCACCCGCCACAACATTCCCGTCCCGCTCTCTGAACGCTGCATTGAGGACTACCGCAAGCCCTCAGACAGCGACGTCAACTAGAACCGGGCACACACGGCGCATCGCTTGAGGCGATGGCGGGGCAGGGGTTCGGCGGGAGCAGGAGCAGAGCGTCGCTGCCGGGCGCCGGCGCGCCGAACACCGTCAGGTCGACGGAATTGATCCGAGCGTCCTCAACTCTGAGAACCGACAGTCTCGTTGTCGTCATCGGGTCGAGCCATGCAACCACCTTTGAGTCCGGCGACCATGCCACCCTGCCCGGAACCGGGGCTTCGAGCAGCACAAGATTGCTCGCGGCGACATCGTAGAGGTAACTGGTCGGCAAGGATTGATCTTCACGCGGATCGCTGACGTCTGAAGACGTCGACAACAGATGTCCGCCGTCGGGTGAGATTGTGAGTCTTTGGGATCCGTCCCTCAGATTGTCGACTAGTTCTCTCGGCAAGGATGCGGCCTTACCAGAAGAACGGTCGACCAACACCGCAACGCAATCCAACGTTTTGGGACAACGGAACTCAACGTGGTGAACAGCATTCGCAGCAACCACGGGCCAGTCGGAGATGTGGGCCAATTGGGCCTGGGTGCTGACAAATGTCTCACCGTTCACGCTGGTGACAAGCACACCGAGCCCGGGAACCTCCAGAAGCGTAGCTCCGAGCGGTACTTCCAGATCGACCATGAATATTCCTGAGCTGCTTCCGACGAAGAGCCTCGCAGGGTCCGGGGGGTCGTCGAACACCAGTGCAAGATGGTCCCCAGCGCCCACAATGACCAGACCCCATGTCGCTGGGAGTCGGTGAACAGAGGGAGCACTCAGTGCGTCGCCAACCACAAAGCCGTACGTTCCCGAGTCTCGGTCATACATCACAAAGCGGCCGTAACCGGCTAACAAGTCGTCCATATTTGCTTCGGACGGGGCCACAAGCTGAGTCGATTCGGTTGAGACCGCAGGGTTCACCAAGGCGATCGCCCCTTCGCCAGACACCAGATACGCAAATTGATGGCCGCCTATGTGCTGGGCAAAATAGTGTCGGGAGACTGCTTCGAGGATTTCTCTGCGACGAATCTCAGACGCGCTGACGCCCCCGTCGGGGTCGTTGGCGGCATCGGTTGCGAAATCGTCGCCCGGCATCGACGGGTTGTCGATTGGATCCTCACTCGGATTCTGGAGGTTCTCACGATCCTGTGTGCGCTCAGAGGAATCCCGGCCGATGATCAATGCCGCCGCGAACACCGCCGACAACGCCACTAGAAACCAAGCGACGCGGCCAGTTCTGTTGATCGGCGCGAGAACTGTTGTGTCCTCTGTGAATCCACTGCGCGAGAAGGCGTCTTGGCTGTGGTCGACCGGCTGACCGCAGCTGGGACAGCGGCTTTCGGGGGGGCCGGCGCTGGTAGGCGTTTCCGCTCCGATCGAAAGGCTCTGGACTCGGGGGTGCTTCGGACTGGTGCCTCGCTTGGTCTTTCGCCTCATCTGAGTGCGAATCTAGTCCGCTCGGTGGCACGGATTAACTCGGTGGCGCGGATTAGAATGACCCACCGCCGAGTAGACCGGGGAAACGGGATTCAAGTGGACAGCGAGGAACCTTTGGCAGACCTTGATTTGGGGATAATCGCCCCTTGGGACGGTCGCCGGGTGCCGGTCACCCTGCTTGGGGGGTATCTCGGGGCGGGCAAGACGACGGTCATCAACGAGGTGCTGGCTCGGACCGATCAGCCGATCGCGGTGCTGGTGAACGATGTCGGTGCGGTGAACGTCGATGCATCGCTGGTTCGTCGTCGTCATGGCGACACCATTGAATTGACCGACGGATGCGTCTGTTGCAGTCTCGCCGGGGGTTTGGCGGAGGCGTTCGACGGCTTGCGGGAACGGGAGGCTCCTCCTGATCACGTGATTGTGGAGCTGAGCGGTATTGCCGATCCGGCTCGGGTGGTGCCTTGGGCCTCCTCGCCGGGGTTTTCGCTGGACGGTGTCGTGGTGCTGGTCGACGCCGATCAGTTTCCGGAGCGGTGCAATGATCCGGTGACTGCTGATTATGTGGCAGCCCAACTCAGGGCGGCCGACCTGTTCGTCCTCACCAAACTCGACCTCGCATCGTCAGGTGATGCAGCCAAGAGCCGCTCGATCCTGCGGGATTGTGCTCCCGGCATCCCGATTCTGAACAGCGACGACGCAGTTTCGACTGCCTCTTTTGTCGACTTGGCGACTCGTCGCCCCGGTGGAGTGGCCGACACCGGACCGGCGAACCTGTTCGATGTACACGAAGTCGCGACTGTCGCGGTGCCCCGGCCCATCACCCAGGCCGAGTTTGAAGCGATGATCGACGCTTTGCCACCAGCGACGCTGCGCGCCAAGGGGATTGCGGCGACCCCCGACGGCGCCCGCCTGCTCGCCCAAGTCGTTGGCCGCCGCCGTTCGGTCACCGTGCTTCCCGACGCCGAATCCCAACCAGCTACCGACCTGGTGGTAATCACCCCACGTCTATACCCTGCGGCCCCGGCGTCTGTTCCTGCTGCGCCATCCTCAAACCCAACGCTGTCCCAGACTAGGCGACGCGCCACGAGGAACTCGAACAACGTGCTCAGTTAGCGCTCAATCCCAGCCAGGGTGTCTACGTTCAATGTCGGGATCGTGCTCTACGCTTCACCTATGCCCCCCTCTGCCGAAGAGCGTCAGCGCGCACGCCTCGCACGCGCCGTCGCCGACTTCTGGGCGGGCGGCGCCGGGCCAACCCACGGTGAAGTCAGTGACGTTTTGAACACCTTCGGGGTCGTTGTAGAAATCGGCAGCAAACGCGACCGAGTTAGCAAAGCCATAAAGCTGGTCGAACGCCAAGACTTGATACCACTTGTGGAAGAACTTCTTGGGCTGCTTCGACGTGACCGAGTCTTTGATAGATCGACCCCCTATGCCGCGAACGAAGCTGTAGTTGGACAGCTTGCAGAATCACTTGAGCCCTACGGACTTACGCTGCTCGAGGACGGCAAGACCGCGCCGGATCTTGGATCACTCGTCGATGCCTCGACACTTCCAGACGAGGCAGTAGTTCGTGATCACGTCCGAAGGCTGCGCCTAGCACTCGGCGATGGCGACTCGGCCTTGTTGCTGGGCTCAAGCAAGGAACTCCTAGAGTCAACATCCAAGATCGTTCTGAATCGTGTCGGCGAAACGCCCCCGGCCAAGTATCCGGCGCTTGTCACACGGGCGCTGCAGGTGCTGATGTTGCACCCGAAGAGCGCACGTGAACAACGAGAAGATGTGATGGATCCCGTTCGCAAGATCCTCGGCGGCGTTGTCCAAATCGCCTTGGAGATGAACGAGCTTCGGGGTGAGCGAGGCACGGGGCACGGCAGAGCCGAGCCTCCGGTACACCTAACGAGTCGACATGGACGGTTGGCTGCCGGGGCAGCTCTCCTAGTGGCCACGCTCATGTTCGACACTCTGGACGACGAGTCTGCGCCTTGGCGTCAAGACGCAGCGGCGAACGACCGGGGTGTAGCCGGTACCTGATTCGCCCTGTTGAGTACGAATTCCATCGCTGAGCCACCGCCCGGCGACCCCGCCGACTCACCAGCAAGTACGCTCCCGATCAAGCCAAATCCAAGGGGCCGGATCAGGGACTTTCTCGCTTTCGCGGTCAATGCAACCCATTGCATTACAGATCCTTGCGGTCATGATCCGGCGGCGCGCGTACAAAACGAGACAGCCCCGACCTAAGCCGGGGCCGTCGGCCCAGGGTTACTCACCCTGGGGGGGTTGTACTTAAAGATATCAGCACCCTGCGACAGAAGGACAGGTATCGTCGTCGGATCGGGTCAAGGGAACGAGTCATCGCCTACATCGACGGGTACAACCTCTACTACGGCCTCCTTGACGCGCGCCTTCGAACCTCCCGCTGGCTTGACCTTCACGGTGTCTGCTCATCACTCCTCAAGCCCGGCCAACGCCTCGACCTAGTCCGCTACTTCACCACCAGCGTTCGCAACGACCCGGCCGCAGCAAAACGTCAGGCAATCTTCATTGACGCTCTCCGTACCAGGGGAGGTATCGAGATTGACTTCGGGCTGTTCATGTCCAAGCAGGTGACTTGCCGCACGTGCAACACGCAGTGGACCAAGAACGAGGAGAAGCGGACAGACGTGAACATCGCGGTTCGGCTCCTCTCCGATGCCTACGAGGACCGCTTCGACATGGCAATGGTCATCTCCGGCGACAGCGACCTTGTGCCAAGCGTCGAGGCTGTCCGGCAGCGCTTCCGTCGCAAGCGCGTAATCGTGGCCTCTCCTCCAAAGCGCTGGTCTGCGGACCTCGCCCAGTCGGCACACGCTGCGTTCCAGGTCTCGCGTGCCGCTATCCGGTCGAACCGTCTCCCAGATCCAGTAATCACACCCGAGGGTGTTGTGCTGCGGGCACCACAAGGATGGCTACCAACCCCAAATCCTGCTTAGCAGTCGTTGTAGACCCGAGCAGACATGGCCGGTTTCAGGCCCGCGATGTCGACCGTTCGAACGGCCAACCGCAGCACCTGCTCCAAACCGCCGGCCACGATCAGACGCCCCTTCGAGCCAGAGGAATAGCGGTTGAGCCCGACGGGACGCGCCTGCTCGCCCAAGTCGTGGGCCGCCGCCGATCGGTCACGGTGCTCCCAGACGCCGAATACCAACCCCCAACCGATCTGGTGGTCATCACTGCGCGGAGTTGACTCTCTCCCGGGCCGATCAGCTGGCCGACCGATCCGGCTGGCAACCCCGGGTGCGGTCCCCTCAGCCTAGGTCGATTGGTCCGTCCGTGGACTCTCGATCAGTTCGACACAGGTGCCGTCGGGATCGAGAAAGAACAGGGCCCGCAGATCTGAGGGAAGTCCGGGTCCCATCTCCAGCGCCACAGGCGGGGGGAAGCATGTGATCTCTGCGTTGAGGAGCGCGGCGTAGTCCCGGTCGATGTCATCGGTGAGCAGGGCCATGCGGAAGATCCCCAGTTCGTTGGCTCGCCGTTGAGCCGAGCGGCCGGCTTTCGGTGATTTCCACTCCACCAGATCGAGGGTGAACTGGCCGGAGTCGCCGTCGGAACCACCGATGCGCCAAGCGTCCCAGCTCAGCATGTCTTCTGCGCCGAATCCTTCAACCGGTTGAGGGTCAGCAGAGGTAAAGCGATGCTGGGCTTCCAGTCCGAGCACGTCGCAGTAGAAGTGGCGTGAACGTTCCAAGTCGGAGCAGTTCACGTTGACGCCCGCCAGGCGGGTGCTGTCGCCACGGACGAACTGCAGCGATGTGCCGTCGGGGTCGGAGCACAGGAAGTACTCGCGGCCGGTCAGGTCTTCGGCTTCGTTGCCCGGCCGTACCGGTGGCGACCAGACGTCGTGCCCGGTCTCGGTCAGTTGTTGATGCAAACCAGCCAGGTCGTCGCTCGTGATGCACAGCCGGCTGAAGCCCAACTCGAACACAGTCTCGGGCGGCGACCCCTCCCCAACCGGGAACTTCCATTCCAACAGATCAAAGCAATGTTCCCCCGGCAGCGTCATCGCCGGCCAACATCCATGCGTCCCACTGCACCTCCTTGAGCCCGAAGACCGATCCCGGCTGGGGTGTTCTGGACGGGTGCGGACGGTCGGCCTCAGCCCTATGCGGTCGCGATAGAACTCCAGCGACCGTTCCAAGTCGGAGCAGTTCACATTGACATGAAAAAACCGCAACGGCCCCACATTCATAGGGGCTTGGCTACAGCAAGGTTCCAGTCCACGCAAATGCGGATAACCGCGACTGGCGATACACATATGAGGTGGATCAGGCCTACGTGACGCATCGGTTCTTGTGAGGAGTTCCTCGTGGATCAGCACATTTCGGAGTTGATCTGTCGCTTTGAGCAGGCGTTCGACCAACACGATTGGATGGCGCTGCGTGAGTGCCTGGATGACGAAGTCTTCATCGACTACTCGTCGTTTCGCGGCACGGATCCATCTCGTGTCCTAGCTGGCGAATACGTGACCGCGCGGAAGCAGGCGCTGGGCGATCTGGTGATGCAGCACACCCATAGCAACCTCGCTGTCTCGTTCGAGTCCGACGATCACGCGAGGGCCACGTGCGACTATCGGATCGACAGATTCGAGCGCAACGGAGATCGCCATTTTCACTCGTGGGGTACCTACGAGTTCGGCTTGGTACGGCGTCCTGTTGGATGGAAGATCTGCTCGATCACTCAGCATCTCCTCAAGAACGAGGGCGATCCGACAATCCACGGCGCTCTACGACCACGAACTGAGAGCCGGCCAAAGATTGCCCGTGTCGACTAGACCAACGCAATCGGGTCCATGGTTTGGATCTCAACTCCTTGGTGTGGAACCGGCACAATAGGCTGAGAAGTTGTCCTTCGATACGTCGGCTGTGGCCTACCATGGCTTCTGTGGCGTTCAGGTTTGAGTGGACGGGGAGCACTCTTCGAGTTGTGCTCTCTGGAATGGACTGTGTATTCAACGGACGGCGCATAGTCGAGATTGACCGAGCCGACGTCGCAAGGGCCGCGGTTGTCCAGCGACATGAACTTGAGTCCCGCATCGACCACCGCCAACTCGGATTCGGAACCCACGCCGGTGAGCGATATCCGGGGAGGCGTCGAGTCGGGACCCAACTCGGCCGAGGCGTGGTCGGCCCACAGTTCTGGGCCACGGCTCGCAGCGGACCAGAACTGCCCTTGCTGGTGCTGGACTTGATCGACCACGAATTCGCGAGGGCCGTGCTGGCAGTGAGCGAGACGGATGAGATAGACGCACTCCTTGGGTCGAACTCTTCAACAAACCAGGATTCCTAACCGTCGCGAGTCAGAAGTTCGAGACCACCTCCAATGCCAATGTCGTGAGCGCGACCTACCCGCCTTCAACTCCCCCATCACGTTGCGCCACTGCGCGTCTTTGCGTGATCAGTCTCGACCTGTATGAAAGATACCACGGTAGCGAGATAATTTACTACCAAGGTTGTAAGGTAAGGTTCCCAACCGAATACAGGAGACCACCATGCCCGACACCCAGAAGGCCATGACCCTGAGACTGCCGACCGAACAGGCCGATGCCCTAGAACTCGTCGCTGACGTTGACGGCGTCAGCATGTCGGAGGCGGTTCGTGATGCCATTGAGAGCCACATCGAGAACCGCCGGGCCGACGAAGCCTTCCAACAGCGGCTCGCCGCCTCGATGGAGCGCCACAGACGCATCTTGGACCGGCTAGCCACCTGAGACCCATGAACTACCTCGGACTCGACGACGTGTTGGTGATCGCCTCGGCAGTCCTACGCGTCGAACCCGAGGTGCTCATGCGCGCCAGCCGCATCAATTCAGCAGACTCTGCGGTACACGCCCCCAGCGCAACGTTCGGCGGTATTGAGTTCTATCCGGGGCTCCAGCGCAAGATCGCTGTGCTCGGGTATCGGCTCGTCCGCAATCACCCATTCCCCGACGGGAACAAGCGTGTCGCTTTCCTAGCGATGGTTGAGATGGCAGAGCGAAACGGGGCGGATTGGAACGAGCCAGCCAACGACCCCGAGGGCGATGAGACGGTCGAGATGATGCTCGCCGCGGCCGCCGGCGCGGTCAATGAGGATGTCTTTGCCGCATGGGTAGAGGGAAGAGTCTCGTGACCTCTCGCCCAGAGAGGACTCGCAAACTAGCCAACCGCAACCTCGATCTGAGTCACATAGACCTCACCACGCAGCCGCCGTTCGACCTCGTCAGCAGACGCGCTCTCGAAGAAAAGCGTTAGAGCTTCTGCAAGGTTCTCTCGGGCTGGCGATGTCGAACTCTGGGCACGATGCGACATAGCCCTCGCCCTCGCATTCGACAATTGCTGTCAAGTGTCTGTTCACCTCGCGCCTCCTGTCGCCAAGCTACCGGCTGCGATACCAAACGCTAGGCGTAGGCAGCGATCGCGCGTCCTCAAGTCCGCTCATGCATCTCGAAGCTACCGAGCGAAACGCAGTTCCGATGTCTGTCTTTTCCTCGGTTCGACGCTACGCCGCTAGTCGCAGGAGTTCGGCGCCGGTCTGGGTGTCGACGTAGGCGAAGCTCTGCGGGGGTCTGAACCCCTGCGATGTCTCACGCAGGCGCGTGAGCGGAATCGGTTGGAGGAGCGAAGCTGGATCTTCGAGCGTCAAGGCAGTGCCCTTCTCGACTCCTTCGAAGTAATCCAAGAACTCCTGATGGTTGACCCCAGTTCGCGGGCCGTATTCCCGCCACAGGGTTGCCAGCTGTTCGGATTCGACACTCGTCACAATGCACGTTCCGACGAGCGCCCGGACCGGCGACGTCGCATAGACCAGCGCCCGCGTCGGCACAACGATCTTCGGCTCCGATCGCCTCAGCTCAACCGTCTTGGCACCAGCGAGAATCGCGTCCGCGAACTTCGGCTTGAGAGAAAGAACGATCATCCGGTTCTGGTCAAGCGCCGCGTGAGTTGCGCCGGGATTGCTCACGCTGCTGGATTCCTAGGAAGCACTAAGCCTCTACTGTCTTCGGTGTCAGCAACGGTCAGCGGTGGCATCGTCTCATGTCGCCACTTGGTGATTTCGGGCTTGTTGGCCTTGCGCTTGTTGCAATAGGTGTGCGCTGCTTGGAGGTTGTCGATCTTGTGCAGACGGCTTTTGTAGTACGCCCCCGGTTCGGCCTTGCCGCGATCGTTGACGTCAAAGAAGGCGAACACCTTCGGAACGATGTGGTCAATCTGAGCGCCCTTGAGCTTCATTTCCGCACCGCACAAACCGCATCGTCCGCCGTCGCGCCTGTAAACGTACTTGAGCATGCTGAGCCGATGGTCATCGTTCCAGCGGCCAGCAGCGTCAGGTTCGTCAGATTCCAGGTACCGGCGCTGGACCTTATCGACAGTCTTTGCGACCTTCGCAAAGAACCCCTGAGGCTTGTCGTCAGCTTCTAAGATTGATTCTTCTTCGACGCTGGTTTGGAATTCTTCGGGCGGCGCGGGTCGCTCCATGTCGCCTGCTGCGTCCACCGGTGACTTGATCTGCAACGTGCCGCGGCACCGAGGGAATTCAGTGCATCCCCAGAACTGGTTGCCCGCGTTCGCTCCCTTCCGCGCGGTGCGCAGAACCATTGGACGCTCGCATCTCGGACAGTTCGGAACCGACTCTGTGCTTCGTGCTGACACTCCGCTCATGATCCTTTTCCGCCAAGGGCATACCGATACTTTCCTGGCAATTCTGCCCCTACAAGAGCCATGCCGCAATTTGCTGTCGCGATGCAAGCACGTACCTGTCAGGCCGTGGCGGTGCTTTGGAGGTGTTGGATGATTTGGAAGAAGTCGGCTTGGTCGGGCTCGGCGAACAGAGCTTCGGGACCTTGGGGCGCAACGGACGTGAAGGGTGACTCGTAGACGCGCCCGCTCTCGATGGTGCCGTGCTCGGTCAGGTAGTCGATCACCATTTCGACGAAGCGGATCTGGTTGACGTTGTATTGCTTGTCGTCGAGGAACTTGGCGAAAGCGCGCTTAGCGGCGGCCCGGTTGAGTCCCACCAACGAGCGGATGAACAACCCGAAGCTGCCGGCCCACTGTGATGCCTCGGCAAAGGTCTCGTCGTCACCGATGCCGGCGGCAACCAGCACTCGCTGCAGGTCGTCCATGTCAGCCGCAGTCAACGGCTCGCCGCTGCGGACCTTGGCCACGATGTCATCGGCAAGGTTCTCCTTCAGGAAGTTCTGCGCCTTCTTGCGGAACTGGGCGAACTCGTCGCGGCCATCGCCACCAACGCCACCGCCGTCGCCGCCCCCAGCATCGCCAGCCCCACCCGCTCCACCGGTGCCAGGCAAGTCAACCATCCTGGCCCCACCGAACTCATCGGCGAAGTCGCTGTAGAGGATGTTCTTGTTGGTGTACTCGATGAGTTGCACGAGGTTGCGCAACCGCTTGCGGGCGTCTTCGAGCATCGGGTAGGTGACGTCGGCCCACCATTCGTCGGTCTGGACGTCCGCAATCAACTCCTGCTGCCGGGCCACGACGGGAATGGCCGTGCCAAGGTCCGCCAGCGCGGAGGCAACGCGGATGATCCGCCGCCGTTGCCGCTCGAACGGGTATTGCCGCAGCAGAGCAAGCTGCGCGTTCAGCATCACCACGTCGAAGCGTTTGGCGTCCTCGCTGTCGGCATCGAGTTGGTCGGGCAGCTTGGCAACTCGCTCATTGAGTTCAGCCAAGTCCGCCAATGACACTGTCTCCCACGCAGCCAACGTGCTGAACCGCTCCACCAATTCCAAGTGAGGGCGCACCAGGAAGTTGTCGGGGTTCATCGACTCCACAGTCCGGTGCAGCGTGGCTGCGATCTCGGCCCGTTCGTCGCCGAACGCCGCCACCGAGTCGAGCGTCTGCAGAAGCTCCAACCTCGCCGAGAACAGGATCTCGCTGAGCGACTTGCCGGTCGATTTCTCTGCTGGCACGAGCGCCTGGCTGAAGTACTCGAGGTTCTGACAGAAGTCGAACACGTTGAAGTGCGTCTTGTGCTCGCCGGGCCCGAACAGGTCCGGACACAGCCGAGTCCCCCGGCCCAGCATCTGCCAGAACTTGGTCTTCGACCGCACCATCTTGAAGAACACCAAGTTGACGACTTCGGGCACGTCGATGCCGGTGTCCAGCATGTCCACGCTGATCGCGATGTGGGGCGCCTTCGTCTTGTTGGAGAAGTCGTCGATCAGGCTCTGGCCGTACTTCACCTGGTGCGTGATGACCCGGGCGAAGTTGCCTGCATCCAGCGATGGGTAGTTGGCGTCGAAGCGCTCCTTGATGAACTCGGCGTGCTTCTGGTTCTTGGCGAAGATGATCGTCTTGCCCAGCCGGTCGCCGCCGGCCACCTTGACGCCCTCGGTCATCAGATGCTCGAGCACACGGTCGACGGTGTCCTTGTTGAAGAGCCACTTGTTGAGCTCGGCGGGGTCGACTGCGTCGGGCGGATCCAGCGGATCGCCCTCATCGTCGGTGCCCCAGTCCAGCTCGTCCCAATCGTCCTTCTCGTCGTCGCTCAGCTCGTCGTACTTGATGCCCTCGCGCACGAACTTGAGCTCGACCGACACACCCTGGGGCGGCACCAAATACCCGTCCTTGATGGCATCGTCCAGCGAATAGGCGTCAGTGGGCACGCCCGTCTCCAGGTCGAACAGGTCGTAGGTGTTCTTGTCGACCTCATCCTTGGGAGTCGCGGTCAGGCCCACCAGCAGCGAGTCGAAGTACTCGAAGATGCCCCGGTACTTCCGGTACACCGACCGGTGCGCTTCGTCGATCACCACCAGGTCGAAGTGCCCCACCCCGAACCGGCGGGTCCCGTCGGCCCGGTACTCGTCGATCTTGCCGACCATCGTCTGATAGGTCGACACGTACACCCGGCCGTCCACGTTGCCCTCGGTCACCAGGTTCACCGGCGCCGAGTCGGGCAGGTTCGTCTTGAAGGCGTTCACGGCCTGATTCACGAGCGCCGTGCGATCGGCCAGGAACAGCACCCGCTTCACCCACCCGGCTCGCATCAGCAGATCCACCAAAGCGATCACCGTGCGGGTCTTGCCCGCACCCGTCGCCATCACCAGCAATGCCTTGCGCTGGTTGCTGTGCTCGAAGTGCTCGGTGATGGCGCTGATCGCCCGCCGCTGGTAATGGCGGTCGACGATCTGCTCGCCGGCGTCCAGTGATGCCAGCGACTTGAAACCCGTGCGACGCTGGATGAGCCAGGCCAGCTCGTCGCGGGTGCAGAACCCTTGCACCCGACGGGACGGATACTGAGTGTCGTCCCACAGCCAGTGCTCATAGCCGTTGCTGCAGTAGATGAGCGGCCGCTGGCCGGATTCGGCCTCCAAGCAGTCGGCATAGAGCTTGGCCTGCTGCTCGCCGACCTTCGGATCCGTCAGCGCCTTCTTGGCCTCCACGACGGCGAGCGGTTTGCCATCGGCGCCCCACAGCACATAGTCCACGTAGCCGATGCCCGACTCGGAGGGCATCCCGCGCACCTCGTACTCGGTGTCACGGCCCTCCACGAGACCGGTCCAGCCGGCCTCAGCCAGCAGAGCGTCGATCTTGAACTCGCGCGTCTCGGCCTCAGACCAGTCGAAGGCCTCCGGCGGGACCGTCTCGGCCGCCTTCTTCTTCGCCGCAGCGACCTCTGCGCGCAGCTCCGCCAGCTCGGCGTTCAGCTCCTCGGCGGTACGGCTCGATTCCGCCAGCCGCATCTGCGCTGCAACGCGCTCTTCGGTCTCATGCTCAAGCTGCTTCTCGAGCTCCTGGCGCTCGCGCAGCGAAGCCCGCTCGGCTTCGCCCGCGTCCAGCAGTCGGTGAGGGTTGAACCGCAGCGACAGGTCGGGTTTCGAGGTGCGGCCGTAGGTAAACGCGAACCAGAGGCAGAACTGGAACAGCGCCGAGATGATCTCGACCGTCTCCAGCTTCGACGGCGCCTTCGACTCGTGCACCGCACGGTTCCCCGCCCGCTGGATCTTTCTTGCCACATCGAAGATCCGGCCACCCTCCAGCGCCTTGAAGGCGGCATCGTTCAACCGTGCACCGAGCGTCGCGTCGTACGGCTCGGCCAGCGCACGGTCGTGCCGGTACATCCACTTGACAGCCGACTCGAGGCACTTGCGCGCGTAGATGACTGCAGCTCCCGGGTCCGACAGCGCGTACCCCTCGGCCCGCGACGCCGAATCGAGCTCCGGCTGAAACTCAGCCTCGAGGAACGAGAACTGCGACTCGCTCACAACTCCCCCCGAAACGCCCGCTGCTGCAGCGACGCGAACAGCTCGTTCAACTTCTCGGCACCCTCTTCGATCCGAATTCGATGCTCTGTGATCGCTCGGGTTCTCTCCTCGAAGACGTGCTGGGAATTGAGAGGCGGTACGGGAATCTCGACCGGATAGATACGTCCACCAGAGATCAGAGGCTGGGCGGCTTGGCTCGCCCGTCGATTCAGATTTGCCAGATCGAGAGCCGCAGCGAGGTACGTCGTGCGGAGGCGTGAGCTCATCCAGCTGACGTAGAGCGCGTTGTCCGTTATCCAACTCCGTGGCTCAGATATATGGACGCAACCGCAATAAACACCCACCCGACCGATCACGATTTTGGATCCTTCAAACATGTACTCGTCGTGCGTCCCCACTACGCCGTTCCCGCCGTACACCAGATGAGGACCGGGCCGCATCGCCTTCGCCGACAGCCCTTGCCCACTCTTCAGTTTGAGAAGGTCGCCAAGTGGAACCAAATCCAACTGCATCGACCTCAAAATCGGGTCGCCAAACATGCTGATGAAGATCGCCCGAGTCAGCGTGTCGAACGTGGCGAGCGCCTGACGGCGCTTCGCCCGGAGCGTCTCAGCCGCATCCAGCACAGCTGCAATCCGCCGCTGCTCCTCAATCGGTGGCAGTGGAATCTGGAATGACTCTAATGCCTTCGGATTTAGTCGGGGAAGATTTATTCCCACGGCGTTGCTCGCCGCATGGGTAACCATTGTCGGCGTTCGCAGATAGTGCAGCAAGTAGCGACGGTCAAGTCTGGCACCTGGTCTAATGGGGAGTATGTCGGTGCTGCAGATACCAGCGAAGTCAGGTGCGGAGATCTTGGCGAGGTACGGACGTAGCTTGCCGTAGAGCACGTGATCCTCGGTAAAGGCGAATTTGTTGCTCTTCAAGCCCGCCTTGCCCGCCGTCACCACGTTCTCGAACACTCCGTCACTGGTCACATTCTCCAAGCCAACATAAAACTCGCCTCCCTGGATCTGATCCACCGATACTGCGTTCCTTTCTATGGTCGCTACATCGTGAAGGCGAGCAATAGGCCACTTCACGTCACCCAACGCAACGTCGGATCTAGAAGACCACGTCATGGGCTAACTCGCTCCGCCCGCATGTTCAGAAGTCCGAGATGCCAAAGAGTTGCTGAGAGTGACAGCCGGAACGAGATCGCCCTGCATCGCGGAGACAACTTGCTCCTCGAAGCCGTCAGCCATGTACGCGACCAGCCCGACGAGTGAAAGCGTGACGCTGGTTAGATCACGCAGATCCAGTGCGCGCATAGATGATTCGAAGTCGCCTCCGTGACGAATACCTGGGTAGTCACACGCAAACTTGTAAACCTGTTTCGCAGCGTCGCGAAGACTGGCGTGTGGCCAGCTGCCGACCTGCTCGAGCATGCGTCCTAGTGTGTCGCCAGAAACGAGACGATGTTGTGAACCAAAGGCTTCGAGAACGTTTACCTGTTTCTGGATAGCTGTCTTGATTCGAGCCTCCAAGGGCTCCTCAAGACATTCAGCTAAAGCGTGTTCGAACGCGCTGAGTTCCTGAAAGAGATGAGGGTGGCCTTCCGCCGCCAAGCGGAGTTGCCCGAACAACGCTGTAGCAAGTCCCGAAAACGAGGTCCGGAGCCGCGCCCTCTCATCGACGTAGTACCGCAAGCTGTATCGGTCAATGAACATCTCAAGAAGACTGAGGTATCTATTCGCGAATTCATCGGTCGCTACGTCAACAAGGACACCGTAGGTGCTACTGACGGCTCGTCGGGCATCAGTCTCTGACTCAAAGTCTTCCTCTGACAAACCGGTCAGCAGAATCTCAGCTGTTTCTGAGTCACTCATTGCGAGTGCGGCCTGATCATCAAGGTTGACCGCTTTGTTGTGAATTGTGCCGTCGTCTTCCTTCACGTACTCCGGTTCGGGCTCACGCAGAAACGGGCGCAAACTGGCAAACACCTCACCAAAGACATTCGGGGGGCAGTTATCATAATTCATGAGTGGCTGCCAGAGTTCATCAAACGCTCGATCGACGACGAGCCTCAATTGTCCCCTCATCCCAGCGCGGCCTTGAGGTCATCGATGCCCTCCTGAATCTCCCGCTCAAGAGCGACAAGCTCGTCGAGAATCACAGTCGGCGGCTCATAGTCGGCTTCGTCGTAGACGACCTGCTTGTACCGGTTGATGCTGAGGTCGTAGTCGCTTGCCGCAATGTCGGCCTTCGCCACGCAGAACGATTGCTCAGTCGCCGCCCGCTCGATTTCGGAGCCGTCGCGCTGCCGCCAACGTGCGAGCGCATCGGGAAGGTTGTTCCTCTCGGGCTCGTCGCCGGTCAAGGCGCCAGCAAGCGCACCGAGCTTGTCCTCGTTGAGTAGTGGGTTGCGCTTGTCGTCAAGGCTGAGACCGTCGGCCTGAAGGTCGTAGAACCAGACGAAATCAGTCCCCCCGGAGTTCGTCTTGGTGAACAGCAAGATCGCCGTGGAAACCCCGGCATACGGCTTAAACACACCAGCCGGCAGCGACATGATGCCGTCGAGCTTCTGGTCCTCAACCAAGATCCGGCGAAGCTCCTTGTGCGCCTTCGTTGAGCCGAACAGCACACCGTCGGGGACGATGACCGCCGCTCGGCCGCCTGGCTTGAGCAAGCGCAGGAAGAGCGAGATGAACAACAGCTCGGTCTTCTTCGTCCTGGCGACCTGCAAGAGATCCTTGGCTGTGCCCTCGTAGTCCAACGAGCCAGCGAACGGCGGGTTTGCGAGGATCAGGCTGTAGGCCTCAGCATCACCGGCGTGTTCCTCGGCCAGTGAGTCCCGGTAGCTGATGTTCGGGTTTTGGACACCGTGGAGCTGCATGTTCATCGACCCGATCCGCAGCATCGTGTTGTCGAAGTCGTAGCCCGAGAACATCCCGTTGTGGAAGTGTTTTGACTGGTCGGGGCTGGTGAGCGCACTCGGATGCTCTCGCCGGATGTACTCCCCGGCGCCGACCAGGAAGCCGCACGTTCCGCTGGCGGGGTCGCAGATCAGGTCATCAGGCTGGGGCGCCGTCATCTCGACCATCAACTCGATGATGTGCCGCGGCGTGCGGAACTGGCCGTTCTGGCCTGCCGTCGCGATCTTCGAAAGCATGTACTCGTAGACATCGCCCTTGGTGTCTCGATCCTGCATCTCGACCGAATCGAGCCCGTCCACCGCCTTCTGCAACAGAGCCGGCGTGGGGATCGTGAGCCGGGCGTCACGCATATGCTTGGCGTGGCTGCTCTCGCCTGCCCGCACCTGCAGAAACGGGAATACATAGTTCTCGACAATGTCAAACATCTCGCCAGCCGGGCGGTTCTTGAACTGGGACCAGCGCAGGTCGCCAAACAGCCGACCCTCAGCGCGCCCCTCAGGCCGGAACTCCTGCCTCTCAGGAAAGATGTCGTCCCCAGCCGGGATCGGCTCGCCGGTGCGGTTCGCTTTGTTCTCCGCGAGCGTCTACTGCTCGTCCAGCGCCTTGATGAACAGCAGGTAAGTCAGCTGCTCCATCACCTCCAGCGGATTCGAGATGCCCCCCGACCAGAAGTCGTTCCAAACAGAATCGATCTGCCGTTTCAACTCCCCCGTGACCATCGCTCTGTTTTAGCCGACACGGCGGAGTTCCACGATTTCTGTCAAACGATGCGGAAGTCGATGATCTTGTCTGAGCACATCAACGCGACACGTCCCTTGTGGTCGCGTTCAAACCGCTCTCTGTGTTGTTCGTCGTAAATCCGCTGGTTCGTAGTGACTTCTGTATCGGCCACCGCGTTAGCTTCCCGGGTAGTGATTCGCGCCTCGCTCGACAGTAGCAACACTCCCCGCTCCGGCGCGGAACTCCGCCCGGCGCAATATCCGTTCCCTTTCCGTTGCCGACAATGCTGTTGTCGCGCGATGCAGCGGCGGATCCATATCGGCTTCGGCGCTCTCGTCACCGAGCAGCCACGACACGGGCCGTCGATAGATGCGGCTGAGACGCCTGAGCTCGGCTGGCGTTACGTCTCTCTTCCCAGACTCAACCGCTGTCACGCTTGCTCTCGATATATCCAGCGCCATCGCGATGTCCTCTTGCCGTAGGCCGATGTGCTCACGCGCCTCCCTCAGTCGTTGCGCGAGGGTCATTGCCTCGTTCGTGGTGATGTCGGGCGCATCTGTGCTCATGATCCTTCATCTCGTTGGTCCAGCTCGAAAGTGGCACATCGGGGCTGGCTGACGAAACACTAACGGAGTTACAGAGCTGAGTCGTGCCATTGGACACCGGGTCACATGATCTGCAAGCCATGCCATTAGTTTCACGTGTCGGTGCACGCCGATCGGTAGTGTATACTGCCGCCGCGCCTCCGCTCAGACGCTAAACAGCCCCAGCCGAAGCCGGGGCCGTCGGGCCAAGGCTACTCACCTTGGCGGGGTGCGCTGATGATATCGCCTTGGACCGTCTGTCAGTGCACGAGGTGTCCAGAACATGCATGGCTCAGCCGTAGCTCTCGCTCTGGACCGGACATGCCGAAACGATGCAATTCAGAGCTGTTCTGCGACTGAGCAGCGATGCATTGAACCTGTGACCACAGGGCGACGCCGACAAAACGGGCCAACTTCAGCGCTTGTCTTCGACCTCTGTGCTCTCTCGAGACTGCACGTAGCGCTCAAAAGTCTCGCGAGCGATTCGGCGCCCGAACTCGCGTGGATCTTCAGATCGAAACAGACCAGACTGAATCCCCTACTGCGCGTGGTCGAGCCAACTCCCGTCGGAGGTCGCTGTCGAGGTAAAGGTGATTCAGCTGATGCCAACCACCGGTTTGATTCGCACCCATTGTGCATGTAAAGACTAAACTTCGCAGATATAGTACAAAAACATACTATTAATTGCGCTTCAGAATGAAAGGGGTGGGTCGGTGCTGCTGCGGTTTGAGGTCTCGAATCACCGGTCGATCATGGAACCGGTCGAGCTGTCGATGATCGCGGTGAACCGCGATCGGGAAGCCGCACGACCGCTGGGTTGGGGCGACGAGAAAGCCCTGACGGTAGCTGGAATCTACGGGGCCAACGGTTCAGGCAAGACGAACGTCCTCGACGGCTTCGCTTGGTTGCAGTATGCGATTCGGGCATCGCTGAAAGGATGGGAACGCGAGATCCCCCGCGACCCCTTCGCCTTCGGTGGCGATGACACTCTCCCAACGGGATTCGGTCTAGACATCGTGGTCAACGGAGTCCGCCACCGCTACGAACTCGAAGTCGACGCGTCCGTTCAGTTCGAAGCTCTGTACAGCTACCCGCAGGGCCGTCGTCGTGCGCTCTTCGTCCGCGAGGGCAACGAGGTTGCATTTCGCCGCGGTACCCGAGTCACCGGAGGCGGCCGCGAGCTCATCACCTCGACGACACTGGTCCTGTCTGTTGCCAGTCGTCTGACCGAAGAAATCGACGCGGTCGCGACCGCCGTGCTCGGGATCGAGTTCATCGGTGTGTGGCCTCAGTCGTCCATGCCGCCAGATATCCGAATCCATCGTTTCGGATTCGGTCGAGGGAGGCACGACTGGCACGAATCACTGCTCGAAGTCTTTGGCGACACAACTCCCGAGTCGCCCGCTGCGGAAGCAAGCACTAGGTCGAACCGAGACATCGATCGCGTGCAAGCACTGGCCATGCTTCGCTTTGCCGACCTCGGTGTTTTGGACGTGGAGGTCGCTGACAATTCTGACGATGAGATGGGTTACCGAGGACGTTACCGAGGACGACGTTTGCGGCTGCTGCACGACGTAATCGGCGCGCCGTACCCTTTGGAACTGGGCGAAGAATCAAACGGTACGCTCGCTTGGTTGGCGTTGATGCCGGACCTGCTGACCGTTTTTCAACACGGCGGCACACTGATGATGGACGAGCTCGACTCGAGCCTGCACCCGGCGATTTCGGGAAAGCTCGTCGAGATGTTCCAGGACCCCGACACCAACCGCCACAATGCGCAGTTGATCTTCACAACGCACGACACGAGCCTGCTCGGCCATCTGAATCGCGACGAAGTGTGGCTCACCGACAAAGGAGCGGACGGCAGCACTGCCTTGACGCCGCTGTCAGATTTCCGTGGAGACCGCGTACGGAAATCGACAAACCTCGAACGCGGATACCTCCAAGGGCGCTTTGGTGGCGTACCGATCGTTGACCAGTACCTCGTCCGCGAAGCGCTGGGCATCGACGCCTGAGGTCCCGCGGTGAATCCAAGGCATCGGAAAGGGAAACCCCTGCGCCGTCGGCGACCACGAATCGACGAACGGAAGCGATACGTCATCTATTGCGAAGGCAAGGTCACGGAACCTGTGTACCTCACAGCGCTCAACGCTCTTGCGGACGTCCGCCCGCACTCAATATTGGATGTGCGCGGCAAGGGCTACGACCCACACCGACTCGTTGCCGAAGCCAAACAGGCTCGGCTAGACGAGCATGCGGACGAAGAAGCCGGCACTGAGTATTGGTGTGTATTCGATGTTGAGGTGCCGACCCAGCACTCCCGCCTCCACGACGCAATCCAGATGGCTCGAGACAACGACATCAAAGTTGCGATATCCAACCCGTGCTTCGAACTGTGGCTCATCCTGCACCACCAGGATCACACACGCCCGATCGACAACCAGCAAGCTCGCAGCATCCTCCGCAAACACGACCCATCACCGGAGAAAGGGCTCGACAGCAAGTTGTACATGGAGTCACGAAAGGATGCCGTCGACCGGGCGCGGCGGCTCACGGAACGACACAAAAACGCCGGACAGACCTTCCCCGACGACAACCCCTCGTCGGGTGTCTATCGCCTGATCGAAGTTGTCGAGGAACAGTCACGTTAACCGAATACGGTAGTTCGACCGTATGGCCAAGCAAGCGCATCCGGCTACCACAACGACTGGGCGCGAGGCATCGACTCGCTCTGCGATAGCCGCCGGTGTGTTCGCGTTCGAGGGTGACTGGGAGCTTGACCTGCGCGTCCGTTGGAGCATTGAACCGATGCTCCACACGATCCAAGAAATCGGAGAACTCAAGTTCATTCACCGCAGAGTCGCCACGATCCCCGAACTTGAGCACTACCTCAACAAATGGCTGCTGAAACGCTACTCCGACTATCAAGTCGGCTACTTCGGATTCCACGGCAGTCCAGGAAAACTCTGGCTCGACGGCAAACGCAGTGTTTCCCTAGACGATCTCGAAGCCATGATCGACGGGCAGGCAGAAAATCGCATAGTCCACTTCGGTTCCTGTTCGGTCATGCGAGTCGGTGAATCGCGAATCAGAAAATTCCAAGAAAATACCGGAGCTCGCGCCGTAATCGGTTATCGAAGAGACGTCGACAGCGACCTGAACTGGGCTGCCTTTGAGATCGTGTTGCTTGAAGCGCTGGGCAGGTACAGCCGAATCAGTGCCGCCGACAAACACCTGCGCAAGAATCACAGCTACCTCTGCGAGACGCTCGGTTTCCGATTCATCTACTGACTCTCGCAGAGAGGCCTGGCGGCGTCGCCGCAGTATCAGCCTAAACCAGATCACTCGGTTCAACCCAGTCCAGCCAGGACGCAACACCTCTGCTCGGACGTGCCCGGGATCACTGTCACAGCCCCTCACTATTTTCGACACCAGTCAGCCAACCGGCTGAACGATCCCACAACACAAGGGGTGGGGAACGATCGAGGATCAGACAGGGTAGGTCAAGTGAACACAACCCCGAAGGTGTTCGAGAGCCGACAAGGCTGGAGCGAGGATCGCAAGCAGTTCAACGAACGTGCGAAGGCTCAACTCGACGCGCAGCAACAGGAACACGAAACGCAGATGGCCAGAGCGCAAACCGTGCTTGACGACGCGGAGTCCGCGTTGCAGAGATCTGCGACGGTTTCGGAGGAGGCCAAGAGCATTGCGGACACGAAGAGCCGCGAGGTTGATGAACTCATCAACGAGAAGCGCAACGAGGTAGAAGCGATGATCGCGACCGGAAGGGAGTCCCTAAACGTCATCAAGGATCAGGTGATCGCCGGGCAGCAGATCGAACGCGCAGACCACGAGCACCAGGCATACCTGAAGGCCGTCAAAGAGGCACGCTGGTGGTTGATCGCAACGTTGATCGGCGTGGCAGTCGGCATCGTGGCGGTCTGGTACAACCCCCCGGACAGCACCTTCGCGGCCTGGCTCTCGCGGGGAGGCGTTTTCGCCGCCTCACTCATCGCCTTCCGCGGCTCGCAGATGGCTAGCCGACGCGCCGAGGATCATCGCGTGTCTGCCGAAGTGCTCAAGCACCAAGGACTGGGCCACGCAACGATCAACGCCTACATCGTCCAAGGACAAGACCGGGCGGACTTCGACGAAGCACGCCGACGTGTCGTCGACTCGATGATCACCGGGCACCTAGACGCTCTGTCCCAACGCATGCTCAGCACGCGCCCGTACCGACGACGAGACAGCCATTCGAAGACAGCCGCTCGGACCTAATTCAGGACGGCATCCGACGCTGCGACCTGTCAAGGGACAGAGACAGCTAGTTGTGAGTTCGCGCGAGGTGGTTGCCGCGTGCCGTGTTCGCAGAAAGACTGACACAGCGGAGTCCATCCGGCAACACGCCCAACGGCAGGCCCGACCGGTTCGACCGCCACGGACCGAACCAAGACTCAGGACGAGGGCAGCCATCCCTGCGGGGCCCGTAACAGCGTTCCGTCCGCCAAGCGCACAGGGTCCGAGAGACGGCTCAATCGGATGCGCTTTCCTGAAATTCTGGTTGTGGCATGTGCGACGCAGGCAAGTTCGCTGGACCATCGCTTCGGCGGACTCGCAACCAGGACCGTCTTCGCAGGGAAGTCCCGACGAATGGACTCCACCGGAGGAACCAGATCGCTGTCCGCCGAAATCAGCATCGCCAGATCGAACCGGTCGCTATATGCGTCCTCAAGGAGTCGCACTGCGATATTCACATCCGTCTTTTTTCTCTTCAGCGCTCCGGTGGATGAAACCACACCTCCGGCAGTAGGTTGTCTTGGGAAGAAAGTGACCGAAGTCGATTTCGATCAGGCCGGTCGCTCTAAGTGCATCTATGTACATGCCTTGGCGTTCGGCTGCATCCGGCTGGTTCCGGACAATGCTGGTGAAATACCGAACCAGGGTGAGTCGCTGAGAGGGACGCAGCAGCGACTCACACAAAAAGCGCAGGTCAAGCCAGCGCGAACTCCGAAGTCGAGCTTCCAGTAGGCCGTAGTAGAGGTTGAACCCGTCCACGTACGCGGTCACACGTTCAGCAGCCATCTTTCTCGGTCTCTGTTTCAATCGCCGGACGATGCAGGTACGCTCTCACCAACCCCGCCGGGGTGAGCAGCCCTGGCCCTCGGCCCCGGCTTCGGCCGGGGCCGTCTAGCGTAACGGCGGCACTCAGCACCCAGCTTGCAAATGCTTCCTTGTACATGATGACTTTTTAGCTCTTATTATATATTTTTACTATCTGAAAATGATTTAACGGCCGTTTAGCTGGTTGGAGGGGCAGGGGCTGACCGATGTCGAGATTGTGGACTATCACTGACAGAAGGGGGAATCAGCCATGCTGCGACGGGTGGTGCATCCAGGGGAAGTGCTGAAGGGCGAGTTGGACGAGTTGGGCATCACACCGACCGAATCGGCGCGCCAGATTGCTGTGCCGGCTAATCGGATGTCTCAGATCATCGTCGGCAAGCGATCCGTAACCGGTGACACAGCGCTGCACCAGTGCTGCACTGGTTCGGCGTCGAACCTCAATATTGGATGAACCTGCAAGCCCAACACGACTTGGCTGTCGCCGCTAGGAAGGTCGGCGAAGCAGTGGGTGCTCTCCCCACTGCCCACCGAAGCACCTGATAGTCACAGTCCAGCAACATCGGAGGTCAAACCCTTTGATCGCCGCGCAATTGCCTCTGATAGAGTATTACTCATGTCCAAATTAGTAAGGAAACGTCGGCCCGGTTGGACGAGGATCACCTCCAAACACCAAGTGACCATCCCAGCCGGCGCTTTCGCAGCAGCAGGGTTGGCCGAAGGCGACTCTTTGCAAGGCCGAGCACTGGGTCCCGGTCGCGTCCTGTTCGAACGCGTCGCTGACCGGATTGCCGAAACCGCTGGTGTCTTCGACGGGATCTACCCCGACGGCGCAGTCGAAGAACTCCGCGATGAGTGGGACTGACACAACTGGCTTGGCCGTCGTAGATGCCGGGGTAATCGTCGGACACCTTGACCGATCCGACCGCCACCACCACGCCGCTACGCGAGCGCTTTCACAACTAGCGGCTACGGCTGAGCGTCTGATGCTGCCCGTGACGGCCTTCGCCGAGTGCCTCGTGCACCCCATGGCTGCAGGAGGCGGTGCTGACAAAGAACTCGAAGCAGCGCTCGCGACGATCCCAATCGGGGTCCTCAACGCCGATTCAGACACGGCACGCCGAGCAGCACGCATTCGAGCCGAATACAGTTCCCTCAAGCTGCCCGACGCTTTTGTGGTCGCGACCGCGATCGTCAACGATGCCACAGCACTGCTAACGACTGACCGCGGATGGCCCAAGGCTCTCATCGCACAACTGCCGTTCGAAATTCTCACCGTCTAGACGGCAGCGCGACCCTGCAGCGCCAACCCGCTGTTCGCTCTCCCCGTTCACGGGGCGACAAGATACATGGACCTTGCTGCCTTGACGCCACTGTCGGATTTCCGTGGAGACCGCGTGCGGAAATCGACAAACCTCGAACGCGGATACCTCCAAGGCCGCTTCGGTGGCGTACCGATGGTCGACCAGGACATCGTGCACAAGGCTCTGGGCTGATCGCCTAAAGACTGCCATGCCTTCGCGACACCGGAAAACCAGGGTCCTTGCGCCGCGGGCGACCCCGAACCGACAAGCGCAAGCTATTCGTTATTTTCTGCGAGGGAGAGCAAACAGAACCCAAATACCTGAAGGCTCTCGCACGGTCGAGCAAGTTCGCCAGCACGCAGTATTGGAGGTACGCGGCAAGGGCTACGACCCACACCGACTCGTTGCCGAAGCCAAACAGGCTCGGCGCGACGAGCATGCGGACGAAGAAGCCGTCACTGAGTATTGGCGCGTGTTCGATGTCGAGGCGCCGACCCAGCACCCACGCCTCCACGACGCAAATTCAGATGGCACGGGACAACACATCAGCGTTGCGATCTCCAACCCGTGCTTCGAACTGTGGCTCATCCTGCAGCACCAGGATCACACACGCCCGATCGACAACCGACAAGCTCGCAGCATCCTCCGCAAGCACGATGCCTCACCGGCGAAAGGCCTCGACAGCAGGTCGTACATGCAGTCACGAAAGGGCGCGGTAGACCGGGCGCGGCAACTCGCGGAGCGCCACAACAGCGCCGGATATACCTCCCCCCCAAAGACAACCCTTCCTCGGTGTCTATCGCCTGATCGAAGCTGTCGAGGAACACGACTCCCCAACTGCGCCTGCCCGGCGTTCATAGCGTCCAAGTCGTTGTCGTAGCACTCCCGGCCCGTGGAACAGACTACAAAGCGATCTCTGCCCCGACCAGTCGGTCATGCAGTAGTTGCAACGAAGAGTGTGTGAAAGTTGTACTGGTGACTGTGCAGAACTGGTAGTGTGGTGACGTGAAGGGTTATGTTCCCCGTATGGCCGATGCTCGGATCGAGTTCTTGGCCGAATCCCCCGCGGCGTTGTTCGTCACCGGCGCGCGGGCGACCGGCAAGACGACCACTGCCCGTCAGCACGCAGCGACGGTGATTCGACTCGACAATCCCGAAGAGGCTGCTGCTGTGCGAGCCGATCCCGACGCCGCGCTGAGAGGTCTCGAACCTCCGGTGCTGCTCGACGAATGGCAGTTCGTCCCCGAAGTGCTCGGCGCAGTCAAACGAGCTGTCGACACCGACCGTGCTCGGGGAAGGTTCATCCTCAGCGGGTCGGTCCGCTCCGTTCGCGATCCCCACCTGTGGCCCGGCACGGGTCGCCTGCTACCGGTGACCATGCATCCGATGACGGCACGCGAGCAGCTTGGCAACATCGGTGTCGAGTTCCTTGAACGGCTGCGCACCGGAACAGGGATTCAACTGCCGGCGGATCCGCCCGACCTGCACGGTTATGTGGAGCGAGCGCTCACGGGAGGCTTTCCCGAGGCAGTCTTGGAGCAGGAACCAGCGCGCCGTGAAGCCTGGCTCGACGGCTACCTAAGCCACATGTTGAACCGTGACCCGGCCACCTTGGGCGCCTCGCCCGACAGCGCCCGCTTGGCGAGGTTCTTTTCTGCCTATGCGCTCAACACAGCAGGTCTCGCTACGGATTCCACCCTCAACAGCGCCGCGTCGGTCAACCACCGGACTGGCGCCGCCTACACGCAGTTGCTCAGCGACCTCGGAGTCATCGCCGAACTCCCGCCGTGGCACAACAATCGCCTGGCACGGCTCGTCAAAGGACGAAAACGGCTCGTGGCCGACACCGGCTTGTGGGGGGCCGCGGTTGGAGTCGATGCCGCGACTGTGATGTCCAGCGGAGACCTGCTCGGCAGGCTCATCGAGAGTTTTGCAATCAACCAACTACGGGCCGAGACAGCGCTGATGTCCCGCGGTCCGCAACTGTGCCACCTGCGGGTGGCCGACGGCCGCCATGAGGTCGCTTTGATCGCCGACTACGGAGCGCGAGGCATTGTCGCCGTCGAGGTCAAAGCGGCCACCGCCCCCAGCACCGCCGACGCCCGCCACCTCATCTGGCTCCGAGACCAGTTGGGGAGCCACTTCACAGCGGGCGCCGTCCTCCATATCGGTCGCCGAAAGTACCGTCTCTCAGAACAGATCGACGCCATTCCCATCTGCGCGCTCTGGACCTGAAGCTTCCGGCTCAAGGCGGCTGTTCGGTCTCTCCGCTCACGGGTCGACAAGATACATGGACCTTGACGGTCTTTGAGACCGACCGCCATCAGCCGAAGAGCGATGCCCGGGTCGCAAACGTGGCTGGGACGCGGCAGGCTGTGGGAATGACGGGCACAGGACGGGCCATTGATCTGTCGGTCGAGGTGATCGGCGACATCGAGACGGTGTGGCGAGCGGTGGCGACGGGGCCGGGGATCTCGTCGTGGTACGTGCCGCACACCGTCGAGGAGCGCTCTGGGGGAACGGCTACGGCCTCGTTCGGGCCCGAGCCCGAGATGCAGATCGCCGGCCGGGTCGCCGTGTGGGAGCCGCCGCAGCGGGTGGTGTTCGACGGCGGCGAGGGCGTCGACGGCCTCACCTTCGAGTGGACCGTCGAACCGCACGGCGACAACACCTGCACCGTGCGCCTGCACAACGCCGGTTTCGGCGACGGCGATCCACAGTACGACGCCATGGTCAACGGCTGGAAGCTGTTCATGGCGAACCTGCAACTGCACCTCGAGCACTTCGCCGGCCAGACCGCAACCTCGGCGCTGCCGATGGCCATGTGGCCGGTCACGCCCGGCGAGGGGTGGGAGATCCTCACCGGCGGGCTCGGCATCAGCGGCATGCCCGCAGTGGGCGACCGCCTCGATGTGGCCGCCGACGACGAAACGAAGCTGGGCGGAACGGTCATCGAGACCGGCCCCCGCCGCATCACCCTGCTGGTGGACTCCCCCGCCCCCGGCACGGCATTCCTGACCTCCGAGGACGGAGGCGGGGTCACGATGGTCTCGGTCTGGCTGTACCTCTACGGACCCGAGGGCGCCGCCGCAGCCGAGCACGACGACGCTCGCTGGCGCGCGTGGCTCGCCGACAGAGCCCCGCAGACCGACTGATCCTCAAGCAGCCCGAAGGTTTCCCTGCTTAAAGACGGCATAGGGCTTAAAGACGGCATAGGGCCAGCACAGCCGACACAGTGACGGAGCCGTTAGCCTCGGTCCGGTGAGCGGGACCGACACGGCCAACGAACAGCAGCGCGATCAGGCGGCTCCTGATCTTGCGCCGCTGCCCGAGGATTGGGAACGGGCATTGGCGGTCGTCGCCCATCCCGACGACCTCGAATACGGAGCGTCGACGGCCGTTGCCCGCTGGACCGCCATGGGCAAAGACGTCCGATACGTGCTGGCCACCCGCGGCGAGGCCGGCATCGACTCCATACAGCCGCGCGAGGCCGCTCCTCTGCGCTCGGCGGAGCAGGTAGCCGCCGGCGCGGCAGTGGGGGTTTCAGTCGTCGAGTTCCTGGATCACCCCGACGGCCTGGTAACCAACGGGATCGAACTGCGGCGAGACCTGGCCGCGGCCATCCGCCACCACCAGCCAGAGGTGATCATCGGATCGAATTACCGCGACCGCTGGGGGGACTCCGGGCCCTGGAACCATGTCGATCACCGGGAGCTCGGCAGGGCTCTGCCCGACGCCGTGCGCGACGCGGCCAACCGCTGGCTGTTCACCGACGCCGGAGAGCCCTGGAGCGGTGTGCGCTGGATCGCCTACGCGTCCTCCCCCGCACCCACCCATGGAGTCGACGTGACCGATCACCTCGCCGCCGGAGTGGCCTCCTTGCTCTGCCACCGCGTCTACATCGAGAACCTCGGCGACCCGACCTTCAACCCCGATTCGTTTCTTCACAACAGCTGCCGGCAGGCGGGCGAGAGGCTGGGCGTGCAGTACGGGGTCGCTTTCGAACTGATCCCCGTGTGAACACCCGCTGGCGGATCAGCAGCCCCGCCCGGCTTGGCCGTCGCAAACGAGTTCAGGTTCCGGCCAAGAGGGCGACGACGGGTCCGGAGCAACCGGCCCGACCAGATCCGACGGGTCAGACGCGACCGACGCGGACCTCGCCTCGACGCATCAGCTACCAGCGAGTCCATCGACAACCGCTTTGTCCCACAGCCCGCTCTCGTCGTCATCCCACTGTTCGAAAGCCTCGGCGCGACTCTGCGACAACTCAGACGCCCGAAGAAGCCTGATCACTCGCAGCCCTGCACCGGAGCGCGAGGCGACATCGTTGGATCTGGCGTGGGCCTCAGTTGAACGAAGATATCAATATTTTTTATTATTATTCATAAATATCCAGTGGTTTTTGATGTCATTGTCACACCGGTCGGATAGAGTTGCATACATGGAATCAGCTCCTGCGCCCGATCTCTTGGAGGCCAGTGGCCGCGCCGAGCGTGTTTGCCCGAGTTCCGTGTGTGTAGGAGCGGTCGAGGTGGCGGGGCTGTCTGAGGAAGGCCTGCGGTCGCGCTTGGGGTTGATCGGCCGCGGCGAGTCACGGCTCGCGGCGATGAAGTCGCAGGTTCTTGCCGAGTTGGGGCGCCGCATGAACAAAGCCGAAGCTCAGCGCATTGCCAGCGACGAACTGCAATCGTCGGGCCGCGAAGCCAAACGCGATGTCGAAGCCGCGGTCCAGCTCGAACAGTTGCCCGACACGAGCGGTGCGCTTGCCTCAGGCGAGATCCCCCAAGGCCATGCCCGATTGATAGCCCGGGCCGCGGGTGAGGGTCCAGTTGATGAGGGAGTGTTGGTGACAGCTGCCCGTGACGAGAACTTCGACCAGTTCGCCAAGACGGTGAAGCGCCACCAACAAGACCGGTCAGCAGACGGCGGCCAGACGCTGTTGGATCGTCAACGCCGGCGCCGCACCGCAAGGATCTTCGAGAGCCCGGAGTCGGGCATGTTCATGTTGACCGCCCAGTTCGATCAGATTACCGGTGCTCGGATCGCTACCGCGTTGACAGCCAAAGAACGCGAACTGTGGCACAAGGAAGACGCCAAGCAGCGTCGCACGCCCCAACAACGTATGGCCGACGCCGTTGCAGAGTTGATCTGCGACGAGGCTGGCAACAGCACCAAACAAGGCACGAATCTGCTGGTGCTCGCCGATTTCGACGTGATCAGACAGCAGCTTGTGAACGCCCGTCTCGCCGACGGCTCACCCATACCGGTCACAACACTCAAGGACCTGGCGCTCGAAGCCGACATTCTGCCGTCGATCTTCGACGCCAAGACCCAGAAAATGTGGCTCGGGCGCACACGGCGCACCGCCTCAGAGGCCCAACGAATGGCTCTGATCGCCCGCGACGAGCACTGCGTTGGTTGTGAAGCCAACCCGCTGTGGTGTCGAGCTCACCACATTGTCTGGTGGTCCAACAACGGCGGCACCGACTTCGACAACCTGCTGCTGGTGTGCGACGGATGCCATCAGAAGATCCACGTGCACGGCTGGGAAGTGCATCAACACCCGGCCACCAAGAAGTTCTACCTCAAACCACCACCCGAACCCGACCACAGAGTCAGCCCGTCAACCACCGCGGTTACTCGGAACGACCGACCAGCGCCGCAATCCAGCACGCAACGACCCGCCACGAGACCCGACCACCGCGGTTACTCGGAACGAAGGGCTTCGGTGGGCGACAGGCGAGAAGCGCGGACTGCCGGGTAGATGCCAGCCAAAGCGCCAATGGCGAAAGCCGCGCCGAGGCCTCCCCAGACCGCTATGTCGGGAATGATCACCCGCCATCCCTGAGTTGTCGAATAGGCCGCGGTGACCGCAACGCCGAGCAGCACCCCGGCTGCACCCCCCGCCGCAGACAAAAGCAGCGACTCGGCTAGGAACTGACTGAGGATGTGAGATCGAGTAGCCCCGATCGCTCGTCGCAAACCGATCTCGCCGCGCCGCTCGAGCACACCGATAACCATCACATTGGCTATACCGATCCCACCGACGAACAAAGCAACCGCGCCCAAGCCCAAGAACAGGTTGGCAAACTGGTTCTCCGCTGCCTCTTGTGCCTCCAACAAGTCAGAGGGCCGGCTGACCTCCACCTCTTCGGGGTTCGCCGGATCGGCCGTTGCGGGCATCACATCGCGGGTAATGTCGATCCAGCCTTCGTCGACCCGCAGATACACCGTCGTCGCGGCGCCGTCAGCATCGAAATAGTCAATCGAAGCCTGATGCCCGATAATGGCCGCCCGGTCCAGGTCGGGCGCCAGCGCAAACGGCTCCAAGATGCCCATCACCTCCACCCAACGCTCGCCGATTAGCACCCGCGGCCTGTGGGCGAGGTCCCTGATCCCCAGCCGCTGTGCAGTGACCGATCCCAGAACCACGGCGGGATACTCGAGGGCCGCCTCAGTCAAGAAAGTACCATGGGCTATCTCCCCGTTGAGGGTGTCGAGCAGGGCCATGTCGCTTCCCACCACCGAGATGCCGCCCGTCTGGCCCGACGGGATGAAGTCGCTGCGGTAGACGCCGGCGTCGACTGAGGACACGAAGGATATGTCCCCCACACTCCCCACCCTTCCGATCATTGCCACAGCCTCATCGGGAAGGGTGGCGTCGCCGGCGCCGAAACCCGCCGAGGGGGTCACTTGCAGCAGGTTGGTGCCCAGAGCGTTGATTTTGTCGAGCAGATCGGACTTGGACGATTCGGAGAGTCCGAGCACACCCACGAGCGAAGCGATACCGATGGCGATTCCAAGCGCTGAGAGGGCGGCGCGGAGCTTTCGGGATTGAAGCCCGGCAAACCCGACCCGCAGCACATCAAGTGGCCGGAGTCGGCTCGGCTGGACCCCCGATGCCACTGAAGCCACCTGGCGCGCCGAGTCCGCCGAGTCCGCCGAGCGAGCCGTGTTCACGAGTCCTGCCTCTCATCGGACTGCACCCGCCCGTCGAGCAGGCGCACGATTCGGGGAAGCTGCGCGGCGATCTCATCGTTGTGGGTGACCACGACAATCGTGCTGCCCTCGGCATGCAGCCGCTCGAACAGTTCAATGATCGAGGCGCTGGCCCTCGAATCCAGGTTGCCGGTCGGCTCATCGGCCAGTATCAACGACGGGTCGTGCACCAGGGCTCTAGCTATAGCGACCCGTTGCCGCTCGCCCCCGGACATTTTCGATGGAATGTGGGACTTGCGGTTGGCGAGACCCACCCGGTCCAAAGCCGCCGCTGCCCGTTCTCGTCTCTCCCGCGGCGCCACCCCCGAATAGAGCAGCCCTCCAGCAACATTCTCCAGAGCCGAGGTGCCCGACAACAGAAAGAAGCGCTGGAAAACGAAGCCCAGCTTGCGCCCCCGTATTGCGGACAAATGCCGCTCCGAGAGCTCCGAAGTATCCAACCCGTCGACCAGTACTTTGCCGCCGCTCGGCCGGTCGAGCGTGCCCATCATGTGGAGCATGGTCGACTTGCCGCATCCCGACGGACCGACGACTCCCAGCATCTCGCCGGGCTCAATGACGAGGTTGACCCCGTCGAGCGCAAGCACCGGAGGGGTCCCCGGATAGGACTTGGCAGCCGACCGGAGTTCCAACGCCGGGGCGGCCGCCTCAACGGCGATCACGGGATAACGACCTCCAGATCCGGGGCCAGTCCGTTGCCGGCGACCTCCACGAATCCATCGGCGAAGAGACCAGTGCTGACGCCGACCAAGCGTACGCTCCCGTCGGGCAGCACAATCTCAACCGCGTAGCCACCCTCCTGCAGAGCGAGCAAGGCGCTCACTGGAACACTCAGCACTCCCTGGGCGACCTCAGTGGCGAATCGAACCTGAACGGTGGCCCCCGTCCAATTAGGGTCCACCGACTCCAGCGGAGCAATCACCACATCCAGATATGACGTTTCGCTGCTCTGCTCAGTCGCCGAGATGATCACCGGAACAGCACCCAGCTCGATCACCTCGCCGTCAACCTCGGTGTCGTCGGGAAGCTCGATCAGCACAGGAGTGCCCAGTGCCAACAGATCCTGATCGACGAGATCGAGCCGGGCGGTGACTCGCTGAGCTGTGACCGACTGGTCTTGGACTCCGTCGGGCCCGACGGTGCTCGACACCAGTTCCACCGCTGTCAACTCGTAGAGGGCCGCGCCCTCATTCACCGAATCGCCCCGCGAGACTGCCAAAGCGCTCACCGGAGCCGGCCCCGCAATGAACACGACCTGTCCCAGCGGCACCTCGCCGGTTGCCGTCACGCCAACATCGCTCTGCCATGCTGACACAGCATCGGCGGTCGCCGCGTCAAACACCTCATCCACCTCGATGTCTCCTGGATCCCCGTAGCCGAGGGCGACCAGGTTGGCCTCCAGCCACGCGATGTCCGGTCCGGGCGGGGCGTCGATCGACATGGGGCGCCACGCCGCTCCGCCGCCATAGAACAGAAACGCCGTGTCGGCGCCGGCAAGCAGAGCGTCGTAGTCGTCCTTTGCGGACTCCAAGGCGAGTTCCGCCGACAAAAGGTTCGAACGGGCCCGCAGCAACTCGACGGTGTCGGGATCTGCAAGGAGGTCGCTGAGCCTGGTCTCTGCGGACTGCAGGCTGGAGCGAGCCTGTTCAACCTCCAAGGCGTCCGGGCCGTCTTGCAGATCCTGCAACCGTTCCTGCGCCGATTGCAGGCTGTTCAGCCCACTCTCGACATCCGCAGACGAAGGACCGGCCAACAACTCAGCCAGCGAGTCTTTGGCCGTGTCCAAGCTCGCGAGCGCGCTCTCAACGTCCACAGACGACGGACCGGCCAACAACTCGGAGCGGGCCTCTTCGGCGGTGTCCAAGCTGACCAGTGCCGATTCATGGGCTGCCACATCGGCGATGTAGGCCAAGTTGGCATTGAGAAGACGCTCGGACAGATCCGCCCAATCGCTCTCGGTTGATTGTGATCCATACTGTTCGGCTTCTGCCCGAGCATCGGCGATGTCGTCAGTCAGGGCGACCATTCGGCTCTCGTTCAGCGGCAAACGGCTCAGATCCCCACCACCGCAGATCGATGTGATCGCCCTGTCGGTCCAGCCACAGTATTCGTCCCAGGTGATCTCCAGAGACACAAAGGAGAGGTCCCGCGCTGCTCGCGTCGAGCCGACTCGCTGTTCTGCTGACTGGACTGCCGAGGCGGCCTCAGCGATAGCGGTAGGGTCCAGATCGGCAAGCAGGTTGTCGTAGGTCTCCTGGGCACGGGCAACCGCAGCTTGAGCCGCCCCCAACTCAGCCTCGGTCGGCGCAGCGGTCAGGTTGTCGTAGGTCTCCTGGGCACGGGCAACCGCAGCTTGAGCCGCCCCCAACTCAGCCTCGGTCGGCGCAGCGGTCAGGTTGTCGAGCAGCAAGCGGGCTTGGGCGACAGATGCTTCCGCAGACGCCAGATCGGCGGGCCCAGCCCCAGACTCGAGATCATCGAGCGCGATCTCGGCGCCGGCCACCGAAGCCTCGGCGGATGCAATCCTCTGTTCGGCCTGCGTCACCTGCGAATCCGCGACCATCGAGTCGATCGCGAACAACCGGGCGCCCCGTTCAAGCCGGGTCCCCTCCTCGGGGATCTCCACCACGACGCCACTGCTGGGCGCGACCACGATGCGGGCGTCGTCGTAAGCCAAAGTGCCCGAAATCGTGGTCGTCTCAGAAAGGTCGCGCACCTCGATGGCGTCGGTTCTCAGAGCCGAAGCGGCTGGATCGTCTGCACCCTCGGTCTGGTCGCCGACAAACCAGACCACTGCACCTCCAGCCGCTAGCAGCACAATCAGGATTACGACCAAGCCCAACCGTCGGCGTTTTCGGCTGTGTGACGGGGTAGCCGGGGCGGATGCTGGTGCAGACGTCTCGTTCATTGCAGACATCTCGTTCATTGCAGACGTGTCGTTCATTGCGGGCGTCTCGTTCATTGCGGGCATTATTGGTTTCCTCCTGCTTGCACACCGCCGCCTCCGAGACCGCCGAGCTCGCCCCGGCAGGCTTCGACGGCGGCTTGCACATCCGGATCAGTCGGGTCGAAGGCTGGGCCGAACAGCCGCGTGCCCTGATTGTCGCCGGTGCCGGTGACGAGCCTGGCCAGCACCGGGTCGTCCACCTCGACGCCCTCCGCACGCAGGCACTGCGCAAACCCGAGCAGAGTGTCCTGCGCCTCGGTGACGTTGAAACCGCCTCCGTCGCCCCCGAAGGCGAGACCCTCGAAGTGGTGGCGGCAGACGTCCAGTCCCTGCTGAAAGTCCTCTGAAGCCGGGTCGATACCGGATTCGGCGAACATTCGCTGCCACTGCACGGTGCCGGTGGCGTCCACAGTCGGATCTACGAAGTCCGGCAGTCCGTTCACCCTCATGCACTGGGCGAATCTCAACAACGCCTGCTCGGGATCTGTCTCCGCGTCCTCAGGCTCAGCCTCTGACTCGGAGTCAGGCTCGGATTCTGCAGGATCGGAGTCAGCCTCAGGCGCCGCGGCCCCGTCAGCAGCGGACCCTTGCGAAAAATCTTCCCCGACCGTGCGGATTCCGGGTTCGCTGCTCTGTCCAGCGGACGCCGCCGGGACGGTCCCCGCCTCAGAATCCGAGGAATCCGAGGTTGTGGCGCCAGGCGTCGGCGCGGCTGTTGTGGGTGTGCCTGCTTGCGGAGGCTCCACGCCAATCAATGTGGCCACTCCCCCGCTTCCCCTGCCCGAGTCGCCTTGATCGCCGCCGCAGGACGCAGCCAGCAACACGATGGCGAGCGCTGCCGTTGCCATGAATCGGAGTCTCAACCGTCCCTCTCCCACAAAAGCCACGCCTCCGTCCTGAACCGTGGGCAATGCACGGACAAATACACAGACAAGTACACAATAATGACAAGTACACAATAATGACAAGTACACAATAATGATGTGGGCGCGGAGGGACTCGAACCCCCGACTTCTTCCTTGTAAGGGAAGCGCTCTAGCCGGCTGAGCTACGCGCCCGAGAGACAAAAGGCTACGGGAGTTTCAGAGAATCTGGCTGAGGAACAGCTTGGTGCGCTCTTCGGTTGGGTTCGTGAAGAAGTGCTCCGGTGGGCCCACCTCGACAATCTCGCCGTCCGCCATGAACACCACACGATCAGCGACCTCTCGGGCGAAGCCCATCTCGTGCGTCACGCAGATCATGGTCATTCCCTCGGTCGCGAGGTCCTTCATCGTGTCGAGCACTTCTTTGATCATCTCGGGATCGAGCGCGGAGGTGGGTTCGTCGAAGAGCATAACCTTCGGCTTCATCGCCAGGGAGCGGGCGATGGCGACCCGCTGTTGCTGGCCTCCGGACAACTGGCCGGGGTACTTCCTTGCCTGATCGGGGATCTTCACGCGTTCAAGCAACTCCATGGCAGTCGCTTCGGCCTCGGCTTTGGAAATATTGCGAACATTGCGAGGCGCCAGAGTGATGTTGTCCATCACCGACAGGTGCGGAAACAGGTTGAAGCTCTGGAACACCATGCCGGTCTCGCGGCGGATCCCCTGAATCGCCCGGATGTCGTCGGAGAGCTCGACCCCGTCCACGACGATCGAGCCGCGGTCGTGTCGCTCGAGACGGTTGATGCAGCGGATCAGCGTGGACTTGCCCGAGCCCGAAGGCCCGATCACCACCACCACCTCCTGCTCCCCGACCGACATGTTGATATTGCTCAGAGCTTGAAAGTCGCCGAAGAACTTGTCGACCCCCCGCAAGCTGATGATCGTGTCCCCCCGCCCGAGGACCTCGGTTGCGTCTGCGTTGACGGCTGTGTCGCTCATCTCACTCCGACTCCTAATCTCTCTTCGACTCTACGACTCTCTTTGGACATGGTGTAGGCAAAGGCCCAATACCCGAGGGCAACGAAAGGATAGGTCACGGTCACCAGCCCCTGCCCCAGGAACTCTGTCTGTGCGTTGGCAACCGCAGAAGCCCGCAGAAAATCCAGCAGGCCGATAATGGCCAACAACGAAGTGTCCTTGAACAGCGATATGAACTGGCCGACCATGGCGGGAATGACCGCTCGCAGCGCCTGGGGCAGGACGATCAAGCGCTGGATCCTGCCCGCCGACATCCCACTGGCCTGCGCGGCTTCAACCTGGCCCCGGGGAACCGACTGGAGTCCACCGCGGACGATCTCGGCGATGTACGCCGCCGAGAACGCGGTTATGACGATCATGGCCCGAGTCAACTTGCCGGGAATGTCGAGATCGATCGGGAACAGCAGGGGAAGCATGAACCATGAGAACAACAGCAACGAGATCAACGGCACGCCGCGCACGAACTCGATGAAGATCACCGATGCGCCCTTGATGACAGGCAAGTCCGACTGGCGTCCGAGGGCCAACAAGATGCCCACCGGAAGTCCGGCGCTGATGCCGATGACGGTCACGAACAAGGTGAGATGAAGACCTCCCCAGTCCTCCCAGCCATAACCGCCCCAGTCGATGGCCCGCAATCCGAACCAAACGCCTGCGCCGACGACCACTGCCGCAGCCCGCGAAGCCCATGTCGCCCAAGCCGGTCGTTTGAAGAGATCCGGGAGGCGCCAACGCTGATCTCGTTGTGGCTGCCCAAGCACTTCTGGCGAAGCGGCGCCGCGTCCGACAACATAATCGTCGACATAACGTCGGACTTCTGACAACGTCCACGCACCAACCAACCCGCCCACGGTCAGCGCAACCAGGCCTCCGGACCCCGCGAGCACCAGCAGCGAGAGCAACCCCAGCAAACCCGCAAAGAACAGTCCTCGGGCTCGCGCCGCTGCACTGAACCTGCGGCCCGACTCACGACTGATCCAGAACACCGCGAAAGCACTCGCGAGGCCGACGAACGGCGGCGCAGTCCGGGCGAAGGAGACGAAGAAGACCAACACCGCGATGATCGCCCAGAACCGGCGCAGCAGGTCGGGCCATGAATGGGGTTCCGTGGGCAGGCCTTTTTCCTCCGCGTCTGCCTGGGCGGACCGCCACAGGACCCCGGATCCGACTCCGAACGCCCCCATCAACAGGTACCCCGACGCCCAGGTTCGCCAAAGCTCGTCTCGGGGGAACTGCCCGACCATGAACACGGCGAGGTTGCGCCGGATGATCAGAAAATCCGAAGAGAACAGCCAGCCCAGGGTTCGAACGACCGCGAACGCCATGCCGCAAGCCACGACGACCGTGATGAGCGAGTTGTACCAATTGTTGAGCAGGTTCTTCTTGGCCCACTCGCCCGCAGACAAGCGATTGCTCGGAGGCAGGCCCTCGGCGTCCCGCGCCTTGTTGCGGACAAACGGATCAGAGTCAGCGACCGAGGTCATGTCCCCCCTTCCATCATGCCCCCTTCAACTGGAGGCGACGGTTGACCAGGTTGCCCATCGCCGACAGGACCAACGAGAAGAACAGGTAGACGGCCATGAGGATCAACGTCAGTTGCGGCGCCGGCTGAGAGTTCCCGAACAGGTTGTTGGTGATCGAAGTGAGCTCGGCGAAACCGATGGCGACCGCCAATGAGGAGTTCTTCGTGTAGTTGAGGAACTGGTTGATCAACGGCGGGAAAGCGATCCTGAAGGCTTGGGGCAGCACCACGAACCGGTACCGCTGCAAACCGTTGAGGGCCAGAGCATGGGAGGCCTCCACCTGTCCCCTGTGTACCGCCAAGATGCTGCCCCGAACAATCTCGGAGATATGGGAAGCCGTGTAGATGACAAGCGCCGACATCACCGCCGCATAGGGCATCTGCATCCGGAATCCCCCCGACCAGACCCGATCCTCGACAGTGGTCTTGGAGAACTCGAAAGGCCCTCCCAAGGCAAAGAAGAACGCTGCTCCGAGCACGACCAAGGTCGCCAAGGACCACAGCGCCCTGCGGTGGGGCACACCCGTGTTGTTGAACACCCGGGTCCGCCACACCCAGACTCCGACGGACGCGACGACGCTGGCCGCAATCAGCAGTTGGTAGAGCCCGAAGTTGTCCAATCCGATGATGGAGGGAAACGCGAATCTGCTGTTGCTGAAGATGAACCAGCCGCCTAAGGGACGCCACGCAGCCTCTGCTGTCGGACTGGCCCCGATCGGAAAGTTGAGGAATACCGCGCCCCACAGGAACACAATCACCAACAGGGGCGGGATGTTCCTGAAGAACTCGACGTATGCGGTTGCCAGCTTGCGCAACAGCCAGTTGGTCGACAGCCGGGCGATGCCGATGAGGGTTCCGAACAGCACAGAGAGAGGAATCCCCAAAAGGATGATCAAGAACGTGTTCTTGACCCCTTGCTGCAGCGCATCGCGGATGCCCGCATCCGAGCTGAGCGGGTTGTCGGCGATGGAGATTCCCGAGGGCTGATCCAGAAAATCAAAAGTGAGCTCGAGGCCGATGGCGTCGGTGCGGTCCCTGAAATTGCTCCACAGCCAAGCGCCGACGGTGACGATGAGCCCGAGAGCGACAACCTGGGCAGCCAACGACAGCACATTCAGGTCGCGCCACGGAGGAGGCCGATCAGAGGTGTCGCGGCGGGTGGCCTTGTCGATGGCATAGCGACCGACAAGGAAAACTGCTGCCGCCAGCACTAAGGCGATCACCAACAACAGCAGCCTGCCGAGCATCTGTGCTTCTCGCCCCCTCTCTGCACGTCTTGATGTACCGGTTGATGCACCGGTCTATCGGCGGGTGACCGGCAACCGAACAGTAACGCAGGTTGTTCACCCCGCGGAGTATTTCAGAAAATCTGTTTCAACAATCTGTTTCCCGTTTCGACAATTTGCTCGACGGTCTGTTTCGACAATGCGGACGCGCAAGACGATCCCGGCGACCCCCGAAACTCTTCGAGGGTCGGCCGGAATCGTCTTGCAGAGTCGGCTGAGCGCTAGTGGCTTACCGGAAGGGCGGGACGTACATCAGGCCGCCGTCGGTCCACAGGGCGTTGACGCCGCGCTCGAGGCCCAGCGGCCCGAGGTTGCGCTCGTAGATCTCGCCGTAGTTGCCCACCTGGCTGACGATCTGAGTAGCGAAGTCGGTGGGCAGGCCGAGACCGACTTCCGCGATCTCTCCCTCTATCGGAAGACCGAGGAACCTGCGGATGTTGGAGTTCTCGCTGTCAGCGAAGTCGTCGATGTTGCTCGAGGTGATGCCGAACTCCTCGGCCTGGATCGTGGCCATAGTGGCCCAGTTCACAACCTGTGCCCACTCAGTGTCGCCATCGGCCACCACTGGCCCGAGTGGCTCCTTGGAGATGATGTCGCTCAGGACGCGGGTGCCGACGTCGAGCGTGGCCGAGAAGGCCGCCAACTGGGAGGCGTCGGAAGTCCACACCTCGCACTGCCCGGCGACGAAGGCCGGTTGGAGCTCATTGTTGGACTGGAACTCGACTGGGCTGAAGGGCACGCCCATGTCAGCGAGCACCGAGTTGAGGTTCAGCAGCGTCGTGGTGCCCTGGAGCACACAGATGTTGGTGTTGGACATGTCGGCCACTGACTGGATCGGGCTGTCGTCGCGAACCATGAATCCCTGGCCGTCGAAGAATGTGGTGGCCAGGAAGTTCGCCTGCTCGTTGCCGTCGCGGCTCGCTGTCCAAGTGGTGTTGCGGATCAGCAGGTCGATCTCGCCGGACTGCAGCGTCGGGAAACGCTGGGAGGCGTCGAGGGGCGTGTAGTTCACAGCGGCGGCGTCGCCGAGCACGGCTGCGGCCACCACACGGCAGAAGTCGATGTCGAAGCCCTCATTGGCGCCGTCTGCGCTGACGATGCCGAACCCGGGAAGCGTGTCGTTGACGCCGCAGTTGACGGCGCCGCGCTCGATCACCGCGGCCAAGCGTCCGCCTTCGTCTTCGTCCATGTCGTCCTCGACAGGGGCGGCAGTCTCCGTCGGGGTGGTCTCGGTGGGTTCTGCGTCGTCGCCGTCGTCATCGTCGCCGCAGGCAGCGCCTATGAGGACGATGGCGAACAACACCGCGAGAAGACGCAGCAACTTACTGTTCTTGTTCATTGATTTGTTCCCTTCCAGTGTGACCAGACCCGTATCGGTGGCGCGCAACGTCGGATTGCGGCCTGGGTCAGTGGTTCGCGCACAAATCTAGCGCAAATGAGACCGGGCACAACCGCAGATTCGCTACTGGCCTGAACGTTCCTGACCGGCAGCTCGCCGGAGCTCCAAAAGGTTCTGCAACAGCGCCGACGGAGCGGCAACCGGCGACCGCTGAGCCCTGTGGTCGATACACGCCAAGTCCCGGCCCTCGGCGTCCAGCACCTCCACGCCGACTTCGCGGCAGATCAGCACGGCGCCCAGGTAGTCCCAAACATGGAGAGTGTCGGCGAAGTCGACGAATCCGGCGAAACGGCCATCGGCCACGGCACATAATTCGAGAGCGCAGGATCCCATGGTGCGGAACTGCCACCAGCCGGGCGACGCGGGCGGCAGACCGTTGACCGCCACGACTGCTTCGGAGAACTCGACCGCCGGGGGGATCTGGAGCGCGACGCCGTCAAGATCGGCCCCCCGACCGCGGATTGCCGTGTAGCGCCGCTTGCCCGGGTGGTCGTGGACGACAGCAACCCATGGGCCGTCGTCGTCGACCACACACAGGCTCGTCGCGAACCATGGGAGCGGCAACGAGGCATTGGTCGAGCCGTCGAGAGGATCGACCACCGCCACCAGTCCCCCGCCCGGCAGCCCGGGCCGCTCGGGCCCCGGGTCACCCCGCTCAGGCTCGCTGCGCTCACCGGGCCGCTCGGGCCCGAGGCCACCCCGCTCAGGCTCGCTGCGCTCACCGGGCCGCTCGGGCCCGAGGCCGCTCTCTTCGCTGAGAACCCTGATGCCCGCGGCTCCCAGCACGCCGAGCACCGCTTCGTCAGCGACAAGATCCGGCACGTACTGATCATGGCGCAATCCCGACTTCCCCCAGTCGCGGTGGTCCGAGAAGGCTGCTACCACTGCATCGGCGGCGTCATGAAGGACCGCGAGCACCTCATCCGCGAGCACCTCATCCGCGTTCAAGCCAAGCATCTCTCCCGTCTCTCGCACCGCTCCCACCTCGCTCCTTCCCCGCTTCTGATTTGCCACGGACACTGAATCAGACAATGAGACTGATCAGACAATACAGCCGCCGCCCCGCACGATATGCGCCAGGGCATGGCAAGCTAATGGCAATGGCAGTCATCGACCTACAGGGATTCGTCGCCGATCTCAAGGACCATGTGGTTGAACACGGATTCCACGTCCACGATGAGCGGCACTTCATCGAGACTTACACCAACAGGCAGACCTGGGAGGTCGACCTGCACCCCGACCGGGCCTGTGACGGTCCGTTGGACATGCACATCGCCCTAGAAGTCGACCCGCGTTCGCTGATCATGTTCGAAGACGAGTTGATCCGCGTCGGCGAGGGCGGTGAGCCTTCTGGGGATATCCGCCTGCCCCTGACGGTCAGCTTCGCCCTGCCGCCGCTGCCCCATGCTCCCGACCTGCTCATCTTGGCGACCGACCTCGCAGGCGTCGGTTCCACCGAGTTGCCGCTCGAAGTGAGCGCGCTCGACAGTTTCGCCGCGGTTTCTGACGGACCGGTCAGGGCAATCAGCATCGTTGCCCGGGTCGAGGTGGAACTGACGAGGATCTTCTTCGGACGAGACGTGCTGTGCGATGTGCTCGACCGTTGTTCCAACGTGGCCGAATTCCTGTTGGACCACGCGCCGGCCTGGATTGACGAACTCTGAGAAGTCCTGCCCCCGGCCTGATCCTTGGCCCTGATCCTTGGCCCGGCCAGCCCAGCCTAAGCGGGCGACTCTCGCAGGGCCGCCAGAGCCTTGTCTGCGTGGGCAGTCATATTGATCTCGCTGCGGAACGCGTGAATCACCCGTCGGTCCTGACCGATGACGAAGCTGCACCGGCGGAGACGCTTGACGCCGAACAGGCTCGCGACCGAGCCCCCCCCCCCCGCGTCCGAGAGCAGGGGAAAATCCAGCGTGTGCTCCTCATCGAATTGTCTTTGCCGATTCACCGAATCGGGGCTGATCCCCACAACCTTGGCGTTGAGTTCAGTGAACTCCGACTTCAAGTCGCGGAAACTGCAGCTTTGCCTAGTTCAACTGTAGGTCATCGCCTTGTAGTAGAAGAACAGGACCAACGGTCCCGACGCAACCAAGTCGTCCAACGTCACGGTGTTGCCGTGCTGGTCCTGCAAACTGAAATCGCCGACCAGATCACCTTTGCTCAACATCGCTCATTCACCTTCTTTCACCCCTGTTGCACCTCTGTTGTCCACAAGCGGACGTTACCGTTCACGAAGCAGCTGCGGCAAATCCCTTGTCGAGGTCCGCGATGATGTCGTCGATCGACTCGAGGCCCACAGACAGCCTCACCAACCCCGCAGTGACGCCGGTCGACTCCTGTTCTTCGGGAGTGAGCTGGGAGTGGGTGGTGGCCGCAGGCTGGATCACCAGGCTGCGCGTGTCGCCTATGTTGGCCAGGTGGCTGTGAAGCTCGAGGGCCTCGACGAATTTCTTGCCCGCTTCGAGTCCGCCCTTGATCACAAAGGCGGGCACCGAGCCGTATCCCCTCCCCTCTCCGAGCTCGTTGGCGATGGCATGCCAGGGCGAGTCGGGCAGGCCCGCATAGGCGACCGACTCGACCTGCTCGTGGGATGCGAGGTAGTCGACGACTGCGTTCGAGTTGGAGAAGTGGCGTTCCATCCGCAGGCTCAGCGTCTCCAGGCCCTGCAGCAGCAGGAAGGCGTTGAACGGTGAAATAGCCGCTCCTATGTCGCGCAAGAGCTGCACTCGGGCCTTGATGATGTAGGACCCCGGGCCGAGTGCCGGCCAGTAGGCCAGACCGTGGTAGCTGGGGTCCGGCTCGGTGAACATCGGATGCTTGCCGGACGCTGCGAAATCGAAACTGCCTCCGTCGACGATCACGCCGGCGATTGCGGTGCCGTGGCCGCCGATGAACTTCGTCGCCGAATGGACGACGATGTCTGCGCCGTGCTCGAGGGGGCGGATCAGATACGGGGTGGCCACAGTGTTGTCGACGATGAGCGGCACATTGTTGGCATGGGCGACGTCTGCGACCTTGGCGATGTCGACCACGTTGTTCTTCGGGTTGCCGATCGACTCGCAGTAATACGCCTTGGTATTGGGTTGCGTGGCCGACTGCCAGGCGTCGGGGTCGTCGGCGTCGTCGATGAAGGTGCAGTCGATCCCCATCTTCGGCAGGGTGTGGTGGAAGAGGTTGTAGGTCCCGCCGTAGAGGGCCGCCGCCGACACGATGTGGTCACCGGACTCGGCCAGGTTCAGGATCGCCAAGGTCTCAGCCGCTTGGCCCGACGACAGCGCGAGTGCCCCGGGAATGCCGACTGCGGTGTCAGTGCCGCCTTCAAGGCTTGCGAGGCGGGCTTCCACCACGGCCTGTGTCGGGTTCATTATCCGGGTGTAGATGTTGCCGATCTCAGCCAGCGCGAACAGGTCCCTGGCGTGATCGGAGTCACGGAACTGGTAGGCGGTGGTCTGATAGATCGGCACGGCGCGGGAACCAGTGGCCGGGTCGGCTTCTTGGCCCGCATGAATTTGGCGGGTCTCAAAACCCCAGTCGTTACTCATGGTCATTGCCTTTCGTGGTTTGATCCGAAACCTCTGTGAGGCCCTTGAACATCGCTGTCAGTCGCCGTTAGCCATCCGGCCAGCGACCAATGGAGCCTATAGTGGGCTCGGTGGGGATCGAACCCACGACCGAAGGATTATGAGTCCTCTGCTCTGACCACTGAGCTACGAGCCCAACGAGACACTACCGCCAACACCTGCGAACCTGCCCAGCCCTTTTCGGTGACGACTGTGTCACACGAGCCGGTCAGCCCGCTCCTCCCGTCGTCTGGCTGTGCAGCGGGCTGCTTTCGGTGACGACTGTGTCACACGAGCTGGTTACCCTCTTTTTGTCGTCAGTGTCTCGAACGACGGCGACGCCGTATCCGCCAAGAACTCCGGAGGCCGCCCATGACCGAAGTACCTGAACCGGCTGAAGCCCGCCCGGCCTGGTTCGTGGGCGCCTCTTGGGGGGAAGGCCATACCGACGACCAAACCAACCGCTTCGTCCGCGAGGGCGTATGGGTGAACGGTTACGAGGACCGCTTCTTGGATCTGGTCAAGTCCGTCGAAGTGGGCGACCGCATTGCCATCAAGTCCGCCTACACACGGAAGAACGACCTGCCCTTCGACAATCGCGGACACCATGTCGCTGTGATGGCAATCAAGGCGGTCGGCTCGGTAACCGAGAATCTTGGCGACGGGCGACGACTCAAAGTGGATTGGCAACCAATCGAACCGCAACGGGAGTGGTACTTCTTCACAAACCGCCGCACCGTCTGGAAGGTTTCACAAAACACGTTTGAGTTCAGGAGTCTGATCGACTTCACGTTCAGTGGACGGGTCCAAGAGATCGACAAGTTCCGCAACCTTCCCCCTTGGCGTGACAAGTTCGGCGACGACGCTGAACTGGAGGGCCGGTTCTCGTGGACTTCGTTCTATTCGGCGTTCGCGGACAGACTGCTCGCCTTCCGCGATGATCGACCGGCCCTGCTTGAGGCGATATACGGGCTGCCCGAGGAACGGGTCCGCAGCCGAGTTGGCTTTCAGTCTGGGTATGCCCACCGAGTATCCCGGTCGCTCCCACCTGCCCGCGCCCGACAGGGACGAGGCGTGGGCTAGGAGATTGTTCGAGAAGGCCGTAGGGGGCTTCTACAGCACAGTTCTCACACCTAGGGGTTGGAGAGTCGAAACCGGTGAGCGCATCGAGTGGCTTATGGAGTCCGAGACCAAGACGCCGCACATCGACGAGATCTTTCCGAAGATGCAAACCGACATCGTCTTGGAGGGCCCACCCGACGAAGCAGGGCGTCGGCATCGCACAGTCATCGACACCAAGTTCACCGAAATCCTGAAGCCGGGCTATCACAGGACGGCGACCCTCAAGAGCGGCTACATCTACCAGATCTACGCTTACCTGATGTCTCAGGAGCGCGACGGTGATCCCTCGTCTCTCAACTCATCGGGGCTGTTGCTGCATCCAGCTGTCGGCGAGGATGTTGACGAGTCCGCGGTGATTCAAGGACACAGAATCCACTTTGCCACCGTGGACCTTGCCGCTGAGAGCACGGCTATCCGAAAGCGGCTCATCAACTTGGCCGACGACACCGCGACATCACTCCTATGATGACGCGCTCGCGAAGCCGACCGCACCGAAGTGCAGTCCGCTTCGTTGGCTCCGGGGGTGGGGATCGAACCCACGACAATTCGGTTAACAGCCGAGCGCTCTGCCAGCTGAGCTACCCCGGACCGGCATTGAAGATGATACCGCCACCAGACCGCGCACCCTTACCTTGCCCTCCATTCTGCGTGACCGATCAACCATGGCAGCAATTCCTCCACGGCTCGGCGGCGAGTCGACGGCTCATCGAGTTTCTCCAATTCGCGCTTGAGCCAGGTGAACGAGCGGCTCACTTCGATTCTTGTCTCGTCGGCTGCTCCATAGGAGCGCAGACCATGGCCTATGCCGTCGAGGGTTCGTCGGCCCGCCAGGCGCGCCACACCCGCGAGCACATCGTCGCGGTCAGCGTCGAACCCTTCAACAGCCAGCCGCCGCAACAGGCCCGCGGCCTGGGGCCCGCAGCGGTCTGGGGCTCCCGCAAAGCCATGATCTCGAAGTGCTTGGAACGCTTCTTGGCGGACACTGTGACCGAACAGATTGGCGTGAAGCAGCACAGCCTGGTCGGGTTGGTCGATGACGAGCCGGATCGCTTCGTCCTCTGCCGCAGTTGCGAGCGAGTCGGTGAGAGTCGCTTCGGGAGCGGTGCCATTCGTGTATTCCCCGGGCGCGTCGGGGACCTCGCGATCTTCCCATTCTGGTCGGGTGCGGTCTTGTCGGGTGCGGTCTGATTGCACGCGGCGCCCTGTCGTCGGCGGCTTCGGCCGAGGCTTGGAGGCAAGCTCCCGCAATCTGGCGACGTCGACCCGGCAAACCTGGGCGATCTCCTCTAGGTAGGGATCGCGAACAAGCTCGTTGGGATGCTCGCTGACAACATCAACTGCTCGCGCCGCGGCACGGGCTCGGCCCTCCGGGCTAGACAGATCACCCGCAGACAGAGCCCGCTCCATGCGAAAACGCATGTACGGGATGGCTTCTCTCACGGCCCTGGCCAGCTCAGCCGGGTCTTCACGGGCTACGTCGTCTGGGTCGACCCCGGGCGGCAGGTCTGCCACGCGCACGTCCAGTTCGAACTTCTGCTCCCACTCATACACGCGTTCGGCGGCCGCGAGGCCGGCCGAGTCGGTGTCGAAGGCGAGCACCAGGCGATTCGCTGAGAACCTCTTGAGCAACTTGATGTGCTCCTCGGTCAGGGCAGTGCCACAGGTTGCGACGGCCCGCAGGATGCCGGCGTTGGCGAAGCCGATCACGTCGGTGTAGCCCTCGCAGACAATCGCTTCGCCTTCTTTGACAATGCCCTCGCGATGGGCGTGCAGCCCGTACAGCAGTCTGCTCTTGTCGTAGACCGCTGCCTCGCCGATGGTGTTCTTGTATTTGGGGCCTTCCTGGCCTGGGAGAATCCTCCCGCCGAAGCCGCTGAAATCTCCCCGCTCATCAGCGATCGGGAACATGACGCGCGCCCTGAAGGAGTCCTGCATCCGGCCGGACTTGTTGACGAACCCGAGGCCGCTGTCTTTCAGGTCGGCGGCGTTCAGTCTCAGGTGTTTGGCCAACTCATCCCAACTGTCAGGCGCCCAGCCGAGCCGGTACCTGCCCACCACCGAGCGGTCGTAGCCGCGGGAGCGCAGATAGCCGCGGGCTGCGCCGGCGTCGGCGCCGTCGAGCAACCTCTTGTGGTAGAAATCGACTGCTTCAGCCACCGCGTCGAGCAGAAGCCGTTTGCGGACCCGGGTGGCGCCCTCGCTATGGGTCGTGTAGCGCAACTGCACGCCGTAACGGGAGGCGAGCGACTCGACGGCGCCGATGAAGTCGAGTTTCTCGATCTCCTGGACAAAAGTGATCGCATCGCCGCTGCGCTGGCAGCCGAAGCAGTAGTAGACCCCCCTCTCGGCGTTGACCGACAGAGACGGAGTGCGCTCACCGTGAAGCGGGCAGCGGGCCATCCAATTGCGGCCTGAGCGCTTGATGTCGGTGTGCTCGCCGATCAGCGCGACGATGTCCGCAGAGGCTCGAACCTTTGCGATGTCGTCATGGTGGATGCCCATCAGCGGCAAACTAGCCGAATACCACGCTCGCGATGGAGGCCGCTGGAGTCGGTCAGCCGAGTCGAGAAGCGAGAAATCCCTCGAGTCGGCCGATCGAGACCCGCTCCTGTTCGCGCGTGTCTCGTTCACGCACGGTGACGGCGCGATCATCGAGCGTGTCGAAGTCGACGGTCACACAGTAGGGCGTGCCTATCTCATCCTGCCGGGCGTAGCGCTTGCCGATGGACTGTGTCTGGTCGTAGTCCGCCATCCAACGCAATTTGACGACCTCGAACACCTCCTGCGCGGTCGGGGTGAGCGTGTCCTTGTTGGACAGCGGCAGGACCGCGACCTTGTAAGGGGCAAGCCTGGGGTCGAGGCGCAGCACGGCGCGAACGCTGTCGTTGACAGTTTCTTCGTCGTAAGCGGCCATCAGAAACGCCATTGCCGCGCGGGCGGCGCCTGCGGCCGGCTCGATCACATGCGGCACGCAGTGTCTGTTGTCCGCCTGATCGAAGTACTCGAGGCGCTCGCCGGAATGCGCGGCATGGACAGCGAGATCGAAGTCTCCGCGATTGGCGATGCCCTCCAATTCGTCCCAACCCCACGGGAAGCGATATTCCAAGTCTGAAGTTCCCGACGAATAGTGGCTCAATTCATCGCGGTCGTGGGGCCGCAGGCGGACGTCTGCTTCGGGAAGGCCCAGATCCAGGTACCAACTCAATCTCTGATCGCACCAGTACCTGAACCAGTGGTCGGCGTCGCCTGGCGGAACGAAGAACTCCATCTCCATCTGCTCGAACTCCCGAGTTCGGAAAACGAAGTTCCCCGGGGTGATCTCGTTGCGGAACGACTTGCCGATCTGGGCGATGCCGAAAGGTGGTTTCTTGCGGCTGGTCCGGAGCACATTGGCGAAGTTGGTGAAAATCCCTTGGGCCGTCTCCGGGCGCAGGTAGACCTCGGCGGCCGAATCGGCCATAGGCCCCGCGTGAGTCTTGAACATCAAATTGAACTGGCGCGCCTCAGTGAGGCAGCCGGAAGTCCCGCACGCCGGACAGGTCTCGGGATCCTCGAGCTTGTCCTGGCGGTGTCGGGCGTTGCACTGGGTGCAGTCGACAAGCGGGTCTGAGAAGTTGGCGAGGTGACCGCTCGCCTCCCACACCTGAGGCGGCGAGAGGACGGCCGCGTCGAGACCGACCACATCGCGACGGTGCTGCACCATCGAACGCCACCAAGCCTCCTTCACGTTTCGCAGCAGCAGGACCCCGAGCGGCCCGTAGTCATAAGTCGAGCGAAAACCGCCGTATATCTCCGCAGACTGGAATACAAAACCGCGGCGCTTGGATAGGTTCACTATCTTGTCGAAAAGTCCGTCAACCAGTTCCGAGTCGCCCATGGCCGCGAGGCTACCGGAGGTGCGCACCTATGGAGTCCGTCCAGCCCAACGATCCCGTTCCCGCCGACCCGACGGCCGTCTTCGGCCGCCGTTGCCTCGCCTACATCATTGATTTTCTCATCCTGTTCGCAGTCGGGGCGATCGCGTTCTTCTCGATGGCCACTCTCGACGAGGTCGATGATCCGGCCCTGGCCACACAGATATGCGAACATTACGAAGCCCTGGACAATGGCGACGTGTGCATCGACCTGGATTCAACTGTGTTCGTGTTCGAGGCCGACAAATTCGGCGTCTTCCTCCTCTTGATACTCGTCATCGCGGTGTTGAACTCGGTTGTCGTTTCCTCGATCACCGGTGGATCCTTGGGCAAGCTCGCTGCCGGCCTCCGCGTGGTGGACAAGAACACGTTTCAGAAGGCCGGGGTCGGCAGACACGCTCTGCGCTGGATACTGCTGATTGTCGACACGTTCCCGTGGATCGTGATCGTCCCGCTGACCGGGTTGATCCTGGGATTGGCGTCCAAGGGGCATCGGCGTGTCGGTGACTTCGCCGCCAAAACCCTGGTCGTCGACAAGAAACATGTCGGCACGCCCGCGCAGGTCCCCGGAGTCAACGAAGTCGCCGGAGCGACGATATCGGTGCCCGGCCTGTGGGATCCGCCCATTCAAGCGCCGCCCGCCCAACCACCGGTCACGGAGCCGGTCGTCTCTGCGCCGGTCACGGAGCCGGTCATCTCTGCGCCGCTCGCAGAACAGCCCGGCGTCGACCCGGCGACAGATCCCTCGGCGGTCGTCGAGCCGCACGCCGGCGGCACAGCGGAACCCGCGCCGGCAGCCGCCCGCCAAGACGAAGCGTCGCAGCCCGGCGTCGACGCGCCGATGTGGGATGAGGCGCGCGACGCCTACATCCAGTGGGATCCCGAACTTCAAGCCTGGATGGAATGGAGCGAGTCCGGCGGTCGCTGGATCCCCATCAGCCAGTAAGACGCTTGCGAGATAGACGAGACAGAGCTTGCGGCGACATCAGGTCTGGCCCAGCACAGCGATAGAACGCAGGCGTCGCTCCAAGTGGTGTTCCAACAACGCGGTGGACAATGCCAACAGCTCAGCTGCAACAGGAGTCGAGCCTTCAGCCAGCACGCCGCCGAGCCCGCCGCTCAGAATCCGCCTCATCAGTTCAAGGGCCCCCTCGGGGATCGGGCGCCCGCGACGACACTGGCGACAGAGCACTCCCCCCTCATCAAGGTCGAACGCCACAAGTGCTTCAGGGCTGCCACACCGACAGCAAGCGTCGAGTTGGGGCTGCAACCCCTCATGGGCAAGCAGCTTCAGAAAGAAGGCGGCGACGACCAGACCGCTCTCGCCCTCTTCTGAGGTGTGCAGTTCGAGCGTGGCCAGCGCCTTGACCAGCATGACGTGAAGAGCACGGTCCGGTCCGCGGTCTTGCGCCACCCCCTCGACTGCCTCGAGCAGAGCTTCGGCACGGGCAAACCGCTCCGGATGGTCTCGCAGGGACCCGAAACGGGAAATCGTTTCCACCTGGGTGATCGTGTCGAGGGCGCCGCGTCCTCTGTACAACTGGACCGACACATGGCTCAGAGGTTCAAGCCTCGACCCGAATTTTGATTTTGTTCGACGAATCCCTTTGGCAACAGCACGGACCTTGCCGTTGTCGTGAGTGTGGAGACTGACGATCCGGTCGGCCTCGCCGAGCTTCCATGTCCGCAGGACCACGGCTTGATCCCGGTAGAGGCTCATAGCGACGGCCTCCCATGACAGTTGCCGCCCACGGCGATTCCGCTCATTTCAATCGCCGCCATCGACGCCATCGACGCCGCCGAAACGGCGGTCGCGGTCCTGGAACTCTCTGACAGCAGAAAAGAACTCTCGCCGTTGGAACTCGGGCCAGGGGGTATCGGTGAACACCAGCTCGCTGTAGGCCAACTCCCACAACAGGAAGTTCGAGATCCGGTATTCACCCGAGGTGCGGATCACCAGATCGGGATCGGGCATCTCGGGATCGTAGAGATTCCGGGCGATGGTCGTTTCGGTGATTTTCTCAGGAGCCGCGCCGGACGCTGCGATCCGGCGCACCGCGTCGACTATCTCGGCTCGACCTCCGTAGTTGAACGCGATGGTGAAGGTGAGCGCGCGGTTCTTCTTCGTCAGCTCCGACGCCTCGTCCATCCGCCGTATCAGCCTTTTCGGGACCCGCCAGTCGCGTCGGCCGACAAAGCGGATCCGCACCCCGCGTTCGTTCAGATCATCACGGCGCCGCAGCAGGATCTCCTCGTTGAAGTCGATCAGAAACCGAACCTCGTCGCGGGGCCGGCGCCAGTTCTCGGTGCTGAAGGCATACACGGTCAACCACTCGACGCCGATTTCCAAACAGGCGCCCACCACCTCGAACAACGAGTGCTCACCCGCCCTGTGCCCCTCAGTTCGGGGCAAGCCCCGTGCCTGGGCCCACCTGCCGTTGCCGTCCATCACGCAGGCGATGTGACGGGGGATCCGATTCAGGTCGAGCAAATCGACGGTCACATCGTAGAACCTATCCGCTCCGAGCACCGCGCTATTCGAATCATCGGTCTAACCTTCAAGCCGCCGGCGCCGCGCCGGCGCATAGGTTGGGTGTCTGAAGATCCGGGGACTTTCGCCGCATGAACACCGCTGAACAATCCCTTGAACTCCTCGCCCGGGTCACCGCCTGCCTCCCAGGCGGCGGAGAGCGCCGCAGCGGACAGGATGAGATGACGGCCACAGTCGCAGACGCGTTGGAGGGCAACGGCCATGCGGTGGTGCAGGCCGGAACGGGCACGGGCAAGTCGCTCGCCTATCTGGTGCCCATCGCCGTGTCGGGCCAGAAGGTCGTGGTCGCAACGGCGACCAAAGCACTGCAGGACCAGTTGGCCGACAAAGACCTGCCGTTCCTGTCGAGCCGACTTGAGGAGCCGATCGATTTCTCCGTTCTGAAAGGCCGCTCCAACTATCTGTGCCTGCAACGTCTGAAAGAAGCAGAAGAGGCAGAATCCGAACCGGGCCTCAGTCTTGACCTCGACGACGCCGCTCTGGATGACAAGACGCTCAAGAAACTCCGGCTGTTCGCCGAGACGAGCGAGAGCGGCGAGCGATCCGAACTGGCCGACGTCAGCGACCGGGCCTGGCAGCAGGTCAGCGTGAGCCGCCAAGAATGCCCCGGCGCCAACCGTTGCCCCGAGGGCGAAAGCTGTTTCGCCGAAAGAGCCTGGCGCCGCGCCGCTGCCGCCGACGTGCTGATCGTCAACCTCTATCTCTACGCCATCGACGTCGCGGTTCAAGGCATTCTCCCCGAGCACGACATGGTGATCATCGACGAGGCCCACCAGCTTGAAGACATCGTCGCCAACGCCGCGGGCCGTTACCTGAGTCCATCCCGTCTAGCTGCCGCCGCGGCTGCCACAAGAGCAGTGCTAGCGGACTCAGACGCACCCAAAGCAGTCGACGACGCAGCCACAGCGCTCAGGGACCGCCTCGAGCCCCTGGTCGGGAACCGGCTGCCGGAAGGGCCGCCAGACGAACTCGGCAGCACGCTCGATCTCGTCTCGGGCCGTGTCGCCGACTTGCTCAACGACCTCAGGGCGGTGCCCGCCGACGCGCCCTCCGACGTGTCGAGCCGAGCCATCCGGGCACGCCAGTCCATCAGCTCGGTGCTCGACGACATCGGCTGCCTTCGCTGGGCCACCGACGACGAGGTCATGTGGGTGGACGGCCCGACCCACAACCCCAGCCTGCGTTCTACACCACTGGCCATCGACAAGATCCTGGCTGAGAACCTGTGGTCGCAACGCGGCGCCGTGCTCACCTCCGCCACGATGCCGCTACATGCCACCACTCAGTTCGGGCTTCCTTCCAGCACCGTAGAAGTAGACGTCGGGAGTCCCTTCGACTACGAAGCGAACGCCCTGCTGTACTGCGCGGCAGATCTTCCCGACCCGCGGAGTCAAGGGCACAGGGAATCACAACTGCAAGAGATCGAGTCGTTGGTCTCAGCGGCCGGTGGAAGGACTCTGGCATTGTTCACGAGTTGGGGTGCGATGCAACAAGCCGCCGCCCACATCGAGCCGCGAGTCCCCTGGACCGTGTTGCAACAAGGCGAGGGATCAAAGGCGCAACTCCTGAAGAGCTTCATCGAGAACGAGGAAGCCTGCCTCTTCGCCACTATGTCCTTTTGGCAGGGCATCGACGCGGTCGGCTCCACCTGCAGCCTGGTGATAATCGACCGGCTTCCCTTTCCCCGGCCGGACGAGCCGCTGCTGCAGGCGCGCCGCGAGCGGGCAGGCGCCGACGCTTTCCGAGTCGTTGATCTGCCGAGGGCCGCAATACTGCTGGCCCAGGGCGCGGGTCGGCTCATTCGCTCCGCGACGGACTGCGGAGTGGTGGCCGTGCTGGACCCTCGGCTGGCGACCTCGCGCAGCTACCGCTGGGCCCTGCTCGGGGCTCTTCCCCCGATGCGCAGAACCAGAGACCGCAGCGAAGCCGAGAACCTGCTCAGAGGGTTGCGAGGGGATTAGCCGAATGCTCGGGACTGGACCGGCAGCCGTCGCTACTAGTAGCCGAGGCGTTGGACCAGCTCGGAGCGGCGTTGCCAGTTCTTCTCCACCTTCACGAAGAGCTCGATATAGGCCTCTTCGCCGATTTCGGCGCGAACCGCAGTGCCGACTTTCTTGAGCACCGCTCCACCCTTCCCTATCACCATCGGTTTCTGAGACTCGCGTTCAACAAGGATCTCGCACCGAATCCGCGGCCACTCCCATTCGGTGACCCTGGTCGCCACACTGTGGGGCAGTTCGTCGCGAGTCAAGGCCAGTAATTTCTCGCGCACGAGTTCTGCCACCCAGAACTCGTCTCCGACGTCGGTGAGCATCTCGGCGGGATACAGACGCGGCCCCGAGGGCATTCTCTCGATCAGACAGGCAACCAAGTCGTCTATGCCTTCCCCGGTTCTTCCGCTCACCGGGAACCACTGCGCGGCGTCGAGGTGACTTGTGGCCGCAAGTTGCCGGGCGATCTGTCGGCGCGAGGCAATGTCAGCTTTGGTCACGACAATCACAGAGCCCTGTGGCAAGCGCTCAGCGATGGAGGCGTCGCCGCGGCCGTAGGGCGCGGTTGCATCGAGCACGAAGCACACAACGTCGACCTGCGAGCTCGCCTGGTTGGCGGTGGCGTTGAGGCTGGCGCCGAGGGCGGTCCGGGGCTTGTGGATGCCGGGCGTGTCGACAAACACCAACTGGGCGCCATCACGATTCAGAACCCCTCGTGTCTGAGTGCGGGTTGTTTGGGGCTTGTCGGAGACGATCGACGCCTTGAATCCGAGAATCTTGTTCAACAACGTCGATTTTCCGGCGTTGGGACGCCCGATGAGTGTGACGAAACCCGAGCGCTCATCGTGACTGGCCCCCGACCCCGTGGCCGGGCGCTCATCCATCGGCTGCGTTCCTCTGTGCAGGGGCTTGGTTGGAGTTGGACGCGACTGGAGTGAGACGCACTTTGGTGATCCGGCGACCCTCCATACGCTCGACCTTGAGAAGCACACCGCCTTCTTCAATCGACTCGCCGACCGTCGGGACATGGCCCAGAGTGCTGAATATCAGGCCGCCGACAGTGTCCCAGTCTCCCCGCCCGAGCTTGGACCGCACCAGGGAATTGAGCTGATCGATCGGCATCCGCCCGTGTACCAGAGCTTCCCCGCCGGCGAGAGGCTCGACCAGCGGCTCTTCAACGTCGAACTCGTCGACGATCTCGCCAACCAGCTCTTCCACGACGTCCTCGAGGGTGACCAGGCCCGCGGTGCCGCCGTATTCGTCGACGGCAACAGCAAGGTGACAGCGACCCGCCTGCATCTCTCGCAGAAGATCGCCCGCATGCTTGGTCTCCGGCACGAAGCGCGCCCGCCGCATCACGGTCCGCACATGCCGGTCGCCGCGTCCGGCCCGTTCGGCACGAGTCAGGTCCTTCATCAAGCAGACGCCGACTATGTCGTCGATGTCGTCCGCGAACACCGGGAGGCGACTCAATCCCTTCTCGATGGCGAGATCCACAACCGCGGTGATGCTGATGTCGGATGCGACTGCGACCATGTCGGTGCGCGGCACCATCACTTCGCGCACGATCGTGTCGTCCAGCGCGAACACCGACTCGATCAGCTCCCGTTCCTCATCATCGATCACGTCGTCAGCAGCCGCCGCTTCGGTGAGGGCGATCAACTCGTCTTCAGAAGCGACCGGCGCTTCAGCGCGCCTCGTCAAGAAGCGCTTCGGAATACGATCCGCCAGCGTCAGTGCGACCCCGGCGACGAGCCCTGCGATCAGCGCTGCCGCTACGGCTGTCAGCACCCAGATCATGCGCGGTGGTGTCGGCGGAGGAGAGCCTGCTCGCAGGACTGCATTCGGTTCGCGGTCGCCGTGTCGTAGTGGTCGTGTCCAAGCACATGCAGCACACCGTGAACGATCAGCAGCGCCAGTTCGTCTTCGAGAGAACCGTCGTGCCCCCGTTGCCCCTCGTGGTCGCGTGCCTGCACCGCTGCCTGAGCGGGACAGACGACCACATCACCGATCAGAGACTCGCCCGACTCGGCTGCGCTCGACTCAACAGTGGCTGGTCCGTCAATGGGGAACGACAGCACATCGGTCGCATAGCCGTTGCCCATGTGCTCGTGGTTCAGTCGGGTCATCGTCGCTTCGTCGACGAAAATCAGATTGAGCTCCCCGCTCACGACGCCTGAGGACACGAGCGCTCCCGAAGCAAGACGCTGCCAGCGACCACTGTCGATTTCGATGCCGCCCTGCTCGTCGAGCACCACCACCACCGGGCCGGCTGCCTCGTTCACCTAGGCCCACCGTCGGCTCGACCGGCATCGTTCGCCTTCCCGCCGTTCGCTTTCTCGTAGGCGTCGACGATCTCCTGCACGATGCGATGACGGACGACATCGCGCTTGGAGAGCCGGACAAAGCCGATACCGTCGATACCTCCCAGAATCGGCTCCAAACCAGAGAGCCCGCTGCGCCCGGTGGCAACGTCGACTTGGGTGATGTCGCCGGTGACGACGGCTTTGGAGCCATGACCGATCCTGGTCAAGAACATCTTCATCTGCTCGGCCGTGGTGTTCTGGGCCTCGTCGAGGATTATGAACGACGAATTGAGCGTGCGTCCTCGCATGAACGCAAGCGGCGCCACCTCGACAACGCCTCTTTCCATCAGCCGTTCAACACCGTCGGCGCCGGCCATATCGTGAAGCGCGTCATACAGCGGGCGAAGATACGGGTCCACCTTGGCCATCAGGTCACCAGGCAGAAACCCGAGCCGCTCACCTGCCTCAACCGCCGGACGGGTGAGGATGATGCGCTCAACCGCGCCGGCTTGAAGCGCCGCAACCGCGGTAGCCACCGCCAACCAGGATTTCCCTGTGCCCGCTGGACCGATCCCGAAGGTGACGACGTTGTCCTCTATCGCTTCGACGTATCGTTTCTGTCCGCTCGACTTGGGGCGGACCACCCTGCCTCGGTCAGCGCGGAGAATCTCGTGCGTCAAGACGCTTGAGGGTCGTTCGTCAGCCCGCACCATGTCGATAGTGGAGTCGAGGGTGTTGAGATCCAGGCGTTGGCCGTTCTCAGCGAGCAGCACGAGCTCCTCGAAGGTCGTTCTGGCGGCTCCGGCGCCCGGCCCCGAAAGATGCACCTCATTGCCCCGCACAGTCACCGTGGTATCGGGGAATGCGTCTTCTATGTGACGCAGATGCTGATCGTACTCACCTAGCAGCGCCCCCATCAGATGATTGCCGGGAATGTGGAGGGTGAGGGTGTGTTCGGTCATCGGTCACCTTGATATTAGCGCTACCCTCGGGATTTCATGAACAGAAAGCTCTACAGGAAGCCGATCGACAGCGACTGCGACGACGCCGCCAATGCGTCGACGGCATGGTGGTCGAGTACGACCTACAGGAAGCCGATCGACAGCGACTGCGACGACGCCCTTGCCGACTTGTCCGGCTGGCTGGCCGATTGCCGAGTCGATGAAGCTGCCTCTTCCCGAGCCCGTCAGCGATCACTTGAACAGCAGGCAACGCAGGAGTCCTGTGTCGCTGGAGTGCTTCTCGATCTGGCCGAGCGATGCCTGCCGACAACGGTCAAAACCGCTGGTGGACAGGTCTGCGAGGGCCAGGTCATTGCTGTCGGCTCTGACTTTGTCTTCCTGCGCGGCCGCGAAGGCGACCTGCTCATCCCGACCAGGGCGGTCGCCACGATAAGAACCTCGCCGACAGACCGCCCCGTGACCGGCGCGCGCCGACTGTCACCGGTGGTTCTGGCAGACACGCTCGACGAGCTGGTCGCCGACCAAGCGAGTGTTGTGGTGACCGTCGGAGATGAATGCGTCGACGGACGACTGCAAGCGGTTGGAACCGATGTGATCGCGGTGGCCGTCGGCACCGGACGCAGAGAACTGGTCCACATTGCGACCGCGGCAATCGACCAGGTGCTGCTGGCGGCGCGATGAGACCGTCGTCTGGATCGTCGGCTGTCAAGGTCGTCGGCTGCGCCGTTGGCGCTCCAGAAATCTGTACACGTCGAGCAGGTCGATTCCCGGGAACGGACTGAATTCGAGATCTGAGGGCGGAAGGGCGGAAAGCACATGGCTGCGCTCCGCGGCCGACGGCCAAGTTATGTCCTTCCATTCGCTCACCAGGGCTGGATCCGGTTCGATCTCGCGGTCTCGCGCATATTCCTTGCGAAGCGTGTCTGATCCGCGGAAATAGTGCGCGTGCTCCGCCGCTGTGCCCAGCGTGATGGCGTGGGGCCAGCGGTCCGTTTCAGTCTCGATGTACGTGGTGCAGAAGTACTCCCCGCCGTTGGTGACGGTGAACTGGCTGTGCAGCAGAAAACTCCCCGAAGCGTTCCAAGCTTGGCGGCTCCCCCACTGACGCGGGACCCGTTGGCCCTCGAGACCGCCATCGGGCGCCGCCGGAAAACGGATCCCGTCGTTCTCGTAGGCCTTGTTGACAACGCCTTCCCTGTCCGTGCGCAGGAAGTGGCAGGGGATGCCCAGGTGACGCGTGGCGAGATTGGTGAAGCGGTGGGCGGCCATCTCGTATGAGATGTAGAAGATCTCCTTCAGGTCCTCTACCGAGATGTCGTCAGCGGCTTGGGCTTCACGAAGGAAGTCGACCGCCGGCCCTTCGGGGGCGAGAACCGCCGCCGCGAAATAGTTGGACTCGATGCGTTGGCGAAGGTATTCGGCGAAGTCGCTGGTCTCGTGGTGCGCAAGCGCGAAATGTCCGAGTGTGTGCAGCACCACGGATCGGGCCTCGCGGATCTTCAGTCCCCCTCGGTCGGGTATGAAGATGATCTTGTCGCGGGTGTCGGTGATGCTGCGCGCCGTCGGGGGCATCGCACGGACCCGTTCTATCGTGAATCCCTGGTTGGCCACAAGCTCGGTCAGGACTCTCTCGCTGATCGGGCCGGTTCCGGGGTAGTTGGCATCAGCGAGCGCCTGTGCGGCGATCGCCTCGATTTCAGGATAGTGATTTGCCCGTTCGCGCATTTCGGCGCGCAGCGCGATGTTGGCCGACCTGGCGACGTCTGCGAAACGGGCCTCGGTCGGACGGTCCTGTCGCATCTCGCTGCTCTGACGGCCCAGTTCGTCCCAGAGCGCGACAAGATGCTCCAAGACGTCGTCGGCGACTTTGGCCGAGGGTTTCAGGCGCGGCAAGCCGAGTGCTCGATAGGCAGGCTCGCTTTGGGCACGGGCCAGAGAGATCTCCAGGAATGCGCGGCGATTCGGGGGATCCGGAGAAAGAAAATCCGCCGTTGTCGTACCGAGTATCTCGGCGAGTTCGCCCAGGAGCGTGAGCTTCGGTTCGACTTTGCCGGTTTCGAGTTGCGACAGATACGGCGCCGGGCGGTTCACGAGTTCGCCGGCTTCGGCGAGCGTGACCCCGGCGCGTCGACGTGCATGGCGCACTCTGCTGCCCAGCACAAGTAGGTCGAATTGGTCTGCCATTGTACAAGAATGGCAGATTTTTTGATTATCGCAAACTCATACACGAATGTTTCAACACATTTCTAGCAATATTTATACCCAAGCAACTCATACTTGATTGTGCCGATGACACTGCCTCGCTGCGCCGTAACACCCCACCCCTTGGCCGACGCGATCGTGACCGAGCAGGCAGCCGACTTCCTCTCAGACCTGCACCACAATTTCGAGTCGGGGAGGCAGAGACTGCTGGCAGACCGAGTCATCCGCCAAAGACAAATCGACGCCGGCCGCCTTCCAGCCTTCCGGCCCGAGACAGCGCACATCCGCTCAGGCGAGTGGGGCGTCGCCCCTCCCCCGCCCGACCTCGCGGACCGCCGCACCGAGGTCACCGGCCCGGTCACCGCCGAGTTCATGATCGAAGCCCTGAATTCGGGCGCCAAGGTCTTCATGGCTGACTTCGAAGACGCGACGTCGCCCACCTGGCACAACATTCTGACCGGCCAGGCCAACGTCAAAGCGGCCTACGCAGGCGAGTTGACGGACCTCGACGATCAGTCAGCCGCCCTGATGGTGCGCACCCGGGCATGGCATCTCGACGAGTCGCGCATAACCGTCGACGGTCGGCCGATCTCGGCAGCCCTGGCCGACTTCGGGCTTTGCTTCTTCCATAATTTCGACACCGCGATCGAACACGGCAGCGGGCCGTACTTCTACCTCCCGAAACTGGAAGGCCGAGCGGACGCCCGCCTCTGGAACCAGGTGTTCGACTACACAGAGGACCGCTTCGATCTGCAACGCGGCGCCATCCGGGTCACGGTGCTGGTCGAGACCATCTTGGCAGCCTTTGAGATGGACGAAATCCTGTTCGAGTTGCGCGACCGCATCACCGGCCTCCACGCCGGCAACTGGGACTATCTCTTCAGCGTCGCCAAGACCTTCCGGAACAACCCTGACTTCCTGCTTCCGGACCGCGACCAGATAACGGTCAGAACTCCGTTCATGCGAGCTTTCACCGAGTTGTTGGTATCGACTTGTCATCGCCGCGGCGCCCACGCCATAGGCGGCATGTCGGGGGTCATTCCCGACGCCGACGACCCGACGCGCACGGCGGGCGCGCTGCGCGGGGTTGCGGCGGACAAACGACGCGAAGCGGGAGACGGCTTCGACGGAACCCGGATCGCGGTGCCCCAGATCGTTCCCACCGCCGCCGCCGAGTTCGACAAGGTGCTCGGCAACAGGCCAAACCAGGTTGAACGACAACGAGACGACGTCTATGTCACAGCCGGAGACCTGCTCGCCGTGTCCTGTGCCCGCGGCTCGGTCTCCGAGGTCGGCGTACGCACCAACATCCGCATCGTGGTCCGCTATCTCGGCGAGTGGCTCGTCGGCAACGCGGCCGTTCCGATCGACGACCACCTCGAAGACACTGCCATGGCCGAGGTGTGCCGAGCACAACTCTGGCAGTGGCGCCATCACCAGGTGCAGCTCTCGAACGGACTCACTCTTGACCACAGGCTGCTGGATCAGCTCATAGACGAAGAGACCGAGATGCTGCGCATCGAACTCGGCGAAGCGGCGTGGGCGACTGGGCGCTTCGTCGAGGCACGTGAACTGCTTCAGAAGCTCACCACAACCGGCGACTACCACGAGTTCCTCACCACCGAGGCCTGCCGGCTGTTGTGAACACCGAGTCGCTGCCCGAACGCATACCCCGAACGAATACACAGAGACCAGGAGGCATCAGATGACCGCCAATCCGCCAAAGTCCAAGAATCCCAGCTTCGACGAGCAGGTGACAGCGCTCTCTGCGGACTGGGCTGCCAATGAGCGTTGGGCCGGGCTCGCCCGCGACTACACGGCCGCGGACGTCGTGCGCCTACGCGGCTCGGTAACCCCTGAGCTGACACTGGCCAGACAGGGAGCGGCCAAGCTTTGGCGCCGGCTTCAGACGATGGACTATGTACACGCCCTGGGCGCCATGACCGGCGGCCAGGCCATCCAGTACGCCAAAGCCGGCCTCCCGGCCGTCTACCTGTCGGGCTGGCAGGTCGCAGGCGACGCGAACCTCTCGGGCCATGTGTATCCCGACCAGTCGCTGTACCCGTCGAATTCAGTGCCCTCGGTCGTGGCTCGGATCAACAACGCTTTGCGACGCGCCGATCAGATCGAATGGTCAGAGACGTCTGGCTCCCCCAACGTGGACTACCTGCTGCCGATCGTGGCGGACGCAGAAGCCGGCTTCGGCGGGCCTCTCAACGCCTTTGAGCTGATGAAGTCGATGATCGAGGCCGGCGCCGCCGGGGTTCATTGGGAAGACCAGCTGAGTTCAGCCAAAAAGTGCGGCCACATGGGAGGAAAGGTGCTGATCCCGACCCAGCAGCACATTTCAACTCTGACCGCGGCTCGCCTGGCTGCAGACGTGGCCGGCGTCGACACGATCATTGTTGCCCGAACGGACGCGCTCGGCGCCAACCTCATCACCAGCGATATCGACGAACGGGACCGCGAGTTCCTCACCGGTGACCGCTCGGCAGAGGGTTTCTTCTACACCGAGCCGGGTCTGGCAACGCCCATCAAGCGCAGCCTCGCGTACGCCCCCTACTGCGACCTGATCTGGTGCGAGACGTCCACACCCGATCTCAACGAAGCGCGACGCTTCGCCGAGGCGATCCATGCCGAGCATCCCGGCAAGTTGCTGGCCTACAACTGCTCTCCGTCGTTCAACTGGTCTGCAGCGCTGGATGACACGACGATCGCCAAGTTCCAAAAGGAGCTGGGCTCAATGGGCTATGCATTCCAGTTCATCACCCTCGCGGGATGGCACGCCCTCAACGCCTCCGCCTTCGAGCTGGCACAGGGCTACAACTCTTCAGACATGTCGGCCTATGTCGAATTGCAGCAACGCGAATTCGCGATGGAAGGCGGGGGCTACACCGCCACGCGCCACCAACGCGAGGTCGGGGCGGGCTACTTCGACGATGTGGCGACGGTGATCTCCGGTGGCACAGCATCGACTCTGGCGCTCAAGGGCAGCACCGAGGAGCAGCAGTTCTGAGACTTCTGTGAATCCGCGCTGAGCGTCAGCGGACCGGAGTCCAGATCGGCAGACCGCGTTTGGACCGAGTGAACACGATCTGCCAGAGCTGAATGGCGCGTGCTTGGAAGCCCGCTGCCGAACTCATCAAGTAGTAGTGCCACATCCGCCGGAAACGCTCGTCATAGTGCGGGATCTCATGCCAGCGGGATGAAATGTTGGCGTCCCAAGCCGACAGCGTGCGCGTGTAGTACGGACCGAAGTTGTGGACGTCCTCGATCGTCCAGTGGGATTGCGCCGCTTTGGCGATCTGGCCGAGCGAGGGCAGGACGCCACCCGGAAAGATGTACCGATCGAACCAGGGGTCGCCCGACGTGCGCCAGTCGTTCGAGCCGATGGTGTGGTGCAGCATCATCCCGTCGGGATTCAGGAGGTCGCGGCACTTGTCGAAGAAGGTGGGCAGGTTCTTCGGGCCCACATGCTCCATCATTCCAATCGAGGTGATGCGGTCATAGGCGCCTTCGAGATCGCGATAGTCGGCCTGCACAATCCTCACCGGCAGGCCGCTGCAACGTTGCCTCGCGAGGACTGTCTGCTCTTCAGCTGGGGATATTCCCGTCACCTCAACCCGGCAGCGCTCTGCCGCGAACTGTGCGAAACCACCCCAGCCACAGCCGATGTCAAGCAGCGTCATCCCCGGTTCAAGGCCCAATTTCCGGCAAATGAGATCCAGCTTGGCTTCTTGTGCCCGATCCAGAGCAGTGCGCTCCACCCCGTCTTCTGAGCCTGCAGAGCAGGGATCGCCGTCTTCGGCGACGTCGCGCCAATAAGCGCACGAGTAGATCATCCGCTTGTCGAGCATTCGCTCGTACAGGTCGTTGCCGATGTTGTAATGGGCCCGTGCGTTGCGGCGGGCCCTCGCCTTCGACTGCTGGTTCATGATCGCGGCCTTGACCCCCATGACCAGCAACTGGGGGCTCGGCGTCACCATTGACCGGAGATCGGCTGTCTGGACGACGGTCAAGAACTCGTCGAGTCGGTTGGCGTCCCACCAGCCATCCATGTACGACTCGCCCAGACCCAGTTCCCGGTCCCTGAGAACCCGCGACCAGAGCCGGTCGTCGTGGACATGGATGTCCTGGGGCCTGTCACCGCCGACAGTCACGCCCGCAGCGCCCAGGAGCTCCAGTCCCGTACTCTTGGCGTCTGGCACTGATCCCCCGCATCGCTGTCCATCGACGAACAGCCGCGGATACTATCGGTCTTCACTCGCCTGCTCAATGCCTGCTCGAAAGGAGAACAGCCAATGGCGAATCCGATTCCGGACGACTACCCGAAACTGACTCCCGCGCTCTGCGTCGACGGAGCGAACGATGCCATCGAGTTCTATACAAGCGTGCTCGGCGCCACCGAGCGGATGCGCATTCCAGACGGGGGCAAGGTCGGACATGCCGAGTTGGAGTTTGACGACTCGCTGGTGATGATCTCCGACGAATACGCCGAAATCGGAGTGGTCGGCCCCAAGACTCTCGGCGGGACGGCAGTGTCGCTGAACGTCTACGTGGAGGATGTGGATGCGACTTTCGCGGCCGCGTTGGCGGCGGGGGCGACCGAACTGCGCCCGGTCTCAAAGCAATTCTACGGCGACCGCGCCGGACAGTTCCTCGATCCCTGGGGACACCGCTGGGGTGTCGCAACCCGTGTGGAGGACGTGGACCATGACGAACTGGCCCGCCGGGCCGCCGAGGCAATGGGCGACTGAGACAACAGCACAGAGAAGCTCGGGAACGAGGGAAGAACTTGAACTACAGTCAATTCAGCAGAGCCACGGAGACCAGGGTCGGCTGCGCGCCGACGTCAGGGAGAAGCTGGAGAAACAGCGGGAGAAGGGAGAGGGCGAATGGCTGACACAGTGAACGCGGCGATCGTGCAAGTTGCGTGGACGGGCGACAAAGAATCGATGATCGAGGTCCACGAGAAATACGTTGCGGAAGCCGCTGCCGCAGGCACTCAGGTCATGTGCTTTCAAGAGCTGTTCTACGGGCCCTACTTCTGCCAGGTCCAAGACACTGAGTTCTACTCGTACGCCGAGGCCGTTCCCGACGGTCCAACCACGAAGCGCTTCCAAGAGTTGGCCGCTCGCCATGAAATGGTGATCGTGCTGCCCATGTACGAGCAGGAACAGCCAGGAATCCTGTACAACACGGCCGCAGTCATCGACGCGGACGGTTCCTACCTGGGCAAATACCGAAAGACTCACATCCCTCAGGTGAAGGGATTCTGGGAGAAGTTCTATTTTCGCCCCGGAAATCTGGGTTATCCGGTATTCGACACGGCAGTCGGGAGAGTGGCCGTCTACATCTGCTACGACCGGCACTTTCCCGAGGGTTGGCGAGCCCTGGGGCTCGGCGGCGCGCAGATCGTCTTCAACCCCTCGGCTACCAGCCGCGGGCTTTCGGCCTATCTCTGGCAACTCGAGCAGACTTCCTCGGCAGCCGCCAACATGTACTTCGTGGGCGCCATCAACCGGGTAGGGGTAGAGCCCCTGGGCGACAACGACTTCTACGGGACTTCCTACTTTGCCACCCCGCGAGGCCAGATCCTCGACGGCGCCGCCTCGGACCGGGCCGAGGAGTTGGTGATACGCGAGCTGGACCTCGCCGAGATCGCAGAGGTCCGCGACCAGTGGGCGTTCTACCGCGACCGCCGGCCCGACATGTACGGAGGGCTGACAGCACCCTGAGCCGCTGAACCGCAAGTATTGGAGAAGACCGACATGACGACACTGATCAAAGGAGGCACCGTGGTCGCCCCCACCGGCGCCGCTCCCGCGGAAGTGCTGATCGACGGAGAACAGATAGCCGCTGTCCTGCAACCCGGCAGCGCCATCGCCACCGCAGCCGAAGCGAGCGCTCAGGTCATCGACGCCGGCGGCAAGCTGGTGGTGCCCGGCGGTGTGGACGTCCATACCCACATGGAGCTGCCCTTCGGAGGCACGGAGGCCTCCGACGACTTCGAATCGGGCACCCGGGCCGCGGCCTGGGGCGGCACCACCACCATTGTGGACTTCGCGGTCCAGCGCTACGGCGAAGCCGTCCGCGACAGCCTCGATGTGTGGATGGCCAAAGCCGAGGGCAACTGCGCCGTGGACTACGGCTTTCACATGATCATCGGCGACGTCACCAACGACTCCCTCAAGGAGATGGATCTGCTCGTCGACGAGGGAATCACCAGCTTCAAGCTGTTCATGGCCTACCCCGGGGTGTTCTATTCCGACGACGGCCAGATCCTGCGGGCCATGCAGCAAGCCGCGGGCAACGGCGGGCTCATCATGATGCACGCCGAGAACGGGCTGGCCATCGACGTGTTGGCCGAGCAGGCCTTCGAGCGCGGCGACACCAGCCCGGTGAACCACGGCTACGTGCGGCGCAAGGAGCTGGAGTCCGAGGCCACCCATCGGGCAATCCAACTGGCCAAGGTGGGGGCTGCCCCGCTCTACATCGTGCATCTGTCGGCGCGCGAGGCCCTCGAGCAGGTGGCGATCGCCCGCGACCGCGACATGAACGTGTTCGCCGAGACGTGCCCCCAATACCTGTACTTCAGCCTGGAGGATCACCTCGACCGACCCGGTTTCGAGGGTGCTGCCTATGTCTGCTCGACCCCATTGCGCTCACACCGCGAGCACCACCAACAGGAGCTGTGGAGGGGGCTGCGCAGCAACGATCTGGCCGTCGTGTCCACCGACCACTGCCCGTTCTGCATGAAGGAGCAGAAAGAGCTCGGGCTCGATGACTTCCGCGCCATCCCCAACGGCATCGGCGGAGTCGAGCACCGCATGGACATGATCTACCAGGGCGTGCGCACCGGCGAGATCGGACTCGCCCGCTGGGTGGAACTGTGCGCCACCACGCCGGCCCGCATGATGGGCCTCTATCCGCGCAAGGGGATCATCGCCGCCGGCTCAGACGCCGACATCGTGGTCTACGACCCCGACAAGGTCTGGACGATCAGCGTCGACAACCACCACATGAACATGGACCACTCCGCCTATGAGGGAGTCGAGGTGACCGGCCATGTCGACACGGTTCTGTCACGGGGCAAGGTGATCGTGGACAACGGACATTATCTGGGGCGCAAAGGCGACGGTCGCTACCTTCCTCGCAGCCTCTGCCAATACCTCCAGTAGGCGCATATCCAGTAGACGCATATCCCGGGAGCATTCATGGACTTCGGCGTTGTCCTCCAAACTGATCCCCCCGCCTGGCGGGTGGTGGATCTCGCACAGCGGGCTGAGACCTTGGGCTTCAGCCATGGCTGGACGTTCGACAGCCATGTGCTGTGGCAGGAGCCCTTCGTCGTCTACAGCCAGATGCTGTCGGCGACCAACAAGATGATGGTGGGGCCGATGGTGACCAACCCCGGCACCCGCGACTGGACCGTCACCGCTTCGCTGTTCGCCACGCTCAACGACATGTTCGGCAACCGCACGGTCTGCGGCATCGGCCGGGGAGACTCGGCCCTGCGGGTGATCGGCGGCAAGCCCATCAACCTCGCGACTCTGGGCGAGTCGATAGCGGTGATCAAGGGCCTGGCCGAGGGACGAGAAGTCGAGTACAACGGCACTGCCCAGCACTTTCCGTGGAGCCGCGACAGCAGGCTCGACGTGTGGATGGCCGCCTACGGGCCCAAGGCGCTCCATCTCTGCGGGACCGTGGCCGACGGCTTCATCCTGCAGCTGGCCGATCCCCAGATCGCGGCTTGGACCATCGCCGCGGTCCGCAGAGCGGCCGCGGAGGCCGGCCGGGATCCCGACGATCTCTATATCTGCGTCGCCGCGCCCGCCTACGTCGGCTCCGATCTGGGCCATCAACGAGACCAGTGCCGCTGGTTCGGAGGGATGGTCGGCAACCATGTCGCCGATCTGGTCGGACGCTACGGCGAAAGCAGCGACGCGGTCCCGACTGCCCTGACCGATTACATCAAGGGCCGCGAGGGCTACGACTACGCGGAGCACGGCCGCTCCGGGGCAGTCCACACAGAGTTCGTCCCCGATGCGGTCATCGACCGGTTCTGCATCCTCGGAGACGAGGACAACCACATCGACCGCTTGCGAGAGCTGCGCGACCTCGGGGTCGATCAATTCGCCGTCTATCTGATGCATGATCAAAAAGACGAGACGCTGAACGCCTACGGCCAGCGGATCATCCCCGCTGTGAACGGCTGAAACGGCGAGAAAGGCGCAATGGGCTTGAAACGACTGCGGGGATCCATCCGCCAGGCGATCGTGTTCGCCCTCTTCGTTGGCCTGCTCATGGCGGCGTACTCCGCATACAAGGGTTTCGGGCAGTCGATCGACGACGCCCAGACCGACTGGCCCGTTGTCGGCTCGATCCTGCCGCGCACAGACGACCTGACAATGCCCTCTGTTCTCGAGATCATCGCCGGCGTCTTCGACGCGCCCCGGGGCCTCGACGAGGCCTTCGGGTCGATAGTGCTGCGGGAGGCGGCTTTCACACTTCGTGAGGCGGCTGTGGGGTTCTCGGCCGGCGTGATCGTCGGCTTGGCCATCGCCATCGTCCTGTCGTCGTCGCGGCTGCTGGAGCGGGCACTGGTGCCGCATGTGATCGCAAGCCAGACCATCCCGCTGATCGCCATCGCCCCGATCGTGGTGATCTGGGGACGCAAGAACATGGACTTCCTGCCCTGGGAGTGGCACGACTGGATGTCCGTGTCTCTCATCGCCACATATCTCACCTTCTTCCCGGTCGCAATCAACGGCCTGCGAGGTCTGCACTCTCCTTCGTCGGAAGCCCTCGAGCTCATGGACTCCTACGCGGCCCGAAGAGGGCAGACCCTTTGGCGCCTGCGGCTTCCGGCGTCGCTGCCCTATCTGTTCTCGGCGTTCAAGATCGCGGCGACAGCAAGCGTGGTGGGTGCGATCGTCGGCGAGATATCGGCCGGCGTGACCGGCGGTCTGGGACGGCGAATCCTGTTGGAGGCCCAGCGCTACACGACCGGCCCCGAGCGCCTGTACGTAGCGGTGCTGGGCGCGGCAGCCCTGGGGATATTCGTCTTCTTGTGCATCTCACTGCTCGAATATTCGCTGGTGCGCCGGAAAGGAACGGAGGCGATTCTGTGACCGCTGAGTCTGTGACTTCCGAGAGAATGCCCGCAGTTGAGATCCGCGGAGCGACCAAGGTTTTCAACCCCGGGGAGGCCAACGAGGTGCTGGCCCTGGACAACATCGACCTGAACGTTGGCGCCGGCGATTTCGTCACCCTCATCGGCCCTTCGGGATGCGGCAAGAGCACCCTGCTGCGCCTGGTCGCCGCGCTCGTCGACAGCACCTCGGGAACCGTCCTCGTCAACGGCAAGTCCGCCGATCAAGCCCGGCTCGACCGGGACTACTCGATGGTTTTCCAGAAGGCGGGCCTGTTCGACTGGCGCGACGTCTCCCGCAACATCGAGCTTCCCCTGGAGTTGATGGGCTGGAGAGCGGCGGACCGTCGCCGCCGCTCCAAGGAGATGCTTGAATTGGTGAAGCTCGAAGACTTCGCACATCACCACCCGCTGGAGCTCTCGGGGGGGATGGCCCAGAGGGTTGCCATCGCCCGAGCCATGTCCTTCGAGCCCGCGTTGTTGTTGATGGACGAGCCGTTCGGCGCCCTCGATGAAATGACCCGCGAGCACATGCAGAACGAGCTGTTGCGAATCTGGTCGGAGACCGAGACCACGGTGATCTTCGTGACCCATTCCATTTCTGAAGCCGTTTTCCTGTCGACCAAAGTGGTGGTGATGTCGCCTCGGCCCGGGAGGATCGCCGCGGTGATCGACAACGACCTGGGCACGCGGGACGACACCGCACGCGACGCCCCGCAGTTCTTCGCCAACGTCAGCGCCGTGCGCAAGGTTCTTCGAGCAGGCGAGTCGCAGTGAAAGCCCAGACGCAATGAAAGCACTGCGCCAGTTCTCGCCTCCCATACTCGCCGCAGTGATCGGGTTCGGCGGCTGGGAGCTGCTCTTGGGGCTGACCCGACCGGACGGCTTCGTGCTTCCTGCACCTTCCAAGATTGCAGACGCCTTGATCGAGAACTCGACAGCAATCCAGACCGCAACCAGGGTCACCGGGTTCATAGTCGTCAGCGGTCTGCTGGCAGGCGTCCTGTTCGGCGTCGTAGCGGCCCTGCTGGTTACCGCATTCCGCACCGCCAACGAGACGCTCACTCCCCTGGCCGTCGCTGTGA
>JAPOYA010000020.1 GCA_026706815.1 Acidimicrobiaceae bacterium | reverse complement strand
AGCGATGAACCCGGCTGTCTCGGCTGTCACCGCGTCGCCCCGCTCACCTGAACGATTGCGGATCGTTTGAGCACATCACGCTCCATCCGCAAAGTCGCGTTCTCCTTGCGCAACCGCACAAGCTCGGCCCGCTCATCAGAGCCCAGCCCACCGGCCTGCTCGACGCGGTCCCTTCGCACCCAGTTCCCGAGCGTGCCCTCGTTCACGCCGAGATCCCGGGCGATCTCAGCCACCGGCTTGCCGGTCTCGTCGACGATCCGCACAGCCCCATCACGGAACCCCCGCCCAAAGTTCCCTCGCAGTCTGGACACAGCCCCTCCTTATAGAGCACGCCTCCACAAAAAGGGGGGAACTTCACTGCACAGTACATGCGTGGCAGTGTTGGGGGTGTGGCAGCGCCGACGGGGATGACTCGCCATTGCGTGCCTTGCTGTGGTGGTGGTGGTGGCTTTCTGGTTGGGTGTCTCCCCGTCGGTTCGCTGTTTTGGCGGTGTCGCTTGATAGGAGCGTGAACACCCCGGTTTGGCGGCCCGACGCATGTGTGCGCACCGCCGAGGCCGGCTTGTCACAACTCGAGCCAGAGGAGGAATCCCATGACAGTGGTGGGCGTCGATACCCGCAAAGACACCCTCGCAGCATGCGCAGTCGACGATGCCGGCCGGGCGCTGGGGCATCGCGGCTTCGCGAACGCCCCCGCCGGTTACGCTGAACTGGCCTGCTGGATCTCTGCTTATGACCCCGATCTGGTCGCTGTTGAGGGTTCAGGCAACTACGGCCGTCCCGTGGTGAAGGTCCTTGTCGGAGCTGGCGTCAAGGTTTGTGAGGTCCCCCCGAACATGACCGCGGCCGCCCGGCGCCGTCAACGCACCGGCACAAAGACCGACCCCGCCGACGCTGCGGCGATCGCCCGCGTCGGTCTGCGCGAACCGGCTTTGCCCCCACCACGGCCCGACGGAGCCGTCGAAGAACTGCGCAACCCGGCCCGCTGCCGCTGTGAACTGGTCTCCCAACGCACCCAGTTGATCAACCGGCTCCACGCCGATTCGCCCCGGCTGCGCCCCGGATACCGCCACCGCACCGGCCGGCTGACCAGCGCCAAAGCCCTCGACTCCGCCGCCCGCATGCCACGGGCGACAACAGCGCCAGGGCACGCATCGCCAACGACCGCGTCAAAACCCTGCGCCGGCGGCGACAAACGATCACCGCGCCAACAAACGACATCGGCACAGCAGTCAACACCACAGGCACCACCTCGCGAGACATCGACGGCGCCGGCGACCTAGCCCCAGCCGGAATCTCAGCCCGCACCGGCGACCCCACACGATCCAAAACCAAAGCAGCGTTCGCGATGGCCAACGGCACCGCACCCATCGAAGCCAGCCCCGGACGCGTCCAACGACACCGCCTCAACCGAGGCGGAAACCGACAGACCAACAAAGCCATCCACACCACCGCCACCGCCCAGACCGCCGACCCGACACCCAAGGCCACCGCCACTGCCAACACCGCCCCACCCACGGCAAAATCAAACGAGAAGCCACCTGCAACCCCAAACGACGCATCCCAAACCGCATCCGGACCCACCCCAACACAATCGACATAGGAACTCAACTAGCCATTGCAACAGAGGGCTGCTCTTGCAAGCTGACCCTCAGCCTGCTACACATTCAGGTGTCTATATATGAAAAATGAAGCAATCGAATGGTGAACCCCAAGCGTCTCGCTACAGCACCGCTAGCCGGGCGCGGCCTTGGGCGTGCTTCCGGCCCTGCGGGGTGCTACCGTCTGGCCTGAGACTCTCACAGGAACAAGACCCCATGACAGACCCCGACCCAAGCGGTGGCGCTCACACCGCGAGAGGCACAGAGGCCATAGAGAACCAGGTCAAGCAAACCCGCGGTAAGCGAGTCATCCGGGGAATCGATGGGCTAGGAGCCATGGGAGCCGTGCTGGGCATCGCGTTCGTGCTTTATCTAATCATCCGAGTGCCGTGGGGGGGGGGTGCTGGCCCCGTGGTCGGCCCCGTGGCCGTCGTCGCGGCCATCCTACTCGGCTGGCACTCGGTGTCCATCATTGCGAACAAGAACAAGCCAGCTCGCGGCAAGCGAGTCATCCGGGGATTCGTGGAACTAGGAGTCGTGCTTGGCGTTGGGGCCGTGCTTTTTCTAGCCATCGGAGCGTTGTTGGGCGGCGTGACATATTTCCACACCATCCTGCTCGGCTTGTGGGTCCCGTCGCTCTGTGAGAGATACCTGTTCGGCGACAAAGGCGACGAGGGCGACAAGGCTGCGTAACACGGTTGTGCTCGCTCCTGTGCTTGTTCTTGCGGCTGCACAGTATCCGCCAGCCTGCCAGCGTCTAGCACCCCTGCCCGACGGCGACTCTTGGCGTACGCAAATCCAGCGGGGACTCTAGACAACGGGTTTTTGGCCTGCTACACATACGGTGTGGGTTTTTGGCCTGCTACACATACGGTGTCCAATCCTTAGAAATGGAGCAACGAAATGAAAAAGTGTCTTGTGCGTCGTGTGTCGGTTGTGCTTGTGTTGAGCGTGTTCGTGCCTGTGCTTGTGCCTGTTGCGGGGGGGGGGGCTTGTCCCGGCGGTGTCGGCTCATGAGCCGGTTCATGAGCCGTTGACGGCGGCGACCACGGTTCCTGTCTACAACTACGAGAACCAGCGGGTGCGGGTCGAGCCGTTCACTGGGTCGAGGACCGTGGAGGTGTTCAACTACGAGACGCGGCGGGTGCGGGTCGCTCCGCTCACTGCCACAAGGACTGTCCCTGTCTACAACTACGAGACGCGGCGGGTGCCGGTGAACGACAATCTCAATGCGGTTGTCGTGCCTGTCTACAACTACGAGGACCAGCGGGTGCGGGTCGCGCCGTTCTCGCACGCGGCGACGGTTGCCGTGTATTACTACAAGACCGTGAAGGGCGCTTGCCACCCGATACACGGATGCGAGTACAGGCGGGTGCGGGTCGCCCCGTTCACCGCTACTCGGATCTATCCTGTGTTCAACTACGAGACGCGCCGGGTGCGGGTCGCGCCGTTCACCGAGACAAGGATCGCCTACGAGACGCGCCGGGTGCGGGTCGCGCCGTTCGCCGAGACGAAGACCGTGGAGGTGTTCAACTACAGGAACCAGCAGGTGCGGGTGGAGCCGTTCACCAAGACAATCACCGAAGACGTGTTCAACTACGAGACGCGCCGTGTGCGGGTCGCTCCGCTCACCAAGACCGTCACTGTCACCGATCCGGACCCGGAGAAGGGCACATGGCGCCACGACCCCGGCGAGCATGTCTGCCCGGCCGGTCAGCACATGGCGCCGTTCCCTGCGCTGAGGGCGTCGCGAAGCAACGACGAGACGCTCTACGCTCCCGACGTGAAGAAGGCTGAGGGCCGTCTGGTTGTCGCCTGGGCGGAGGTGGACTCCCACACCGGCTGCTCCAGCCCGGTGGACCCGTTCGCCGGCGACCCGATCCAGCGCAAGACGCTGTGGGCCGACATAACCGATCCGTTCAAGGCCGCCGCCGGCGCCGCGGTGAGCGCCGCGGGGCTCGTCATCGAACCGGCAAGCAGCTATTTGGAGGAGCACCTACCAGGCGTCTACAAGGCCCTTTACATAACTCTCTGCGCTCCCGAAGAAATCGTCATCAAGGCTCTCGGAGGCCTCGCCGTGACGGCCGCCGCCAAGAAGGATTGGGTCGCCAAGCAGATCAAAAAGGCGAAAGAAGCGATCGAGTCCGCCCCGAAAAGTGTTAAAAGTGCCGTGAAGGGGGTTTCGGTCACGCTCGTCGCGACGCACTATCTGTTCTGCAAGACCGCCGTCGACCCGTTGGCGACGACCACCACAACCACAACAACCACGACCACCACCACGACGACCACCACTACGACTACGACGACGGTTCCGCCAACGACCACGACGACTACTACGGTGCCTCCCTCGGTGTCGGAGGTGGAGCTTCTCAAGCTGTTTCGCGCTGCGCAGCGGGCGTATTGGGACGACCCGACCAAACAGAAGAGGGCGCGCTACGTGGCGCTGTTCAACCGCTGGGCCTGCGTGAAGCACGGCCCCGACAGCGGCTACTGCGGACGCTGAGCGTCTCCGGCGTGACCGTCCGCGAGCGCCCGCGACCGACGGCGACCATCAGAGGTCGACGACCGCGGTCACCTATGTCGAGGAGCAGAGGTCAACGACCAGCGGCCGAGAGCCACAAGGGCGACAAGGATGCGTAAAACGTGCGGCGACTGTCGGTCGCGCTCGCGTTGAGCGTGTTCGCTCCTGTGCTTGTTCCTGCGGCTGCACAGTATCCGGTTGAGCCTGCCAGCGTCTAGCCATTGCAACAGAGGGCTGCTCTTGTAAGCTGGCCCTCAGTCTGCTGCACATTCGGTGTCCATATATGCAAAATGGGAGCAAGCGAATGGTGAGTCCCGAGCGTCTCGCTACAGCGCTAGCCGAGAGCGGCCTTGGGCGTGCATCCAGCGGGGTGCTACCGTCTGGTCGGAGACTCTCACAGGGACAAGACCCCATGACAGCCCCCGACCCAAGCGGTGGCACTCACACCGCGAGAGGCACAGAGGCTATAGAGAGCCAAGTCAACCCAACCCGCGGCAAGCGAATGGTCCGGGAGTTCGTGGAGATGGGCGTCGTGATCGGCGTCGTGATCGTGCTTTATCTGACTACCCGAGCGTGGTTGGAGAATCTCGGTGCCGCGACCGGCCCCGCGGCCCTCCTACTCGGCTTGTGGTCGGCGAAGCTTGTGAGATACCTGTTCGGCGACAAGGGCGGCAAGGCTGCGTAACGCGGTTTGGCGTGCATAGGCAAGACCAACGGCTGGAAAACCATACTCAACACCCCGACCGTCCACTACGGCGACCGGACCGCCGACCACATCCAATGAAAACCACCACGACCGGTCACGCAAAAAACTGACAGACCCTCTGGCAGATCGTCTTGGCTCCAGCGTCAGCGCTCGCCTCGGAGCGGGCAGAAACTGATGCTTGGCCAGTCACACCCGCGTGTAGCGGGCAAACAACAGATCGTCTTCACAGAGCAATCGGCTCAGACGCATCTGCACTGCGATGGCGTGCTCGGCACCGGCAACGATGCGCGAAGAAGTGCCACCGGCGAGAACCGGCGAGATGCTGAGACAGATCTCGTCGACGAGTCCGGCCTGCACCATCTTGCCGTTCCAGGTTGGCCCGCCCTCACACAGCACGACCTCTGCGCCCCGCTTGTGAAGTTCGTTGAGCACTGCGCCGGGTTGTGGTCCGGGCGCGGGGAGGCGGACAATCTCGGCGTCGAGAGCGGCGAGCCTCTGCGGATCTGCTCGTTCGCCGGTGATCACGAGCGGGGGGCGCTGATCGGCTCCTCGGACGTCCGCGTCGGCGTCGGCGGCATGGGCGGCGGCGTGGGCGAACGCTGGAATCGTCGGGTCTATGGCTCCGCTGGCAGTCACGACGGCCAGTCGGGGGACTGCGGAGCGCCCAGTTCTCAGTCGGCTCTCGACGATGGCCTCGGTATTTTTCGGAGGTCCGTAGCTCTCGGCGGCGGCCGTGCCGGACGCCACCACAATCCAGTCACAACTCGCTCGCACTGCGCGGAACACGGCACGGTCCGCGGGTCCTCCGAGATCGCCGCTCAGGCCGTTGACAGCAGTGGCGCCGTCGAGGCTGGCGATCATGTTGACCATGACCCAAGGGCGGTCCGGCGGTGTCGGCCGAGGATCGTGGGGATAGACGTCGAGCGGGTCGACGTCTTCGATCCAAGTGGGAAGAATCTGCTGCACTCCCGCGGACCTTACCGTTTCGAGTCCCTTTTCTGCAGAGTCCAGCGGATGACGACCGCCGGTGTTTCACATTGTCCACCGCAGGAGGCGAACTTGTGGACACAACCCCTAGAAATCCACAACTAAATCAGGTTGTCATCCACTTCTCATCCACAAGCAAGTGGCTCTAGAGTTGTCTCCGCTGTGTGGTTCGGATCGCCAGGATGGTGGTGCGAAACGTCTCAGACGAGAGTCGAATCGGTTCCTTGGGGGCACCAAGCAGGGAATGTGGGATCCGCCGCAAACTCGTCTTCCCCCTGACCCGGGAAGATCCGGCCACACAGCAAACCTCAGTCCGCAAGAGTCATCTTGAACAACCATCTACTCGGAAACCATGATCGAGCTACGCTGTTCAAGACGGCGCTCGAAAGGAGCCCCGCCATATGACGCTCGTATCTGAGCGAGCCAACCTCGGTATCCGTCGCCGCTTCACGGCCGCCGGCTCCGACCCGTTCGCAGCCGTCGAATGGGAGAGTCGCGACGCAAGGCTGATCGACCATCGCGACGGTTCGGTGAACTTCGAACAGCCCGCGGTGGAAGTGCCCGTCTCATGGAGTCAGAACGCAACCAACATCCTGGCCCAGAAATACTTCCGCGGGACGCTCGGCGAGCCGGAACGGGAATCGTCGCTACGCCAAGTCGTTTCACGGGTGGTCGACACAATCACCGCCTGGGGAGCGCGCGACGGCTACTTCATTGATGCGCAAGAGGCTGACAGCTTCCGAGCCGAGCTCATCCACTTGCTGGTCGACCAGAAGGCGGCCTTCAATTCGCCGGTCTGGTTCAACATCGGCGTAGAGGGTGTTCCTCAACAGGCGTCGGCATGCTTCATATTGTCAGTCGACGACAACATGGAGTCGATCCTCAACTGGTATGCCGAGGAGGGCCGAATCTTCAAGGGAGGAAGCGGAGCCGGAGCGAACCTCTCACGTGTCCGCTCTTCAATGGAGGGACTTGCTGGTGGCGGCACCGCCAGTGGCCCGGTGAGCTTCATGCGCGGCGCCGATGCTTCCGCGGGCACGATCAAATCAGGAGGCAAGACTCGCCGTGCCGCCAAGATGGTGATTCTGGACGCCGACCACCCCGATGTCGAAGAGTTCGTCTGGTGCAAGGCACGCGAAGAACGAAAGGCTCGTGCGCTTGAGGCTGCTGGTTTCGACATGAGCCTCGATGGAGTCGATATTCACTCGGTCCAATACCAGAACGCCAACAACTCCGTGCGCGTCACCGATGAGTTCATGCAGGCCGTGCTCGACGACTCTGACTGGTCTCTCACTGCTCGTGGAGATGGTTCGGTGATCCGCACGGTCAATGCCCGCGGCTTGCTGCGCCAAATTGCTGAAGCGTCTTGGGAGTGCGCTGACCCCGGGATCCAATTCGACGGCGCGATCAATCATTGGAACACAGCGGCCAACACCGGACGAATCAACGCCAGCAATCCCTGTTCGGAGTATTTGCATCTGGATGACTCGGCCTGCAATCTGGCATCGCTCAACCTGCTTGCCTTCTTCACCGGCGATGAAGATCAGGGCGGCAACAGCGTCGACGGTTTCGATATCGGGGGGCTCGCGCATGCCGTGAGAGTGCTTTTCACCGCACAGGAGATCTTGGTCGACAACGCCGATTACCCCACCGACAAGATTGCTCGCAATACCCGAGATTTCCGTCAACTCGGCCTCGGCTACGCCAATCTGGGCGCGTTGCTGATGACTCTTGGTCTGCCTTACGACTCAGACGCAGGGCGAGCCGTAGCGGCGTCAGTGACGGCGCTGATCACCGGAGAGGCTTATTGCCAATCGACAAGGCTGGCGGCGCGCATGGGTCCGTTCAGCGGGTTCAACGAAAACCGCGAACACATGTTGCGGGTGCTCGACCAGCATCGGGCCGCCGTCGCCGACATCGACGAAAACCTCGCTCCGAGGGCCATTCTCGAGGCCGCGCGACAGGCCTGGGATCGAACCTGTGAGTTCGCTGCGACCAGCGGCGTCCGCAATGCGCAGGCAACCGTTCTGGCGCCCACAGGCACCATCGGCCTGCTAATGGACTGCGACACGACCGGCGTCGAGCCGGACCTCGGCCTTGTGAAGTTCAAGCGCCTGGTCGGTGGCGGGACGATGAGCTTCGTCAACCAATCGGTTCCCCACGCCCTGCGCAACCTCGGTTACAGCCCAGACGCGGTTGAGGCGATCGTCGCCTATATCAACACTCATCACAGCGCGGTGGGAGCGCCTGGACTCGACCCGAACGACCTCGCGGTGTTCGCCTGCTCATTGGGAAGCGACCCGATCCACTACAGCGGCCATCTGAAGATGATGGGTGCGGTCCAGCCGTTTATCTCCGGAGCGATCTCCAAGACTGTCAACCTGCCTGAAACGGCCTCGGTCGCCGAGATCGAACTGCTGCTGATCGAGTCCTGGCAGATGGGCCTGAAAGCCGTTGCGCTGTACCGCGACAACTGCAAGGTAGCGCAACCACTCTCCACTGGAGTTGCGCGCAGCACCATTGGGAACAGCCCGCGGACAACCGCTCCCGACGCTTCGGCAACCCTGACACTCGACGGTTGGAACGATGCCGGCCAAGAGCTGGGCGCAACGGATCCAAGCACTGCAAAGCGACCCACGAGTGCCGTTGAGAAGCCTGCAGACCAGCCGGTACGGGAGCGCTTGCCGCGGACTCGAACCAGCCGAACCTTCGAGTTCCGGGTAGCAGATTGCAAGGGCTTCGTGACTGTCGGAGAATATGCAGACGGCCGACCGGGCGAGATCTTCGTGCGCGTGTCGAAACAGGGTTCGACCTTGGCCGGGATTATGGACGCGTTCGCCATTTCGCTCAGCCACGGTCTCCAGTACGGTGTGCCGCTGAGTGCTTTCGTGCATGCTTTCGTGGGTATGCGATTCGAACCAGCCGGGATGACCGATGATCCGGAGATTCGCATCGCCAACAGCCTGATGGACTATCTCTTCCGCAGGCTTGCAGTCATGTATTTGAGCGAAGACGAGCGCGCCAGTCTCGGAATATTCACCACCGACGAGCGGACTCAACCGACCCTGCCAGGGGTTGAGGAGCAGGTCACCAAGAGTGTGCAGGGCTCCGATATTCCCCCTCACCGGGCAGCTTCAGCTCCGGCGGGCCAACTGGCGCTCGTGGTCGACGGCGGTTCAGGCGCGCCGTTCTGCATGTCGTGCGGCGTGCCGATGCGCCGCGCCGGCGCCTGCTACGTATGTGGCGACTGCGGCACCACCAGCGGTTGCAGTTAGAGGTCTGCCGACCACCGAGATCGCGGTGATCGCCAGATGTGGGCAATACTGCGCCCATGGCCCACAACGACCGACAAGCCAAAGCCGCCACCTCTCATACTGCACAGCGCAACGAGGCTGTCGCCGCGGTGCTGTCCCTTGACGACCCGGGCGATTTCGCCCGCGCCACTCGAGGGCTCATCGCCACCCACCCGACTGGGGTCATCGAAGCCCCGCACGGCGTCGCCTGGGATGTTGCCCGTCACGACTTCAACCGGGGGGACACGCCTGCTCCGCCGTCGGTGAATCCGAGCTTGTGGCGCCAAGGCCGGCTCAACGCGATTCATGGTTTGTTCGAAGTCGCCGACGGGGTTTGGCAGGTCCGCGGCTACGACATCTCGAATATGACGCTGATCGCGAGCGACAACGGGTGGCTGATCGTCGATGTCCTGACCACGGCTGCGACCGCGGCGGCTTGCCTCGAATTGGCCGACAACGTGCTCGGTCACAGGGAGGTTCAGGCTGTGATCTATACGCACAGCCACGCCGATCACTTCGGGGGGATCAACGGCGTCACCACGCAGGAGGCGGTCGACGCCGGCGATGTCCGCATCATTGCGCCAGATGGATTCCTGCGCGAGGCGGTCAGTGAAAACGTGATCGCAGGCCCGGTCATGGGTCGCCGAGCGGGTTATATGTTCGGGCCTCTGCTGACGCCTGGCCCGTTGGGCCATGTCGATTCCGGCCTCGGCAAGATCATTCCTCGGGCTGCTTCGGGTCTGATCGCTCCAACCGAGGAGATTGCGGTCACCGGAACTGAGCTTGACGTCGACGGAATTCGGGTGGTCTTCCAGAACACACCGGGTGGAGAGGCGCCGGCGGAGATGAACTTTCTGTTTCCCGACATGCGGGTCTTGTGCATGGCAGAGAATTGCACGCACACGATGCACAACATTTTGACGCCCCGAGGCGCCCAAGCACGTGATGCCCTTGGCTGGAGCAAGTACATAAACGAGGCGTTGGAACTCTTTATCGATCACACAGACACGTTGTTCGCCACGCATCACTGGCCGAGGTGGGGTCAAGACGATGCCCGAGAGTTCTTGGTCAAGCAGCGCGACATGTATCGCTGGCTTCATGACCAGACGATGCGATTGGCGAATCACGGCTTCACCGCGCCCGAGATCGCTGAGCAACTGCAGTTGCCGGAGTGCTTTGCGGCCCAGGGGCACACGCGGGAGTACTACGGAACGGTCAACCACAACTCGAAGGCCGTGTATCAGCGCTATCTCGGAGCTTTCGACGGCAACCCTGCGACACTCAATCCGCACCCTCCCCAAGAAGCGGGCGTCCGCTACGTCGAGGCGATGGGCGGCCCCGAAGAGGTGCTGCGCAAGGCTCGGACGGCTTTCGATGAAGGCGACTACCGCTGGGCCGCGCAGATGCTCAACCATCTGGTATTCGCTGAACCCGACTTCGAGCCGGGTCGATTGCTGGCAGCGGACGCACTCGAGCAACTCGGTTATCAGGCCGAGTCGGGGCCGTGGCGCAACATCTACCTGACGGGAGCCCTCGAACTTCGCGAAGGAGTGCGGGGTATGGGCGGACAGGGTCGGGCGTTGACCGCCGCGTTGACGGTCGAGCAGATCTTCGACGCCCTCGGGGTGCGCCTGATAGCCGAACGCGTCGTCGATCAGCGGGTGCTCATCAACTGGGAATTCACCGACGTCGGCGAGAAGCATGTGCTCGGACTCGAGAATTGTGCATTGCACCACATTGCGGGCCGCCACGAAGAACAAGCAGATGCAACTCTGAGGCTCACGAAGAACCTGCTGGGCGAGCTTTTGACGGGCCGCGTGGCAGCGATAGACGCCATCGGCGACGGCCGACTCGAGATTGAAGGCGATGCCGACGCCCTGCTCGTATTGTTCGGCGCCCTTGATCAGTTCGACGGCGCCTTCAACATCGTCGAGCCCTGACTCTCGCCGAGCCTGATTCTCGCCGAGCAGGGCCGTCAGATGTCGTCGTCGGCGAGCGACTTCTTGTGGTTGAGGTAGTTCTCCACCATGGTCGCGAAGGTGTTGGGGTTGTAGACGTCTTCCTCGTATTTCCATTTGCCGTTGCCTGCGTACTTGAGAAGCGTGAAGTTGCCCTCTTCGTGAATGGAGCCGTCGCCGGGGTCGGCGAACCGGTTGAGCACACGGCAGACGATCCACCCCTTCTCTTCGTCGATGACATACCAGTCGATGGGGAAGTAGATCATCTCGTTGTTGGGCCAGGCGTCCATCGTCGACTGAATCCAGTTGTAGATGGCTTCACGACCCCCGAACCTGCCGAAGTGATGTTCGATGTAGGTGGCGTCCTCGGTGAACTGGTCGGCCCACTCACGCCAGTCATGCGTCGTTGCGGCCTTCAGAGCCCGCGCTTGGTACTTGTCGAACTCTTCTTCCAACTCTTCCCTGCTCCAACGGCCCATTTGCGTCTCCTGTCCCACTGGCGGCTTGGTCGGCCGCAGTTGATCGATTGCGTGCCGGTCATTCTGTCAGCTTGCTGCGCGTTGATCTAAATAGGCGGGCACTGTGTTGAGCGGAGGCCGTTCGGCGACCTGTGCTTCGACCGGCTCGAGGTCGGGTCGAAGCAGGTGGTGGGTCCAATTCGGGCGCCACTCGATGTCCGCGCGGTGAAGCGCCGCGTGGAGGATCTCCATGGCCTGCACCGACAGCTCCTCGAGCAGGCGATTTCGATGGACCCGGACGCCGAGATCGACCTGCGCGAGCCGGTCCAGCCCCACGAGGTCGGCGATGTCTATGAGCAGGCCGGTTTCGACGCCGTAGCCGGTGTTGAACGGCACCTGTTCGAGGATCGAGCGGCGGGCAGCGTATTCGCCCCCGAGCGGTTGACGTACCGAGTTGAGATGAGGGAAGAGCGTCCCCAACAGCGGGCGGGCCATGAGTTCTGTGGTGCGCCCGCCGCCCGTGCCGCCGATCTCGGGCCGTTCGTAGTAGCCCTTGACCATTGCCACGTCGGGGTCGGTCAGCAGAGGTCCGAGAAGTCCGGTGACGCAACTGGGCGTGAAAGAGGTCAGGTCAGCGTCGATCCACACGATCAGATCGCCGTGGCAGGCTGCCACGCTCTTCCATAAGACGTTGCCCTTGCCGCGACTGGGCCCGGCTTCGGGCAGCACATCTTCGACAGCCACGACCCTGGCGCCCTGCACCCGCGCGGTTCGGGCGGTTGCGTCGCTGCTCCTGTCGTCCATAACCACAATCTCGTCGACTAGGCGGATGTCGCTGTTGGCGAGATGATTGCGGATCGAAGCGACAATCGTGCCGACGGTCGCCTCTTCGTTGCGCGCCGGAATGCAGACCGAGATGAGATGGCCGCCCTTTTCTGAGAGCAATCGATCCAGCGGGAAACTGCCGGCGCAATAGCTTCTGACTTCATTCATGCGAGGTCCGTCCCAGCACGTAGTCTCGAAGCAATGTACTTCGGGGTACGGCAGTATGCACGGCAGGCGCTCAGTTCACCCATTGAAGTGGCCAGGGCGCTCATCGACCAGATTTCTCGAGATCGCGTCGGCGGACTGTCCGCTGAGATCGCCTTCTTCGCTCTGTTGAGCTTTTTCCCGACGATGATCGTGTTGGCGGCGCTGCTTGGATCGGTGGACGCGGTCATTGGCCAGAGCGCCGCGCGGGAGGCCGAAGACTGGCTCGTCGAGCAGATGGTCAGAGTCTTCGGTGGCGACAACACACTCGAGGAGACTGTCAACGACCTCTTCGAGGGCAGCAGCGCCGGCGCGTTGACGATCGGTGCGGTTCTTGCCGTTTACGCGGCGACGCGTGGTTTCATCGCGGTGGTTCGTGCGCTCGACATTGCCTACGACCACGAACAGGCGAGGGGTTGGTTCTCCACCAGGCTCGTCGGCTTCGGGATAACCCTGATGTCGGTGATAGCGGCGGTAGTGGTGATGGTGGCCTTGGTGGTGGGGCCGCTGTTCGGGGAGGGCGAACGGTTGAGCGAGACCTTCGGAGTCGACGCCCACTACGTGACCGTCTGGAACTGGTTGAGGTGGCCGGTCGTGTTCCTGGTGATGATGGGGTGGGCCGCGACGGTCTACCACGTCGCTCCCAATCACAGCGCTCCTTGGAAAATAGAGTTTCCAGGTGCATTGCTGGCTTCGGTCTGGTGGTCGGTCGTCTCGGTCGGATTCAGCACTTATCTCAACATTGTCTCTTCTGGAGCGAATGTTGTGTTCGGGTTTCTGGGCGGCGCTTTGAGCCTGCTGTTCTGGTTGTATCTGATGGCCATGGGTCTCTTGGTGGGCGCCGAGGTCAATTCGTTGTTGGCGACTCGGCTGGGGATTCCCCTTGAACGCCTCGACGACAAGACTCGATGGTGGCGCCGGGTACGCTCGACTGATGACGGAATACAAGGCGCCTCTTGACGAGATCCGCTTCACGCTTCGGCGGGTCGCGGACTTGGACGCGCTCGCAAGCCTTGAGGGCTTCGAGCACACGGAGCCCGAGTTGGTCGACGGACTGTTGGATGAGGCGGCTCGTTTCTTCGAACAGGTCGTGGCGCCCACCAACCGCGACGGCGACACGATCGGCTCTCAACGCAACGACGACGGCTCGGTAACCGCCGCTCCGGGCTTGGCCAAGGCCTACCGGCAGCATGTGGCTTCGGGTTGGAACGGGATCGGGATGCCGGCTGAGTATGGCGGCGGCGGGTTTCCGTGGCTGCTGGGACTCGCCGTTCAAGAGATGCTCGCTTCGGCCAACATGGGCTATTCGCTGTGTTCGATCCTGACCCAGGCGGCCATCGACGCTCTGCTCAATCATGGCTCCGAGGAGCAGAAAGAGACCTACCTGGCGAAGATGGTGACCGGGGAGTGGTCCGGCACCATGAACCTCACCGAACCTCAGGCGGGATCCGATGTGGGGGCGTTGACGTCGAGAGCCGAACCCGACGGAGACGGCGCCTGGCGGATCACCGGCCAGAAGATCTTCGTCACCTGGGGTGAGCATGACATGGCGGACAACATCGTTCACATGGTGCTCGCCCGCACCCCGGGCGCACCTGCGGGAACACGCGGCGTCAGCTTGTTCATCGTCCCGAAGTTCCTGGTCGACGACGGTTCGCTCGGCGAGCGCAACGACGTTCATTGCGTGTCGATAGAGCACAAACTGGGGATTCACGCGAGTCCGACATGCGTGATGGCGTACGGCGACAATGGCGGAGCGGTCGGCTACATGGTCGGCGCGGAGAACGCCGGCATGGCGGCCATGTTCACGATGATGAACAACGCTCGATTGTCGGTTGGCCTGGAAGGCGTGGCCCTCGCCGAACGCGCCTACCAGCAGGCCTTGGATCATGCGCTGCAGCGTCGCCAGGGCAGGGCTCAGGGTGCTGCTGGAGCTGGGCCTTCGCCGATTGTCGAGCATCCGGACGTTCAGCGAATGCTCTTGGACATGCGGTCTGGGATCGCGGCGATGCGGGGTCTCTGCTATCGCAACGCGGAGGCTCTGGACTGGGCGGCAAGGGGTCCGGATGAAGCGACCCGCACGAAAGGCGAGGAGCGGGCTGCGATATTGACGCCTTTGTCGAAGGCTTGGTGCACTGATCTCGGCTGTGAGCTGACCAGTATTGGGATTCAGATACACGGGGGCATGGGATACATCGAAGAGACGGGCGCGGCCCAGCACTTCCGCGATGCCCGGATCGCTCCGATCTATGAGGGCACCAACGGGATTCAGGCGCTGGATCTGGTTGGTCGAAAGTTGCCCATGCGAGGCGGCGGAGTTGTTGCGGACCTGTTGCTTTCGATCGCGGCGACCGTTGAATCAGCGGCCGAATTCCCGGGTTTGAGGATGGTGGCCGAGCATCTCGAAGCGGCGCATTCTGCGACTGAGGCTGCGACCGAGTGGCTGCTTGAGCGGCGGAGTGCCGATCCCGCGGATGCTCTGGCGGGGGCGACTGCGTACCTGGAGATGCTCGCAGTGACGACGGCCGGCCAGGCTCTCGCCGACGGCGCCGTCGCGGCCGGTCGGCGCGCGGATTCCGCTGCCGGCGAAGACGCGGCTGCGGACCGCGCGGTTCTGGCCAGGGTTTTTTCGGCGAACAGATTGGCACGGGTCCCCGGAATGCTGGCCGCGGTCACGGTCGGGTCCGCCGACTTGCAGCAAGCAACAACACGGTTGCTGACGCAATAGCAGCACCAAGGCGGCAATAGGCTGTGCCCACCATGCTCACAGCTTCGATCCCCAGTCCGTCCCAGAGCAGTCTGGAACTCGGCCCGTTGTCGATTCGCGCCTACGGGTTGATGATTGCGCTCGGCGTGCTCGCCGCGGTCTGGCTCTCTCAGAAGCGCTGGGTCGCACGCGGCGGTGATCGTGACGACATCACTTCACTGGCCATGTGGTGTGTTCCCGCCGGACTCGTCGGCGCGCGGCTCTACCACGTGCTCACCGATTGGAGGTTCGACGAGGGCTGGACGACGCCGTTCAAGATTTGGGAGGGAGGCCTCGGGATACCGGGGGGTATGGCGGCCGGTGTTCTCGTCGGGATGTGGATCATCCACCGCAGGTCCTGGGACAGGCCCGACATGGTTGATGCGATCGTCCCGGGCCTTCCGTTGGCCCAAGCGATCGGGCGTTGGGGGAATTGGTTCAATCAAGAGCTCTTCGGTGGTCCCACCGATCTCCCGTGGGCGCTCGAGATCGACGAGCGGCACGCAGCGGCGCGCGGCTACAGCGGCGTCGAAACGTTTCACCCGACATTCCTCTACGAGTCCTTGTGGAACTTCGGGCTGGTCCTGTTGTTGATTTGGATCGACAAGACCAGGAAGCTCCGCGCGGGTGCGCTGTTGGCTGTATACGCACTCGGCTACCTGACCGTTCGTCTCTGGCTGGAGACGGTCCGGGTCGATCACGCCACCGAGATCGCCGGCGTTCGCATCAATATCTGGATGAGCATCATCGGCATTGCGATTGCCGGCGGCTGGTTGCTGCTGCGCGGGCGCTGCCCCGAGCCCGATGCCGAGGTGGGTCGAACAGGCGAATCTCCTGACTCTGGCGGGCGACAGGTTGAGCACTGAGAGATCGAATCTGAGCGATCGCTCGGGTTGGACCAGTTTCGAGACCGATGTGGCGGCCGTGCTGGATCAACTGCGCGAGGGCGAGGTGGTCACCTACGGCGAAGTTGCAGCCGAAGCGGGTCATCCGGGTGCGGCCAGAGCGGTCGGATCGTTGCTGAGTCGCCTGCCAGACGCGGGATTCTGCTGGTGGCGGGTCGTGACAACCACCGGTCGTCTGGCTCCGAACTGCGAACAGGAGCAGGCCGAGCGGTTGCGCGCGGAGGGAGTCGAGGTTGTCGACGGACGGGTCCGGGGGTTGTCCCGATAGGCTTGAGCACGCGATGCTGAAATCCGTCACTTCCTCGTTCGCGGACTTGGGCTTGCGCCACGAAATTGTCGGAGTGCTTGCCGCGCGTGGAATTCATTCTCCGTTCCCGGTGCAAGAGCTCACCATCCCCGACGCGCTCGAAGGACGCGATGTCTGCGGGAAGGCCAAGACGGGATCGGGCAAAACCCTCGCATTCGGGCTCCCGGTGCTCCAGCGCATGGAACGTGCGCGCCCCAAGTTCCCGACGGGACTTGTGCTGGTGCCCACTCGGGAACTGGCCAGCCAGGTCCGAGACGAACTCTCAGCGCCGGCCCGAGCCGTCGACCGGAAGGTGCTGGCAGTCTATGGCGGCGCTCCGATCGAGAAGCAGGTCGGCAAGCTGCAGTCGGGGGTCGACCTCGTGGTTGCCACGCCCGGCCGCATGATTGATCTGATCGAACGCCAGGCGGTATCTGTGAAGGACGTGGCTCACGTCGTGGTTGATGAGGCGGATCGGATGGCCGACATGGGGTTCCTTCCCCAGGTTGAGTGGATTCTGCGCAACGTGCGCTCCAACCGTCAGACGCTGCTGTTCTCAGCCACGCTCGATGGTGTGGTCAACTCCTTGATCCGCCGGTATCAACACGATCCGGTGATGCATGAGGTCGCGGAGAAAGAAATCACCGCGGAGGAGATGACGCATCGCTTCATTGCAGTCCACAAGATGGACAAATCGAAGGTTGCGGCTGCTATAGCCCGCTCAGCGGACCGCACGATCATGTTCACGAGCACCAAGGTGATGGCCGATCGTCTCGCCCGTGACCTCGTGCAGATCGGCGTCAAGGCAGCTGCGATTCACGGGGATCTCCGACAGAGCAACAGGGAGAGGTCGCTGCGCGATTTCGCCGACGGGAAACTCCAGGCACTGGTGGCCACCGATGTTGCGGCTCGGGGGATCCACGTCGACGACATTGACATCGTTGTTCACTACGACCCTCCAGGCGACCACAAGACTTACCTGCACCGGGCCGGCCGCACCGCCCGCGCCGGCGAGACGGGTCTTGTCGTCACCCTGTCGGTCTGGGACGAAGAACTGGAGATCAAGCGGCTCCAAAAAAGAATTGACGTCGTGTCGCCTTTGACCGAGATGTTCTCCAACGACGAGCGGCTTGCTGATCTGGCGGGCTGGGACCCCACCGCCGCCTGATTCCGGCCTGGCACGCGAACCGGTTGACGTTCCGCTGGTCAGCGGCGGTAGAGTGGATGCCAACATTAAGAGCGATTCGAGCAGTGCGGCCCCGGTTGCGCGGTTCGATTCCGGCAACCTGGGATCGGATGCCCAAGGTGCCCCACCCGCTCCGGCGGGAATGCGGCTTCGGCCTTCAGCCGTCGCAACAAAGCGTCCGGCTAAAACCGGTCGCCTAGGGGCAGCGGAGAGTGCCCGACCCGAGATCAACTGTGCACGACCCCGACCACCGCCCACTCCGCTACGACCCCGCTGAACGCTTCGCGGCCGACCTCTGTGCGTCCGGTGCGTGGCGTCCGGGGGATCCCGTGGGTGAGCGGCGGTTCATGACCGTCACCGAGGGTCGTCCGTTCGCCCTGGAGGGCGGAGGCCTGCTTGAGGAGATCACCCTGGCCTATGAGACGTGGGGCGAGCTCAACGCGGACGGTTCCAACGCGGTACTGGTGTGTCACGCCTTGACTGGTGACTCCCACGCGGCCGGACCGATGTCTGCGGGCCACTCCGGTGACGGCTGGTGGGACGAGTTCATCGGACCGAACAAAGCGCTCGACACGAATCGCTGGTACGTCGTTTGCGCGAATGTGCTGGGAGGATGTCAGGGAAGCACTGGCCCCTCAAGCGACATACCGGGTGAAGATCGGCCCTATGCCGCACGGTTTCCTCAAGTCACGATCCGCGACATAGTCCGCACTCAGCGGCGCCTCGCCGACCGGTTGGGCATCGGCCAGTGGCTTGCCGTCGTCGGGGGTTCGCTGGGAGGGATGCAGGTCCTCGAGTGGGGCGTGATGTTCGGCGATCGGGTCCGTTTGCTGATGCCGCTTGCCACTTGCGCGGCTGCGAGTCCACAACAGATCGCTTGGAGTGCGGTTGAGCGGTTGGCGATCGTCAACGATCCCCTGTTCAACAACGGTGACTACTACGGTGCTCCGCCCGGAAAGGGACCGTGGGCAGGTTTGGCCCTGGCCCGCGAGATTTCGCAGATCACCTACCGGACCACTGAGGTGTTCGACCGGCGCTTCGGCCGCCAGCACGTCGATCAGCGCCGGGAATTCGACCATTGGGGGCGCTATCAGGTGGAGTCCTACCTCGATCATCACGGCCAGAAGCTCGTGCGGCGCTTCGACGCCAATACTTTCCTGGTGCTGAGCAAGGCAATGGACCTGCACGACGTCGGCCGAGGCCGCGGGGGCGTCAAGGCAGCATTTTCTCGGCTGTCGAGTCCGGTGTTCACCGCTTCGATCACCTCGGACATTCTCTATCCCCCGTATCAGCAAGCCGAGATCCACGATCAGGTGACAGCCGCCGGCGGACGATGTCGCCACCACGTTCTCGTCAGTCCCCAGGGACACGACGGCTTCCTGCTCGAGGCCTCGCTTCTGGGGCCATTGATTCACGATGCCGTCGCCGAAACCGAAGCAAACCTGTGACTCGGCAACCAACCGCTGAAACCGATGCGTCAGGTTGCGCGGACGGCTCGTTCGCCTCGCCTCCTTTGAGCGGCGTCTACGACGCACGCACAGTGGCGGTGAGGGCCGGCCGGCTCCACAACGACACCGCGCTCGCGCCGGTGCTGTGGGGAAGCAGCGCATATGCGGCGGACAGCTTCGACCAAGCCCGACAGTTCGCCGGCGATGTCACCGAGCCGAAGTTCTACGGTCGCAACTCCAATCCGACAGTGTCGGATTTCGAGCACGCCATGGCGGAACTCGAGGGGGCTGAGGCGTCGAGAGCGTTCGCCTCGGGCATGGGGGCGGTTAGCGCGGTTGTGTTGGCGTTGTGTTCTTCGGGGGATCACGTAGTCGCCCAGTCACAGGTCTATTCGCACACACAGTTGTTCTTGCAGGCGGTATGTCCCCGTTTCGGGATCGACGCCACCTTCGTCGACGCCGCGGACGCCGAAGCGTTCGCAGCCGCCGTGATCCCGGGCAGGACCACCCTGGTGATCGCAGAATCTCCGGCCAACCCGAAATTGGCGCTGGTTGACCTGGAGTCGTTCGGGGCGATCAAGGGACCGGTCACAGTTGTCGATTCGACGCTTGCAACCCCGATTGTCCAACGTCCCCTGGAGTACGGGGTGGACCTGGTCGTCCACTCGGCGACCAAGGCCATCGCCGGTCACAATGACGCGGTCCTCGGCGTGGTGTCGGGAAGCGATGAGCTGATCGCCTGGATCCGCGGATTTGCGATCCTCCACGGCGCGGTGGCGTCGCCGTTCGATGCGCTGAACGGTTTGCGGGGAATCAGGACTCTGCCCATTCGCGTTCGGCAGCAGGCCGACACGGCGCTGGCGCTCGCCGCGATGTTGGAATCCCACCCGGCTGTGAAAGCGGTGTTCTACCCGGGCTTGGAGTCACACCCGCAATATGGGCTGGCGCAACGACAGCTTGATCTGCCCGGCGGACTCGTCGCTTTCGACCTCGTTGGGGGCCTTGAAGCAGGCGCCGGGTTTATCGATCGCTTGCAACTGGTCCAGCGTGCCACCTCTCTGGGCGGCCCCGAGACACTGGTGACCCATCCGGCGTCGACTACCCATGTCGGTCTGCTGCCGGACGAACTCGCTGCTGTCGGCATCGAACCGGGCACCATTCGGATCTCCTGTGGGCTTGAACACGCCGATGATCTCATCGCGGATCTGACCCGAGCCCTCGCTCCGCTTGTTTGACGATACCGTCGGATCAATGAGCTGGGTCCGCGCAGCGGCTGCATTGTTGTTGGTGGCCGGGAGTTTCTGGTCTGGTGGAGTTGCATCGGCTCAAGATGAGAACGACGGGCCGACGATCACCCCTGTGGCCCAAACCGAGTCCGAGGTTGAAGGCGCAGAGGACGTCGATTTCGACGAGAACCAGGCCGGGATCGACAGGGCAAGGCGATTGCTGATCGCTATCGCAGTGGTGATGGCGGTAGCGCTGGTTGCATATTGGTGGCACACGATCCCGTCGCGGCGGCTGCGGATTGCCGCAGAACGACTCGCAGATCAGAGGGCGACTGTCCAACATGGCGACCCGGACGACTCCACCTCTTGATTTCCCCTTGATTTCCGGCTGCGGGGTCGGCGGCTCCAAACCCAGTTTGCCGGGCTGGGGCTAGTTCCGCCGTTGGACTTGGGGCTACGGTTGGGGCATGTCAGAAGGACTCGATCTCGACGCGATGTTGGAGCGCTTCCGTGACAGGGCCGAAGCTGTGAGGAAACGCAACCTCCCACCGGTCGGCGGTGAGGAGCGCAGGCTGTTCATTGCTCAAGCTCAAGCCGATTATCAGGATTTCGCCATGCTCGGAGACGCCGAAGCTTCGCTGGAGGACGGGATCCTCACCCTGACCATCGACCTCCGCCCCTCGGAACCCGACACGTCTTGAGCGCCCTCTTGGACAAGACGCGCGTATCCCTGAGAGAACTCGAGAATTTCGTCGTTGTCGCCGAGCGCGGTTCGATGACAGAGGCCGCCGCTGAGATCGGTATTTCTCAGCCCGGCCTGTCGACCTCGATTCGCAAACTGGAGTGGACGCTGGGCGTCCGTCTCTTGGTTCGGCACCGAGGCCAGGGCGTCACTCTGACCCCGGAGGGCGATCTGCTGATGGTGGAGGCTCGGGCCACCCTGTCTCGCGCGGCAGAGCTTGAAGCGCGCATGTCTGCGGCTGTGTCGGACTCTTCGGGTCGACTGCTGGTCGGCTCGCTGGTGACCGTGGCCCCCATCGTGATGCCGTCCCTGGTGCGCCGGTTCCGCGAGCACCACCCCGACATAGCTGTCGAGATTCGCACCGGCACCCAGGACGAACTGCTGGACTGGCTGCGAACCGGCACTGTGCATGCGGCCATCACCTACGACATCGAGTTGGGGAGGGGAGTGTATTTCGAGCGTGTCCTCGATGTGGGGGCGCACGCCCTGATCAGCGCTGGTCACCGTCTCGCCGCCAAGAGCAGAATCGGGCTGGAGGCGTTGGCCGGCGAAGCTTACATTCTGCTCGATCTTCCTTTGAGCCGTGAGTATTTCATGTCTTTGTTCCTTGCGACCGGGGTCGCCTACCATCCGGCGGCTCGGCATGCCGACATCTCCTTGGTCAGGACATTGGTGGGGAACGGGTTCGGCTATTCGCTGGTCAACCTGATGCCTGCCACCGATATCGCCCAGGACGGCAGCGCGGTGGCCTATGTGCCCCTTCGAACCGAGCTCCAATCCCTTGGTCTGGGCTTGGCGCGCAGAATCGACGACACTCCCCCTCGGGCCTTGGACGTCTTCGCCGCGTTCGTTCATTCGTCGCTGACACTGCCCCGGCAATAGGCCATCGGCCTCATGTTGTCCCCACTGCGGACCAATCATAATAACATTTTATGATATTTATATAATATAACTCTTTGGTTTATATGCTGGCGGAGCCTACATTGCGATGAAGCCGAAGGGCCGCCCAGTCGCGGCCGAAGGCGGACACCAGGGGGGAGATTCACAGAGTGGATCAGCACAGCCAACGGGGCACCGTCTCACTGCGCAAGGTGACCAAACGCTTCGGAGACGCTGTAGCCGTCAACGCCGTGAACCTCGAGGTCGAGGCCGGCGAGTTCATCTCCCTGCTAGGCCCGTCCGGCTGTGGCAAGACCACCACATTGCGGATGATCTCGGGATTCGAGCTGCCCACCGAGGGCCGGGTGCACATCAGCGGCCGCGACGCCACCGACACGCCGCCCCACCTCCGCACAGTCAACTCGGTCTTTCAGAGCTACGCCTTGTTCGGCCATATGACAGTGGCGGAGAACGTCGCCTTCGGCCTGCGCGTGAAACGCCGCGACAAACCGACCATCGAGAGGAAAGTCCAAGAGACGCTCGACCTCGTGCAGTTGTCGGACTTCGGGTCCCGCTTCCCGGGCCAACTCTCCGGGGGACAACAGCAGCGGGTGGCGCTGGCCCGAGCCGTGATCAACGAACCCGATGTCCTGCTGCTAGACGAGCCGCTCAGCGCGCTCGACCTGAAACTCCGTCAGGCGATGCGCTATGAGTTGACCCGGTTGCACGACGAGCTGGCCATGACGTTCGTGTTCGTGACCCACGATCAGACAGAGGCCATCACAATGAGCGACCGCATCGCGGTGATGGATCAAGGAGAAATCCATCAACTCGGCACCCCTGTCGACATATACGAACGGCCCGCGACGCGCTTCGTCGCGGAGTTCATCGGCGAGGTGAACATGTTGGAGGCGACAGTGGTCGGCGGCGACGGCACTCGCACCGAAGTGCTGCTGTCGTCGGGGGACCGGCTGACGTGCGCGCCGGTCGGCGACAGCCGGCTGACCCCGGGGGTGAGCGTGGTCCTCACAGTCCGCCCGCAGCGAGTCCTGCTGACCCCCGAGGGAGGGATCGACTCCCAAGAGCACGCGTCGCTGCGCGGCGAGTTGCGCGAGCTGCTGTTCTTGGGGGACTCGACACGGGGCACCGTGGGCCTCGCCGACGGAACGGAGCTTGTGGCTGTCCGCCACAATGAGGACGGCACGCACCCCTTCGGAACGCTCCGGCCCGGCGATCGAGTCGACGTCGGCTGGAGGCACGGCACCGCGTGCCTGGTGCAATGATGGCCGCGCGAGCCGCCCGGGCAGCATCCGGGGGATCCGGGACCGCCCTGCGGCGAAGCGCGGCTCCTCTGTTGGCCCCCGGCCTGTTGTGGATCTCGGTCGTCTACGTCATCCCCGGCGCGCTGATCCTCGTCTATTCGTTTCTCACCCCGAAACTCGGCGGCGGTGTCGTGTGGCAGGCGACCCTCGACTCCTGGGAGGAGATTGTGGCCAGGGGCCGCCGTTCCGATGCCGGGTGGGGCACTGTGGGCGCTGCGGCGCTGCGAGGGATCGCAACAGCGGCTGTGGCAGCGGTCCCGACCGTGGCGGCGGCCCGCTACCTGGGCCGCCGGATCTCCAGAGGGCTGGGTTTCGCCGCGCTGCTGGGCGCACTGGCCGCGGTGAACCACCTGGCCAGTGCCTACAACAACTACACCGCCGTGTTCGCCCGATCCGTGGTGTGGTCGTTGTGGGCAACGGTTGTCTGCATCTGCCTGGCCCTGCCGCTGGCCGTGTTCATCTCCTCCCGCTCCAGTCCGGTGACCAAGAACGCCCTGCTGATCGCGGTGATGGTCTCGTTCTGGACGTCGATGCTGGTGCGCACCTATGCCATCCGCTTCCTGCTGGCGAACACCGGGCCGCTGAACAACCTCATCGAGGCCCTCGGCCTAGACCGAGTGGTGTTCCTCAACACCCGTTTCGCAGTGATCCTCGGACTCGTCTACACCGCTCTGCCGTTCATGATCCTGCCGCTGTACGCCGCCACCGAGCGGGTGGAGCGGGCACAGATGGAGGCGGCGCGAGACTTGGGCGCGCGTCCCCCCCAGGTGTTCGCAGACGTGTTCGTGCCCATGGTCAGGCCCGGTTTGACCGTCGGAGTGGTGATGGTCTTCGTGCTGTCAGTCTCGCAATACCTTGTTCCGACGCTTCTGGGCGGGGGCAAGACCAACATGATCGCCAACCTGCTGGAACTGCAGTTCGGCGAGGCCTTCAACTGGCCGCTCGGCGCGGCTGTCGCCGCTCTCTTCAGCGTGGTCACCTTCGCGGGCCTGTATCTGACGGTGGGACGCCGCGACCAGGAGGAACTCCTGTGATCCGCAGGCGCCCGAGCAGACGATTCGCGAACCTGGCGATCGGGTCGGCCTCGGTGCTGGTGTACGTCTTCTTCTATGTGCCAGTGGCGGTGCTGGTGCTGTTCTCATTCAACCAGGCCCGCACCGGGGGCCGCTGGGGCGGTTTCACGACTGAGTGGTACTCGGCCCTGTTCGACAATGACCGACTGATAACGGCCGCCCAGAACTCGCTTCTGATTGCGGTAGTGGCCACCGCGGTGGCCGTCGTGCTCGGCACCATGCTGTCGCTCGCCATCGACCGGCGCACGTTCCGGGGCCGGACCGCGGCCCAGCAAGTGGTGTATCTGCCGGTCATCGCTCCGGAGATTGTGACCGGAGTGGCACTCCTGGCCTTCTTCTCGCTCACGCTGGGGCGCCTCAACGACCTGCTGGGACGAGGCGCGCAAGACGCCCTGCGAATGGGCCGGCCGACGATCATCATCGCCCATGTCGCCTTCTGCACCGCCTTTGTGGCCCTGGTGGTGCGCTCGAGCTTGCGCACCCTGGACCCTTCTTTGGAGGAGGCGGCCCAAGACTTGGGCGCCAACGCTTGGACCACCTTCTGGAGGGTCACCCTGCCGTCGATCATGCCGGGCGTGCTCGGCGGGGCCCTGCTGGCCTTCACGCTCTCACTCGACAACTTCGTGATCACCTTCTTCGTGAGCGGCCCGGGCGCCACCACACTGCCCATCGAGGTTTTCGGGCAGCTCCGACGCACTATCAGCCCCGAGGTGAACGCAATCTCCACGCTGATATTCGGCGCGTCGACACTGCTGCTCGTCGGCGCACTGGTTGTGCAGTCGACAGTCTCCAGGCAGCGAAGTCAACGAATCAGACCGTTGAGCAGACAGCCCCGGAACAGAGCTGCTCAAGCCAGAGCTACTCAAGCAACCCACACCCAATTGGAGGGACAACCATGACAACATCAACCAACAAGGCGAACAGAGCCGTCTGGCTCCGACTGCTGGCAGGCTTGACCGCCTTCGCGATCATTGTCGCGGCCTGTGGCGATGACGACGACGACTCCGCTGACGCGACCACGACAACGGTCGACTCGATGCCTGAGGCGCCGACGTCGGAGGCCGACGCCGAGACCCCGGACGCGGACGCCGAGATGCCGGACGCCGAGTCGCCCATGTCGGAGCGCTGCGGCGACCCGGACCGGCTCGGAGACTCGATCAACTTCTTGAACTGGGCCGACTACATCGACGAGGCCGTTCTGGAGATGTTCGAAGAGGAATGCGGGGTGAGCGTGACCATGGACACCCACGTCGCCAACGAGGAGGCCATCGCCAAGGTGGACGCCGGCAACTCCGGCTACAGCCTGGTGATAGTCACCGACTACGCGGTGGAGATCATGTCCTCACAAGGCCTGTTGCAAGAACTCGACATGGGCGAGATCCCCAACGCGGCCAACATAGACCCGAACCAGATGGACCCGTACTACGACCCGGGCAACGTCTACTCGCTGCCGTACCAGTATTCGACGACCGGGCTCGCCTTCGACGAGACCGCCTTCTCGACGCCGCCGACGAGCTACAGCGCCATCTTCGACGAGAACTCGCACTGCGGGTCGTCGTCGCTGCTCGAAGACCAAAGAGAGGTGCTCGGGGCCGCGCTCGTATACCTGGGCTACGACTGGAACGAGGTGTCGCAGGCCGCCCATGACGAGGCCTTGGATCTGGTGCTCGAGTCCCGCGACTGCGTGACCGGGTTCGACTCGGCCAACTACATAGGCAATCTGGCCTCAGGCGAGGTGCTGGTCGCCCAGTCGTGGGGTTTCGCGGCGGGCATCGCCTACCTCGACAATCCGAACATCCGCTACATCATCCCAGAGGAGGGAGGCACCATCTGGCAGGACAACTTCCTGATCCCGGCCGATGCCCCCGACCCCTATACCGCGCATGTGCTGATCAACTACATGCTCGAGCCGGACATCGGAGCGCTGATCACCGAGTTCACCATCGGCTACACCCCGAACTTGACGGTGCCCCCGCTGCTCTCCGACGGCTACTACGAGGTCATCGCCGGCGCCGGGCTGGAATTGACCGACGACATCCGCGAGCGGCTGGTGTGGCAGGTGCGCAGCGAAGAGCATTCCATCTTCGCCGAGACCTGGTCCGAGGTGATCGCGGCCGGTTGATCGAGCTCCTGTCTGACGAAGCGAGATCGCGGTAGGAGCAGGGCATGGGCCTCCTGGGGAGCGAGTTGGGCGAGAAGGTCGAAGATCTCCTCGCCCAACTCGTGTCTTTCGAAACCGAGAGCGGCGCGCCCAACCGGGAGCTAGTCGACTTCTGCGCTGAACGAGCTGCCCAAGCAGGTGCTGAAGTGCAGGTTGTGGCGGGACCCGCAGGGAGGGCCAATCTCCATCTGCGCTTCGGGCCCGCCGCAGCGGGGGGACTGCTGCTGTCGGGGCACACGGACGTGGTGCCGGCCGGATCGGGTTGGTCGACGAACCCGTTTCAGCTCACCGAAGCCGACGGGATGCTCTGGGGCCGAGGCACAGCCGACATGAAGGGCTTCATAGCCGTTGCGCTGGCGGTGGCCGTCTCCACCGACCACAGCCGCCTGTCTGCGCCAGTGCATCTGGCGCTGAGCTATGACGAGGAGATCGGCTGCATCGGAGTTCCGGACCTGCTCGACGATCTCGCAGCGCAGCCGGACTGTCGCCCCGACGTCGTGCTTGTGGGCGAGCCCACCTCGATGCGGCTGGCCGTCGCCCACACCGGCAAAGTCGCGTACAGCGCAACGCTTCGGGCCCGTGCCGGCCACTCCAGTCTGGCCGGGCGAGAGTTCAGCGCCATCTCCAAGGCAGCCGAATTGTGTGCTGTCATCAGTGCCCTCAATCGCCGCGGGCCCGGGCCTGCTGTCGCCCCCGAGTCTGAACACAACGCCGCCGACGGCCCCGACCTCGAAGACGGCCCCGACCTCGAAGGCGAGCCGTTCGTCTCCGCCAATATCGGCACCATCAAGGGCGGAGCCGGACTCAACGTGTTGGCGGAGCTCTGCGAGTTGACTTTCGAGGTCCGGTTCGACGCCTTCGAGTCTCCTGAGCGGCTGCTCGCCCCGGTGAGAGCTGAGATCGAGTGGATCAACACGCAACTGCTTGCGGTCGGCGGTTCAGCTCAAATGCTCAAGCTGGTCGATTACCCCGCTCTGCGCACGGATCCGGCACAGCCTGCCGTTGCGCGACTGGCTTCGGCGATCGGCGCGGCCCCTCTCACCGAGGTCGATTTCGGCTGCGAGGCGGGCCTCTACGCCCGATGCCTCGACGCGCCGACCGTGATCATCGGCCCCGGCGACATCGCGAACGCCCACCGACCCGACGAGCACATCGACCCCGCGCAGCTCCAACGCTGTGCGGAGGTCCTGCCCAAAGCGATCAAAGCCTTCTGCATCGTGGAGTGACACCCGTTCGCGATGCCGCCACTGCCACCCCGAACCTCAAAGGAGAACTGACAATGACCACATCACCCGCCATGACCGGGACGCCGCCGCTGCCGGCTCAGCCCCACCGCACGTCGACCACCGCTGAGCTGCTTTCCCGGGTGGACGAACTCGGACCCCGTTTTCGAGCCAGGATGCAATCCCTTGACGAGAAACCGGCTTTCCCGTATGAGAACTTCGCAGAATCGAAGGAGGCCGGACTGCACAAGCTCTGCGTCCCGGTGGAGTACGGCGGGTGGGGATTCTGGCAACCGGGCAACTACAGCGGCTGGTACGAGATATTGGAGCGGATCGCATACTGGGACACCAACACGGCCCAGTTGCTGCAGGTGCACAACCATGCCACGGGGATCCTCGCCTGGCACGGCACTTCCGCACAACGCGACTACTTCATGACCCGAATAGTCGACGGGGCGTTCTGCGCCTCGCTCGGGTCCGAAGCCCACCTGTACGAGAACGGGGCGGAGCGACTGGAGTCGGAGTTGACCAAAGTGGACGGCGGATACACGCTCTCGGCTAGGAAAGGCTTCGCCTCGGTCTCCGCCATAGCTTCGTATCTGGTCGTGTGGGCCGCGGTGGAAGGCGACGAGCCCTATGCGAAGCGGATGGTGTTCGCGGTGGTGGACAAGAGTTCTGAGGGGGTGGAACTGCTCGATGACTGGCAGATGCTGGGCATGCGCTCGACGATCTCCTGCGGGGTGAAGTTCACCGACGTGTTCATCCCCGACGACCATATCGTCGGCGATCCGGGCGGGTGGATCACCAGCGACCCCCGCACCTTCTCGTGCGCGTACGCCGCCAACCACATCGGATCGGCCCACGCCGCCTTCGACTTCATCGCCGGGTACATCAAAGACCGCGACGACCTCAAGAACTCCGAAGTGCTCCGCGTGCGGCTGGGGCGCATGGACGCCAAACTCTTCGCTGCTCGTGCGTGCCTGCGCTCCACAGCAGCCCGCCTGGACCGGGGCGAAGACCCCGACAGCGTCGAAGCCGACGCAGTGCGGACCATGCATCTGGCAAAAGACGCCGTGCTGTCGATTCCCTACGAGGGTTTCGACCTGCTGGGGGCCCGGGCCTGCCACGAGCGCTACCCGCTGGGGCAGATGATGCGCGACGCGCGCACGTTCACACTGCACTTCCGCGACGACCTCTACGTGGAGCGGCTAGCGGAGATCGCGCTCGGCCGGGGATTCTCCGCCAAAGGCGGACGGGGCGGCTCGACGCCCTTCGAGGGCACCACCGCCCAACTCGGTCAGGCCCACGCCGGTGCCTGAGCAGAGCAGTTCGACGGGCGCGGAGCCCTCAGAGCGAGGATCGGCGAGTCCGCATCGCCGTCTGCGGAAGTTCAACACTGGGGACACCTACGCCGATCAGAGCCTCGACAACGACCTGTGCCAAGCCGTCGTGGCCAACGGCACGGTCTATCTGAGAGGCCAGGTGGGCACCGATTTCGACGGCAACCTGGTGGGGCTCGGCGATCCGGCGGCCCAAGCCGAACAGGCCATGGCCAATGTGGCCCAACTGCTCGACGAGGCAGGCAGCGAACTCGGCCACATCGTCAAGATTGTGGTGTACATCACCGATCCGCGGCACCGCGAGCCCGTCTACCGGGTCATCGGCCGCTGGCTCAAAGGTGTGCATCCTGTGTCCACCGGGTTGGTGGTGTCCGCACTGGCCAGTCCTGAATGGCTCATGGAGATCGACGTCACAGCAGTGATGCCGCCGGAGGGGCGCTGATGGGCGACCTCAACGTAGTGGGAGCAGCGCAACTTGTCACAGTGCGCGACCGCGGCAGTCCGCGTCGAGGGGCTGAGCAGAATGAGATGGACCCCATAGCCGACGGGTCGGTCGCCATCCGCGACGGCCGCATCGTCGCGGTGGGCCACACCGACGATGTGATGTCTCAATGGGGTGATCCGTCCGTGCCCGTCTTGGAGGCCGCGGGAAAGACAGTGCTGCCCGGGCTCGTCGAGTGCCATTCTCACGCTCTTTTCGGAGGTGAGCGCCACGACGAGTACGCGGAGCGCCTCGGCGGAGCGAGTTTGGCCGATGTAGCGGCTAGAGGAGGCGGAATCTGGGCCAGCGTTGTCGCCAGCCGCGAGTCCGGCGACGATGACCTGAGTGCCCGCCTCGACGTGGCCTACCGGCGTGTGCTGGCGGGCGGGGTGACCACGCTGGAGGTCAAGTCAGGCTACGGACTGACGGTAGCCGAGGAGTTGCGGCAATTGCGCCTGCTCGAGGAGTCGCGGTCTCGCACCCTGCTGCAGCTCGTGGTGACGTTCCTCGGTGCCCACGTGGTGCCCCGCGACATAGGCAACAGCGAGAACCCGTCGGATGCGTACACCAGCCTGGTCGCCGACGAGATGCTGCCCGCCGTGGCCGAGCAGGGGATCGCGCAGTTTCACGACGTGACGGTCGAAGACGGACACTTCACGCCTGCTCAGGCCCGTCGAATGATCGACGCCGGCCGGGCGTTCGGGCTGGCCCCGCGGGTCCATGCCGACGCTTGGAAATCTTCCCGGGGCTGGGAGACCGCCTCCAGCTCTGCGGCGGTCAGCGCGGAGCACCTCACTTACACCCCCGAAGACGAGATCCGCGATGTGGGCCGGTCCGACACGACAGCCGTCGTCTTGCCGATCGCCGAGTTGATCTACATGACCGACCGCAGGGCCAATGCCCGGGCCTTCATCGATTGCGAGGTTCCGCTGGCCGTCTCCACCGATTATTGCTCCTCGATCCACGCCACTTCCTTGTTGGCGACGATGGCCATGGCGGCCCCGTGGTTCCGGCTCACTCCGGCTGAAGTCGTGGTGGGCGCCACGCTGAACGCGGCCTACAGCGTCGGCCTCGGATCCCTGTGCGGCTCCCTCGACGTCGGCAAGCGGGGGGACCTGATCGTGCTCAACTGCCCTCACGCCAATGAGATCTTCTTGGCGCCGGGCGCCCCGCTGCTCGACAATGTGGTGATTGAGGGAGCTGTCGCCTACGGCAGAGGCGACAGAGCTCTGACGGGAAAGGAATCCGGCAATGAATGACAATCCATACCAGGTGTTGTTGGAGGAGGTGCCCTTCGGTCCTCTGGTTGCCCGCAACCGGTTCTTCCAGGTGCCGCACTGCAACGGGATGGGATACCGCGATGTGCGCGCCCATGCGGACATGCGGGCCGTGAAGGCGCAAGGCGGGTGGGCGGTGGTGTGCACCGAGCAGGCGGAAATCCACTATTCCTCCGAGATCACTCCGTTTATCGAGGTTCGCCTCTGGGATGACGCCGACATCCCCGCGTTGGAGGTCATGACTGAGCGCATCCACGACCACGGGTCGCTAGCCGGGATCGAGCTCGCTTACAACGGCTTGAACGGCCCCAACCTTTCGTCACGCGTCGCGCCGATGGGGCCGACTCACCTGCCGGTCGCCGGTTTCGTCGACGATCCGGTTCAGGCCCGAGCTATGACGCTGCGCGACATCGCCAACTTGCGGCGCTGGCACCGCCAAGCCGTGCGGCGGTCGCTTCAAGCCGGTTTCGACCTCGTCTATGTGTACGGCGGCCATGCCCTGGGGGTGGTACACCACTTCCTGTCGCCTCGTTACAACCATCGCACCGATGCTTACGGGGGGAGCGTTGAGAACCGGATGCGGCTGCTGCGCGAACTGCTGATCGACACTGTCGAAGAGGTGGACGGGGCCGCGGCGGTGGGCTGTCGGATCACCGTGGACGAACTGCTCGGCGACTCCGGCATCAGTCGGGAAGACATCGAGGCTGTACTCGGTGAACTCGGCGAGATCCCCGATCTGTGGGACTTCGTGATGGGGAGTTGGGAGGACGACAGCGTGACTTCCCGTTTCGGGCCGGAAGGCGGACAAGAGAAGTATGTGACCGGACTCAAAGCGCTCACGTCCAAGCCGGTCGTGGGCGTGGGCCGGTTCACTTCCCCCGACACCATGGCGCGGATGGTGCGCCAAGGGGTGATCGACTTCATCGGCGCGGCCCGCCCCTCCATCGCTGATCCCTACCTGCCTGTGAAGATCGCCGAGGGTCGGGCCGAGGAGATTCGAGAGTGCATCGGCTGCAACATCTGCGTGTCGGGAGACTTCACGATGTCGCCGATTCGCTGCACCCAGAATCCTTCGATGGGCGAGGAGTGGCGCCGCGGATGGCATCCCGAGATATACCGGCGTCGCCATGCCGACGAGTCGGTGCTGGTGGTGGGGGCCGGACCGGCCGGCCTGGAAGCAGCGATGTCGCTCGGCAAGCGCGGCTATTCGACCGTGCTGGTCGAGCAGTCCCGCCAACTGGGAGGGCGAGTAGCCCGAGAAGCGCGCCTGCCGGGGTTGTCGGCGTGGATTCGGGTGCTCGACTACCGCCGGTCTCAGCTGGATCGCCTGGATCAGGTGGACTGCTACCTCGAAAGTGCGATGACCGCTGACGAGGTGCTGTCGTCGGCGTCGGAGTACGGCTTCGACCGTGTAGCAGTGGCTACAGGCTCGTTGTGGCGCAGCGATGGGGTGGGCCGCTGGCACACCGGGCCGTTGCCGATCTCAGGCCTGCCGGTGTTCACCCCCGACGACCTGATGGCCGGCGAGCGCCCCGGCGGACTCCCCCACAGCGCGGGCACACGTGTGGCTATTTTCGATGACGACCACTACTACATGGGTGGGGTGCTGGCTGAACTGCTGCGCAACGAGGGCTGCGAAGTGGTGCTGGTGACGCCGGCGGTGATGGTGTCGTCGTGGACCGTCAACACCATGGAACAGCACCGTATTGCGGCTCGCTTGCTGGACATGGAGGTGGAACTCCGCTGCTCTACCACCGTCGTCGGCTCTTCGGAGGGAGGGCTTCGCACTGCCTGCACCTACACCGGGAAAGAAGGCGAGATCAAAGCCGACGCGCTCGTGCTGGTGACCTCGCGCCTGCCCGAAGACTCGCTCGCCCGGGAACTGTTGGCGCGACGGGAGGAGTGGGACGGTGCGGGGCTCAAAAGCGTGACCGCAATCGGCGACGCGCTGGCTCCGGGAACGATCGCGGCGGCGGTTTGGGAGGGTCGCCGCTATGCCGAGGAGATCGAAGCTCCCACTGACGACTCAGACGCCACCCCCTTTCGCCGAGAACTGACCGCGTTGTAGCCACCGAGTTGCAGTCACCGCGTTGTAGCCGGCACGGGAGCCGGAGCCGGAAACGGTGGGAGATGCCTGTCTCGTTCACCTCTCGTTCACCTCAGCGTGGCAGGACTGTTATGGGGCAGGTCGGGCCGGGCGCGGATGACAACCGCGAGTCTGCGGTGAGCAGCGGACAGTTCAATGCCTCCGCGAGGGCAATGTAGGAGGCGTCATTGGCCGAAATGTTGTCTCGCAAGGACCAGATTCTCGCGGAGAGCCCGGTCGTCGGGAAACGCTCGACCCCGAGGCGAGTCCAGCGGTGTATCGCCTGTTCGGCGTCGTTGGGAGTCATTGCCCCGCGGTGAAGCAGTTTGCGCATTGTCTGGAGCACTTCGGCGTCGACCAGGTGCGGGGCGGCGAGCCGGTTCCCGGCAAGTTGCTGTCGGGCATCACCGTCATGGAGCAGCGCGGAAACAGCTGCCGAGGCGTCAACGACGATCACCTTTCGGAGCGGCCTTCATGCAGTGCGGCCAAGATGTCGGCTGTTGAGACGTCCAGGTCGGGCAGGTCGCCGAGCAGCACCGGGTTGTCGGCCCGGCAAGTCGAACCGGCGAGTTCCCGCACGGCCATGGCCGATACTGACAGTCCCTCGCGTCTGGCCAGAGTCTCGAGACGATGGACAACCTCGTCTGGAACGTTTCTCAAGTACAGGGTCCGCATGTTGCAATATGCTAGCATAATGAGAGCAATCTGCGAGAAATAGTCGGGTTGCGCTAGACGGGCAATGGGACGTTTGGAGGATCTGACGAAGGGCGCTCGAGTGAATGGTGTGAGCCCGGCGGGCGCGGTCACGGTGATCGACGCTTCCTGGGTCGGCTCGTATGCGGTGAACCTCACCTACGAAGATGACAGCGGAGGAGTCCACCGAGAGATCGTCTATAGATCCAACGAGAGTCCTCGACTGGGCGACCTGCCGTGCGCTTGCCGAGCCACCTAGGTAGGCGAGCGTCTCAGTCGTCCCAACGGCGATGAGCCTGAGCAATGTCCGACGGGGCATCTAGACTGGCGCGAGAGGATTCGGAAATGAGTAGCAAGCTCTACAGCGATCAAGAACTCGACTACCTGCAGCAGATGCCCAAACGGGTAACGAACCCGGGTGCGCGCTGGTTGGACAAACCGGGGCATCAACAGCGCAACTTCCAAGTGCGCGGCCAAGGTGAACACCTGTCCCACTTCTCGGTTTACCAGCGTCAGAACTTGCTTGACGAATGCGATTTTTCTTGTGGGATTGTGTATGTCCCTCAAGGCGGTCGTCGCCTGACGCTTGCGCGCTACAACGGGCCGAGCCACCGTCACGGTGAGATTGTCTATCGTCCGCACATCCACCGCGCGGCGGCTAAGGCCATTGCGGAGGGCAAGAAACCCGAGTCGGAAGCCGACGAGACAGATCGGTTTCAAACTCTCGATGGTGCGTTGGCATGTTTACTCGACGATTTCAACGTCGGGGGGCTCAGCGCCCCGCAGCACGAGGAGCTGAGGCTTTCGTTATGACGATTGACCGCGTGGCTCTGAAGGAACTGCTGTGTGAGCGCCTCTGTGAAGACATCGAGGTTGAGCAGCGTTCAGACGACGAGCTCATGTTGCGCACCCATTTTGTGTTCCCCGACGGAGACGGCTACCCCTTTCATCTGTCAGAGGCGCCCGCCGGCGGGTTGCGCCTGTCCGACCAAGGCCACACCTTGATGCACATCAGCTACGAGCACGACATCGATTCGTTTTTAGACGGGACCCGCGGGATGCTCCTAGAGCGGATTGTCAGCGAGAGTTGGGTTGAGCACAACGATGGAGTGTTCTGCATGGACACTTCCGTCGAGAGGCTCCCAGAGGCGATCTTCGCGTTCGGTCAGGCATTGACGAGGATCTACGACCTGACGTTGCTGTCCCGTTCGAATGTGGGTTCGACGTTCTACGACGACCTGACCGAGTGTCTTCAAGACCTCGTGGATGAGAGCAAAATTGAACGCGACTATCTGCCTGAAGTGCCTAACGCGGATGCTTATCCCGTCGATTATCGGATAGAGGGCAAAGGTAACGACCCTCTTTTTGTCTACGGTGTGCCCAACCGGGACAAGGCGCGGCTGACGACGATCATGCTCGGGCACTTCCACCGCCATAGGCTTGACTTCGAGTCGATCATCGTCTTTGAGGACCAGGCATCGATCCCCCGGACTGACCTTGCAAGACTCTCCGATGTCGCAGGAGACATGATTTCGTCAATGGAATCGACCGAGGATTTGTCCAGAAAGCTCTCGCGCCGCGCGGCATGAGAAATGTGTTTGCCTACATGAACTCCAGCGAACCGCAGGGACAGGATGCCAGTGCTGTGGGGGACCGTCGGAAGCTGATCGAGGTGGCGTTGCCGCTGGATGCGATCAACGCGGCTTCGTCTCGGGAAAAGCGTATTCGGCATGGGCATCCCTCGACATTGCATTTGTGGTGGGCGCGGCGGCCGTTGGCTACGTGTCGGCGGTGCTCTTCGCTTCGCTGGTGGACGACCCTTCGGCGTGGCCGGACAAGTTTCCAACTCAGACTAGACCAATATCCAGGTGTTGGAAGCGCTGTGTACGGAAGCAGGAGGGATGAGCGATATGCCGCGGATGAATGAACTCGGCTTCTATACGTTGGCCGGAGCGCCAGAATCGCCCCGCGAGATGCTCGACGAGGTGCGTCGAGCCGAGGAGATGAACCTCGGCTCGGTGTTCATCAGCGAGCGTTTGAGCATCAAGGAGGCGGTTGTCCAGTCCGGCGCAGCCGGCGCGATTTCTGAGCGCATGGGCTTGGCCACCGCTGCCACCAACCACCATCTGCGGCATCCGGCGGTGACCGCGGCCTTCGCGATGACCATGCACAAGCTCACCGAGGGGCGTTTCTGTCTTGGCCTCGGCAGGGGCATTGCCCTGTTGTCACAGGCCTTCGGCCTGCGCCCGATAACCACAGCTCAGATGGAGGACTTCGCGGGGCTCATGCGCCGACTGTGGGCAGGCGAGTCGATTCTCGGTCACGACGGCCCGGCCGGCAGCTACCCCTACCTGTCGCTGCGCATCACGGCCGGCGAGCACGTTCCCATGGCCCTGACCGCTTTCGGCCCGAATTCTCTGGCTCTCGGCGGGCGTTGCTTCGATGCGGTGGTGCTCCACACGTTCTTCACCGACGAGACCACTGCGAGGGTTGCAGCCGCGGTGAAGCAGGCCGCGGAACAGGCAGGCCGTGACCCTGCGGCGGTGCGTGTTTGGTCCTGCTTCGCAACGATCGGCGATCACCTCGATGAGCATGTGCGATTGAAGAAAACCGTCGGTCGCATGGCCACCTACCTTCAGGGCTACGGCGACCTGCTGGTGCGCACCAACAATTGGGATCCAGGGGTTCTTGAACGTTTCAGAGCCGATCCGCTCATCGCCGGGTTCCAGGGCGGGATCGACGAGGCAGCCACAACGGAACAGCTTGAACACATTGCTGAGCTGATCCCCGAGGAGTGGCTCGCTCCGGCTGCGACCGGCAGTCCCGCCCAATGCGTCGAGATGATCCGCGGCCAGTTCGACCTCGGCTGCGACGGGGTGATCATGCACGGCGCCAGCCCCGAACAGTTGACCCCTGTCGTCGACGAGTACGCCCGTACCCGCCCCGCCGGTCGCTTCGACCACCTCGCCGCGAATCCGGGCACCTGACGGGAGGGCCGGAGCACCCGCCCGAACCCCCGGGGCTTGAGCTCACCCGAGGTCGGGAATCAGCGCTGCGTAGCGGTCGATGAAGGCCATCGTGGTCGAGGGGTCGTCCCAGCCCGCGCGTGCAGTCCCCAGCACCACACGTTCAATGCCGAGATCGCGGTAGTGGGCGAGAGTCGCCTCGGCGGGGTCGCCGAATGCCACCATGGTGATCGGCAGACGGGGGCGGTTCTCCTGCTCGGCGGCTTCGCGAAACAGACGGACCTTCTTGTCGAGAATGCCCCCCTCAATTGGCCCCAACCCGATGTCGGTTGGCATCCAGCCGTCAGCCCAACGCGCCGCGTGCCGGCTGCCGAGCCGGCCAGCGGTTCCGCACAACACCGGCGGGTGCGGCTTCTGGTGAGGTTTCGGGAAGCTCCAGGAGGAATCGAAGTCGAAGTACCTGCCGTGGTGTTCGGATTCGGCGTCGATCCACAGACGACGGAGTGCTTCGGTGCATTCCTCCAGCGCCCGATAGCGCATGGACCAAGAGATGTCGGGTCGATGGTCGGCGAGCTCCTCTGCGTTCCAGCCGACTCCCACACCGAGCTCCAGACGACCCGAGGACAGCACGTCGAGCGTGGCCACCGTCTTGGCCAGTGCGAGCAGATCGCGCTCGAGAGGCAGGGCGACCCCGGTGCCGATGGTCAAGGCGGTAGTCGCGCTCGCGGCAAGGGTGAGGCTCACAAACGGGTCCATCATCTGTCGATAGCTGTCGGGGAGCTCACCGCCTGCGGGGTAGGGAGTGAGTCGCGATGTCGGGATGTGGCTGTGCTCGCCCACGAACAGCGAGTCGTATCCACGCTCCTCAAGCGCTCTGGCGAGCCGGTCGGGCCGAACGTCTGAGGGTGTGTTCATCGATGCGTACCCGATCTTCATCGCTGCCTCCGACCCCGACAATACCCCGACCACCCTGAGCGACAGCGCCGCGACCAGCCGGGGCGGGTCTCAGACGTGTTGGGTTCAGGCGATGGGCACTCGCCGAGCCGGACCGCAGCTCGTGATCAGCAGTGAACGGGGCGAAGCTATCCTGTGGAAGGGCCAAAGGCTGGGGAGGTCGCAGTGGCGCTCGACTTCTCGCTGTCGGTTGATCAAGAAGCGATCGCGGATGCGTTCGGGGCGTTCTTCGCGGTCGAAAGCCCGATTGACGTCGTGCGGGGCGCGGAACCTCTCGGTTACTCGCCGCAACTCTGGCAGAAGCTCAGGACTCTGGAGGCGCCGGGAATGGCGGCCGCGCCTCACGCGGGTGGTGGAGGAGCGACCCTCAGCGACCTTGTGGTCGTGGCGGAGGCGCTGGGCGGGACCATCGCTCCGGTCCCGCTGATCGAACACTGGGTTGCGTCGCGTGCTAATCCGGACCCGGAAATCGTGAGCGGTGAGCAGATTGCCGCGTTGGCGCTTCGCCCGGCGGATGCGGAAGGCGCCTGGCGGCTGATACCCGGCGGTGCGGTTGCTGGTGTTGTCGTGGGCGTTGACGGCGACGAACTCGTAGCGGTCCGCTCCCCGGCGCCGGTGGACTCGCCTCGCAATCACGGCTCCGCCCCTCTGGCCGACCGCTCGGCCCGTGAGGGGCAACGTGTTGTGCTCGGTGAGGCGGCGGACCTTGTCCGGTGCCTCGACTTGTGGCGGGTGCTCACGGCCGCGGCGCTGGTCGGGATTGCTGAGCGGGCCGTGCGGATGGGCGTCGACTATGTGCTTGAACGGCACCAGTTCGGTCGGCCCATCGGGTCGTTCCAGTCGATCCAGCACGGGCTGGCGGACCTGCCGGCTCTGGTCGACGGCGGCCGCTTCCTCATTCACAAGGCGGCGTGGGCGTTCGACGAGGGACTCGTCGACGGCACGGGTGTGATCGACATGGACGAAGGGATCGTCACCGAGTTTGCGCCTCTGGCAGCGATGGCGCTGCTCCACGCGGCCGACGCCGCAGCGGTCTGCACCGACCGCAGCCTCCACTACCACGGAGGCTACGGATTCTCGCTGGAGTACGACATTCAACTGTATTTCCGACGAGCTAGAGGCTGGGCGAACATCATCGGAGATCCATCGCTACAGCGGCGGCGACTCGCCGATCTCCTGTGGGGCCGGGCCTAGGCAACCGGGGGTCGCTGACATGGACTTTCGACTGTCTGACCATCACGAGGCGCTCCGAAGCGAGATCCGCGCCTGCATTCGCGCCCACATCGACGACGAGGTGATTGAACGGGCTCATCGCACAGGAGCCAACCATTGCGTCGAACTCGCCAAGGCTCTCGGCGATGCCGGTCTTCTCGGGAAGGCGATGCCGGGGGAGGGGCAGGATCCGATGGTGATGTGGATGCTGTCAAGCGAAGCCGAGAAAGCGGGGGCGCCTTTCGATTCGGTGGGTATGGCACTGGTGATCGCGGGCGTGCTCAACGCGGCGGGTACGGCGGCTCAGAACCAGAGGGTGACCGCGGCCCTGTTGGCGGGGGAGGAGTTCGTCTGTTTCGGTTTGACCGAACCCGACGGCGGTAGCGACCTGCCGGCAATCTCAACCCGCGCCGTTCGTGACGGCGACGAGTGGGTGATCAACGGTTCGAAGATGTGGACCACCATGGCGCAGGTTTCCGATTGGGTGTTCCTGTTGACCCGCACCGATCCCAACGCCGGCCGGTACGGCGGGTTCACCGTCTTCATCATCCCCGCGGACACGCCCGGTATCACCGTCGATCCGATTCACACGATGAGCACGGAGCGGTCCAATGCCACCTTCTACGACGATGTTCGCGTGGGCGGCGAATGGGTCGTCGGTGAGGTGAACGAGGGCTGGCGGGTTGTGTCGATCATGTTCGGTTTCGAACGCGGCATGGCCAACACCGGGGCGTTGACGCCTCTGCTGCGGCGCTTCGGCAAGTGGGCCGAGGCATCAGGTGTGATCGCCGATCCGGTGCATCGTGAACGCATGGCCCAGGTGGCGATAGACGCACAGGTTGCAGAGTTGCTGACCCAGCGCACGGTTTGGACGGCGGCAATCGGCGAGCCGAGCGGCACGGAGGGTTCGATTGCCAAAGTCTTTGCGACCGAGGCGTATCAACGCCACGCACGCTGGGCCCAGGCCGCTGCCGGACCCGAAGGCCTCCTCGGCCTGAACGAGCAGGGCGCGGCGGCAGAGGGATGGATCGACCACGATGTCCGCCACTCCGTCCCGCAGACTTTCCAGGGCGGCACAACCGAGATCAACCGCAACAACATCGCCGAACGCCACCTCAACCTCCCCCGCACCCGCTGACCGGTGACCTGATCGGCTATCCACCGAGTGGATTGGGAGGGAGTTCCGTGTACGCATCTGAATGGCTCGTGGTG
>JAPOYA010000048.1 GCA_026706815.1 Acidimicrobiaceae bacterium | reverse complement strand
CCCCCCCCCCCCCCCCCCCCCCCCCCCCCCCCCCCCCCCCCCCCCCCCCCCCACGTAATCATAAGCGCTCCTATGGCAAAAGGTCCCTCAGTATAAGCATGGCGATGGGTTTCCACACAAGCGGTGCGGGATCAACAGAAATACTCTCGGAGTCCTAGGTCATCTGCCGCCGAACTGGATTTCCGTCTGCCGGATTTGAGCGCGAGAGCGAACGCTACGCCGTTTTGTCATATCTCCTTAGTGCCGTATTGGGAGTAGCGAAGTGTGACGAGTGTGTGACAGGTTGGTGTCAGCATTACGTATACAGGGGGAGGACCCGCGCATGTTAGAACGTGTACAACGTTTCGGCGGTTTTCTGTCCAGCATGGTCATTCCGAACATCGGAGCGTTCATTGCTTGGGGCTTGATTACCGCTCTGTTCATTCCTACTGGCTGGCTGTCGAAGATCGGCGACGACGCTCTCGGTTGGGACTGGGGCACGATCACCGGGCTCACGGTCGTCCCGATGATCCGGTACCTGTTACCGCTGCTGATCGCCTACACCGGCGGCAAATTAATCTACGGCCACCGAGGCGGCGTGCTCGGCGCCATTACGGTAATGGGAGTCATCGCTGGCGCTGCCCTGCAACCTGGGTTCTGGGATGAACTCATGAACGCGGCGGCTAGGACCGGGGTCACCCTTGAGGACGGCACAGTCAAGGATCTGACAACTCCAGCATTCGGCATAGCTGGTGCTGGGGGAGCGCCGCAGTTCATGGGAGCCATGGTCGCCGGGCCGCTTGCTGGCTGGGTAATGCGAGAAATCGACAAAGCTCTTGAACCCCGCACACCGGCGGGATTCGAGATGTTGGTCAACAACTTCTCACAGGGCATCGCCGGTATGGGTCTGGCCATGTTGGGCTACCGAATCATCGGCCCGATCATGAGAGAGATCGCCGACGCTTTCGGCAACATGGTGGAGAGCATCGACGACGCCGGCCTCATCCCATTGATGGATCTGCCGATCGAGGTTGCGAAGGTGTTGTTCCTCAACAACGCCATCAACCACGGAGTGCTCACACCACTCGGCACCGAAGATGTCGCAGAGACCGGACGCTCGATCTACTACTTGCTTGAGACGAATCCCGGTCCTGGCCTTGGTCTGCTGCTCGCCTACTGGTTCGCCGGCAAGGGCCTCGCCAAGCTCTCCGCACCCGGTTCGATCATCATCCACTTCTTCGGTGGTATCCACGAGGTGTACTTCCCGTACGTGCTCATGAACCCGGTGATGATCGTCGCAATGTGGGCAGGCGGTATCAGCGCCGACATCGTCTTCGTGATTTTCGACGCCGGGCTGACCGGACCACCGTCTCCAGGCAGCGTGTTCGCCTACGCGACGTTCACACCCAGCGACGGAGCGGCAGCCGCAGGAGTTTGGCTAGGTATGGCAGCCGGAGTAGCGGCCGCCTTCTTTGTGGGCAGCATCCTGTTGCGCTTGTTCCCAGTGAAGGACATGACCGACGCGGATGACGCAGGTGACGACTTGGCCGATGCCATGGCGGGCGTGCCGGGCGTCTCATAGGCGGGCCTAAGGCTCGACGTTTGTTGCGGGGTGGTCTGGACATGTCCAGACCACCCCGCGGCACGCACACAAACCACCACTTTCGAGGGGATAGACATGTCAGACCGCGTAACCAAGCAGGCCGACGAAATCAAGCTCATCGTCTACGCCTGCGAGGCTGGGATGGGCAGCAGCCTTATGGGCGCCAACCAGCTCAAGAAGATGGTCAAGAAGGCCAAGCTCGACATCAACGTCGTGCATTCACCAGTGGGACAGCTGACCGACGCAGCCGATGTGATCGTCGTTCACAAGGGCCTCGCTAAACAGGCCAAAGCCAAAGTCCCGGGGGCAGCAGTCATTCCGTTCACCCTGTTCATGAACGATCCGGCGGTGAAGGCACTCGTGAAATCGCTGACCGCCGGGGAACCAATCACCTCCGCGATGTGATCTAGCCATGGACGACTCGCTCGCCTCAGTCCTCACTCCCGATGACATCGTGCTCGGTCATCAATCCGGTTCGATGAACGAAGCCATTGAGCACGCCGGTGGGCTGCTGATGGCTCGCGGGTCGATCTCTGAGGAGTACATCGAGGGGATGAGGCAGCGGGAAACGAAGGCGTCCACGTACCTCGGCAATGGCGTAGCGCTTCCTCACGGGTTGCTGGAGAGCAAGGACTACATCCGTTCGACCGGGATCGTCGTGGTGCAGCACCCCGATGGCGTCGATTGGCAGGCGGGCACCGCCCACTTGGTCGTGGGGCTGGCCGCGGTTGGCGACGACCACGTGCGGGTCCTGTCGCAGCTCGCCGAGATCCTCCAGGACGAAGAGCTGTGCGAGAGGCTTTGGACAACCACCGATTCGCAGTTTCTGTACGACTGCCTCACCGCTGATCCCGACGAAGACTAATTTCATTCAGACCTCTGGGAGCCGATCGATATGGACAGAGAGATCATCATCACCAATCCGCAGGGCCTGCATGCACGTCCTGCGTCCGCTCTTGTCGAGCAGATGAAGTCCTTCGATGCGACGGTCCGCGTCGAAGTTGGAGCGAAATCCGCAAATGCAGCGAGCATCATGAGCGTGCTTGCCCTCGGCGCGACTACCGGCGACACAGCCAGAGTGATCGTCGAAGGCGCCGATGCGCAAGCCGCTCTCGATGCTGTCGAAATGATTCTCACCACGGAGGACGACTGAAATGGCCAGGCTTGATCACAATGCTCTCACCGAGTCGATCAGCAACGCGGTCGGCGCGACGCCCGACCCGAGCGGCGAAGCCGATCTTGTCTTCGACAAGGGCTCGATCAAGGGTTCGATAATCGTGGCTTCTGAGACCGCCGCTTTGAAAGGCGCCTTCAAGCGTGCCAAGAAGATCAACGGCTACCGCTGGGTGGCGATCAACCGAGACGATCTGTTCGGCGCCAATCCGTTGTCGCTGGGTTCCAAAGCCGGGATCCTCGACGCAAACGGCAAGGTTTTGAAGAACGCCGACACACCGCGCAGAAAAGTCTAAACCCAGCCCTTCACGCTACTGAGAGGAAAAAGTCACTACTCTCAGTAGACACACCCGATTGGCAGTGCTACGGTCGGACGTGCCTGAGCCATCTGTTGCCAAGGTGCTGATCGAGGTGCCGAAGCAACGGTGCGCACAGGTCTCATATTTCATTCCAGATGGGGGAGACATGGCCACTGATCTTGAGATGTTCGTAGGGGCCGACGGCCGCGAAGAGCAGGTAAGGGAGGTGGAAGCCCGCATCGAAGCCGACAACATCCAGTACCTGTACTGCCAGTTCCTCTCGGTCACCGGACGGATCATGGGCAAGGGCATACCCGCCAAGCATTTCGGCATGATCGCCCGCAAAGGTTTCCAGCTCGTCTACGGCTCCACCGCAAACCTGTTCATCGACCGGCACGGCGAATACATCGGCTACGGGCCTGAGGCCCGCGAGCTGGTCGGCATCGCCGAACCGGAGACTTTCATGCCCCTGCCGTGGGACAGCCGCACGGCACGGGTCTGGTGTACGCTGTTCCGCGGTCGCGAGGAGGAAGTAGACGGCGGGGCTTTCCTCACCTCGGACTGCCGAGGCAACCTCAAGCGCATCCACGACGAGTTCGAGGCCAAGCACGGCCTGCATCTTCGAGCCGGTTGCGAGCCGGAGATGATGTGGCTGCGAGCCGACGAGCACGGCAAGCCCACCGTCGAGGGCCTGACCAAGCCCAACTGCTACCACATCGACCAGTTCGCCGAGCTGCAGCCGCTGATCCACAAAGTGGTCGAGTACTGCGAGGCGATGGGCCTCGACATGATCCAGGGCGACCATGAAGACGCGCCCGGGCAGTTGGAGCTCAACTTCAATTTCGACCGGGCCGAGCTCACCGCCGATCGCCTGAGCACCTATCGCCAGGTGTGCAAGCAGGTCGGCCGGGAATTGGGCGCGTTCCCCTGCTTCATGCCCAAGCCGTTCATGGGCGTGTCGGCCAACGGCTGCCACCACAACATCTCGCTGTGGGACTCCGACGGCAACAACAAGTTCCTCCCCGAGGGCGACAACCCGCAGCTGCCCGGACCGGTCGGCATGAAAGCCATCGGGGGGATCCTCGAACATGTCCGCGCGCTCACCTGTCTGACCTCGCCGACGGTCAACTCGTACCGCAGGCTTTGGGACACAGGCTTCTGGGCGCCCGTGTTCGCCGACTGGGGATTCCAGAACCGCACCACGGCGCTGCGCGTCAGCGCACCTGGGCGCTTCGAATACCGCTCGGTGGACAGCGCGGTCAACCCGGCCCTGTCGTTCGCCGGCTTGCTGAAAGCCATGGACGACGGCTTGGACCGCAACTTGGACCCGGGCGAGCCCGAGGAGCGTAACATCTACGACGCCATGAAGGAAGGCAAGCAGGTCAAGAAGATCCCGCTCACCTTGGGCGAAGCGCTTGAGGCGTTCGACGACGACGAGGTGGTCAAGTCGGCACTCCCGGGCGAGATGTACAAGGTGTTCATGCACTACAAGACCGACGAGTGGGAGCGCTTCTTGCACACCGTCTCGGACTGGGACGTCGAAGAGTACCTCGACATCCTGCCCTGATCCGGCTGCTTCAACAGTCCCCGCTCAAACAGAACAACCAAGACAACAGCAAAACCCCGACCAACTAGGGAGGTAGCACCATGTGCGGCATCGCAGGAGTGATCCACCGCGACGGCACAGCCGACATCGGCGCCGAATTGACAGCCATGCTGCAGGCAATGAAGCACCGCGGGCCGGACTCCACCGGCTACGCGGTGTACGGGCCGGCCGACGATCTCGTCGTGATCCGGTTCGTGCTCGCTGAACCCAACCGCAGCACCGGCTTCGGCATGGAGGAGCGGCTGGCGCGCAACCGAATGGAGGTCGAAGCCCGGCTCGCCAAGATCGGCGCCGAGGTGGCGACGGTCACCAACGACACCGGCTACGCCTTCCGGGCCACCGTCCGCTACAGCGGCGAGCTCAAGCCGCTGGCCGACTACCTCGAGGACGTCCCGGGCTGTGAGGTGCTGTCACTGGGCAGTTCGCTGGAGATCATCAAGGACATGGGCGACGCTTCGACCGTGAGCGACCAGTACGGCCTGGGCTCGTTCCGGGGGACTCACGGAGTCGGACACGTGCGCATGGCGACCGAGTCCGAGGTCGACCTGGCCAGCGCTCACCCGTACTGGGCCTACCCGTTCGCCGATGTGGCAGTGGTCCACAACGGGCAGCTCACCAACTACCACCAGTGGCGCCGCCGCCTTGAACAGTCAGGCCACCGCTTCCAGAGCGAATGCGACTCGGAGATCATCGCGGTGTACCTGGCCGAGAAGATGTCGGGCGGGTTGTCGTTGGAGACGTCCATGAAGGACAGCCTCGACGACCTCGACGGTGTGTTCACCTATGTCTGCGTCACCGGCAACGAGCTGGGGATAGCCAAAGATGAGATGGCGGCCAAACCGCTGGTGCTGTTCGAGTCCGACGAACTGGTGGCTGTGGCCACCGAGGAAGTGTCGATCCGGACTCTGGTCAAGCGCGAGGTTGAAACCCGTGATCCCTACGAGCGGGAGGTGCTGGTATGGCAAGTGTAGGCTCGCTCAGCGGGGTCTCCTACGACGCTAGGGGCTTGGTCGAGCCCCATGCCGAGATGCCCGACAACATCGAGGTCGACGGGAGCCGGGCGCGTTTCGACGCTGCCGACCTCACCATCCGCCAGATCAACATGGCCCTGCGGAAACTGATCTACAACGACGGCATAGCCGATGTGACGGTGCTCAACCCGTCCTCCAAGCATTCGCTCGCGGTCGGGATCTTGAAGCGCTGCCGGATCCACTTCGAGGGCAGCCCCGGCTGGTTCGCCTGCGGCCTGATCGACGGGCCCGAAGTTACGATCAACGGACGAGTGGGCTGGTCGCTCGGCGAGAACATGATGTCGGGCGTGGTCGTGGTAGAGCGCGGCGGCGGCTCGCTGACCGGAGCCGCGATCCGCGGCGGCGACCTGATCGTGAAAGGCGACGTGGGCGCCCGCACCGGCATCGACCAGAAAGGCGGCACCATCATCGTGATGGGCGATGTGGGGATCAACACCGGGTTCATGATGCAGAGAGGCCGCCAGATCATCTGCGGCAACGCCGGCCAGAACCTCGGCGACTCGATGTACGACGGCCAGATCTACGTGGCGGGCAAAGTGAGCTCTCTTGGAGTCGACTGCGTGCCCGGCGAATGGACCGACGCCGACGCCGAGCTGATCGAGCGCAAGTTCCGGATCCACGGGCTGGGGGAGCCGCCGCAGTTCGAGAAGTTCGTCTGCGGCAAGCAACTGCACAACTACGACTCGCTTGAGCCGTCCGAGCGCAAGCTCGTGATCTGAGCAGGGCCGCACCGAGAGAGACAAGGAGACGACGATGAGCGAAGTGAACAAGAGCACCGACGTGCTGGGGCAGAGCCGGATCTTCACCCGCGAGGTGATCAACGACATCCATGTGAAGTCCGAACTGGGCCGTTACCGAATGCGCGGCTTCTCGATCTTCAAGAAGATCCCGCATTGGGACGAGCTGGTCTTCCTGCCGGGGACCCTCACCCGTTTCGTGATCGAGGGTTACCGCGAGAAGTGCGAGACAAAGACGGTGCTCGGATCCCGGTTCGCGGCCAAGCCTCTGGAGCTCGACATTCCGGTGTACATCACCGGCATGAGCTTCGGCGCCCTGTCGCTGGAGGCCAAGATGGCTCTGGCGAAGGGCGCCTCCATGGCCGGCACCGCCACCTGCTCGGGCGAGGGCGGCATGATCCCACCGGAACGGGACCTGTCGACCAAGTGGTTCTACCAGATCATCCAGAGCCGCTACGGTTTCAACCCTCATCATCTGATGCTGGCCGACGCGGTGGAGTTCTTCATCGGCCAGGGCTGCAAAGTCGGCCTCGGCGGCCACTTGATGGGCCAGAAAGTCACCGAACAGGTGGCTGAGATGCGGTCGCTGCCTGCCGGGATCGATCAGCGCTCACCGGCGCGCCATCCCGACTGGCTCGGCCCTGACGACCTCTCGTTGAAGATCCAGGAGGTGCGTGAGGCGACGGACTATCAGATCCCGATCCAGTTGAAGCTGGGGTCGGCGCGGGTCTACGACGATGTGCGCATGGCCGCCAAGTGCGGTCCGGATGTGATCTATCTCGACGGCGCCGAGGGCGGGACAGGCGCCGGGCCGCACCTGGCGACCGAGGAGACCGGCATTCCGTTGATGGCAGCCATCCCCGAGGCCCGTCGGGCGCTTGAGGACGTGGGCCTCGCCGACGACATCGACTTGGTGGTCGCAGGGGGCATCCGCAACGGCGGCGACGTGGCCAAGTGCCTGGCGCTCGGCGCCGATGCCATCGCCATCGGCAGCGCGGCGTTGATGGCTCTCAACTGCAACAAGGAGATCCCCGGCGTCACCGACTATGAGGGCACCATCGGGGTGCCGGCCGGGGAGTGCTACCACTGCCACACGGGCCGCTGCCCGGTCGGCGTCGCCACGCAGGATGTGGAGTTGCGCAAGCGCCTCGACGTCGATGAGGCGGCGCTGCGGGTCTACAACTTCCTGATCACGCTCACGATGGAAGTGCAGATGCTGGCCCGGGCGTGCGGCAAGACCGATATTCATTCGCTGGAGCCCGAGGACCTGGCAGCTCTCACCTATGAGGCTGCGGCCATGGCCAAGGTGCCGTTGGCGGGCACCACCTACATTCCAGGGGTGACCGAGGAGAATGCTCTGGCGGAGATCCGGGACCTGTTCGACAAACACGTTATAGACGGAGGCAACTGAGATGGCCGGATCAGCGAGCAAGGGCGAGAGCCCGTCGGAAGTCCGCACGGTGGCGATCGACGCCGAAGTTCTGGCCGGCAAGCGTTTCCCCTATCAGACCGACATCTCGCTTGTGGCCGACATCGACCTGCTGGCTGCTACGCCCGGGCCGGACATCAACTGGCTCGAGGACGTCACTCTGTTGGAGGAGGACGGTATCCCGGCGGTGTTCGACCGCTACTCCAACTCGTTTCTGAAGATCTATTTCAACATCCCAGAGGGCCAAGAGGATGACATCGCCCGCAAGGTGCTGATCAAGCATCTCGTGGACGGGAACTCCTACGGCATCACCTTGAAGGACATCCACTGCAAGTTCCCACAGGTGGAGCTGGGGCCGTGGGTCGATGAGTCGCGCATTGTGGGAGAGAACTGGAAACCGACAGAGCTTGAGGGCTGGACTGCGCCTCAGGCGCATTGAGGCCCTGGCAAGCCAGAGCCCAGTCAGGCATGGAGCAAAGGAGCAGCAGTGAGTCTTCCCCGTAGTTCTCGCTATGTGATCATCGGCGCCGGCATTCACGGGTTGTCCACGGCTTGGAACCTGGCCCGCGACCTGCGCTCGTCGGGGCGCGGCTCAGGCGCCGATGTGGTGGTGATCGACAAGGCCGGTGTCGGCGCCGGCGCTTCCGGGATTGCCTGCGGGGTGATCCGCAACAACTATTTCCAGCCGGCGATGCGCGAGCTGATGGCGCATTCGGTGGATGTGTGGGAGAGCGACCCCGAGGCGTTCTCGTATCATCCGGTGGGGTATCTGCAGATCAGCCATGAGGCGATGCGTGAGGATGTCGCTTCGATCCACGCTCAACAGAAGTCCATCGGGTATGCGTCGACCTTTGTGGAGGGCGCCGAGGATTCCCGCCGCCACATGCTGGGGATTTTCGACGATTGGCAGGCGCAGGGCATCACCAGCGTCCTGCAGGAGCATCGCGGCGGGTACGCCAACAACATGGCGTCGCTCAAGGGCCTGTTGGGGAAGGCCGAGGCTGAGGGCGTGACCGCGGTGGGGGGCGTGTCGGTGACCGGCTTCGACCGTGATGCTTCGGGGGCCGTGACTGGCGTGCTCACCGATCACGGCAGCGTCGACTGTGATCAGGTGGTCGTGGCGGTGGGGCCGTGGGTGCAGAAGATCTGGGGAATGCTCGACCTGCCGACCGTCACCGACGTGCTCGGCCCGGGCGGTCAGATGCATCGGCGTCCGACCTGGACCTACATGTGTCTGCAGGAGGGCACGCTGGAGGTAGACCCGGGCTGTCTCACCGACAATGCCGGCAACATGCCTCCGGTGGTGCATATCGACACCGACGCGCCGCTGTATGACGCAGACGGCCTGGTCACCGAGGGTCCCTGGGGCGTCTATTACAAGCCCGACTTCAATTTCGGCGGGGTTCAGGGCGGTTACATGCCCTATGTGGTGGACAAGCCCTCTGATGAGGTGGCTGTAGACCCCTACGGCCCCGAATCGCCGGACTTCGTGGTGGGCGAGGACTTCTATCGCACTTGGTCCGCGGCTCTGGCCCATTGCCAGAAGCGTTTCGAGGGCAAGGGCCATCTGATGAGCCGTGAACCCTCCGGCGGCATCGGCAGCTTCTCCCCCGACAACTTCCCGGTGTTCGACATGTTCTGCGACAACGTGTATTTCATCGCCGACTCCAATCACGGTTACAAGATGATCGGGGTCGGCGCGCTCGTGGCCAAGGAGTTGCTGGGTGAGAGTCAGGCTTTGCTGGCTCCGTTCTGCTGGTCACGCTATGCAACCGGGGATCTGCATCCGGTCAGCAACTCGCCTTATCCCTGGAGCTGAGATGGCCGTCAGTGGTCGTTGTGCGTGCGACGCGGTGCGGTTCACGTTGAGCGGGCCGCTTCGGCCGGTCATCAACTGTCACTGTTCGCGCTGTCGACGTTGGACGGGCCATTTCATGGCCGCGACGAACACCGATATGGATGATCTGTCGTTCGATCGCGGCGACGATTCGGTGAAGTGGTGGACTCCCGACGAGGAGCCGACGGTCGCCTACGGGTTCTGTGCTCATTGCGGTGGCGGCCTGTTCTGGCGCTCGAACACCAGACCAGGGAGAGTTTCGGTGACCGCCGGCACTCTCGACCCGCCGACTGGTCTGTCGACTGTTCACGCCCTGTTCGTGGCCGAGGCCGGCGACTATCACCAGATCGACCCGGACCTGCCCCACCACCTCCACGATTCCGGCGACGGCGGCGTCCGGATCGAAGGCGGCTGGTAACCGGCCTCGCGGCGGAAAACGGTCAGGCGCGGGCGCTGGGGCCGTAGGCGCAGAACATGTGGTCGTCCTCGGCGAAGCGGGTGGGGCGCAACGGGTGGGGGTCGAAGGGCGGCTCATGGCCGAGCACTATGGCTGCGACGATCTCCCCGACCGCTGGTGACAGCTTCAGTCCGTGGCCTGAGAAGCCCAGTGCCAGACACAGGCCGGCCACTTCTGGAACCCAGCCGATGAGCGGATGGTAGTCGGGGGTGACGTCGTAGGCGCCGCTGATGTGGTTCAGCGGCACGGCCCCGCGCAGGGCTGGCATGCGGGCCGCCAGCGCCTGGTCGATCCTCTCCAGGTGCGCGTGCTGATCGTCTTCGTCGCCCATCGACAGCGGATCGTCTACGAGCGGCATCTCGGCGGGATAGGCGGCGGCGAGGAAGCGGCGGCCCATGTCGGGGCGCAGCACGATGTTGGAGTTGCCGTCGGTGACACAGGAGTGCATCTGGGGTTGACCCGGCCGGGCCTGCAGCATGGTCATCTCGAGCCGGCGGCGCTGCACGGGCACGTGGACGCCGATCGGGTCGAGCAGGTCGCAGGCCCACGCTCCGGTTGCCGTGACTGCGACGGGTGCGTCTATCTCGCCTGCGTTGGTGGACACTCCGCTGATGCGCCCGCCGCTGGTTCGCAGCGCGGTGACTCTGACTCCGCTGACGACCTCGGCGCCATGGGACTGAGCCGCGGTGAGCCAACTCAACACCATCTTGGTGACGTCGATGTAGCCGCCGTCGGGTTCGTAGGCGCCCCCTGCCAGGTCGTCGGTGATCAGCAGCGGTTCGAGGGCGGCGATCTCGGCTGCCTCCACGAATCGGGTGTCCACGCCACAGGATTGCCCGAGGTCGATGTTGCGGTGCAGAGCGTCGAGTTGGTCCTCGACAACCAGCAACAGGTATCCGAGCCGCACGTAGCCGGGGTCGCCGACTCCTGCTTCGGTCCCCCAGTTCTTGATCGCGTTGAACCCGTGGCGGGCCATGCGGACCAGAAGTTCGTTGGAGTAGTGCTGACGTATCTGGCCGAAGGTTCGGCCGGAGATCCCGCCCACGGGCGGGCGTTCGTCGACGACCACTACCCGAGCGTCGGATTGGGCAGCGAGTTGGTAGGCGATACCGGCGCCCATGATGCCCGCGCCGACGACGACTATGTCTGCCGTCGCCGGGACCGGCTTCATGGGTCTAGAGGCCCGAGCGACCCCTGTGAGCGAAGCGAGCCGAGAGCGGGAGACAACTCGTCGATACCGTCAGGAGTCGGCGGCCAGGAAGGACTCGAGCGAGTCGTCCAAGGCCTCGACCCAGTCGGTGTGGTGCACCGGGGCAACCGTGCCGGTCATCGGTGACGTGTGGCCGTTGTCGCGGTAGCCGATGATCGACTTCTTCTTGTGCCCCTTCCAGTCCTTGAACATCTTGGACACCAGCGGGGTGTTGAAGTCCGGGTAGTCGCTCTGTTCAAGCAGGTCCTGGGTGTAGGCGCCCTGGTAGTCGATGAGACCGTAGTCGTCTTCGATGCGGTCCTCGATGGCCTGTTCCTCGGCGATCGAGCGGGCTTGCTCCTCGGCCGAGGGCAGCTCGATGCGCCCCAGGATGACATCGCGGGCGTACCAGGCCTGCACGTCGAACATGTTGAACGTGTACCACTGGTCCTGCATCCCCAGATACATCACCCCGTTGTCGGGCTGGAAGACCACACCGCGGTACAGCATCGATGAGGCCAAGCGGTTGGTGGTGACGAGGCGCAGGTCGTCGTCCATGTACGGGAAGTGGTGCAGGTAGCCGGTGCAGGAGACGATGGCGTCGATCTCAGTCGATGTGCCGTCGACGAAGTGCACCGTGCGGCCGTCGACGTGGCTGAGGATCGGCTTCTCGGTGATGCCTTCGGGCCAGTCGAATCCCATCGGACCGCTGCGTGACGAGCACACCACCGAGCGCGCCCCGTATTTCCAGCATTGCGAGGCGATGTCCTCAGCCGAGTAGCTAGATCCGATGATCATCACGTTCTGGTCTGCGAACTGTACGGCGTCGCGGAAGTCGTGGGCGTGCATCAGGGTGCCGCCGAAGGCGTCGTAGCCGGGGTATTGCGGCATGTTGGGCGTGGAGAAGTGCCCGCTGGCCACGACCACGTAGTCGAACTCCTCGGTGCTGGTCGTGCCGCTTTCGTAGTCGTGTGCCCGCAGCACGAACCGGCCCGTTCCGGGTGAGCGGCTGACGCTGCGCACCGCATGGTTGAAGCGGATGTACTGGCGGATGCCGCTGCGGGTGGCGCGGCCGACGATGTAGTCGTAGAGCACCTCTCGTGGCGGGAAGGAGCCGATCGGCCTGCCGAAGTGCTCTTCGAAGGTGTAGTCGGCGAATTCCAGGCACTCCTTGGGGCCGTTGGACCACAGGTAGCGGTACATGCTTCCGTGGCACGGCTCGCCGTGTTCGTCCAGGCCGGTGCGCCAAGTGTAGTTCCAGAGCCCACCCCAGTCGCTTTGTTTCTCGTAGCAGACCAGCTCCGGCATTCGCGCGCCGTCTGCTGCTTTGTCGCTGGCAAATGCGTGCAACTGCGCCAGTCCGCATGGTCCAGCACCGATGATGGCTACTCGTGTCATTGCCCAAATCCCCCCTGTGGTTGGGTGTACCTCTAACGACAGTAAAACTAGCGCACTCGTTTGTTCGCTGCTGAAGAAGCCTGGAATAGCTGCCGAGAAGGACCAGAAAGGCGCTACACCAACAGTTCGTCAAGGGCGGCGAGCAGCAGTGTGACGTTGCGGGGGCGGGCCGTGTGGCCCATGCAGCCGATGCGCCAGCAGTTGCCGGCGAAGGCCCCCAGGCCCCCGCCGATCTCTATTCCGCAGCGGCTGAGGAGCTCCTCGCGGATGTCGGCTTCGGTCGCCGAGTCCGGCAGACGGGACTCGGGCACCCGCACCGATGTGAGTTGCGGCAGGCGATGGGTGGCCGGTGCCACCAACTCGAAGCCCCTGGCCTCGAGTCCGGCCTGAAGCAGGTCGCCGCATTGCTGGTGTCGGGCGTGGACGGCGTCGAGACCCTCGTCTAGCACCGCTCCCAGACCGGCATGAAGGGCGTAGATCATTGAGATGGGCGCGGTGTGGTGGTAGGCGCGGGCGCCGCTGCCGGTGACGTAGTCGGCGATCATCTGCAGGTCGAAGTACCAGGATCTCGGACGCTCGAGCAGCCGGTCCACAGCGCGGGGTGAGACGCTGAGCGGCGACAGGCCCGGTGGCACGCCGAGGCATTTCTGGGTGCCGCTGTAAGCAATGTCCACTCCCCAGTCGTCGAGGCGCACGTCGATGCCGGCGAGCGAGGTGACGCAGTCCGCCAGCAGGAGCGCGTCGCCTTTGCCGGCGCCCAGTTCGGCGAGGTCGTTGCGCACGCCGGTGGAGGTTTCTGCGTGGACGACCGCGATCAGTGTGGGGTCGGGGTGCGCGTCGAGGAGGCGTTGCGGGTCGATGGGGGTGCCCCACTCGGCTTCGACGGCGACCACGGTGGCACCGCAGCGGGCCGCCACGTCACACATGCGTTGACCGAAAACTCCGTTCACCCCGACGACCACGGCGTCGCCTTCGCCGATCGTGTTGACGAAGGCTGCTTCCATGCCTGCTGATCCGGTCCCCGACACGGGGAAGGTGAGGGGGTTGTCGGTGCAAAAGACCGTGCGCAGGCGGTCACAGGTCTCGTCGAGCAGCGCTATGAAATCGCTGTCGAGATGGCCGAGGAGTGGACGGGTGAACGCCTGGGCCACTTCCGGGTAGGGGTTCGATGGGCCCGGACCCATGAGAACCCGGTCGGACAGGACTCGTTCAGACGAATTTTGATCAAAAATTTCCATAAACCTTCCTTGATATTAGTGGAACCTCCCCTGAGAGTAGTGGTAATGTCCACTTCTCTCACTGAAATTCTGCTCAAAGTTGCGTTTCGGTGATCACATTCCACCGGTCGAACCAACAACCGATTGGACAACGATGAGCCACCATCAAATTGCAGAGGCGACCCGACGGTTGCATCGCAGCGAACTGGCCGTGCCTGGATCGAGTCCGGCTTTCTTTGAGAAAGCAGCGGCGAGCCAGGCCGACTACGTGTTCCTGGACCTCGAGGACGCAGTCGCACCCGATGACAAGGAAACGGCCCGCCGCAACGTGATCGAAGCATTGGCCGGCATCGACTGGCGGGGATCCAACAAAACCATCTCGGTTCGGGTCAACGGACTCGACACTCATTACATGTACCGCGATGTGATCGACGTGGTCGAGCAGGCGGGAGCGTACATCGACACGATTCTGATCCCCAAGGCAGGCGTCCCGGGAGACGTCTACATGGTGGACGCGCTCCTCACCCAGATCGAGCAGGGCATGGGCCTCGATCACCGTATCGGTCTGGAGGCCCTGGTCGAGACTGCTTTGGGCATGGCCAACGTCGAAGCTCTGGCCGCGGCGAGCCCAAGGCTCGAGGCGCTCCATTTCGGGGTGGCCGACTACGCAGCCTCGTGTCGGGCCCGGACGATCACGATCGGCGGTCTCAACCCCGATTATCCGGGCGACCAGTGGCATTCGGCTCTGTCGCGGATGCTGGTGGCCTGTCGGGCGAATGGGTTGCGCGCGATCGACGGTCCGTTCGGCGACTTCGGCGACCCCGAGGGGTTCACTGCCGGCGCACGGCGGGCCGCAGCGCTCGGCTACGAGGGAAAGTGGGCGATCCACCCATCCCAGATCGAACTGGCCAACGAGGTGTTCACCCCGCCCGCAAGCGAGGTGGCACAAGCTCGGCGCATGCTTGAAGCCTTGGCCGAGGCGGCCGCAGCGGGCCGGGGCGCGGCTCAGATCGACGGGCGCATGATCGACGCGGCGTCCGCCCGGATGGCCCGCAACGTGGTCGAGACTGCCGACGCGATCGAGGCCGGCTGAAGGTACTGCCAAAACACAACCGAATTCGAGAAGTTCAAGGAGGGGGCTTCATGGAGATTCATGAGTATCAGGCCAAGGCCATACTCGCCGACTACGGAGTGGCAATACCCGACGGCGGGTTGGCGTACAGCCCGGAGCAGGCTGCGTACCGTGCTTCGGAGATCGGCGGCGAGCAGTGGGTGGTGAAGGCCCAGATCCACTCGGGAGCCCGCGGCAAAGCCGGCGGCGTCAAGCTCTGCAGCCATGAGCGCGAAGTCGCGGAGGCAGCTGACGAGCTGTTGGGCAAGCGACTGGTGACGGCGCAGACCGGCGAACGCGGCAAGGGCGTCTACCGGCTCTATGTGGAGGCAACCGTGGTCGGCGAGAGCGAGTTGTATCTCGGGTTCGTGCTCGACCGTTCCGCTGAGCGGGTGACGATTGTGGCCTCCGCGGCCGGTGGGATGGATATCGAGGAGATCGTCGCTTCCGACCCCGACTCGATCGTGCGGATCAACGTGGAGCCCGCGGCCGGTCTGCAGGCGTTCGAGGCGCGCGAGATCGCTTTCGCGGTCGGCCTCGACGCGAGCCTCGTGCCACAGGCGGTGCAGCTGATGACCTCCTGCTATCGGGCGATCCTCGACCTCGACGCCACGATGCTGGAGATCAACCCTCTGGCGGTGACTGCCGACGGGCGGCTGCTGGCTCTCGACGCCAAGATGATCTTCGACGACAACGCTCTGTTCCGTCACCAGGACGTGTCGGAGCTGCGCGACAAATCCCAAGAGGATCCCCGCGAGCGGACGGCGGTCGACCGCGGCCTCAGCTATGTGGGGCTCGATGGCGACATCGGCTGCATCATCAACGGCGCTGGTTTGGCCATGGCCACGATGGACATGATCAAGCATGCGGGAGGCGAGCCTGCGAACTTCTTGGACATCGGCGGCGGCGCCTCGCCGGAGCGGGTGCTGAAGGCGTTCCGGCTGGTGCTCTCCGACGACAACGTCAAAGCGGTGCTGGTGAACATCTTCGCCGGGATCAACCGCTGCGACTGGGTGGCCGAGGGTGTGGTGCAGGCTCTGCGCCAGCTGGAGGTGCCCGTGCCAGTGGTGGTGCGATTGTCGGGCACCAATGTGGAGGAGGGCCGGCGGATCCTCAAAGAGGCAGATGTGCCGATCATCGCCGCCGAGTCGCTTGCCGAAGCCGGAACAAAGGCCGTGGAGTCGGCCGCTGGGAGGACAGCCTGATGAGCATCATCCTCGACGAAACGACACCGGTGATCGTTCAGGGCGTCACCGGACGCATCGCCACGTTCCACACCGACGACATGGCCGAGTACGGCACCAATGTCGTAGGTGGCGTGACTCCGGGCAAGGGCGGCGCAAAGCACTGCGGCGTGGACGTCTTCGACACGGTGAAGCAGGCGGTGACTGCAACGGAGGCCACTGCCAGCATTGTTTTCGTGCCACCGCCGTTCGCGGCTGACGCCATCATGGAGGCGGCCGACGCCGGGATCGAGAACTGCGTGTGCATCACCGAGGGCATCCCTGTTCAGGACATGATCAAGGTGAAGCGCTACCTGCGGCGCTATCAGCACGCCAAGCGGATGTGCCTGATCGGCCCCAACTGTGCGGGGGTGATAAGTCCGGGCAAGGCGATGTTGGGCATCATGCCTTCACACATCTACGAGCGGGGGCCGGTCGGGATCGTCAGCAGATCGGGGACGCTGGGCTATGAGGCTGCGTCACAGCTCAAGGCAGTGGGCATCGGGGTCAGCACGAGCGTCGGCATCGGCGGCGATCCCATCAACGGGAGTTCGTTCCTCGACCATCTGAAGCGCTTCGAGAACGACGACGAGACCGAGGCGGTGGTGATGATCGGTGAGATCGGCGGGCAACAGGAGGCGCAGGCCGCAATATACGCCCGCGAGCACATGCACAAGCCGGTGGTGGGTTACATCGCCGGACTCACCGCGCCGAAGGGGCGCACGATGGGCCATGCGGGCGCCATTGTCTCCACCGTCGGCGAGTCGGCCGCAGAGAAGGTCCAGATCATGCGGGAATGCGGTGTGACGATCGTGAAGCTGCCGTCGGACTTCGGCAAGATCGTGCCCAAAGTGCTTCGCAGATGATTCTGGGCCGTTAAGACAGCGCCGTTGAGGTCGGGTCAGGGAGCGGGGACGTCGCGGGCTCGGGATTTGGTCGGGTCGTAGAACGGGAACTGGACGACCGTGGCGGGGATGCGCTTCTGGTGGCCGTCGACCTTGCCGACCTCGACCTGCGTGCCGATCTCTGAATATTCGACGGACATGCGGCACAGCGCCACGTTCTTGCGCAGGATCGGCGAGATCGTCCCGCTCGTTACCGAGCCCACCTGTGCGCGTCCGACGTAGACGCCGTCGTCGAGCGCCCCCGGTTCCCCTCCCTGGAGTTCGAGGCCGACCAACCGGCGCTGCGGGTTGTCTCGGCGTTTCAGCAGCGCTTCGCGTCCGATGAAGTCGTCCTCTTTGGTCTTGAGCGGGACGATGAAGCCGATGCCTGCTTCGTAGGGGTCGGTCTGGTCGCAGAACTCGTGGCCTGCAAAGATCAGCCCGGCTTCGATCCGCAGGATGTCGAGCGCGTCGAGACCCATCGGCACGAGACCCTGGTCGGCGCCGGCTTCGAAGATCGCATCCCAGAGCTCGGTGGCGTTTCTGGGGTGGCAGAAGATCTCAAAGCCGAGTTCGCCGGTGTACCCGGTGCGTGAGACGATCAGGGGTATGCCGTTGTGGTCGCCGACACGGGCGACGGCGAAGCGGAACCAGCCGAGTTCGCCGACCTCGGGCTGGTCGGGGCGAGTCCAGATGATCCGCTCGAGGATCCTGCGACTGTTGGGACCCTGGACCTGCAGGTTGTGGAGCTGGTCGGTGGAGTCCTTGACCCAGGCTCTCAGGCCTCGTTCTTTGGCTTGTTGGCGTATCCACAGGCCGCTGATGTCGCTGCCGCCGATCCAGCGGAAGTTCTCGCGACTCAGACGGAAGACGGTGCCGTCGTCGATCATTCCGCCGGTCTCGTAGCACATGGCTGTGTAGACGACCTGGCCGTCGGAGAGCTTGCGGACGTTGCGGGTGACGCAGATCTGCATCAGCAGTTCGGCGTCGGGGCCGGCGACTTCGTATTTGCGCAGCGGGGAGAGGTCGATGACGGCGGCCGCTTGCCGGCACGCCCAGTATTCCCCGATGGCGCCGTGGTCGCGGTAGGAGTCGGCGAGCCAGTAGCCGTTGTACTCGCTGAAATTGCGGGTGAGGTCGGCGGTGCGGGGGTGGAATCCGGTGTCCTTGGTGAGTTCGGCTTCTGAATCGGCGGTCATGCGGAACGCGGTCGCTTTCTTGAACATGTTGTTGGCGGGGTAGACGCGAACTTGGATATCGGTCGGGCACCAGCCGTTGGCAGCGTCGATGTCGCACGGGCAGGCGGTCGACACGCACACGAGGTCTTCCAGTGCTCGCAACAGCACATAGTCGCCGGGTCGCGACCAGGGCTCGTCGAAGTAGATCTGGTTGTTGTCGTCGACGTGGGTGTTGTAGAAGAAGTTGATCGCCTCCCAGCCTCGGCGGGCCGCCACACCGTAGGGGGACCAGACGCTGTTGATGTTGTCTGTGCAGTTGACGTGGCCGGGGAATCCCAGCTCATCGTAATAACGGGGGTTGCAGGCAGTGTTGAAGGTGTCGTGTCGTCCGACGGTGTCTTGTACGACTTCGACGAGCGGTTGCATATCGGCGCTGTAGAACTTGGCGTACAGCCCGGGGCCCGGGCAGGTCGCACCCGTCAGCGTACGGGTGATGGCGCCGTCGAGGCAGTCGGCTCTGCCCTGCTCGAGGTCGCTGACGGCGAAGCACTGGAAGTCCGAGCATTGGCGGCCTTCGACGTCAAGCACTTGGAAGTAGTCGCCCTTGGCGACTTCGTAGGCGCTCGCGGTGGAGGCCTGGACGGTGAAGTCGTTTGTCGGGTCTGCGAGTGGAGCGGGAAGACGGATCTCACCGGGTTCGGGCAGCGATGCGCGGTAGATGTAGACGATGAGGTCGGTCGGCGGGTTCTGGTCCTGGGGGTTCATCGGCCCGCCGGGTGCGGCTGCGACCACCGCGATCGGCGCTGTGGCGGTGAAGGCTGCTCTGCTGTCCGGCGGCGAGTCGGCTTCGAACACGAGGGCGGGGCAGGCTTGGCCGAGATCGATGCCTCGGCGTTCGAGCCCGGCGCGGACCCGCCGCGCGTCGGTGAGCGGGGCGGAGAGGATCGTGCGGGTTCCTTTGCCTGAGCTCTTCTCGGCTGCGGTGGCCCCCAACAGGCCCGGGTCGCTCACTCCGTCGGCGTCGAAGGCGCTCAACTCGCATTGTTGACGACCTTCGGGGTCGATGATCTCGATTCGGTCTCCTGTGTTCAGCGTCAGCGCGGTGGCTCCTCCGCCGGTGACTCGATATCGCTCGGTGCCCGGGTCGAGGAGCCACAACCCGGGCTCGAGCACTCGCGGCAATACAGAACTAATGCTCATCTTCAGAGGGGGCTGAGGCCGATACAGCAGCGAACAGGTCCCTCAACATCAGCGCTGCCGCAGCGAGCGCAGCGAGAGCCACGATCACGGGACCGACGCCGACGTCAGGGGGCCCTGTGTCGGAGAGGTTGAGTATGGCTCGCCCGCTGACTGCTACGACGAAGCCTGCTCCGGTCCATGCCGGCCGGAACTTGACCTGGATCAACACAAGCGTGATGAGCAGGGCTAGGAAGGTGACTTGCCCGTCGTTGACGGCCAAGCCGTTGGATGTCTTAGCGCCGCCGGCCTCCCAGGGAAGGAGCAGGGAGATCACGGCGATCACCAAGCAGAGCCGGGCCCAGTTGAGACGTGTAATCCTCACGATCGGCCTAGCCGGGCGAAAGGGGTTGTAGGGGGTACATCACAATGTGAACTGTACCCCCTGCCCCTCTGTGGTGTCAGGCGCCTCCGACGACTTGGATACAGATGACGGCGAAGACGATGCAGACGATTGAGAAGATGACGACCGCCCTCTCCACGCCTTTGTCGTGGCCTTGCATCTCGTCGAATTCAATTTGCTTTCCGGCCATGTTCAGCCCTCCATGCCTGAGTTGTACTTGTCAGCAAGACGCTCTGCGGACTCGTTGAGCAGGGCGTTCTCACGCCTGGTCACCATGACCGCTGAATACACCGAGATGACAATGCCGATGAGTGTGATGAGCACCGTGGCGAAGTTGCCGCCCGGCCCCCATGTGAAATAGCCAGTGGTTCCGTCAGCGGCTTCCAGAGCCGCCTCCCAACTGTCGTAGGGAAAAGTGTTCATTCAGTTCTTCTCCTTAGGTATATGAACTTTGTTTTGGGTCGTGTTGTCGTTGGTCGTGCGGTCCTGAAGCTTCTGCGCCCTCCGCTTGCGCATGCCCCAGTACCCGGCGGTGGCGACCACCGAGTACATGAGTGCAATTGCTGCGATGAACTGAAGCCATGAACCGGACACTTCTCGTTACTTGAGGTCGGCGTAGGCCGCTCGCAGCACGGCGTCGGACGGCTCTTCGGAACCGTCGGCGTTGACGATCGGCTCTACGGCACGGCCGAACTCCGGATAGAAGTCGGTCTCGAACTCGGCCATGTCGAGGCCCTCGATCTCCACTTCGGGCGGGACCCTCAGCAGGTTCATCTTCTTGAGGATTCCAGAGCCGATGTAGCCCGTGAGGAATGCCAACGGGAAGAGTGTCGCAACGCCGACGAGCTGCCCGAGGAACGAGGTCTCGATGCCCGCGGCCCCGGTCGGGTAGCCGGCGGCGAAAATGCCCACGAGGAGCACCCCCCACATGCCCATGACGCCGTGGACTGCGACCGCGCCCACTGCGTCGTCGATGCGGGCCTTCTGCTCGATCCAGTTGCCGGCATGATAGGCAAGCCCCGCCGAGAAGAACGCCAGGATCAACACCAACGACGGGTTGTAGATGTCGGCGCCGGCCGAAACTGCCACAACCCCGGCGAGTCCACCGGACAGAGTCCAGAACGGGTCGCCCTTGGCGAAGATGTAGCCGCCTGCGAAGCCGCCTGCGAAGCCCATGGTGATGGTGAACGTGATCGCCGACAGTGTTGCCGGGTTGAAGTAGATGTTGGCCCAACCCGGCGTGGTGTCGGCGGTGATAGCCAGACAAGCCGCGTAGAAGGCGTAGAAGGCCGTGAAGATTATCATCAGGCCCATCAACGTCAGATGGAGGTTGTGCGGCTTGAACGCTCGCGTGCCTCCGTTCTTGTCGTATCTGCCGATTCTGGGACCTAAATTGAACAACACCCCGAGGGCGAAGATTCCGGCGATGCCGTGAACAACGCCTGATGCGGCGAAGTCGTGGTAGCCGAAGTGGATTGGGAGCCAACCTCCGTAGCTCCATCCCCAGGCCGCGGCGATCACCCAGACCAGACCACCCATGAGAGCGGTGAGCCACAGGTAGGCCGAGATGCGGATGCGTTCCAGCACCGAGCCCGACATGATCGAACCCGTCGTCCAGGAGAACAGCACGAATGCGGCCCAGAAGACCCCACTGATGTTGTCACCGAGGTTGGGCCCCATCGAGCCGTCCCATGGCACGCCGTAGCCGTCACCGCAGTAGTACGCTCCTTCTCCGGCGTTCCCTGCTCCGTCGGCTGTGGTCGTCGGTATGAAACCTTCCTCCATACAGAAGTAGACCCACCACCCGAGGTAGTAGAACGTCGGTGTGACCACCGCGATTGTCATGATGTTCTTCATCGCCGTGGACATGATGTTCTTGCGGCGGCTTACGCCGGCCTCGTAGGTCATGAAACCCACATGCAGCAACCACATGATCGCGACGGTGAAGAAGTAGTAGGCCTCTGTGAACACTATTGACGTGTCCATAGGCACACCCCCATTCTTTCGTGCAATTCCAACCTTCTGGCCGGATGTCGGTGACGTTAGCACAGAGGAAGCAAAGTGTCGAATGTCGCTTGTGCTCTTTGTGGCACCCCCTAGTCGGGGTGGCTAACCGTCTGGTTCGCCGATGTCGACCTCGATGACCTCACCGGTGCCGGCATCGACCCTGACGGTTGCGTGATTGAGGAATTCGGTGCGTGTGCCGTCGGGGTCTGCGACGGTGAACACCACGATCCACACCGCCCTTGTGGGTATCCCCTGTCGCAGCACTCTCGATTCGATCTTCTCCGGCTCGAAGTAGTCGTCGTCGGCCTCGAAGGCGGCTGTGGCGATGGCCTCAGCTTCCTCTCGACTCAAGTCGATGCCCGAACAGCCGCGTGCCACGAACACCACGACCAGCAGCCCGGCAACGATGAATATCACCTTGCGGGGGGTCATGAAGTTCTTGAGCTTGTCGATCCAGTCGCTCATCGGCAGGTCACTTGGAGCCTTTTCGGGGCGCGCGCACGAACCGCAAGACTACATACCCGATCACATGGGTGATCGCGACGAAGCTGATCCACCACAGGGTGACCTTGAGCCGGTAGCCGCGCTCGCGGCATTCCCACAGCGTCAACAGCACAGCCGCGACCAAGAACACCCACAACATCACGCTCTCGCGCGCATCATCACCGATCAAGATCATCAGCCCCATGGGTTTTGAGCCTAAACCACATGGGGCGGGGTAACCAGACCAACAAAAGTCCCGATGCTCAGCCGGGGCTAAACCACCGGTGCGTATGCTGCGGGATGCCTGAGATCATGTTGGGGCCTCGAGTCCGAAAATCGCCGTTCTTCGAGGCGACGGTCGCGGCCGGGGTCAGCGCCTTCACGATCTACAACCACATGTACATGCCGACCTCCTACGGCGATCCGGCTGAGGAATATCGGCGGCTGACCGAACGGGTGGCGCTTTGGGACGTGGCCAGCCAACGCCAGATTGAGATTGTCGGTCCGGACGCGGCGAGCCTCACCCAGTACCTCTCGGCTCGCAACCTTGCCGGTCTGAAGGGTGGGCGGGCTCGGTACGCGCCGATCTGCGACCACGACGGCTGCCTGATCAACGACCCGGTCGTGCTGCGCTTGGCCGATGATCGCTTCTGGCTCTCAATCGCCGACAGCGATCTGGGATTATGGGCCAAAGCCGTGGCCGCCGAGCGGGGCGCCGATGTGCGGGTCTTCGAGCCCGACGCTTCGCCGCTGGCGATTCAGGGGCCGCTGGCTGAAGATCTTGCGATCGACCTGTTCGGGGCCGATGTTGTCGGTCCGCTGGGGTTCTTTCATCATGTCGGCGTGGAGCTCGACGGGATCAGGCTGGTCCTCTGCCGATCCGGATGGAGCAAGCAGAACGGCTTCGAGCTTTTCTTGACTGACAGGTCACGCGGCGTGGAACTGTGGGACCGGGTGATGGCGGCTGGGACTCGGTTCGGTATCGGGCCCGGCACGCCGAACGCGTCTGAGCGGATCGAGAGCGGCCTGCTGTCTTTCGGGTCCGACAACGATCCGCTGACTGACCCGTTCGAGGCGGGGCTCGGGACCTGGGTGAACCTCGACGGCGAATACGACTTCATCGGCAAGGCGGCTCTGCTGGCGCGGGTCGAGAGCGGCATCGAGCGCGCTCTGGTCAACGTTTCTTTCATCGACGATTCGGGCCCGGTTGGGCCGCTGCCGCTTGAGCATCCCCGTGCGGTGCTGTTGGAAGGGCAGGAGGTGGGCGAGCTTCGCAACGCAGTGTGGTCTCCCCGTCTAGGTCAGGTGATCGGCATCGGTCTGGTGAAGCGCTCGGCGGGCACACCCGGCACCCGCCTCACGGTCGATGTCAACGGGGTTGTCTGCTCGGTGGTTGTGGCCCCTGAACCCTTCGGCGCCCCGCGCCGGCCTTAGTCGGACACATGTGTGCGGGCCGGCTGTGCGGGCCGGTGGCAATTCCGCGGGTTTTGGGCTAAAAACAATGGTGTGTTGATCGTTGTGTCTCCGGCGAAGTCGCTGGACTATGAGTCGAAGCTGGCCACTAGGAAACGAAGCGAGCCGCGGCTGCTGGATCGCAGCCGAGAGTTGGTGGAGGTGATGGCGCAGAAGTCGCCGCAGCAGCTCAGCACTTTGATGTCGATCTCGCCTGCGCTCGGTGAACTGAACCATGAGCGCTTCCAGGACTGGGAGACCCCGTTCACTCCGGAGAATTCCCGGCCGGCGGTGCTCGCCTTCAACGGCGATGTGTATTTGGGCATGGAGCCGCAGACGTTCAGCGAACGTGATTTCACGCACGCCCAGAAGACGCTGCGGATCCTGTCGGGTCTTTACGGGGTGCTTCGCCCGCTTGATCTGATGCAGCCCTATCGGCTGGAGATGGGCAGCAGGGTCGCTACGGCTCGGGGCAAGGATCTGTACGGTTTCTGGGGCGATTCGATCACCGATGTGCTCAATGCCGATATTGAAGCGAGTCCTGGTGCGAATGCTCTGATCAACCTGGCTTCGAACGAGTATTTTGGTGCTGTCAACACCCGCCGGCTCGAAGCTCGCCTGGTCAGCCCGGTGTTTTTGGACTCGAAGAACGGCGCCGAGCCGAGGATTGTGAGTTTCTTCGCCAAGCGAGCTCGGGGGTCGATGGCGGGTTGGATCATCCGCAATCGGGTGAGCTCTGTTCGGGCTCTGGCCGGGTTCGCTGAGGACGGGTACGAGTACGACCCGGACCGTTCAGACGCGCACCGCCCCGTTTTCGTCCGCTACAACCGCTCGTAGCTGGTCTCCGAGGCACCACCGACTGAATGCAGGTTGGCTCGCGCTCCACTGGCTGACGCGCGAAACAATGTCATTATGTATGAATCTTGGAGTTGTGCTATCGGTTTCAAATAATGCATAGCCGATGTGTGTAACGGTTCACTGGGAGGGGTGGGGTTGTTGTTGGGGGTCAAGGTGCAGGGCGGTGCCGGTGTAGGGGTGGGCGCGGGCGACGTCCTCGTTGAGCTCGGCGCCGAGGCCGGGGGCTGCCGACGGGATGACGTATCCGTCGTGCCATTCGATGGGACTGGTGAGCAGATCGGCATAGAAGCCGTCGAAGGTTTGGATAGACTCGAGGATCAGAAAGTTGGGCGTGCAGGTAGCCAGGGCGATGTTGGCGAGCGCCTCGATCGGGCCGCAGTAGAGGTGTGGGGCGATCTGGACGTGGTGGGTTTCGGCTATGGCCGCGATCTTCTTGGTTTCGAGGATTCCTCCGGATCGACCGAGGGCCGGTTGGAGGATGGCCGCTGCTTGGGCTTCGACGACCCGTGCGAATTCGTATTTGGTGGTGAGGCGTTCGCCGGTGGCGATCGGTATGGAGGTCTGGCGGGCGACTCTGGCCATCTCCTCGATGTTGTCGGGCGGAACGGGCTCTTCGAGCCACATCGGGTCGAAGGGTTCGAGGGCCTGGGCGAGGCGGATGGCCCCGGCTGCGGTGAATTGGCCGTGGGTGCCGAAGAGCAGGTCGGCTCGGGTGCCCACGGATTCGCGGATTGCCGATACGAAGGCGCGGCTGCGTTCGATTGCTTCGAGGCTCGGCATGTGCCCGTCGTAGACGGTGTAGGGGCCGGCGGGGTCGAACTTGACCGCGGTGAAGCCTCGTTCCACTTCTTCTGCGGCTCGTTGGGCGGCGAGCTGCGGGTCGCTGTAGACACGGTTCTCGGTGTAGGGGGCCGGGCCGTCGGCCACTGACGGGTAGAGGTAGGTGTAGCTGCGGAGCCGTTCGTGGACTTGGCCGCCGAGCAGTTCGTAGACGGGTTTGTCGACTGCTTTGCCGACGAGGTCCCAGCAGGCGATCTCGATTCCGCTGAGGACGCTGATGAGGGAGACATCGGGCCGGGCTGTGTAGCCCCGCCCGTAGATGTTGCGCCAAAGGATCTCGATGTGGAACGGGTCGTGCCCGATAACTTGGTGTTCGCAGACGTCCTCTATCATTCGGGCCACGACGTGGGGATGGAAGGTAGCCGTGTAGACCTCTCCGTAGCCGACGGTGCCGTCGTCGGCCACGAGTTTCACGAAGATGAAGTAGCGGCCTCCGAACGAGGGCGCCGGGTTGTCGACCACGAAGGTCTCGAAGGCCTCGATCTTCACCCCGTTCACCTCCTGTGTCCGCTGTGGTCAAGCGGTTAAGCGGTCACAAGGTGTCTAGCACCGCTGGAGGGAAGGGGTCTAACGCGTTCTGGCTGGGTGGGGCGGGTATCTTTGGGGGCGTGTCGTGGGGGGTGGTTCTCGAGAGGTTGAGGCAGCAGTGGCCTGGGCTCGGGGCTGCGGGAGCGACGTTGTTGCTGGGACTGTGGCGGCTCGATGTGCCGACTCCGCACTACGACGAGCCGCTGTATGTGGCGGTCGGGCGGCGTTACCTTGACGGCGACCTGAATCACACGCTGGAACATCCGCCGATCGCGACTTACGCCTTCGGAGTTGCTCAGTTGTTGTTCGGGGAGGGGATCCCCTCGGCGCGGCTGGCTTCGCTGGCGGCCGGCGCTGTGACCGCGTTCCTGGTCTGGCTGCTGGCATCGCGTCTGGTGAGCCGCAACATCGCCGGCTTTGCTGCGCTGGCGTGGGCTTGTCTGCCGCAGTCGCTGAGTGCTGGTGAAGTTGCCACGATCATCGAGCGGCCTGAGACGGTGGCGTTCCTCGAGTCGATCACGACGATGTTCATGGTGGCAGCGGTTTGGGCCGGCGTGAGGGCACTGTCCGATGAGCGCTGGCGCTGGATGGTTGCTGTGGGCGTTCTCGTGGGCCTGGCGACGGCTACCAAGTTGACGGGTTCTTTGGTCGGGCCGCCGATCGTTGTGGCGCTCTGGTTCACCCGGCGTTCGCTGCTCAGTCTGCATCAGGGGGCCGCGGCTGCGGGCATCTCGTTGGCCACCTGGGCGTTCGCCTATGCGCCGTACGGGCGTGCGGCCAATGAGGCGTGGGTGGCGTTGTGGGATGCGACCATCGCTCACATGGAGGCGGGCCATCGGCAGTATGTGGCCGGTGCGGTGTATGACAATCCGCCGTGGTGGACTCCGTTCTGGCACCATCTCGACGCCGACGGCCTGCTGCTGAGCGCGGTGTTGGTGGGGCTGGTTCTGTTGTCGGTGCCGCATTGGCGTCAACCGGAGGTGGCGCTGGTGGCGGGTTCGGCGGCGGTGGTTGTTGCAGCCCTTTGTCTGTCGTCGATCCAGCTCCGGCATTACCGATTGGTGGTGTTGCCGTTGTTGTTTGTGTTGGCAGTGGTGGGGGCGCAGGTGTTGTGGTCGAGACGGGAGCGGGCAGCTCGAGCGGCAGCGGTTCTGACGTTCGGGGTGGTGGGTTTGTTCGCCGCTGATGCTGTTGTCGACCGGCTCACTCTGCAGCCGGCGGGGTATGCGGCGGTCGGGGAGGTTCTCGAGGATGAGGGGTTGGGTGATCGGGCTGTCTATGTGTTCGGGTCGCCGCATCTGCAGCGCCATTACTTGGGGGATCGCGTGATCGGTGGTGTGGCCGGCGAGCCGATCCCGGTCGGTGCGGTGGTTGTCACCGAGCAGAACTGGGAGTTGCGTTTCCCGATCCAGCGCGACGGGATAGTGCTGTGGGGTCCCGGCGGTGAGCAGTTGTCGTTGGCGCAGGCGCGTGACGGCCGCCAACTGGGGCCTGTGACACTCTGGTTGCCTTAGGTTCTGAGTCTCGGGGCTTGACCGGGCGGGGAGTGCCTGCCCACGTTCACGCGCAGGACCCCAAAACCTGTGCCAGAAGAGACCGTTCGCTCTTAAGTTTGCGGGTCAAGGGGTCGCATCTGCCGGCTCAGCGTGTTTGTGGCAGTAGTGAAACCAGAGCTTCGGCGTACTTGTCGCCCAAGACTTCTGTCAACTTTCGGTAAAGCCTGAAACGCCTGATCTCCGTTACTGTCACATAACTTCGGGACCAGCCGACCGGTCTCAGCAATGCCATCAGGGTGTCCGCTTCTTCTTGGCCGAACACCTTGATCAAACTTCGGTACATGTTAAGGAGTTTGGTCTCGGTGGAGGCCACAATCGTGTATCCCTTCTAGTTGCTGTGAGATTCGGACTTCGAGGAGGCAGACATGCCGGTTCAGACCAGTTCAGGCCGGTTCAGGCCGATGCGAACTGCCAGAACGAGAGGAAAATAGAGCCGCAGATGGACACGGTTGTCACAGTGATTGCCACGACGAACGCCCAAACGTCACGGCTGCGTTTGTCCGAGAGATCCGCGAACCGGGTGTCGACGGCCGCGAACTGCTCCTTAACCTCCGCGAACTGCTGCTTCACTTCCGCAAAACCCTTCTCCATCTTGGCATCGGCCGCTGCAAAACCCATTTCCATTTTGGCGTGGATCTCGGTGAAGGCGGCTTGTGTCTTGACTTCGAGGTCTGCGAGGTCGCGTTTGGTGGCCAACTGCTCCCATCCTCCGGGTGGTTGCTGTGCCATAAGGAACTCCGCTGCCTGTTGACCTGTCGCTTCGACAAGACTGCTGTAGATTTCGGATCGCTGCTGTTCTGTAAGAGCCACTATCGGGTCTCCCGCCTAATTCGTTCGAGATTGATTCAGGGGGAAGCGGCTTGCGAGTAGCATAGTAGCCCAGTGGCATCAAAACCAATCAGAAGCAATAGATCAACTCGATATATGACCAGCGATCTGGGTGAGATGTCGTTGGTAGCGTTCGGCGAGGTCGCGATTGTGGCAGAGACCCCGTTCGAGTGCTGAGATGCGGGAGGGGTGGGTGTTGAGGGCTTGGGCTGTGGCGATGATGGTGAGTCGGCACAGGATGCGTTGACGGCGCAGGTCGTTGCCGCTTGGGACCTGGGGTGGGTTGGTCAGAAGCCGGTATATCTCCCGCGCGATGTGGCGTTTGAGACAGCGTATGATCTCGCGGCGGGTTTTACCGTCCGCTCGGCGGCGTTCGGCATAGGCGATGGTGCGCTCATCGGCGCGCAGGCGGGTCATGGCGATGCGCCAGAGGGCGTTGTTGGCCTGGCGGTTGCCGCCGCGGTTGAGGCGATGGCGAATTGTGGTCCCTGATGACGCTTCTATGGGGCTGGTGCCGCAGAGCGCCGCGAATGACGCCTCGCTGCGCATGCGTTCGGGGTTGTCGCCGGCTGCGATCAGCAATGAGGCGGCGACTTCGGCGCCGACGCCGCAGGCACCCAGCAGCGCAGGGTTGGCTTGCTCGCACAGGGTGAGCAGTTCGGCATCGAGGTCGTCGATCTCTGCGGTGAGCGCCTGATGTCTGCAGGCGAGCGCCCGTAGGGTTTGTTTCACGGCTCGGGTTGCGGGGTCGGTGGAGACTTCGGGGCGCCAGCGAGCGCATTCTCCCACGATCTCAGCTGTTTTTAGTTCTCGTAGCCGGTTCCTGAGTTGTTCGGGGGCGGTCACTGCTACAGCGTTGAGCTGGTTGGCAGCAACGGTGCGGGCTTTGACCGCTGAGCGGCGGGCGACGCTGAGGGTGCGTATCGCCTCGACGTGTCCGTCGGCGGTCTTGGGCACGGTTGTGGCCTCGCCGGCGAGGGCGGCACGGGCTGCGACTTCGGCGTCGACGGTGTCTGTCTTGCCCTTGCGCCGTCTCGTTTGGCGGTTCGGGCGGTTCACCTCGAGCACCTCTATACCCGCGCCGGTGAGATGGCGGGCGAGGCCTGCGCCCCAAGAGCCTGTCCCTTCGACGCCCACGCGCGCGATCTGTCCGTGCGACTTCAACCAGTCGAGCATCTCGGTGTAGCCGGTCTGCGTCGCCAGAAACGATGCTGTGCCAAGCGAGCGACCGGCGAAATCAACAGCTGCGGCGACATGCACGGCTTTGTGCGTGTCGACCCCGCCGACGATCTCGACCTGGCCCTGTGCCGTCATTGGTTTGTCGCTCCTTGGTGCTTTCAGCTGAGATTGACCGGTCGGGCGGTGGACATTTATCGCTGACGGCGCCGGATCCAAGCTCCGTCAAACCATGTCCGCCCGACCGGTCGGCGCGGGTCCCCGCCGTTAGCGAGCCGACAGATCGGCATGAAGGCACGAAGCCAGTTGGTTTGCGAGTCAGACCCGCCACAGGCCGGGAACCCCACCATTGTGTAGGATGGCAGATAATATTCGCAACTGTCCTTGCGAGCCGGGCCCCGTTTTGGGGATGCCGGTTTATCGCAGTCGCACTTGGTTGCCGGCATATTTGTGCTTTAGCGACTGTCGGCTATCTGATGGCGGGTGTTTCACCATCGGCAGTTGTGGTCGAGGAGTTGCTGCACAGCGAAATCATAATAAGCCGCCGCCGATTGGTTTGGTTCGGCGTTCTCCGCTTCGCGCGCCTGGCGGCGGCCTTTGCCGTCGCCGCGGGCGGCCTCGGGCTGGCCACGGCCACAGCGACCGCGCAGGACGGCGGCGGCCCGTGCCCGTCTGACGGGGCGGCCGCCTACACCGACGTCCCCGAGAACAGCTTCGCCTACAACGACAGCCGCTGCCTGCGCGAGCTCGGCGTCTCCGACCAAGGCGACGCCTACCGGCCCGGCGACGACATGACCCGCTCGGAGATGGCCGCGTTCATGGCCAACGCCTATCTGGCGTTGACCGGCGAAGAGGCCCCGATCGAGGAGCACCCGTTCACCGACATCGAAGGCGACCCCAACGCCGACGACATCGCCCGCATCAGCCCCAACGGCCTCGCGATCACAACCGGCACCAAGCCCACGGAGTACTCGCCGGGCGACCCCGTGATCCGCGGGCACATGGCCCTGTTCCTCACCCGCCTCTACAAAGCCGTCGCCGGCGAGGACGCCCCGGGCGGGACCACCCCGTTCACCGACATCGGCGAGCGCAGCGCCGAGCAGCAGGCCGCCATCGGCCAGCTCAAAGCCCTGGGGGTCACCACCGGCACCACGGCCACGACGTACTCGCCGGCCCGCAACGTCACACGCGCCGAGATGGCCTCGTTCGTCGCCCGCATGTACCGAGTGCTCGACAAGAAGGCGATGGCCGACACGCCCGCCGCGCCCGACGCCCCCACAGGCGTCACAACCGCTGTCAGCGGCGACAACGGCGACGCCCTCGACGTCACCTGGACCGCCGTCGACGGCGCCGACACCTACACCGTCCAATGGGGCGCCGACTACAACAACCAGCAGACCACCACCGGCAACTCTGTCACCATCCACGGTCTCACCAAGGGCACGAGCTACACCGTCCGTGTAGCGGCGGTGAGCGATGCCGGTCAAAGCGACTGGGCAATGGCGTCGGGCACGCCGGGAACCGCGCCGGGAGCGGTCGGCAACCTCAAAGCAGCGCCCGGCGCCTCCCCTGGGACTGTCAACGTCATGTGGAGCGCACCCACTGACGACGGCGGCACGCCGCTGACCGGATACACCGTCCAGTGGGCTCAAGGCAACAACCCCGAGAAGCAGTCCACACAGATCAACAATCCAAGCGCCACCAGCCACACTCTCAGCGAGTTGAACAGCGCAGCGCTCTACTACGTGTGGGTCATTGCCGTCAACGGAGCTGGTGACGGTGCAGCGACTGATCCCGTCACGGCCACACCGACCGGTAGCGTCCCAAGCGGGATCGTCAAGATCAGCCTTCCCAACGGCGCTGACGCGGGAGGCCGCTTCGTGTCGCTCAGTTGGCCAACCGTGACACCCAACACCCGTCTCGGTCAAAAACTGGTCAACTACACGATCCAGCGCCAATGTGGAAGCCAACTGTGGCCGGACGAGATAATTCCCAATGACAATACACGTATTGTCTCACACGATGCTGTCTCCACCACGGCCAATCAGCTTCTCAACGCCAATGCTGCCTTCCTCGGCGGCGCCCCCAGTGTCACCGAGGAAGGCACGCTCGTCAACGGGGTTGAGTGCACCTACCGTGTACGAGCCAACACCTTTGTTGATAAAGCGGGCGGTACCGATGACACTCAAGACGCTAACGAGCCGAGCCTAGGTAAGTGGGTTGAAGGCAAGGCCACACCGATGGCCACCACAGCTACACCCGCTCCGACCGGTGTCCCATCCGCAGCTCCAGCTAATGTGTCCGCTGTCGCCGGTAACCGGGTCGTGCAGGTCAATTGGGACCTCACTGCCGCGACCCCAGCCGATGCAATCACCGGATACAGGGTTAGCTTGTCGTCTCCGGCAACTGTGCCCGTCGCTTCCGTCACGGTCAGTGCCACCACCGAATCACACACGTTCACTGGCCTGACCAACGGCTGGGCATACAGCGCGACCGTCGAAGCTCTTAACGCCAAGGGTGCCGGCGATGGGGGTTCCGCTACGGCGACCCCTGGGGCCGCGACGGCCGCGCCGACCAATGTGAGGGTCACGCAAGGTGCTACACGAGGCACGACCTTGAAGGTTGCCTGGAACGCTCCGGCTTCCAATAGCCTCGCAGCGGTGTCCGGTTACACCTTGCAGCGACGTACCTCAGCCACCGCGAAAGCACCCGCCGGTAGTTGGACGGGTGTCACACCGACGCAACCAACGGGAACAGCGACGATGGTTGAAGATTCAGTAAGCATCACCGCGGGCACATCCTACGACTACCGTGTCCAGGCCACAACGGCTACGACTGATGCCACGGCCGGCCCTTGGAGCGCTGCCGCTTCGGGTACAGCCACGGCTGTGCCTGGGACAGTCGATGCCACCACCATTGAGGTGGTTCCCAACGACGGGTCACTGACTTTGGCGTGGCAACCTGCCGCTAGCAATGGTTCCAATGTCACTAGCTATTCGCTGCGCTATCGCAAAGGCACGGCTACGACTGTGGCTGAGGGTTACAACCCGTGGGTTTCTGCTGGCAGCGCGGCTGCATCATTGTTGCCGACCAAGACCATCACAGGCCTGACGAACGGTACGGATTACCAGATCCACATAACCACGCACAACGCACAAGGTGCCTCAGCGCTACCGGCAGTCACAACCGGCCAGCCTGCGGCCGGAAACGGTAGCCTCCCAGCACCGACATCGGTGAAGGCGACGGCTGTGCCTGGCACAATTAATACCGATTCGTCGATCATGGTCTCTTGGAACGCTGTTTCACGAGCAACCACCTACACCGTTGAGTACCTAGTCGTACTCAATGAGGCCACGCCTCCGGTACCTGGCAGCCCCGCCGCTGGTTGGACAGCCGCAACTGCTCCCGCAGCCGGTGCGACCAGTACCACCATCACCGGTTTGACAACCGATGCGACTTATGTGGTGCGGGTGCGAGCAGCAACTCCAGTCGGTCGATATGGGTTCTCGGCAGCGGTTAAAGCCGAGAGTGCACCGACTACAGCGCCGACGGGTGTGGATGTTGTTCAGATTGTTGGAACGACAACCCTGAGAGTCATCTGGACTTCGCTCAACGCAACCAATGCCCGAGACCAGAAGGTCACTGGCTACAAGGTGTCTTGGAACCCAACCAATGCACAGGTGCCCGGCAACAGAGGCACTGCAACCGTCACAGCGCCAGCCAATGCCGGCGCCAACGGGATGCCGATGAGCTACGACATAACCGGGCTCACCGCCATCGGCCAGACGATTGCGGTGTCTGTTCAGGCAGTCAACGCCGTCGGTCCAGGTGCTATCGGCTCGGACCGGTACCCACCCCCGTCGTAACCCGTAAAGATGTAGCCGGCTGGCTCCTGTGTTCTCCGCCGGGCGCAGGGGCCTGCGGCTGCTTGGCTGCAATTGCAATTGAGCACTAGTTCGGAGCCCGAGGTCTTGGCCTCGGGCTCTGACTATTTTGCCACCAACTCACCACCCCGAGAGGACCAATGACCCGACACGTATGCCCAAAGTGCTCCTACGACGATTCCATCATCGAGTTCCTCGACGACGGCAAGCAGACCCTTTACTGCGAATCCTGCAAATACCCGTGGAACCCGACCCTACAGTCAAACGGGCGAAGCAACCTCGACGCTCGCACCGGCATCGGTGAAGAGTGGGGTGTGTACGACGCTTTGATCCAATGTGTCGACAACTCCGACCAATGGCTCGAGTACGGGATCATTGAACACCGCTACAAGCTGGTGCACCCCACCACCTATGCCCAAATGGTGCGTCGCTGGGGCCACACCGCTCAAAGCAGAACGAAGTACTCCGCGTCCAGCTTCCTCGGAGGGTGTCTCGGTCGACTGGCAACAGAAGGCGTCATCTCCACACGACGACACCGAACCACAACCGGCTATTGGTCGTACCTTCCCGAAGTAACCCATGCCGCTCGATGCCCCGCTCCCCCCGAGGAGCACTTCCTGAGTTGGCACGACTACGCGGTCGGTAACGGCCTTGACCCATTCAAGTGGGAATTCACCCGTCCTCCGCACTCGTAGCTCTGACGACCATCTCCCGATCTGGACACCACTACGCCACCCAACGCGCCTTCGACCCAACGCCTGGGACGGTGCTCCCGCCTAGAAACTCGTTCAGAGCCCGAGGTCTTGGCCTCGGGCTCCGGCTGTTCTCCCCTACCCTCTCCTCCATCCAATCCGAAAGGAATCAAGGTACATGAGACAGAACGTGTCACCCGAAATGCGCAGGCACCGCTTCGTTCGCGCCCTACAGGATCATCTCGGAGACCGACTCGAATTCACGACTGGCCGGGTTCCCAACGGACACTTCAAAGCCGATGCTGTCAAAGAGCACGGATTCTCGCTGCGGGTCAACTCCCAGTTCGTGAACAAAACAGTGTCTTTGTTGCACATCACTGCCGGTCGGGTTCGCGACGCGAAAGCGCCTTGAGATGGAACGGCCCGATCACCCAATCGAAGTCGCGGCCATTGCAGATCTCTTGCGCCCACGTTTCGCTGCTCTCGGCGTGGACTATGACGAAAGAGGTTCTAACGCGAAACCGTCTTTGCCTGTCGACGATGTTCTCCGATTCGTCGACCGCCTCAACGATCTCTTGTCGCCTCTGGCCTAGAATACGGCGGAGCAACCCGAGCCACCGGTCCAGGCCTCTTGAGTCAGCCGAGCCAGATCCCGCTGCCGACAGCAGCGCCCACGACGCTCACAACGGTCGCGACCATCCACCGGAAATTGGCCCGGCCCTGATCCGCCATCGTTGACTGCATCTCGCCGATCTGCTGGCGCAGCTCCCCGAACCTCTCGGACTGCTCCCCGAACCTCTCTGACTGCTCGCCGAACTTCTCTGACTGCTCGCCGAACTTCTCTGACTGCTCGCCGATCTTCTCGGACTGTCTGCCGATTAGTTGGTGCAGCTCGCCGATCTCTTTGGAGAGGTTGCCCTCAACCTTCGCGATTTCGCCCCGCACGTTCGTGAACTCCGCGGCTATCGAAGCGGACTGGGCGTCGAACTTGGCCTCGGCCCATTCCTTGAGCGCGGCGAGGTCGTCTTTGGTGGCGATCTCGTGCCAGTCGAACGGCGGTACGTTCTCCATCAGCTGCGTCGCCTCCTCCTCCCCGATCATGCTGGCTAACTTGTCGAGGATCTTCAAGCGCATCGTTTCGCTCATCGCCACAACCCGCCTCCTTGTATCGGTTCTGTTCGATCAGGAGGAAGTTGCCGCCACGCCGAGCGAGTGCCCCGAACCCTACCACACCCTGAGCGAGAAACACCCGAATCATCTCGCTTCACACCAACCCACCCCAAGGAAGCCGAGGCTCAACCGGGCTCACCGCCATCGGCCAGCCGATCCGGGTGACTGTCCAAGCAGTCAACAACATCTGCCCGAGCGCAGGCAGCGCAGCGACCTATGGCGGGCCGTCGTAACCCGTAAAGATGTAGCCGGCTGGTTCCTGTGCTCTCCGCCGGGCGCAGGGGCCTGCGGCTGCTTGGCTGCAATTGCAATCGAGCACTATTTCGTGGGTGAGCGCGGAGCGCTTGTTCGGCGGGGTGGTGCCTGACACGACGATGCGGCGCGCCGCGACGAGCGGGTCGCAGCCGGGGTGTTCGAAGCTGTCGAGTCCGAGGCGCTGGCCGCCCTATGACCGCATCGTGGGCTTGGACCTGTCGGAGGTGTCGCTGGGCGGGTCTGTCCACAAGGCGCCCTGCGGCGAGGGCACGGCGAAATCCCTGTCGAGCGGGCCGAACTGGGCTGGAGGTGGTCGTTCCTTGCCGACAGGGTTCCGCATGGGAGCATCAAGATTAGCTAATCTTTGCTGAAAATGTGTTGACCGTTCACAAACACAAATTGATTCTCTAATCTTTTCCCATAGACACTCATTAACAGTCGTCTTTGGTGAAGATTGTCGAATCATTCGTTCGTCGGCTACGCTTGGGCGTATGGTTCGCTTGGCGCATCGGCTCGCAGACATCTCAGACTCCCTGTCTGTCGAAGAGTTCTGGGATCTTGTCGAGACCGTTGAAAACGAGATGCTTGACTTCAAGCGGGGAGTGCCGGACAGCCTCTACCAGGTCATCCCTGCCATGGCCATGACCAACGGCGGCCTCATCGTCTGTGGCGTGGACGACCACCGTGAGATTGTCGGATGCTCGCTCAACCAGGGGACACAGGATCGCATCATGCGCTACGCCAATGAATGCGACGTGGGCGTCGAACTGAAGTCGATAACTGTAGGCCGGCACGAACTGGTCGTTGTGGAGGTGCCCGACGTCCGTGAGCGCATCGTCACGACGCCCGACGGGCGACTGCTTCGTCGCGTCGGAGGCGACAGCCAGCCGTTGCGTGGCGATGCGTTGGCACGGTTCGTGGGGGAACGCTGCAAGCGATCTGCCGAAGAAGAACCCTTAACACGGCTCTTTTCTCCCGGCGACTTCGACCTCAACGCTGTGAACGGCGCGCTTGACCAGCAGGGCAGGCCAGCCGCTGACTTCGCTGGCCTGGGTCGGGCGCTCGCAGATCTCAATGTGGCGGAATACGGCGATCTCGGCAGCGCCGCAGGGGGTGAACCCGTCGTCATGACCGCGGCAGCGGTGCTGTTCGCGCGAGACCCTCGACAGTTTGTCCCAGGCGCCGAAGTGCAGCTGGTGCGCAGACTCGGCGTTGACCCGGGACCCGGGCCAGCGAGTGATCGACAAGAATGCTCTGGCCCTCTCACCGATGTGCTCGGATGCTGCCTCGCATTTCTCGAGAAGCACACCCAGCGATACGAGATGGTGTCCGGGTTGTTCCGCGAATCGATTCCCGAGTACCCGACGTCGGTCATACGCGAGGCGGTGTTGAACGCGCTTGCGCACCGGGACTACGGATTGGCCGGTTCCACAGTCGACGTCACCGTGTGGGACGACCGAATTGAGATACATAGCCCCGGTCCACTCCCGGGGCATATCACAGAGGAAAACATGCGGGTCGAGCATTTCAGCCGCAACCGCAGACTGATGCGAGCCTTGCGGGCCATGAATCTCGTAGAGGAATTCGGCGAGGGGGTCGATCGCATGTACCGGGAGATGGAAGCCCGGTTGATGCTTCCGCCTGAATTCAAGTCCACGCCGGATTCTGTAACTGTGACGCTTCGCAATCAGTTTCTAGTCGACATCGAAGAGCTTGCATGGCTGGAGATGTTGGATTCTTGGCCGGGGTCGGCTGCCGAGCGGCTGGCGCTCGTGGAGGTTCGCCGACTAGGCCAGGTGCCGAAACGGGGTTTTGTGGAGTTGTTGCCGGGCATCGATGTAGATTCTCTCCTCTCGTCGATGCTCAGCAATGGACTATTGGTCCGGGTGGGGCGCAGGGGAGGAGCACAGTATCAACTCTCCCGAGACGTTATAGCGACCGCAGGAGCCTCAGGCATTGCGACGCCGCAGGGCCGTCGCCGGCTGCTGCTCGACGAGATGAGGCGGCGGAGCAGCTTGTCTACCGCGGAAGCTGCAAAAATACTGGGGACAGAGCTGTCATCAACGCGCCGGCTTCTCAACTCCCTGGTTGAGGCTGGGCTCATCCACGCCCGAGGGAACACCCGCGCCCGCCGTTACTTCCCCAACGACTCGAATTCCACGGTGTGCGGCCCTTGAAGATGATCACACTATGACCACAGACCGGGCACTCGCGTAGCTGTCTAAGCCCCATCCCCGAGACTGCAGTTGTTCCAAGTCAATCACGCCGATCGAATCGTTCTCTCGGCGAGGTCGTTGCGACAATGCGAGCCGGGCGTTCAGAGCGGTTTGGCCCCAGGCAGTCAACGCCGTCGGTCCAGGTGCTAGCGGCTTGGACCGGTACCCACCCCCGTCGTAACCCTTTAGAAGCGTGTTGACGCCCTGGCTCGTTCGCCGCGAAGAGATCCCAAGCTGGCCCGCCCGAATTTTGCAGCTTCGACCGGGCTGTGCGCTCGGTTGGTTAGGCGAAGAGGACAGCTCCGGCGATCGCCGCGCAGACAGTCAATGCGAACGCTGCGATCGTGAACACCATGATTCTGGTCTGCTCTGAGATCTTGACGGAGATCCCGCCGATCTCCTTGGAGAGTCCGCCGATCTCTTTGTGGACTTCGCCGATCTTCTCGGCGAATTCGCCTCTGACCGCAGTGAACTCCGCGGCTATCGAAGCGGACTGGGCGTCGAACTTGGCCTCGGCCCATTCCTTGAGCGCGGCGAGGTCGTCTTTGGTGGCGATCTCGTGCCAGTCGAACGGCGGTGTGTTCTCCATCAGCTGTGTCGCCTCCTCCTCTTCGATCACGCTGGTCAACTTGTCGAGGATCTTCAAACGCATCGCTTCGCTCATCGCCACAACCCGCCTCCTTGTATCGGTTCTGTTCGATCGGGAGGAAGTTGCCGCCATCGCCGGGCGAGTACCGCGAACCCTACCACACCCCTGAGCGAGAAACCCCAAAATGCAGCCAAGTTCACGCTACGCCCCAGAGACCCCAGACTCGGCGAGGCGAACAACCTGATAGAGCACTCACCACCCATCCCGTGGGAACAGTTCGCCACCAAATCAGACTTCGCCGAACTCTCCAAAAAGATCAGCGACCAATCAGAGCGGTTCGGGGAGCTGCGCCAACAGATCGGCGAGATGCAGTCAACGATGGCGGATCAGAGCTGGGCCAATTTCCGGTGGATGGTCGCGACCGTCGTGGGTGCTGTTGTGGGCAGCGGAACCTGGTTCGGCTGACCCGGGGGAGCCCGCAAACCTAGACGAGAGCCGGGGGGACAAAGAGATCGGCGGGGTGCATGTGGCGATCGCGGACTCGACCAAGCAAACCACAGCACAGTTCGTGGAACTGTCTCACAAGATGGACGCTATGAGGTGGTGGGGTGTGGGCAGCGTCGTCGCGGTCGCAGGCGCTGTTGTCGGCAGCGGGTGTCTGGCTCGCCTAAACCCCGTTGTCCTCGCTTGAGTCGAGAGCATCTGGGAAGCGAAAATCAGACGGGGTCAACGAAGGTCAGATGACTCTGTGACTTTGTAGGCGACGACTATGTTGGAGCGGTTGCATGAACGGCACCACAGCCGACGCGGGATGTACTTGTCTGGGATGCCCGCGGCGGAAGCATCGTCGCGGGAGCTGAACACCCGCCGCTCGAAGTCGTCGCCGCGAGCATTGACCACTTCCTCTATCTGAGCTTCGGTCACCCGGATCGGCTGGCCGATGGCGGTGAGCCCGGTTGAGCCTCGGCTTCTTTGGGGTGGGTTGGTGTGAAGCGAGATGATTCGGGTGTTTCTCGCTCAGGGTGTGGTAGGGTTCGGGGCACTCGCTCGGCGTGGCGGCAACTTCCTCCTGATCGAACAGAACCGATACAAGGAGGCGGGTTGTGGCGATGAGCGAAACGATGCGCTTGAAGATCCTCGACAAGTTAGCCAGCATGATCGGGGAGGAGGAGGCGACGCAGCTGATGGAGAACGTACCGCCGTTCGACTGGCACGAGATCGCCACCAAAGACGACCTCGCCGCGCTCAAGGAATGGGCCGAGGCCAAGTTCGACGCCCAGTCCGCTTCGATAGCCGCGGAGTTCACGAACGTGCGGGGCGAAATCGCGAAGGTTGAGGGCAACCTCTCCAAAGAGATCGGCGAGCTGCACCAACTAATCGGCAGACAGTCCGAGAAGATCGGCGAGCAGTCAGAGAAGTTCGGCGAGCAGTCAGAGAAGTTCGGCGAGCAGTCAGAGAGGTTCGGGGAGCAGTCCGAGAGGTTCGGGGAGCTGCGCCAGCAGATCGGCGAGATGCAGTCAACGATGGCGGATCAGGGCCGGGCCAATTTCCGGTGGATGGTCGCGACCGTTGTGAGCGTCGTGGGCGCTGCTGTCGGCAGCGGGATCTGGCTCGGCTGAACCCCCATGCCCTCGCTTGAGTCGAGAGAAGCTGGGAAGCGAAAATCAGACGGGGTCAACGAAGGTCAGATGACTCTGTCACTTTGTAGGCGACAACCTTTCCAGACGGGTTGCATGAATCGCACCACAGCCGACGCGGGATGTACTTGTCTGGGATGCCCGCGTCGAACGCCTCGTCGTAGGATCTGAACCCCCGCCACTCGAGGTCGTCGTCGCGATTAGTGACCATTGCCTCTATCTGAGCTTCGGTCTCCGAGGCTGCGGCCCTCGTCGAGCGATTGATCGCTCCGCAGACGTTGTGGTTGACAAGCCACACTGTGCCGTCGTCCGTGTTGCTCCTATCGTTGCAGGCGACCCAGCCGCCGGTCCAATCATGATGCAAACCAAGGCTCTTCAATCTCTGGCCGTAGTTTCCTGTGCCTTGAGCTTGGGGCATTCGCAGAGTCGTCTTTCCGTGAGAGGCGGTCGGAGGGTAGGGGAAATAGTTAGAGCCCGAGGCCAAGACCTCGGGCTCTGAACTAGTGCTCAATTGCAATTGCAGCCAAGCAGCCGCAGGCCCCTGCGCCCGGCGGAGAGCACAGGGAGCCAGCCGACTACATCTTGTATGCCTATTTGGTTGCCGCTGTCAGGTCGTGGGTGACAGCGGTTGCCTCAGCGCCAACGCCGATCTTGTTGACGGCAGCCACGATCACCGTGAACTCCTTGCCGATTGCGGTCAGGCCGGTGATGTCGTAGCTCTTGGCGTCGGCCCCAACAGTTGCGCTGCCGCGGTTGCCGAGCACCGTTGAGAGTGTTGGGTACCAAGTGATCTTGTAACCCGTGACCCCTTCGGTTTTGGCGTTTGACGGCGGGGTCCAAGTCACCCTGATGTTGGTCGTCTTCTCCGGTTGAGCGACAGCCACATCGCCTGGTGCTGTTTCAGGCGTGCCCTCGGCTTTGACCGGAGCAGAGAAGCCCGGGCTGCCTTGGATCGCAACGTCGGCAGGTGTGCCGCCCACCAGACGTTGTGTGATCGCCCTGACCCGCACCACATAGGTGTTCCCCTT
>JAPOYA010000024.1 GCA_026706815.1 Acidimicrobiaceae bacterium | reverse complement strand
CTTGCAGGATACCCGCATCCCCCTCGCACGGACTCCTTCGATTACTGACGTAATCAAAGGAGAAATTCATGTTCCGGAAGATCTTGGCCGTTCCGCTCGCAGCGGTCGTTGTCGCCATGTCGTTGGCGCTAGCACCAATCGGCCCAGGCATTCCGCTAGTTGGCTCAGAGACCGCCTCCGCGGACACTCAAACAAGACAGCAATGCGGATATGAGTACGTCCAAGGGATAACCCACTACGAAACGACTTGGGTTTGGAATCCAGTTTCCCGACCGGGACAGGCATCGACAGGTTACCAACAGGTGCGAACACCAGTTTATGGGCCTGTTTGGACACGGGTATGCCGAACCGTCCCCTACCACCCCCCACCAACCACTACAGCGGCACCTTCTGGTGAGTGGGTAAGAGACTTGTCGTGTGTGTGGATATCCAGCACTGCTGTGGCGGCGGCCAATGGAGCATCGGCTGTCGGTACCGGTGGGGTTTCATCGGCTGCGTCTGTGGGTAGTGCGGCGACACAAAGTTGCGGCTGGATACTGGGCTTGTACGTTAGTTTGGAAGTGGGTAGCAAGCCTCTGGCCGTGGTGATTCCTGGTTTGCAAGTTCAGTGTGTTGCGTCGTACATGCGCGGGCTGTCGCGGGTCCAGTTTTTGGGTATTCCCATGATCACCCGGCCTTCAACCTTGTGGGGTTGCGTTGTCGTCGTCGTGTTAGCCGCGGGGTGCAGTGGTGGCATCGACTCAACCGCCGTCGATTGTGACGGGATCGACGCGGCCGCTAGAGTGGCGGGCCGCACGATGGCAACTAGCAGCGAGAGCCTTGCTCAGCTAATGGCGGACGATGGCGAGTCGGTTGTCATAGACACCGAAGCCGCACAGTATCTCGCTGACGTAGCGACTTATCACAACGCGTTGCACGCTTGGGTAGATGCGGGGGATTGCCCCGCGCCACCCGGAGGCCTTGAATTGCACGGCGACCTTTTTGACCTAGGCCGACCAGCTACCGAAGCCGAATTCCGCAGCGCCGCGATAGCCAATCTCTCTGCTACCGAGCCGATGGCTTTGTGCGCGGCGCTCAGCGCTGAGATAGGCCGAAAGATTCCTTGTCCGAGCGACGGCTAGAAGAGTAACGCTCAACCAGTCTGCGACGGGCGACAGCTGCAAATCGCCATCCGATTACTGCGCACAATGCCGACATAAACACGGTGAACACCGTGATGGGGTTAGTCATTAGAGCCAGAGCAGCACCGAACAAGAAAAAGAACGCAACCACGGCTTGGAGGATGGGATGAAACATCACAGACCCTAAGGCCTGGTTCAGTTTCCTAGTCACACGGGTTGTAGTGGTGGATTGCTCATTAGAGGTCATGGGCTGAATTCTCCCTCATATGGTAGTGGTCGGCACCAAACGCTCGGACAGTCCGAACCTTAGCGGAAGCACTCACACGATGCAATCGAACGCGACTTATCATGCTGCGACAGCAGCAGAGTAAGTAATCAGCCGGTTACCGCTGATTACGTCAGTTATCAACGGTAATCGGTTTAACCGACGAAACTGCGCCTGTCAAGCATCAATCTGACTTGGTCAAAACGACCGGTTCGATCTCGGTCGGCATGAGGGAGCAGTACACCTAGATGCCAGAACTAGACTGCGCCATAGCGGAGCCGGGCAACAGCGCCTCGCCGCGCAAGTTCTCCGCGAACGTAAGTGGCGGGCATCTGCGGCGACTTCCACCGGCCCACATGTTGAAGGTCAACCAGGGACGCGCCCGCGCGCACCAGCGAAATAGCCGAACCAACGCGCAGGCTGTGGCTGGTAGCCCCTTTGACGCCGACCGCTGCCGCGCGTCGGGAGACGATCTGACTCACTGCACTCGCACTCAAAGGCGTACGCAATCGAATGTGATCTCCACGGGCCACCCGACAGAACATCGAGGTTTCGTCGACTGGCGGTTCGTCGTAGCCGCAAACTTTCGCCCACAGAACAATCCGTTCAACGGTCGAAACGCCCAGATACTGGTTGGCACCACGGCCTTCTTGGTCAGTCTTCGAGCGCCGAATTGCTACGGTCGCGGATCCGTCCGGGTCCACCTCAAGATCGGACCACAACAAAACTGCTGTCTCTGAGCGTCTGAGCAGATCGTCGAGCCCGGCCTGGAGTTCGCCGACTCAATGCCCGACGTGGTGCCCGCTGATTCTCTGCCCACACGAGCGGAGCGTTATCGGGCTCAGGGCATACCGGACCCGTTCGCCGGTATCGGCCGTCCTGTCGACATTCGTTACGTCACCGCCAGCCCGTTCCATCGCACAGAGCCCCTTCCGCCGGTGCAGCAGGTGTGGTTTCGAGCTGATGGGAGCCTGCCCGACGATCAAGTGCTCCATACCTGTCTGTTGACTTACGCGTCCGACATGACCCTGCTTCCTCATGGAACCAATTCCGAAGTAGGCGATATTCAACTGGCGAGCCTCGACCACGCCATGTGGTTCCACGGAGAGTTCCGAGCAGACGAATGGCTGCTGTACGACCAGTACACACCCGCCTCGACTGGGGCGAGGGGACTCGCCGTCGGGAGAGTATTCACCCACGACGGTCGTCTGATCGCCAACGTCGTGCAGGAGGGCCTGATCCGGCAGATATCCCGCCGGAGAACAACCGAGCGCCCCGGCGGCTAGACAGCCGCGACAGACAAGGAGCGCATACGCTTCAAGGTGTGTTGAAACGGAAGGTCTGTCGTGGTTGAGATCTACGAAGCAACCGAGGTGACCACCGAACTCGTTGAGGCAATGGCGCGCCTCGTGCCTCAACTCTCAAGATCCAACCCGCCGCCGTCAGCCTCGGCTCTGCAGGAGATCGTCGACTCCGATGCTGTGACGCTGCTGATCGCCCGCGACCACAGCGGCGTGGTCGGAACGCTCACGCTCGTGCTCTTTCGCATCCCCACGGGAATACGGGCCTGGATAGAGGATGTCGTCGTCGACGAAGGCGCCCGCGGCTGCGGTGTCGGCCGCAGCCTGAACGAAGCCGCGATCGAACATGCACTCGCCGCCGGCGCCGTTTCGGTCGATCTGACCTCTCGGCCTTCAAGAGAGGAAGCCAACCGCCTGTACCAGCGGATGGGGTTCTCCAAGCGTGAAACCAACGTCTATCGCTTCAGTCCGTAACAGCGCGTGAATCAATCTCTCAGATATGGTCTATGGCGTGGCGAGTTCCGCTAGTTCCCCGGCTCATATCAACTGGTTGACCAGCCTTCCGAAACTCAGGTCACCGGTGCTGATCACCGCTTTTGAGGGCTGGAACGACGCAGGTGACGCCGCCTCTATCGCCGCTCGGCACTTCGCCGACAGATGGAAGGGCACGGCTCTGGCCGAGATCGACGCCGAGCACTTCTACGACTTCACCACAAGCCGTCCGCTGGTGCAGCTCGACCACCAGCGGCGGCGCTCTTTAACCTGGCCAACCAACCTTTTCCGTTCCTGTGTCGTTCGCGACAGCGAGCAGGACGCGGTGGTTCTGCTGGGACTCGAACCACAATTGCGCTGGCGCACCTTCTGCAACCAAGTCATAGAAACCGCCCGGATGCTTGAGGTCAGCCAGGTCATCACTCTGGGGGCGCTGCTGGCCGACGTACCGCACAGTCGCCCGGTCGAGGTCTACGGCGCGAGCGACGACGAGCAAAGCAGGGACAGGCTCGATCTGGCCCCGTCGAGCTACGAAGGGCCGACAGGAATCGTCGGGGTACTCGCCACCCAGTGCCGTGAAGCAGGACTGCCGACTGCTTCATTGTGGTCGGCAGTTCCGAGCTATGTTCCGGGGGCGCCGTCGCCCAAAGCCGGGCTCGCGCTGGTGCAGCGGGTGTCGGAATTGCTCGGCACGTCGGTGTTCGCGACCGATCTGGAAATCGCCGCGGCGACTTATGAACGCCAAGTCAACGAGTTGGTGGCGGAAGACGAAGAAACCGCCGGCTACGTTGCTGACCTCGAGGAGGCCTGGGACGGCAACGCTCCATTCGACGCCGACCTCGACCCCGATCTGAGCGACGACCCCGAGACCCTCCTAGCCGAAGTCGAACAGTTCCTGCGCGACAACGACTGACCCGTGCGACTGCTTGTTCTTCAGCACATCGACTGCGAACAGCCGCCAACTAGGCAGCAATTAGGAACCAGCTAAGCGACAGCGCAGCAAGACGACGAATCGCCGCTGTCAACAGCGACAGGGTTTGCTACCACGATGTTCTCGCGTACCTCGTTGTCGCCGGATTTGACGTACCACTCCCACTCGATGCCCTCGGTGTCTTTGACCCAGGTCTCTGTCTTGTCGGCGAAGCAGCACATGGTCTCGTCGACGCCCGTGGTACGCAGCCCGGAAGCCGCAAGACGCTGCTGCGCCGAGAAGACCTCCTCAGTTGTCTCGGTTTCGACGCCGAGATGGTTGATCGTCCCGCCCTCACCGGAGTTTTCGAACAGGACGAGCTTCAGCGGTGGCTCGTCGATCGCGAAGTTGGCGTAACCGTCTCGCCGCTTGGAGGGTTCGGTCCCGAACATCCGCGAGTAGAAGTCGACTGCTTCGTCGATGTCGTCCACGTTCAGTGCCAGTTGTAGTCGCATAGGTTGAGCGTACCGTCCCGCACCTGTGTGCGCCGATAGGGCAGTCGTCACACATGCCCGCTACGGGAGGTGGGCGTTGATCCAGGCGATCACTTCGTCGATGACTTGCGAACCGCTGGGTTCATTGAACACCTCGTGGCGAAGCCCTGGATAGACGATTCTCTTCACATTGGGAAGCGTCTCGAAGATCTCCGAAGCCTCCGCGGGCACCAAACGGTCATCGCCGCCATGAAGCACCAGGGTCGGCATTGTCACTCGCTCGATGTTCGCTCTTGCCGCGGAGATGGCGCGCAGGGCCTCCAAGCCCATGCGCGCTGTCGGGTTGGGAACCCGCAGCGGATCGGCGTAGAAGACCTCCCCGACTCTGGGATCGGACGACAACAGCGACGGATCGCCTTCCTCCTTTATCTCCAGCAGCGGCGCCAACCGTCCCAATATCCGTGCCGCCAGTCGCAGATGACGCGGGATCTCGACTCCGAGCGCAGGACCCGAAAGCACCAGGAGATCGGGCTGGGGCCGTTCGTCGACGACATAGCGAGTGGCCATCAACCCGCCGAGAGAATGCCCCAGAAGGACGGTAGGCAAACCAAGTTTGCGAACCTCGAACAGCTGGTCCTGCACATCATCGGAGAACTGAGACCAAGAGTCGCAATGACCCCGACAACCCCCGGTTCGACCGTAGCCGCGGTGGTCAATGGCAACCGTGTCGAAACCGGCGGCAGCGAAACGGTCCCCCACATGCCCGTAGCGCCCGCTGTGTTCGGCTATCCCGTGCAGCAGCAGGACAGCTGCCCGCGCCTGACCGGCAGGCTGCCAACGGCGGCGCATCTGAATCAGGCCGTCGCGGGTGGTTCCGTGATCAACGGTGGACGGCATAGGACCTCACAGTGCTCGCAACAGAACTCATGACTCGGGATCGCCGCGCCAGGGTGGGTTGCGCGGAGCGTCGAACTGGACCTTGACGTCCTCGCCGCGGATCGCCGCAAAAGCGTGATCGGCCCACCAGTCCGGGTTCACCGTCGCCTCGGGAAGAGCATCCCGGGCGAAAAATCCGACGTCGAGGCACTCCAGCGGATGCGGACGAAGCTCGCCCCCGATCGCACGGCAGTGAAACACCAGCGCCACAAGGGGGATACGGGTGAACGCACGGCGCTGCCCGTCGAGGATCGATATCGGGCGGATCACCTCGCACTCGATCCCGGTCTCCTCGTAGACCTCCTTGACCACGATCTCCGCCGGCGAGTAGCCGACGTCAGCCCAACCTGTCGGGTAGAGCCAAACTCCGGAATCGGCCCGCTGAATCATCAACATCTCGTTGCGTTCGTTGCCGACCACCGCACCGACGGTGATCTTCGGGGTGACGTAGCCCGCCACCCCCGAACCGGTCCGGTCGAGCCACTCTTGAACCTGTTCCTCTGGATGAAACCCGCCTTCGACATGAGACCGAATGTCCGCAGCCACCGCCAGCACTTCTTTGAACCGTTCGCGTTCATAGAGGTTGTCGGTGAACCCCAGACCCGTTCGAGCAGTCGCCGACAACGCCTCCGCCCAACGCAGAAGTACACGCTCATCGGCTCGGCGGACACTCATGTCACAACCCTACGCGTCTGACGCGATGGCGGTTAGAACAGCAATCTCGATCTCGCCAAGGTAGTTGTCGTCGAGGATCTTCTGGCCATTGGGGCCGCGCACGTAGAAGGAGTCGACGACATCGTCGCCCAACGTCTGCACTTTCGCCGAATGGATGTCGAGGTCCAGATCGTCTAGGGCGCTGGTGATGCGGTACAGCAGTCCGATCGAGTCCGGCCCGCGCACCTCGATGACCGTCGCATCCGACGACAGGTCGTTGTCGATGATCACCTCCGGCTCGGAGGGCCGAGCCGTTGTCACACGCTGGAAACGATATGTGCGTGCTCGTTTGAGCAGCCTGGCGCGTACGGCCAGACCTCCCGCCAAAGACAGGCGAACGTCGTCCTGCACACGCTGGGGGCGTTCATCAAGGCCGACGCCGCCGCCGACGCGCAGAACCTGCAAGGAAAGCGACCCCTCGGTGTGAAGCTGAGCTCCGAGAATCTCAACCCCGTGCAACGCCAGCGCTCCGGCCACCCTCGAGAATGCACCGGGACGGTCCGGGGTGATCACCGTCAGTTCATGGCCGTCGAACTGCACCAATTCGGTCCCCTCTGCCAACAGCTCGTAGTGCTTCTCGGTCGGAAACTGCGAGGTGAGCATCGTTCCGCCGGTTTGGAGGAAGTGAGAGGTTCTGTTGACCAGCTTCTTGACCAGCTCGGCTTTCCAACCACCCCAAGCAGCCTTGCTGGTCGCGATCGAGTCCGCCTCGGTCAACGCTCCGAGCAACTCGAGCGTCCCGACCGAGTCGATCTGTTCGGCAACGAAGCGGATCGTCTCCTCAGCGTCGAGATCGCGTCGTGATGCCACGTCGGGCAGCAACAGATGATGACGGACAAGCATCCCCAACGTCTCGATATCGGCCGGGGGGTAGCCCATACGGGCGGCGATGCTTCGGGTCAGCCCGACTCCAACCTCGCTGTGGTCTCCGGGGTATCCCTTGCCGATGTCGTGGAACAGCCCACCGAGCACCAATAGATCGGGGCGCTCCACACGGTCGGCGATAGCGGCGGCTTCAGCCGCTGCTTCAAGCAGATGGCGATCAACGGTGTAGCGGTGGTACACGTTGCGCTGCGGGCGGTTGCGGTTCGGGGTCCACTCCGGGAACAGCCGGGAGATCAGATCAACCTGGTCGAGTGCTTCGACAACTCGGATCGCCTCGTAGCCGAGGAGCAGGAGATCAACAAAAATCTCGCGTGCCTCGTCGGGCCATTGGTCGGGCATCGGCGGGGTCTCAACCGCGAGGCGGTCGAGCACGCCACGCTCAATGAACGCGTCTTCGCTCGCAGCGATGTAGGCGACTCGCAGAGGCATGACCGGGTCTTGTGCGACTGGAGCATCCTCACCGAACCGCAGCGTCTCATCGGCGATCTCGATGCCGTGGCCGAACTCTCTGACCCGGGGCCGCCAGCGGCGTCGGGTAGACCGTACATGGATGCGGTGCAGAACGGCATCCATGATCCAGGCGACCGAACGCGCCGCTGAAGCCACCGCCGCCATCAATTCATCCGCATCCGCGTAGCTGAGGGCTGTCGATACTTCATCTTGGTCCTGGAGCAGAAGCTGGTTTCCGGACTGCCCGCTCAGCCTGTGGAGCTCGATCCGCGCCGACAGCAGGACCCGGTGCGGTTCAACCAGCTCGCTGCGTTCTGTCGCTTCGAGCAGACCCTGCTCTGCCTGGTCGATCCAGTGCAGAGAGTCGATATCGCGCAGTCCTCCCCGAGCAAGCTTCAGGTCCGGTTCCAACAAGAACGCCACCTCGCCTGCTGCATCATGTCGTTCACGGACCGATTCCACGAGAAGGCCCAGCATCTTGTCTGCATTGGAACACCACAGGTCGCGGGCTTTTTTTGCGAGTTCGTCCACAAGCCGGGCGTCGCCGCCGATGAGGCGAATGTCGAGCAGGGAGGTGGCCGTGTCGAGGTCGTCGGCGGCCAGATCGATTGCTTCGTCAATGGTTCGAACGGCATGGCCGAGCTTCATTCCGCTGTCCCAGATCGGGTACCAGATCCGCTCTGCGACCTCAGCCACGTGACCCGAGTCGTTGTGCAGAAGCAGCAGGTCAAGGTCGCTTCCGATGCTCAGCGAGCCTCGCCCGTAACCGCCTACCGCGGCCAGTGCGACCCCTCGTACTTCCTCAACGCCCTCCACGACAGACTCCAGCCAGACGTCGATCTCTGCGGTGTAGGCGCGGGACAGATCGGTGCCCACCAAACTTCGGTCGGCGAGGAGCGCTGAGGTTGCGGGAACTGCGTTCATGCTGCTCTCGACACTCTACCGACGCCGCAAATGGTTATCAGTACGGCCAATCACGAGTTCTGTGGCCAAGCAACCGGGTCAGCGGGTACAGCCTCAGCGTCAACGCACCCTTGATGACGACGTTGCGTGCAAACCATACGAGTTGGAGTGCCTGGCGCAGCGCATTCACTATCGATTCCCGCCCGGACATCGGTTCGCGCCGGTACTCGGCGAGCGACCCGGAGCGGCCCTGATAGCGCCAGGGGCTGCCCGCGAAGGTCGACGTCAACAAGGCCAGCGTCACACCGATCGAACTGAACGAATCGTGGATCAGCATGGCGCCACCGTCAGCAACTCGATCCCCCCAAGCAACGATGTCCCGGCGCGCCGGTCCGAAGCGGTGGGCGCCGTCGATGTAGAGAAGGTCAATGCCCCCGTTGACGTCACCGAGCGCATCGCCGGACATCTTGCGGAAGTGGGTTACCCGGTCGGCCACGCCGGCACGAGTGAGGTTGTCGATGCAGCTGCAGTAGTCGCTGTCTCCGAGATGCTGATTCGGAGCGATCTCCTGGGGACCGCGATCACTCCCGGCATAGGGATCAATGGACACAATCCCGACTCCAGCGGGCGCAGCACTGGCAAGAACGATCAACGACCGACCGCGGAAACTGCCTATTTCGACGAGCTGAGCGTCTTCTCGCAGCTCCCGGGCCCGGTCGTAGAGCCGCCGAGCTTGATCCTCAGTCAACCAGCCTTCAACATCGGCAATTTGGCCGAGCACTTCACCGAAGGTCTTGGGGACAGACACCACGGCCTAGCCTATCGACCTGCTTGAAGCGCCGGCCTAAGCCCACCGGCAGCAGCGCCCGATACTGTTGCTGGCATGACGGCGACACCCAGCGGCCAACGTGGCAACGTCCGCCGGACACATGGCAACGTCCACAGGGCGCGCATCGGGGCCGACGTCGGGGGGACTTTCACCGACATCGTCGTCCAAACCGTCGACGGGACGTTGCACTCAACCAAAGTCCTGACCACCTACAATGCCCCTGAACAGGGTATTCTGGCCGGAATCGAGCAACTCAGCCGGTCCACAGGCATAGATCTTCGCCACATCGATCAGATCATCCACGGAACCACGTTGGCCACCAACGCCCTGATCGAGCGACGCGGGGCCAAGACCGCTCTGGTCACCACCGCGGGATTCCGCGACGTGATCGAGACCCGCACCGAAAGCCGATTCGAGCAGTACGACCTCGACATCGTGCTGCCGGAACCCCTCATCGAGCGCAAGGATCGATACGTCGTCACCGAACGACTCAACGCCCGCGGTGAAGTGCTCGTCGATTTCGATGAGGCCGGGGCGAGGTCTCTCATCGAGCACCTCGGCGCGCAGGGTTACGAATCTGTGGCAGTCGGCTTCTTGCACAGCTACCGCAACAGCGTCCACGAACGGCGATTTCGCAGCCTGTTGAAAGAGGCTCTGAGCGATGTCTCTGTCTCGCTCAGCAGCGAAGTCTCTCCGCAGATGCGCGAATACGAACGCTTCAACACGGTTTGCGCGAACGCATACGTGCAACCGTTGATGGCGTCGTACCTGCTCCGGTTGAGGGACCAACTGGGCGCTGTCGGTGTGGGCTGTCCGTTGTATCTGATCCATTCCGGCGGTGGCCTCATGAGCGTCGACAATGCTGCCGAGTTCCCGGTGCGGCTGATCGAGTCGGGACCCGCCGGCGGCGCCATCTTCGCTGCCGATCTTGCCGCCCGCTACGGGCGGGACCGGGTGCTCTCCTACGACATGGGCGGAACGACGGCAAAAATCTCCCTGATAGAGGACTTCACTCCCCGCACCGCAAAGGTGTTTGAGGTCGACCGTCGGTCCCGCTTCAAGAAGGGCAGCGGGATGCCCATCTCCATCCCGGTCATCGAGATGATCGAGATCGGCGCTGGTGGCGGTTCAATCGCTCGGGTTGACTCCCTTGGACAGATCCGTGTCGGTCCACACAGTTCTGGCAGCGAACCCGGCCCGGCCGCCTACGATCGCGGCGGAACGGACGCCACAGTCACAGACGCCAATCTCGTGCTCGGGCGGTTGCACCCCGACACTTTCGGCGCGGCCGACATCGACCTGAAACCCACGCTCGCACACCAAGCCATCTCCGATGCCGTTGGCGGTCCGCTGGGCCTCGACGCCGACACAGCCGCGATCGGTATCTCCGAGGTTGTCGACGAGAACATGACGAACGCCGCCCGTGTCCACGCGGTGGAGGGCGGCCGTGACCTCGCCGGGTTCACGATGATCGCTTTTGGCGGCGCAGCGCCACTCCATGCTTCACGACTGATCGACAAACTGGGCCTCGACGAACTGATCGTTCCGAGCGGAGCAGGGGTCGGCTCGGCGATTGGATTTCTCCGCGCGCCCTTCGCCTACGAGGCGATTCGCAGCTTCTATACAACCACCGACGATTTCGACTATGTCGGGGCCAACGAAGTCCTTGCCGAGTTGACAGCCGAGGCCGAGTCGTTTGTGCGAATCGGTACTGCGACCGATTCGTCTGACGAATCAGAAACCATTGTCGAGCGCCAGGTGTCGATGCGGTACGCGGGGCAGGGCTGGGAGATCCCGGTGCGTCTCGACGACGGTGAATTCGACGAGTTCGCCGCCGATCTGCTGGCCGGCAAGTTCACCAAGGCATACCTCGAGTTCTTCGGACGAGCCATCGAGGATTTGACTATCGAAGCGGTCAGTTGGGCGGTCCGGGTGTCGTCGCGCCAAGAGCCGCCGCCTCTGGTCGAGACGATCCGGCAAGGGCCGCCTGTCACCTCTGAGACACTGCGCGAGATGTACGACCCCGTACTCGACAAGCGGGTCACAGCAGGCGTGTTTGAACGCACGCGACTCAACCCGGGTGATCTTGTGATCGGCCCGGCGGTGATCGTCGAGACCCAGACCACGACCGTGCTCGGCTCCCATCACCGGTGCGTGGTCCAACCCGACGAGTCGCTGCGCATCAGCCGAACAGGAAGCGCGCCATGAGCACCAACGACTTGCGCAACCAGGTGATGTGGAATCGACTGATTTCGGTCGTTGAAGAACAGGCGCTGACCCTTGTTCGCACCGCTTTCAGCACCTCAGTTCGCGAAGCAGGCGATCTCTCGGCAGGAGTTTTCGACAAGAAAGGGCGAATGATCGCTCAGGCTGTCACCGGCACGCCCGGACATGTCAACACGATGGCAGCCGCGCTCGGCCATTTCATCAACGACATCGGTCCCGAGCGCATCTTCGAAGGGGATGTGTACATCACGAACGATCCCTGGAAAGGCACCGGACACCTCCACGACATCACCGTCGCCACACCGGTCTTCTACAACAACTCCCATGTGGGTTTCTTCGCCTCTACTGCACATGTGGTCGATATCGGCGGCCGCGGCTACGGACCTGATGCCAGGGAGGTCTATGAAGAGGGGATCCGCATCCCCATCTTGAAATGGGTGGAACGCGGGAACCTCAACCGCGATCTTGTCACCGTCGTTGCGCAGAACGTCCGCGAGCCGGACCAAGTGGTGGGCGACATCTTCGGGCTGGCTGCCTGCAACGAAACCGGCAGACGGCGGCTCTGCGCCATGTTCGACGAGTTCGGGCTCAGCGACCTCGAGGGCCTCGCCGAATTCGTGTTCGATCGCACTCGGGCAGCCACTATGAAGGCGCTCAGGTCGGTCCCCGAAGGCGTCTACACGAACCGGATGACCGTCGACGGCTACGACCACACACTCACCCTGTGCGTCTCGGTCACAGTCACCGCCGATGGAATGCACGCCGACTTCACCGGCACGTCCCCACTGAGCAAATTCGGGGTCAATGTGCCGCTCACCTACGCCCAGGCATATTTCACTTACGGGATGCTGGTGGCGCTGGCGCCTGAGCTTCCCAACAACTTCGCTTCGCTCGAGCCGTTCACTGTCAGCGCCCCGCCGGGGGTGATTCTCAACGCACAACACCCTGATCCGGTGGCGGTTCGCCATGTGATCGGACACTTCGTGACTGATCTGTGCCTCGGTGCCATTGCCGCGGCGCTGCCCGATCGGATACCCGCCGAAGGTTCGGGCGCGTTGTGGAACTTTCAGGCCAGCGCCCGTTCGGCCGACGTCGATGATCCCAAACCTCCTGTCGAGCTGCTGATGTTCAACAGCGGCGGAACCGGAGCCCGGCCCAGCCTCGACGGTCTCACCGCCACTGCTTTCCCGTCGGGTGTGCGCACGATGTCTGTCGAAGCGACCGAGCAAGTCGGGCCGATCGTCATCTGGCGCAAGGAGATCCGCAACGACAGCGGCGGCGCCGGGCGACAGCGCGGCGGACTGGGTCAGATTATCGAAGTCGGCCCGACCGACGGCTACCTCTTCGAGTTCTCGGCGATGTTCGACCGGGTTGCGAACCCGGCACAGGGCCGACACGGCGGAAGCGACGGGGCCGGCGGTGCGGTGTACCTCGACGACGGCAGCCCATTCCCGACCAAGGGCAAGGAGACAGTTCCAGCTGACCGCCGCCTGATCCTTGAGCTCCCGGGAGGCGGCGGGTTCGGCGATCCCGCTGAGCGAGACCCCTCAGCTATCGCAAACGACCTGCTCCAGGGGTATGTAACGAGTTGATTAGCTGGTCCGTTCGATTATTTCGGCAACAGACCCGACCAGTCCTGTGTAGAACGGCCCGAATTCGGCGTAGATGGCCGACGCGGTGTCGTAGCGCATCGTGTAAACGGTGTCCTTGAGGTCGTCGAGATTGGCGCCGAACAGGGTGACCCCCCATTCCCAATCGTCGAGCCCGGTCGATGCGGTGATCAACTGAACGATGCGACCCGCGAACTTGCGCCCCGATGTGCCGTGCTCATACATGAGCTCCTTGCGCTCATCAAAGGTCAGGCGATACCAGTTCTGGTTCTCGTTGCGGCGTTTCGTCATCGGGTAGAAGCACCAGGCCGACTTGCCCCCAGGCGGCAGTTCCGGATAGAGACGCATGTTCTTCATGTCTTCGCCGAGTCCCAAGGCGTATTCGGAGAGCTCGGTGATCGACACGAAGCTGTCGACCACTTCAAGACCCGCATTCACCAAGGCGGTCTGCAGGTCACGCAGCGGCCAACCTTCGCGATGAAGTGCCATGAAGCACAGTTCCGCCTTGTGGCCGAGCACAGCCACGGTCACAACTTGAACACCGGCTGCTTGAGCAGAGTCGACGGCGGTGACGATTGCGCCGTCGTCAGCCGAAGCGGTGCGTCTGCAGAAAAGATGAACGACCGTGAGGCCTTCGGCTGTGGTCACAGGATCAAGCATGTCCCCAATGCTACGGGACCCTGCACTGTCGCGGCTCGGTCGGTCAACTGTGGCTGATCGACGCCTGATCAGAGGTCGACGTAGACGGTGAGCGATCCGCCCCGAGCGAAGCCCGCGAGTTGCATGCCGGCGCGTTCTGCTGTGGCAACGGCCAGCGCTGTCGGCGCGCTCACCGAGACCAAGGCTCGAAAGCCAGCGGCCCACGCTTTGTGGACCAGCTCGAAACTGGCCCTTCCGCTCACCACCACGGCTGAGTCGTGGGCGGGGACCTGCTCATCGAACAACAGTCGGCCCACCACCTTGTCTACAGCATTGTGCCGTCCGACATCCTCCCGGGTCGTGGTGATCGCTCCGTCCGGGGTTACCACCCCCGCCGCGTGAACTGCTCCCGTCTCGGTGAACAGAGCCTGTTCTTGGAGCATCCGGTCGGGAGCATCTGCCAGAACCTGCCAATCCAATGCGACCCCGGAAACCGGGCTGAGCTTGCTGGCAAGTTCGTCGATCTCGTCTGTGCCGCAGAATCCGCAGGATGAGGTCGTGGCGGTGAGCCGTGGGGTGGGAACCGGGGCTTTGCCTCCGGTCGAGACGCTCACGACATTGAATCCCGTGGCCAACGCAGAATCTGTTTCGCAGTATTTGACGCTCAGCACAGGACTGCTGTCGAGCAGCCCCTCGGTGTGACAAAATCCCGCCGCCAACTCGAAATCGTGACCCGGTGTGCGCATGGTTGTCGCCACACGGACGCCGTCGAGTTCAATCGCCATCGGTTCTTCGGTCGCCAACTCCGCGTTCGACCGCCCACTGCTCAACTGGTTGGGCGACCACGGCCTGACCAGCCGATGTTGACTACGCGAGCGAACACTCACGAGTCCACACTACCGCTCAGTCTGGTATCCGCTCAGGGCGAACCGGGCAGGCGGAGGTCCCATGCGCCTCGGCGATCGTCGACACGGGACAGTTCTGCCCGCAGATGGTGCGTGAGCGGCTGGCCCATGGCAGCCATCCACATCTCTGAGATCAACTTGTCGCCCGAAACCTCGAGCCGACGGCGAACTTCGGTAATGGGTTTCGCTGTGCGCGTCCCCTCCACCCGTTCTGTGCGCAGGTCGACCACCAGAGAACCCCCGGTTTCGATGACCGTGCCGGTATGGATCTCCACCACTCCCGTCGGTTGCGTGAGCACCAGTTCCATGCCCGAGCGGGGTTGAGGTCGGAGATAGCCGACTTCGGAGTGCAGGGGCGCGTCGCTGAGCGGGTCGCGGGTGCGCTGGGTCATCGCCAAAAACGGCTTGCCGATGTGGGCGAACTCGAGATCTTCGAGATAAGAGAAATCAGGGACGGTTGGATAGTGGCCGTCGCCTGTACCTCGCCAGACGCCGACCAAGGGGGCCAGCGCCTCGCATGCCGAATGCAGTTCAGCCCCGCTCATCGACTACTTCTCCGCCGGGACGTGAGCCGGGATTTCCGAGCAAGCTCAGAAAGCGCCGTTGCTGAGGATTTCCGAGCAAGCTCAGAAATCCATGTCTGGCATTGCGGCCCCGGCTGACTCCTCGGGGGCATCGGCGATAACAGCCTCAGTGGTCAGGAACAACGCGGCGATCGAAGCAGCGTTCTGCAGAGCCGAACGAGTGACCTTGGCAGCATCAATGATGCCCGCTTCAATCAGATCGATGTAGTCGCCGGTTTCGGCGTTGAGACCTGTGGAACCTTCGAGGTTGCGCACCTTCTCAACGATGACCCCGCCTTCCATCCCGGCGTTCACCGCGATCTGGTAGAGGGGGCCTTCGAGGGCCTTGGCCACAATGCGGGCGCCCACCTGCTCGTCGGGATCAGCAATGTCGGCAATGGCATTGCGCACCGCGCTCTGGGCACGAATCAGCGTCGTTCCACCGCCGGCGACCACACCTTCCTCAATGGCGGCCTTGGTCGTCGACACTGCGTCCTCAATGCGGTGCTTCTTCTCTTTGAGCTCGACCTCTGTGGCGGCGCCGACTTTGAGCACGGCCACCCCACCGGAGAGCTTGGCACGGCGTTCCTGGAGCTTCTCACGGTCGTAGTCCGAATCGGTGTTCTCGATCTCGGCTTGAATCTGGTTGATCCGACCCGCCACATCTGCGGCATCACCGGCACCTTCGATGACTGTGGTCTCGTCCTTGGTGACGACTACTTTGCGGGCCTCACCGAGCATGTCGATGGTCACGCCTTCGAGCTTGAGACCGACTTCCTCAGAGACAACCTGGCCACCGGTGAGGATGGCGATGTCTTGGAGCATGGCCTTGCGGCGTTCCCCGAAGCCCGGGGCTTTCACCGACACCGAGGTGAAGGTGCCGCGGATCTTGTTGACCACGAGCGTGGCGAGAGCTTCGCCTTCGACGTCTTCAGCGATGATCAACAGCGGTCGACTGGACTGCATCACCTTTTCGAGCACGGGCACGAGATCACGCACAGCGGAGATCTTCGAGCCGACAAGGAGAATGTAGGGGTTGTCGAGCACAGCTTCCATGCGCTCGGTGTCGGTGACGCTGTACGGGGAGATGTAGCCCTTGTCGAAGCGCATACCCTCGACGAAGTCGAGATCAAGGCCGAAGGTCTGGCCTTCTTCAACAGTGATGACACCGTCTTTGCCGACGCTGTCGATGGCGTCGGCGATCGTGGAGCCGATCTCAGGATCCGCTGAGGAGATCGCGGCGACATTGGCGATCTGGTCCTTGTCGTCCGATACGTCGTGGGCGTTGTCGGCAATGGAGGCAACCGCGACTTCAACAGCCTGCTCAATGCCGCGCTTCACCGACATCGGGTTGGCGCCTGCGGCGACATTGCGCAGACCTTCACGGACCATCGACCAAGCCAGGACGGTGGCTGTGGTGGTGCCGTCGCCGGCTACGTCATCAGTCTTCTTGGCGACCTCTTTGACCAGCTCAGCCCCGATTCGTTCATGGGGGTCTTCGAGTTCGATCTCTTTGGCGATGGAAACACCGTCATTGGTGATGGTGGGAGCGCCCCACTTCTTCTCGAGCACCACGTTGCGGCCTTTGGGGCCGAGGGTCACTCGAACGGCATCGGCGAGTTGGTTCATCCCCGCTTCGAGGCCGCGTCGGGCTTGCTCATCGAATTGAATGGTCTTCGCCACTATTCCTCCAGATTCGTCGCTGGCAGATACATCGTCGCTGGCACTCTCATGCCGCGAGTGCTAATTCAATCTGGGGGACGCCAAAATCGCAACTACCGAATCAGCGAATTATCCGCCTGCGACCGCAGGCACAATGCTCAGGGTTTCTCCCGTTGCCACTTCGGTGGACAGCCCATTGAGGAACCGCACGTCGTCGTCGCTGACGAAGAGGTTCACGAAACGGCGCAACTCACCGGCTTCGTCGAGAATGCGCTCTTTGAACCCTGGATGCGAGTCTTCAAGATTGTTGATCACCGCTGCGACAGTGCTGCCTTCAACCGCAACTTCGGATTCGCCGGCCGTCAAGGCTCGCAGCGTGGCCGGGACTCGAACAATGACGCTCATGGTGGTGTCTATTCCTTGCTAGTCGGCGTGTCACGGCTACTCGGCGTGTCACGACGCCCATAACCAATTCCTGACCGATGCTATCGGGAATTGATTCTGATCGCGCGCCCGCTTGGCTGCAGACACGCGTCAGTTTGAGACGCTGACCACATTGAGACGACCCTCAAGTACTCTAGGGACATGAGCAAATCAAGTAGTGCAAGCGGATTGCCGTTTCCTGCGCTCGTCGTGGTCGCCGCGCTGGCTGTTCTCGGCATGATCTCCCTTGTTCAATGGCTGGTCGGCTCGCTCGCAGGGATACTCAAGTTCGGCCTGTTCGTGTTGATCGTGGTTGCGGTCGCCAGCTGGGTCGTCAGCATCAAAGGCAAGCGCTGAGCCAATCACGAGTCGCTGACTCGACACACCCGAGCGTGTCGTTTAGAGCGCGTTCCTGACCGAATTGCTCGGTCAAATCCACAATGGGAATCTTGCCGGCGGCATCGTCGGCTGTCCGTCCCACAATGGCGACCACGGGCACACCGGCATGTCGGGCCAACTCCGCCACGCCTCCCACGACCTTTCCCTCGAAAGATGCGGCGTCCAGGCACCCCTCCCCGGTGACCACCAGATCGGCCTCTTCGATCTGGTCGTAAAGCTTCACCGAATCAGCGATCAACTCGAATCCATCGCACAGGTTCGCGCCGACCGCGAACAGCCCGCCTCCAAGGCCGCCTGCCGCACCACTTCGCGGCACATCGGCCACCTCCACCCCGTGTTCTTCGCTATAGACCTGCGCCAGCCGGGCAAGCCGACCCTGCAACAACGCGACTTGGGCAGCAGACGCCCCCTTCTGTGGGCCGAACGCCGCCGCCGCGTCAATGAACTTCGTGCGCACATCGGCCGCGACCTCGATGTCGACACCCCGGTAGCGGGCCAGAGGCGCCATCGCCCGTAACGCGCCCATACCGCCGTCTGTGGTCGCCGATCCTCCCAGACCGACAATGATCTTGGTTGCGCCGCAGTCCGCCGCGGCAGCAATCAACTCTCCGGTACCGGCGGTCGTCGCCTCCATGGCGTCGTTGAACTCTGCGCCTCCGACCAGACTCAGTCCCGACGCCCGCGCCGTCTCGATCACCGCCAACTTCCCACTCAGATGCCATTCGGCCTGCACTGATAAGCCGTCGGGTCCTGTAACGGCGGTCGTCCGGTTCGCCCCGCCGAACGCCTCCAAAGTGCCTTCCCCGCCGTCGGCCATGGGCTGGACAGCACAGTCCCACCCCGCGTCCGAAGCCGCGCTGGCAACAGCCTCCGCTATCTCGACGGCAGTCGCTGTGCCTCTGAACTTGTCGGGGCAGGCCAAAACACGCACGGCTCAGTTTGGCCCATCGTCTACGAGCGCGCTTCAGCCGCCGACAGGGTCAGGCGAGCAGTGTTGCAACGTCAACCGAGAACCGCGTCCGCTCCGAGCACGACGTAGATGTGGTAGTCGGCAGCGTTCGGGGTGCCTTCAGACACCAAGGTGAGCGGATCAGCAGGCGCCATTTCGATGACGGAGGGAGATCCGTTCAGGGCCACCGCTACCAGTTCGGCCTCATCCTCATAACCAGGTGTGTAGTAGACCCGGCTGAACTCTTTGTCGTACGTGTCAGCGTTGAAGCCTTCCGCAACGTAGCCGGCGGTCGTCAGATGATCCTTGCGCGAGCCCGCCAGTCCCGGTTCACCACGGCCATTGAGGACCGCTACTTTCACCGAATTCGGGGGGTCGACGACGACTGGCGCAGCTGTGGTCGGGGCTGCGGTCGTGGCGGTGTCGTCGGGCTCATCGGCAACGGTTGTGGGGGTCGTTTCCTCCTCCTCGGCGTCGTCGCCCGTTTCGTCGGCGTCGTCTTCCACGGTGGTGATGGGTTCATCGCTGTCGAATCCCTGCCACAACAGAAGTACGCCGATGACGATCGCTATGACGATCAATATGCCGCCTCGCACGGCGGCGGTCGCCGCCGACTTGGTGAACGAGTTGTCAGATGCGGTGTAGCGCCCGGGTGCTGTCATCGGCGTGCTCCTCGTAGGTGAGTACCAAGTATGCCTTAGCTTGACAGATCACAGCGCGCAATGGGAACCGCAGCAGAAATTTCGGCGCTGATCGGCGCAAACAGCCTTACGCTGAGGCAACGCCCGAGTAGCTCAGTTGGCAGAGCAGCTGTCTTGTAAACAGCAGGTCGCAGGTTCGACTCCTGTCTCGGGCTCCGTTCTGACACAGCTGCGCCGTAGGGCCCGAAACCAGAAGTACAGCGGTTCCGCGTGTCAGACGCAGGCGTCGAGCAGTTCGCCGAACACGTCCGGCCAAGACAAGGCAACGCCATGAGACTCGCAGAGGTCAGGCCAGTAGGCCGACGATGGCTCCCGCTCGACGGCCAGCACAGGGTGGTTCTTCTCGAACCCCCAATCGACGAGGTGTGCGTAGCTGAGCACCTGCCCGAGGCCCAGCCGTAGCTGGCGTTCCTCATTAGCGGGGGTGAGGCTCTTCACCTCAGCGATCCAGGCTGCGTTGGCCGCAGTCCAACCAACATCGAATAGAGGATCGGAATCACTTGGCGACAGCGGCTCCCACCCACGCTTTCGGACGGCGTCCGCTAGCTGGTTCTGGACCTTCTTGTGCGCGTTCGTTCCTCGATCAATCGCATCAGGATCGAATCTGAATACCCGTGACCTAGGGGTGGCGGAGCCACCTCCTGAAGGACGCGTGTATGGCTGTCCTTGACGTGCCGAGTGGTTCCCTCCTCGCAACCGCACTTCTCCGCTCGAGGCACGCTCCTCGATCGCCTCTATCACCATCTTGCTCGGGGCGCAGATGACGACTTCCATTCCGGTCTGCAGTCGGCGGTTCTGACGCACCCGTACACTGGACGCTGCTGCTTCTTGAACATTGGCCGTCCGAACCTGGAGGTTCTTCGAGTACGAGAAGTCGATGTGTAGAGCCGCGTCCCAGAACACAAAGACGTCATGTCCGGCGACATAGCCGCAGAGCAGCACCAAGTCGACTCCAGACCAATCGAGTTCGCCCCGTTCGCCACGGCGCTGACCGGTCAGTTGAATCTTGTGCTCCGGGGTCAGTCGGCCGCCAGGAGGGTCCGTTGCGTTGTAGATGTACACTCGAACGCGGTCGGGTAGTGGAGGACAGAGATCCACAACGAGTTCACCGGAAGCATCGGTGCGTGCCGCGATGAGCGCAGCGGGACCAATGGCAGCAACGAACCGGTCTTGAAGTTCCGTGGTCGAGAGTCGGTCCGTCAACTCCGTCCTCTTGAACCCACCCGTCTACACATAGTACGCGCTTCCAACTCGTTCAAACTGATCGTTGCAGAGTTGCTCGAAAGCGCGGAGCGAGAGTCCGTCAGGCCTAGCACCACCGCCGATCACTGCGCCCACGGCTACCGAATATAGGTAGTCGAGCTGGCGCTGCGGTGAGGTGCGGCGCTCAAGACTCTCAAGGTGCGCCGTGACGGCATCGACGGCTATATCGCCCGCTCCGTTGAGCCGCGGGGTGCTTCTTTGAGCGACGTCGAATGTCATGACGAGGTCGTAGAACGGAACAAGCTCCCCTCTCCTAATCTTGTAGCCCTTCTGACTGCGCTGCCCCTTGTCAAGGATCGACACTTCCGCTTGGCGAAGACCAACATCCTCCACCGCGTCAAGAAGCGCACTCCACACGGCGTCGTCCGAGTTGTGAAATACGACCGAGACGCGCCCGTCCTTGGCGACAACGCGTTTCGCCTCTCGGAAGGAGTCGGTGAGCAGCCGCTGATAGTCGCCTATCGTCTTACCTCCGTCTTCGACTCGACGCGACTTGTTGACGACGATCTCCTGATCGTTGTCAGTAAGATCTCCAAGCCACGCCTCCCAGACAATGTTGCAATCCGCATAGTGAATATTGTTGCCGAAAGGTGGATCGGTGAACACATAGTCAACCGAGTTGTCAGCGAGCCAACGCAGGTCGGTAGCCGACGCTTGGTTAACGTTGACTTCACCGTCCGGGAGCACCTCGTAGAGCCGACAAACTTGGCGTACTTGGTGACGAAAGACCTCAAAAACGTTGGGCTCCGAGACCAACTGCGGGATGAAGAGAGTGCCGGTGAGTGGCCGCTGGCCTCCCTTCGCGTTGTAACGTCGCATCCGGCTGGCGTGCCACGCCGTGTTCGTAAAGGCGAACTGCAGCGCCTCGCGTACGGCCGTGTCGTGCACTAGGCCAATTCGATGCCACAGCCGCGAGAGCGCTATGGCTGGCCGGCGAGCAAACATGTGGGCGACCGTCTGCACCCCACGAAGATGAAGCGCCGACCTGATGTACATCTCACGAGACGGGTTGATCGGATCCGTCGGCATCCAGCGAGTAATCCGGCGACATCCGATCTTGTCGATCCGGTTGAGTGCAGCTGCGGTTGGATAGCCATGGACGAGCCTTCCTCCTGACGCAGGGGCGAGCGTGATCCACCGGGGTACCGATGCAACCGGGATGGCGCTCCTCCGATTGAACCAACACCTGCAGGTATTGCAGCGAATGTCACGAGGCAGCGGCCGGTCGGGCTCAGCCGCATCCCATAGAACAACCTCCGACGCGCATTTCGGGCACTCGTAGACCTCTGACCAGACCGTATGGCGCGCTAGCCCGTGCACAACCCCGTCATCGGTATCGACCGACGACCAATACAGATCGCGTTCTGTTCGGCGCATCCATGAACGGTCGAGCACAGCTACAGCCTCAGCCAACTGCTCGGGAGATACGCGCCGCGTGTGGTTTCGGGCGAGATGTACAGCACCGGGCGATAGGTCAGAGAGCGCCGCCCGTCGACCTGTGAGCAACGCCGCAACTCCTGTCATCCCGGATCCACAGAACGGATCGGCAACCAGACCGCCTGGCTCAGTCGACGCCTCAATGAAGGGTCTGATCGCCTCAGGTGGAACCTTAGTGGGATAGGTGTGCGACGTGTACCAAGGCCCTCCCTTTGAACCAGCCACATGGTCGGGTAGAGGCTCATGGGCCGCCAACGAAGGCCGGCTTACTTGCTTGCGACTGGCAGATGCCATGCGGTTCCCCTCCTCTCAAGAACCTCGCCACACAGAGACTCAACGGCAGCGAAGCTCCAGCCAGCAGGCGATGCACCCTCGGCGAGCAAGTAACGCATAACTTGCGAGTGCAACCATGGCGTAGTGCGTCGCGATGGCGGTTGGAGCGCTATGTATTCCCGCAGTTCCTTTGCGATTTCGGTTCGGTCCACTTCGCGGCGTTGAGTTCTGGAACCTGGTGTGGACCCAACAGCAAGGTGCATTACGAGATCGAAGTTCGCAACCTTCTCGCCCTTGTCCTCATGTCGAAGTCCCTTAAATGAAGCCTGCCCCTTGTCCATCACGACGGCAGCTTCGACGCTCAGCCCCGCCGAATCGACAGCGCTCTGGATGGCTGACCAGACCGCGTCGTCCGAATTGTGGAACTGCAGCGAAGCCCACGCGCCTGGCCGCATCGCACGACTGATTTCACCCATCGCCCGACTCATCGCTTTCTCGTAATCGTCAAGCGTCGTGCGTCCCAACTCCGCTGTTAACCGTCTGTTGACCACGGTTTCAGCGGCCACATCGGTCTGTTCGCCCAGCCACGCCTCCCAGAGAAACGAGGAGTCGCTGTAGTAGATGTTCGAACCGAACGGGGGATCGGCAAAGACATAATCGACACTGTCATCCGCTGCCCACGAAAGCTGCTCGGCGGATCCGAGGTGCACCTCACACGAGCCAGGTGCTTCCCAGGTCTCCCGGTACATACTGGTGATGGTGGCGAGCTTGCGACGGAAGAGGCTGAATACATTGAATTCGTAGTTCAATGACGCTACATACATCGTGGACGACAAGACGTTCGTCGGCCGCTTCGGATGCCACTGATAGCGACGTGAGGCTCGGTTGACACTCGCGGTGAACACGAAACGAAGACCGGCACGAATCCTGTCTTCTTTTACCCGCGCGATCGCATCCCAGAGTGCCGACAGCGCATACAGATTACGCTCTGTGAAGAAATCTGCAGAAGTCACAATGCCTTGGGCTTCGTGCTGGGATCGCCACATCTCGCGCCACGATTCCCAGGGAACTCTCGGGAACCAGTGCGGGATGTTGACCCGTTCGACTCCGTTCCTTTGTCCCGCAGTCTCGACTGACCGCACGAGTCGAGCGCTTTGCCCATCGAGGCTAATGTTCTCTTGCACCGGTTGGGAACTCAGCCAGTGGAGATCTGTCTTCTTGAAGGGCCCATGGCCCACGGGACACGACAGCGTCTTCAGGACAGCTCCAGCGTGATGATCCACAGCCGCGTCCCAGAACAGGATCTCCCGGTCACACCTGACGCACTGGTACACGTCGGACCAGACCGTGTACTCGATCTGTCCACCGGGCACTCCGTATAGCTCCAGTTCCTGCGGCCTAAGCCAGGCCAGCAGCTCGGATGCGACCTGCTTGAACCGATCGGGGTTGACTCGCGCGGTGTAACCACGAGCGATATGGACCGCGGCCGGCGAGAGATCGGACAGCACGGCATGCCTGCCAGTCAGCACGGCGGCAACACCTGTCTGGCCGGACCCACAGAACGGGTCGAGCACCACATCGCCGGGATCTGTGTAGTGCTCGATCAGCTGGACAATGCCCTCCACAGGCACTTTCGTATGGTATGAGTGGGCCCGGTAGAAGACACTCCCCTTGCCTCCCTTGATGTCGCTCATCATCGGCTCACGGGGCCGAGCCCCGTCTAGCGCTGACTCTCGGCGGTGAACGTCAACCATGAGTTGCCGCCTTCAATCCGCAGAAACAGGCGACAGACATTCCGCTAACACTAGTTCGATTCGGCACGGCACTCGGAACAACGGCCAGACCAAACACAGCCAGGTGATGGGACATGGCATGACACCATATACACAGGGTGTGACATTCCTTTCGAACGTCTGTTCGATGTATTGTCGAAGTTAGTTGGGCTCGTCAGTGGTGGATCAGCGATTACATGCGATCCCAGAGCCAGTTCAAATCGGTGAAGGCGAGTCCTTGGCCGAAGTTGTCGATCGTGTCGCTCACGTTGAGAATGAGGCATCTCTCATTGCCGCCGTTCTTTGGACCCCTAAGTCCTCGACCGATCATTTGGAAGTACAGGTTCGGGCTGTACACAGGTCGGGCCACGATGATGCAGCGTGTCTTCGGCGCATCGAAGCCTTCACGGAAGACGCCATAGTTGATGAGCGCAGTGATCTCCCCCCTGCGAAATCCATCAACCACGCGTCGGCGGACCGCAGGATCGGTCGTACCGCTCACCGATCTTGCAGTGATCCCTTGGAGGTTGAGTAGAGCCGCCAGTGTTTGAGCATGCTCAACCGATGTCGCAAAGATCAGGGTCGGCCAGTCCGGCTCTGTATAGTGCTGGTACTCCTCAATGATGCGAGCGGTGCGTTGAGAGTCCTGTGTTACGCGGTCTTCCACGCTCTGGGGAAGCCAGGCCAGCAAATGCTTTTGGTGCGCCCCGCCCCGCGCGAATTTCGAAACTGTCTCCAGTTCATCTGGTGTCAGTTGAAAGGTGCCACCTTCGATCACCCTCTGGTCGGCCTTTGCGAGCACCCCCGTACTCTGCAGTTCGGCAATGACGCGCCGCGGGTCATCATTGGTGAATGCCCCTGCATCGAGTCTGTTACGGCCATAACGCTCAACAAGTCGAGCCTGCGCGAAAACGTGGGGAGCGGGGTGGTTGAGGGTCCCTGTGTGGGGGGTCGGGGCCCTGCTGGAATCGGTGATGTCTGTATCGCCTGTCCAGGAGGGCCCCGATGGGTTCAGATGTTATGCGGGTGCGGTTGCATTTGCGTCAGGTTCGTGTGTTGGAGGTGTTGGCCGGCGCGCCGAGCGAGCTGCGCGTCAAGGTTGTGTCGGCGGTGACGCGTCCGCGTTGCCGGTGTTGCGGGTTCAAGTGTCATCGGGTGCATGACACCCGCTTGCGCGAGGTACGCGACCTTGAGGTGTCGGGGCGGCGCACGACGTTGGTGTGGCTGCGCCGCAGGTTGGTGTGCGGCAACTGCGGTGGGCGTTGGTTGGAGGATCACCCGGAGTTCGAGGGTGCTTTGACCTGTCGCCTGGCGCGGCGGTTGGCGGCGGACGCGCAGGCGATGCCGATCCGTGCGGTGGCGCGCCGCCACGGTGTGGGCTGGTCGACGGTCAACGCGTTGGTGGGGGCTTGGTCGGGGTTGATCGCCGAGCATCGCCGCAGCCGCCGCTGTTCGGTGTTGTTGGTGGATGAGACCTCGATGCGCAAACGTCACCGTTATGTGACTGTGATCGTCAACGGCGGCACCGGCAAGACCCTGGCCATGGTCGAGCACCGCGACAGCGCAGCGTTGAACGGGTTTTTGATGTCGCAACCCCATCGCTGGCGCCGCAGCGTCAAAGTCGTGGTCACAGACGGCTCCAAAGCCTACAAGCCGTCGATAGAGGCCTGTTCGCCCCACGCCCGTCATGTGCTGGACCGGTTCCATGTGATCAGATGGTTCTGTGCAGGGCTGACCGCGGTGCGCCGCGACGTCCAGCGCCGCCAACCCCAGGGCGTCAAACCCGCCTTCGACCCCCAAGTGTTCAAAACCCGCTTCTTGTTGATGCGCCGACACGACCACCTCAACGACGCGGACCAAGCCCGCCTCGACAAGCTCTTCGATGCTCATCCCCGGCTCGAAACAGGCTGGCAAGCCCTCCAAGAGCTCCACGGCCTCTACCTCGCAGACGACCACGACGGCGCCCTCGAAGCCCTCGACAGGTTCTGTGACCTCTACCAGACCGGCGAACTCCCCGAGTTCCATCACATCGTCGACGCCATCATCTCCTCATCCGACGAGATACTCGCCTTCCATCACACCGGCCGAGTCTCCAACGGCAGAACCGAAAACACTGACAACCTCCTCCAAGTCATGCGACGAACCGCCCACGGGTTCACCAACCCAACCAACTTCGCCGCAAGAGGACTCCTGATAACATGACCCCCACACCAACACCAGCAACCCCAAAACCCACAAAAACGCGCAGGGCCGAGTAATCTTGGGCTTCGTGTCAACGTTCATCGGTCTCGACCTGGCCTGGAAGGAGACCAACGAAAGTGGCATCTGCTGGCTCGAAGGCGGGACTCCTGCAGATCTGACTTGCAGCAGGCTTGAAGCCGAGGCGCACAGCGTCGAAGACCTCGCAGACGAGATAGCCGAGGTGCCGGGGACGGTCGTCGTCGCAATCGACGCACCCTTGCTCTACACACGAGATCGTTGGGCAGAGACGGAAGTCGGCCGTCAGTTCAGTCGCTACAAAGCATCGGCCCACTCCGCCCATGCGGCGGTGCGCCGAGGGTGGAGAGCGGGGATCGATCTCGGCATTGCCCTCAAGCAACGCGGCTTCACACTCGACCCTTCGGCACTTGAGCAGGTTGGAAACGACTGCCGCGCCGCAATAGAGGTCTATCCGCACACGATTCACGTGCGACTGTTCGACCTGGAGGAACGGTTGCCGTACAAGGCCAAAAAGTGTCGCCCCGTTGCCTGCCGCAGAGACGCCTTCCAGAGTTATCAACGCTACTTCAGGAAACTCTTAGGCCAAGAGGGTCCCGGTGTGCTTGAGAACGCTGAGGTCACTTCTGCACTCGCACCAGAGACCGCGGAGGGTGCTAAGGGAAAGGAACTCAAGCGCCTTGAAGACAAGCTCGACGGACTCACCTGCGCCGTGGCCGCGTGGCTCTGGTGGAGCAACAAAAACGCGTGGAAGACGATAGGGGACTCGAACGGTTACATGGTCGTCCCGATGGACGCGGCAACCCCAACGCCACCACACCACCGGTGGATCCAGGCTTAATACCTTGGCTGAGCTTTACGCGACCCAAGTTGCGGACTCCGATCCAGATCCAACTACGACATGGTTGCGCGAGATTCTTCAAGCTATCTCTAGCCGCTTGCTTGGCGCCCTCCATTTCGACGACGGGCGGACCGAGGATCACTACCGCTTCAAGCCACGCATGATTCGTCAGTCTTCTGACACTTGGGGAAACACCTCTACCGACGCCTGCTACGAAAGTGACATCGCCTAGTACCTCGACACAATCGCGACATTCCGAGATCAACAGAAAGCGCACGACACTTGTCAACACGGCCTTGTCGCCGTTTCCGATTCTGTAGCTACAAAAATAAGTTTAAAAGCGCTACAATGGAGCCATGGAAACAGGCATTCGGGAACTACGCAACCATCTCAGCAAGTACTTGGCGGCTGTGAGGGCCGGGGAGGAAGTCGTCGTGACCGATCACGGCAAAGCCTTCGCCCGTCTGGTTTCCTTGGGGCAGCCGCGCCCGATCGATCGCTTGATCGCCGAGGGTGTCGTCACCCCGGCATCCTCCGCACGCCAGAAACTAACCGGAGCCAAGATTGTCGGCAAGGGAACCGTGAGCGACCTCGTGGCCTCCCAGCGAAAGTGATCGCCTACTTCGACACCTCTGCGTTCATCCCGCTGTTTGTGCACGAGTCCAGCTCGACCACCTGCGTGAGGTTGTGGAACGAGGCGACCAGAGCCGTCAGTGCGCGTCTTCTGTACGCCGAAGCGCGGGCAGCGCTGGCTCAGGCTCACCGGATGGCACGACTGAGTCGAGAGCAACTCTCTGCATCCGTCGAGCAACTTGACCTGTTGACGAACCAAGTGGATGTCGTGGAGATTACCGGACCTCTTGTCCGCGCTGCAGGCGAGATCGCCGAGTTGCAGCAACTCCGCGGCTACGACGCGGTCCACCTCGCTGCGGCGCAGTCGTTGGGCAACAGCGAAACGGTGTTCGTCAGCGGTGATCGACAACTAGTCGAAGCCGCGGAACGGTGCGGACTCGCAGTCGCTTCCACACGTTGACCCCGGTACGGTGACCCCCCGCTGTTAGCGCTGCTTGCGGGAGTTCAACAGCCGAGGGCGTAGGTTAGCGATCGACATATACGAAGCATGGTGGGATCGCTGAGCTTTCCGGCACGGTCGGACAGCACTGAGCGCCGCAGGGTGTAGATGCCGTCGCAGTTGACAACCGACGCTCCGGACAATCCGGCTTCGTCTCTGTCGACGGGAACCTCAACAGCAAGACCACGGATCGAGGTGGTCAACTCGGCCACAGTCAGCAATTCCCTCACGTCTATGACTTCCGACCGGGTGAGGATCACGACTGGCCGACGCTTGCGGCCCCGTTCGGCCCACCAAACTTCGCCACGGGTCACTGGTTGCCAACCCGAGGCCTGCGCTAGCACGACAAGCCATGGTGACCTTCATCGGCCCGTGCAAAGTTGGTGAGGTTGGGGTGTATGTGTATAATATACGCATGGCTCGAGTGAACGTTTATCTGCCGGATGACTTGGCTGCGGTTGCGAGAGAGTCCGGGCTCAACGTGTCGCGTCTCACTCAGGAGGCCCTACGCCGTGCTATTGAGGCCCGAGACCTGGATCTCTGGCTTGACGAGGTTGCTGCGCTCCCCCCCACAAGAATCGAACTAGCGATCATCAAAGACGCTGTGTCGGAAGCGAAAGACGAACTTGAACTCGGACGGTGAAGCACTGGTCCTTGACGCATCGGCAATCGTCGATTTGCTCTTGGAAGCCCCCACGACCGAAGCGATCCGTCGGCGGATGCGGGGCAGCGAACTGCACGCCCCGGCGCACTTCGACGCCGAAGTCCTGTCCGCCCTTGGACGTTTGCACCGCGACGGGCATCTGTCGTCGAGCGAGGTGTCCACACGGTTGAACTTGGTGCAGCGTCTGCCGATCCGTCGACATGAACTGTCTCCATTGCTCACAGGGGCCTGGAACCGACGCGACAGCCTCCGCCTCGTAGACGCTCTCTATGTTGAACTCGCCGAGCAGCTCGACGCTCCGATCATCACCAGCGACGGACGTCTCGCGGCAACCGTTTCACGCGCCGAAACCCCCGCTTAGCTCCCCCGCCTGCCGACACGAATCAACTGAGCAAGCGCAGGCCTGCGGTGACGGTCATGGCGGCGAGGACGACAACCAGCAACGGTGCCTTGCGCCACACAGCCAGCGCACCGACACCCACACCAACGACCCGAGCGTCAAGCACAAGCTCGCCTGCGGTCTCGAAGGTCATCACCACTATGAGCGCCGAGAACAGAACAGCCGGCAGCAGCGACACCAACGGTCCGAGCCTGCGCTCCACCACGGAACCCAGGGTCGTCACCCCCAGCACCTTCAAGCCGTACGAACCCGCGGCCAACACGATCATCAGCGACCAACTCACGGCTGCGCCCCAGACTCGCCGCCCAGCGGCTCTTCGCTGTCGCTCGGCCGGCGATGGCGCACGTACAAAGCCGGCAGCACCGCAGCGACGGCCAACAGGATCGGCACTCCCGCAGCGGTGAAAGGCACAGCTCCCAATGCGATGGCCGCCGCGGAGATTGCCGCCACGCGTCCCGCAGGCGTGCGCAGATGGGTGGCGAGCAACGCTACGAAGATCGCGGGAAAGGCCGCGTCAAGCCCCCAAGTCTCAGGGGTGCTCAACACCGCGCCCAGCGCCGCCCCCGCCAGCGAGCCCAGGTTCCAGCAGAGCCACAGGGTCACACCCGTGAACCAGAAGGCATCCCAAGCGGAGCGGCGGTCGGGCTGAGCGACCGCCATAGCCGTGGTCTCGTCGATCACAAAATGGGCCGCCCCCAGCCTCGGCAGCGTCGAGTCGGGCAGAGTCTTGCGCACAACCGGCCCATACAGAGCATTGCGGGTGGCCAACAACAGCGCCGACCCCACCGCCGCGCCGCCCGATCCGCCGTCGTCGAGCACGCCCACCGCCGCGAATTGCGAGGCACCGGTGAACACCAGCGCAGACATCACCACAATGCGAGGCAGATCAAAGCCCGCTGCCTCGGCGAAAACTCCGAAAGTGACTCCGATGACGCCGACAGCGAGGCTCACCACCAAACAGTCACGCCGCCGGCGCCGCTGTGCGTCGTTGCCCGTGGGATCCGTATTCTCGGTAGGCGGTCCAGCCATCGTCCGTCCTGACACCTCGGGTGTACGCCGAGCGATACGCAAAGATACAACCGCGCCAGCCACAACCGCCCAAGGCACTCAAACCATGAGGCCACACGCAGACTCTCCGGCGATGTCACCCGTCGCCAAACTGTCTCAGCACAGAGAAGCAATGGCGCTGACGCGTGAGGGCCATGGGACAAGCCGGTCGTGCTCGGATTGCCGCCGCTGCCAAGCGTGAATATCCTCCATCGAATGAACAGCATCTGGCAGGTCGCCCGTGGACTGAACGCCACGAATCGCGGCTCAGATCTCCGCGGCCGGGTTGAGCGGCTGAATGACCGGCTCGACGAGACGCTGACGCCAAGCGACAGCCTCGACCATGCCGAGACAGCACGGGGATACTACGACATCTGCAGCGACCTCATGGTGTACGGATGGGGCGAGTCCCTCCACTTCGCGCCGCTGTCGCCCAGGGAGAGCCTGGAAGAATCCAAACTCCGGCATCAGCGGCTGATGATCGACAAGCTGAAGCTGCATGAGGGGATGTCGGTCATCGACGTCGGGTGCGGAATCGGCGGACCGATGCGGACGGTCGTCCGAGAAGCAGGGGTCAGGGTCACCGGCGTCAACAACAGCGAAGTCCAACTGGCCAAGGCGAGGGCCTTGACCGCCAAGGCGGGTCTCAGCAACAAAATCGAGTACGTGGAAGCCAGCTTCATGGACATGGGAGCTGTCGAAGCCAACACCTATGACCGGGCCTACGCAATCGAGTCGACCTGTCATGCGCCGGACAAGGTCGGCGCATTCACTCAGATCTGCCGGGTGCTGAAACCGGGGGGCCTGTTGTGGGGTCAGGAAATGTGCCTGACGGACGAATTCGATCCTGGCAATTCGACGCACAGAGACATCGAACAAGAGCTCATGCGAGGGATCGCACTCCGCAAGATCGCAACGTTCGCCGAAGTGAACCAAGCACTCGAGACGGCTGGGTTCGAAGTCATCGAAGGCGAAAACCTCGGGATCGGCGCAAACAGCTCGACAACCCCGTGGTATCAGCCCATGGAGGCACGCAACGGCACACGCAGAGCATCCCTGCGAGGAACACCGCTCGGTCGACGGCTGGCGATCGCCTCCGCACGCGCCGCCGAATCACTGAGGATTCTGCCTAGAGGCACCGCAGAGGTCGCGAAGCTGCTGGATCGCACCGCCGATGCTTATGTCGCCGGTGGCAAGACGGGAATCTTCACACCGTTGTACTGCTTCGTGGCCCAGAAACCCCTATAAGTCCACCCATGACGGATCAGTCTGTTCCAGAGACAATGCAGGCCGCCCTGTTGCTCGGCACGGGCGGACCCGAGATGCTCGAAGTGCGCGACGACGTCCCGGTCCCCCGACCCGACCGAGGCGATGTGCTGGTGAGGGTGTCTGCGTGTGGCGTCAACAACACCGACATCAACACGCGGGTCGGCTGGTACAGCCGTTCGGTCACCGCCGCAACATCCGGCGGCGGCTTCGCCGAGGCAGACCTCGACGATGTGGGCTGGGGGCGCGAGGGCCTCGCTTACCCCCGCATTCAGGGAGCGGACGTCGCCGGAGTGGTGGCAGCAATCGGTGAAGACGCCGACCACAACCTGCTCGGGCGTCGAGTTCTCGTAGATCCCTGGCTACGGGACCGGCGCAACCCCAGCGACCGCGAACTGGCCGGTTACCTGGGAAGCGAACGCGACGGAGGGTTCGCTCAGTACTGTGCAGTGCCCAGCGAAAACGTCTACCCGGTATCAACCGGGATGACCGACGCGGAGTTGGCCTCGTTCGCCTGCTCGTGGTCCACCGCCGAGCACATGCTGCAACGGGTGGACCTGAGCGCGGGGGAGACGATTGCCGTCCCGGGCGCATCGGGCGGAGTTGGGAGCGCACTGGTGCAACTCGCCAAGCTTCGCGGTGCCGGCGTCGTTGCTGTAGCAGGCACCGCCAAGCTGGAGCGAGTCCTCGAACTCGGAGCCGACTCAGCGATTGCGCGCGAAACCGACAACCCGGTCGCCGCCGCAGTGGAGGCCAACGGGGGGCTCTTCGACGCAGTGGCCGACATCGTGGGCGGGGTCGATTTCGGAGGCTGGCTCGAAGCACTCAACCGAGGCGGCCGATACGTCGCCTCCGGCGCCATCGCCGGTCCGATCGTGGACTTGGACCTGCGCACTCTTTATCTGCGCGACCTCCAACTCCACGGTGCCACCGTCTACGAGCCCAAGGTCTTCGCCGATCTGGTCGGCTGCATCGAGCGGGCCCAGGTTCGACCGGTTGTCGGCGGCACGTTCCCGCTCGAACAAATCCACAACGCGCAGGAAGCGTTTGGATCCAAGGACCATGTCGGCAGCATCGTCATCACAATCCCGGGCTAGCTTCTCTCCTTTCCCGTTCTTGTTCGCTTCGTCTAACCTCCCGCACTTGTTCACTGCACCCTGTTCACTGCGCCCACCGGGCCGATCAGACCACGGGCTGGCCGCTCGGGCCACGGCCTCGCTGTTCGCTCTGCCTCTGGGAGCGGCGGGACAGAATCTCGAAGCACGCGACCGCAGCCGCTGCCGAGACGTTGAGAGACCCGAGAGCGCCCTGAAGCGGAATGGACGCCAGCGCATCGCAACGCTGACGGACCAGACGACTGAGACCCGGGCCCTCCGCCCCCAGGACGAGAGCGATCGGTTCATCAGCAACAGCCAACTCGTGGATCGACTGATCACCGCTTGAGTCGAGGCCGACCGTCCACACACGGTTCGCTCTCAAGGTTTGCATAGCGCTCGGCAGGCCACCCACCAACGCCATACGCAGATGCTCGATGGCGCCGGCAGCAGCTTTCGTCACCGATGGCGTGATGTGTGCGGCGCGATGACGGGGCAACACCACGCCGGTCACCCCAGCGCACTCGGCCGTGCGCAGAATCGCCCCGAGATTCTGAGGGTCAGTGATGCCGTCGAGCAATAACAAGAACGGTTGGTCAGATCCCGCGCCGTTGCCTGCCAAATCCGTCAATTCGGTGGGCTGCAACGGAGCAGCGGTTGCGATCACTCCCTGCGAGGCACCAGTGCGAGCCATCGACTCGAACTTGCTTCTAGCCAACTCGCGGACGGGCACTTTGTTCTCGTCGGCAAGATCGATGATGTCGCCGAGGATCGGGGCGTCATCGAGATCACCCGCCAACACAACCTCACGCGTGCGTCGGGTGCCTGCCAACAGCAGTTCCCTGACCGCGTGACGACCCTCCACCTGATCGCCGCCCAAAGACGGTCCACGGCTGCGATTCATCGGGTCTTCACGACGGGGCGTGGTACCGCGTTGGCCGTGCGGTCGGCGACCCGGACCCGGAGAGCTTCGCCGTTTGCCTTTCGCTCCCCCGCCGGGCCCACCCTGCGACCCGCGCCGTCTATTGCCTCCCGGGTTCCTGTTTCGGCTCATCTCGCCACCAGGGCTACCGCCCACGCGACCACGCCCTCGCCCCGGCCCAACGCACCGACCCCCTCGGTTCTGCGGCCCGTGACAGAGACCGGCGCGCCCACAGCACCCGACAGCTTGGACTCCATCGCGGACTTCACCGGGGCCAACGCCGGGCGATCCAACACGACCGAACAGTCGATATTCCCTGGTGACCAACCGTTCTCACGCACCGCTTCGGCCGCCAGGCGCAACAGGTCCACGCTGTCAGCACCAGCAAGTTCTGGATCTGCATCGGGGAACATCTGACCGATGTCGCCCAATCCTGCCGCGCTCAACAACGCATCGACGCAGACATGGGCGATCACATCAGCGTCGCTGTGGCCCTTCAACCCCGGCTCGCCAGGGAACGCGATGCCGCCAAGCACCAGCACCCGTTCCGGATCATCAGAGCGGGCATGCACATCGAACGCCTGCCCCACTCGATAGCGGATCTCCGAACTGTTCACGATTCACCACCAGACGATAGATGAAAAGCGGCCACCTCAAGATCGTAAGAGGTGGTCAGCTTGAGGTTGCGTTGCTCGCCGGCCACAAGCTCAACTCTGCCACCGGCATCGGCGACCAATGAGACATCGTCTGTAGCCTCTGGACTCTGTTGATGAACCAGTCGAAGCACCTCGGCTCGAAACGCTTGCGGCGTCTGCACCGCCACGAGCTCGTCACGGTCGAGGGCGCCTCCAGAGCGAAACCGAATGGTGTCGGCCACCGCGATCACCGGTGTGGCCGCGTCAGCCCCAGCGCACACAGCTGCGATGACACTCTCGAAAATCGCATCGGAAGCCAACGGCCGCGCCGCGTCATGAACCAGCACGAACTCAGCGTTGTGGGGTACAGCAGCGAGACCATTGCGAACAGACTCTGAGCGGGTTGGACCGCCGGCCGCCACACGCCGCTCAAAGCCGTCGGGCAACTCGCCGGACTCGAGACCCGAAGACAATCCCGCGACCTCCGATGACGGCACGACAACCACGACGCCGTCACTGTGGCGCGCCGCGGTGAGAACCGACCGGTCCAGCACGCTCGCCCCAGCCAGATCAACAAATTGCTTCGCCGCACCGAAACGACTCCCAGAACCGGCAGCAACTACAATGGCCCAGATCGCGCCGTCGCCTTCGCTATTCACAGCTACAGCTTGGCAGCAGCGAGTCGAATCGCCCAACAAAGACCAAATTTGCCTTGAATTCTCAACGGATCGGGTCGCACAACTAGATTGAAGCACCCATGACAGAGACCAGTATTCTTCGCGCCACCGAGCTGTTCGCCAGTCTCACCGAAGAGTCTCTCTCTGCCATCGCAGCCACCGGGTCGTCCCGGCAACTGCGGCGAGGCGACACGTTGTTCACAGAAGGCGAGGAACCCGACCACATCTACATCGTCACAAGCGGCCGAATTGCCATGGTCAATCGTTCAATCGAGGGACGAGAAGCCGTCGTGGCCCTTATGGAAACCGGCGACTTGTTCGGTGAAATGCCCTTGTTCGACGGCGGACAACGATCAGCCGGCGCTCGGGTTCTGGAACCATCCGAGGTCATCGCGATCCCATACGAACCGGTTCGGGCGCTCTACCAAGAGCATCCCGACGAACTGTGGGGCGTCGTCAAGCTCTTGGTCAGCCGTCTGCGCGCAACCGACAAAAGCCTGGCCGACAGCGTCTTCCTCGACGTGACCGGCAGAACCGCCAAACGCCTCCTGGAACTGGCAGGCGACAAGGACGAGTTCATTCTTCCCATCACCCAAGAGGAACTGGCTGGAATGATCGGTGCTAGCCGCGAGCGAGTGAACAAGGCCATTGCTTCATTCGTGCGCCTGAACTGGATCGATCAGTCGGACCGGCGCTACGTCATCACCAACCGCGAACAGCTCACCATCAGAGCCCGCTGAACTGCCAGAGCCAGCGCGAGGCCCGCTGCCAAGCATCGGCAGCATCCACAGGACGGTGCGCTGGGCGCGCGGGATCGTGAACAAAACCGTGTTCAGCCTCGGAATACTCCACAACCTGCACCCCGGATTCTCGCAGCTCAGCCACGCCCTCGGCCGGCGTGTAAGGATCAGCGGTACCGACAATGGCCAGCAGCGAAGACGGATCGCCGTTGCTCAGATGTTCTAGGGGTTCGCCTTGGCCGGGCCCTCTCCAACCCTCGGGCACATGGATCATCCCGTAGAAGGACACGAGCCGATTGAAACGTCCGGTGCTCACCGCCTTGTTGACGTACATCCCACCCATGCAGAAGCCGATTGCTGTGGCAGTTTCCGCTCCAGTGCGATCAGCCGCAGCGGCCATATCGCCCAATACTCGCTCATCCGTCAGCGACGAAGCCGCCGCGAAACGTCCCTCAAGATCGAGATGCTCCTCACCTGGATAGGGCTCAGGCACTACCACACAGCACTGCCACTCTTCGGCCAGCCGGGCCGCCATCTCATCGAAGAGCTGGCGCAAGCCCATAATGTCGGGAACCAGAACCAGTCCACGCTCATCACTGGAACCAGCAACTTCGGCGGGGTGCCGGACGGCAGTTCAATTCGCATGACCGCATCTTGTCATCTCAACTCAGCCCGGGCCGACCTCGGCGAGCTGCACGGCAGCGGCCAGCGTAGGTGCTCGCAGAATGGTCAGGCCCTCAGGGGCGCCACCGCTCGCGTGGGGAACAATCGCCCGGCGGAACCCCATACGTGAAGCCTCCGCGAGCCGCCGATTTGTATGGCTGACATGACGAAGCTCACCGCCCAAGCCGACCTCGCCAATGACCACCAGATCTTCAGCCAGTGGGCGGTCGGTGAGCGAAGAAGCGACAGCCAGAGCCAATGCAGCATCAGCACCGGGGTCGATCACCTTCGCTCCCCCCACCGCAAGCGCGTAAACCTCGCTGCTCGACAGCGGCAACCCGACTCGCCTCTCCAGCACGGCCAACAGCATGGCCAAGCGGCCGTGGTCCACCCCGGACGCGCTGCGCCTCGGCGTCGCCAGCGAAGACGGAGCGACCAGTGCCTGCAACTCGACAAGCAGAGGGCGGTTCCCGTCAACAGTCGGGACCACCGCGGATCCTGACACCTGAGCGACCCTGTCAGCCAAGAACAGTCCGCTCGGATTCCCAACCGGCGCCAACCCCGACTCGTCCATCTGCATCAGCCCTACTTCGCAGGTCGGTCCGAAGCGGTGCTTGGAGGCACGCAGCAGCCGAAGCTCATGATGACGTTCGCCCTCAAACTCGAGAACCGTGTCGACCACGTGCTCGAGCACCCGCGGCCCTGCCAAAGCTCCCTCTTTGGTTACGTGGCCCACCAACAGAAAAGCGATACCGCGACGCTTCGCCTCCTGCACCAGAACATGGGCGCACTCACGGACCTGCACCACCGACCCGGGAGCCGACGTATGCGCCGGGCTCTGCAAGGTCTGCACCGAATCCACGATGACAAGATCTGGCTCGACGTCATCGAGATGAGCCAGAACCTCCGTCAGGGAAGTTGCGGCCACGAGCCACAATTCCGACTGGGTTGCACCGAGGCGATCAGCGCGCATCCGGATCTGGCCGATCGACTCTTCACCCGACACGTAGAGCGCGCGGCGACTGGCCTCCGACGCCTTCGCCGCAAGTTGGAGCAGCAGGGTCGACTTCCCGATACCAGGCTCACCGCCGAGCAGGGTCACTGATCCCGCAACGAGCCCTCCTCCGAGAACCCGGTCCAATTCCGGCAGGCCGGTGGCTTGAACCGCGGCCGACTCATCGGCCACATCACCGATGCGGAGCGCCACATTGCCAGGCCCACCGAACGCACCCCCAGCCGCATGCCCGACCGAAGGAGCCAAGGACAGAGAAGACGAGCAGTCTCTTTGGACTGATTCCTCGCTGAGGGTGTTCCACTCGCCGCAGCTGTCGCAGCGACCCGTCCAGCACGGTGAAGACGCACCGCACGCTGAACATCGATGAACAGTCCTCGTCCGAGCCATAGAGGCACATTACGTAGGCCCTGTGACAGTGGGTTCCGCTTCCGCCTCAGGCCCCGCGGTTCTTGAGAAGATCCTCGAATCCGAGGATCACCGTGTGATCAGTGTCTGGGATTGGATCTTTGCCCGACAAGAACAGTCCAGTCGCCATGCCCAGCTCTTCAGCAACATCCAGGTTGCCGGGGATATTGCTCAGATAGAAGCAGTCGAAGAGGTCGACGGACATGGTTCGCCGGGTCGCTTCGAAAAGCGCCGGTTCAGGCAACGTGGACCCGACGTCGCCACTGACCATCCACGACGAGATCGAATCATCGAGCGCCGCCATCCGACGCAAGCGGTCACCCCAGGCGCGCGGCTGATTGCCGATCACCGCAACCGGGAGTTCGCTGCTCTTCATTCGATCCAGGAACGTATGCAGGCCCGGAAGCAGCCGGAATGACGACAGATATCTCGTCTCGAGCTGATCGGAGACCAAGCTCAGATCAACCTCGCTCCAGAACTCCGACGGAGACATTCGCCCCAGAACCAACAAGCGATGCAGGTCCCTGACACGCTGGGGGTCAATGTCGGGTCGTTCATCCAGAATCAACGGCAGCAACGCCCCTTCAAGCGGGTCCGTAGGACGAACCAACACTCCATGGACGTCCAGCACCAACAGTCGCAACATTCGACGACGAGGGCGGCTCGCCTCCTGTGCCCGGGTGGCCGCACGATGCTGGCGACGCCGTACATCCCTGCGTCGTCGACCCTTCGGTGTGCGCCACTTGGCCAACAGGAAGTGCACCGAGTAGGCGCCGAGGAGCAGCACCAAGAGAACGCCCGCAGCGAGCGCGACCATCGTCCAAACCCGTACCAGGATGCTCTCAACGGCCGTATTCGCCTCAATCTCCACAGCACGGTCGCCGTAGTTCATCGTCCAAACGATGGTCTCGTCGACAATCTCACCGCTGGCCGAACGCGGCGCCTCCGGCAGTCGCACCGTCACCGTCAAACCGAGCACATCTTCGAAGTCGCCTTCAAACTCGTTTTCAATCGAATCCCCACTGCGCCCGAGGGGTGGGAGCCCCTGGGGGAGCACGTCGCCGAGTTGTTCGATGTCGAACGCGGGGTTGATCGAACCACTGAGTTCGTAATCGGTTTTCGCCGGCCCCAGTCCGATGATGTCGAAGCTGTGCTCCTTGATGAGCGTGAACCCCTCGAAGATCACGTCCTCACCGGCGATCTCGGCCAACACGCCACCGAGCGCGTCTGAGGACGGGAACCGCTTCGCGACCGTCACGGTCAGCGAACCAGCGCCATCAACAGTGCTGCTGTTCACGGTCCATCCCGCGTCGCTGAGATCGTCGAGCCGCAACGCATTGGGAGCGTCAGGAATCAGAGAAACAGCTTCAGCATCGGCGACCACCTCCACGGTCACCTCGCCAGAACCGTCTTCGTCGACCCTGATGTCGACCGTGGTATCGACACGGCAGGCGCTCAGAAGCAACAGAGCCACCGCCACAAGCGCACTCTTCTTCCAAGCCGCGCACAACCGCATCATCATATGAACGCTAGACCGCTGAGCACATCACCGTGCGGTGGCCCCTTCAGAAGCTGTCGACCGCTTCAGCGAGTTCAGGTTCAGGAGGAGTGAAACCCTCTATGGATCGGAACACGATCATCAACTCGTCACTCGTGGAGGGGTCGGCTTCGACATCGACGATGACAATTTCACCCGCACGGAAGTCCTTGTTCAGCAGCCTCTCCGACAACGGGTCTTCCACCAGGCGTTGCAGCGCACGACGCAACGGCCTCGCTCCCAAGGTCGGGTCGTAGCCCTCAGTCGAGAGATGGTCCTTGGCCGCATCGGTCAACTCCAAGCCCATGCCCTGCCCGGCGAGTTGCTCGGCGGTGCGGGCGACCATGAGATCAACAATCTCACGGACTTCGGGCTGGCTCAGCTCATGGAAGACGATCACATCGTCGATGCGGTTCAGGAACTCAGGCCGGAAGTGTGCCTTGAGGGCATCGGTGACCTTCTCCTTCATTCGCTCGTATGTGACAGCCTCATCGACCTTGGTGAACCCGAGGTTCGCTTTGCGCAGATCTTGGGTGCCCAGATTGGAGGTCATGATCAGCACCGTGTTGCGGAAATCCACGGTGCGGCCCTGGCTGTCGGTGAGACGACCCTCTTCGAGGATCTGCAGCAGAGTGTTGAAGACGTCCGGATGGGCCTTTTCGACCTCGTCGAACAACACCACCGAGAAAGGCTTGCGGCGCACCTGTTCGGTGAGCTGACCGCCTTCGTCGTAGCCGATGAAGCCGGGCGGGGAGCCGATCAGACGGCTGACCGTGTGCTTGTCCATGTATTCGGACATGTCCAGGCTGATCAATGCGCTCTCGTCGCCGAACAAGAACTCGGCGAGCGTCTTGGCCAATTCGGTCTTCCCGACGCCGGACGGACCCAAGAAGACAAACGAGCCGCTCGGCCGCTTCGGATCCTTCAGGCCGGCTCGAGTGCGGCGAATCGCCTGGGACACCGCTTGAACCGAGCTTTTTTGGCCGACGACCCGCTTATGGAGCTCGTCCTCCATGCGCAGCAGTTTCTGGGTCTCTTCCTCGGTGAGCTTGTAGACGGGAATACCGGTCCACAGCGACAGCACCTCCGCGATGGCTTCTTCGTCGACTTCGTCGAAGAGGTCGACTCCGGATGCTTTGGCTTCGCCTTCCAGCGAATCACGACGGGCGAGCAGCTCCTTCTCCCGGTCTCGAAGGCGACCTGCTTCTTCGAACTGCTGAGACTCGACCGCGAACTTCTTCTGTTGGACGACCTCGGAGATCTCGGCTTCGAGTTCTTTGTGCTCCGGAGGGGTCGACATCCGCTTGATGCGCAACCGCGAACCGGCCTCGTCGATCAGATCGATCGCTTTGTCGGGCAGGAAGCGATCCGAAATGTAACGGTCTGCCAGGTTGGCGGCTGCCACGACAGCTTGATCGGTGATGGTCACGCGGTGATGCGTTTCGTAACGGTCGCGCAACCCTTTCAGGATCTCGATCGTGTGGGGGATGGTGGGCTCATCGACCACGACCCGCTGGAAACGCCGCTCCAGGGCTGCGTCCTTCTCGAAGTACTTGCGGTATTCGTCGAGGGTGGTGGCACCGATGGTTTGAAGCTCGCCCCGAGCCAACATGGGCTTGAGTATCGAAGCAGCGTCAATCGCGCCCTCGGCCGCACCCGCGCCGACAAGGGTGTGGATCTCGTCGACGAAGAGAATGATGTCACCGCGGGTCCTGATCTCTTTGAGCACCTTCTTGAGGCGCTCCTCGAAATCACCGCGATAGCGCGACCCGGCGACCAAAGCGCCCAGGTCGAGCGTGTACAGCTGCTTGTCGTGAAGGGTTTCGGGGACGTTGTCGTTGGCGATCGCCTGGGCGAGCCCCTCGACGATGGCGGTCTTGCCGACGCCGGGCTCTCCCACCAGCACCGGGTTGTTCTTGGTGCGGCGACTGAGGACTTGCATCACCCTTTCGGTTTCGCGGGCGCGTCCGATCACCGGATCAAGGCTCTTGTCCCGCGCCAACTGGGTGAGATTGCGTCCGAACTGGTCGAGGACCAGCGATCCAGAAGCGCTGTCACCACCTGAACCGCCCGTCACTGCACCCGCTCTCTCGCGGGAGGATCCCGACGACTGTTCTCCCGCGGGTCCGCCGTAACCGGAGAGAAGCTTGATGACCTGCTGGCGCACGCGGCTGAGATCAGCCCCGAGCTTGACGAGGACCTGGGCGGCCACACCTTCGCCTTCACGGATCAACCCCAGCAGTATGTGCTCGGTTCCGATGTAGTTGTGGCCGAGCTGCAGCGCTTCACGGAGGCTGAGCTCGAGCACTTTTTTGGCCCGAGGAGTGAACGGGATGTGGCCGCTCGGCGATGACCCGCCCTGCCCGATGATCTCCTGCACCTGGTTGCGCACAGCCTCAAGACTGATGCCCAACGACTCGAGTGCTTTCGCCGCAACTCCCTCACCCTCATGGATGAGTCCCAGAAGGATGTGCTCAGTACCGATGTAATTGTGGTTGAGCAGGCGCGCTTCTTCCTGAGCGAGCACCACCACACGTCGAGCCCTGTCGGTAAACCGCTCGAACATCGGGTTTCCTTCCTGAATATCGGGCTTTGCAAACCCAAGTGTACAGGCAGGCTTGTCGGTAAGAACCATCGAATGCACAACGACCCGATTGACGCCTGGGAGGAGATTGGGCAAGTAACCTCTGAGCGTGGCTGCGACTCCGCTTTCCCTGGTCCCCTCGATGCAGGACGATCTGCTTCGCGTGGAGACCGAACTGTTGCGGGTCGTTTCCGCCGAGGACGACTTTCTGACTGATGTCGCAAGCCACCTCATCAATGCCGGCGGAAAGCGAGTCAGGCCCGGCTTCTGCATCGCCGCCGCGGCGGTTCACGACATCGACGGCTCGGCGGCTTCGATCGACGTGATACGCGGTGGTTGTGCGGTGGAGCTGGTGCACATCGGCTCGCTGTACCACGACGATGTCATGGACGGAGCGACCACTCGCCGTGGCGTCAAGAGCATCAACGCGGAGTGGGGAAATCTGCGAGCGATCCTCGCCGGCGACTATCTGCTCGGCCGTGCCTCTGAGTTGGCAGCCGCACTCGGCACCGAGGTGGCCGGGCTGCTGGCCACGACCATCACCGAGCTCTGCACCGGTCAGATTCTCGAGTTGGAGTCCACCTACAACACGGATCGCACGTTCGAGGCGTACCAACGGTCGATTTCGGGCAAGACGTCGTCTTTGCTGGCGACTGCTTGTCGGATCGGCGCGATTGTCGCTGACATCCCCCGCCCGACGATCGACGCGCTCACCGAGTTCGGACGCGCCTACGGGATGGCCTTTCAGATCGTCGACGACATCCTGGACATCATCGCCACCGACGAGCAGCTCGGCAAACCCTCGGGCAACGACCTTCTCGAAGGGATCTACACATTGCCTGTGATCTACTCGCTGCAGGATCCCGCTGTTGCCGGCGAGCTCCGCTCACTGCTCCGACACGACATCACGATCGAACAACGAGACCGGGCCCGCGAGCTGACACGCCGGGGCGGAGGGGTTGAGCTCGCCGTCAACATGGCCGAGACCTGGGCGGGCAAAGCCGACGCCGCTCTCTCAGGCCTCCCCGACACGACAGGCGCCAAAGCCCTGCGGGCGGCGGGCCACCACCTCATGCAACGCCTCAACACCATCCGCTAGCCGCCCGCCCGGGCCCAGCGGCCCGTGAGCGCAGCGAACAAGAGCGGAAACAACACGGGCGGCGGGCCAACACCTCATACAACGCCTCAACACCATCCACTAGCCGCCCGCCCGGGCCCAGCGGCCCGTGAGCGCAGCGAACAAGAGCGGAAACAACACGGGCGGCGGGCCAACACCTCATACAACGCCTCAACACCATCCACTAGCCGCCCGCCCGGGCCCAGCGGCCCGTGAGCGCAGCGAACAAGAGCGGAAACAACACGGGCGGCAGGCCACCACCTCATACAACGCCTCAACACCATCCGCTAGCGACGCTCTGAGGCCGTTCGATCACTAGCGGGTGTTGCGTTGGTGGACGATCCTCAGGCCGTGAAGCGTGAGGAAGGGCTCGACGTTCTCTATCGTCCGCGCCACTGGCGCAATCAGGTGGGCAAGGCCACCGGTGGCAACCACGTTTATCTCGCCCATCTCCTCAGCGAAGCGATCAACCATGCCGTCGATCATGGCGGCGAAGCCGTACACGGTTCCCGACTGAATGGACTCGACCGTCGATTTGCCAATCACACTGCGCGGCTCGACGAGCTCGACCGCGCGCAGCGCCGCAGCTCTGCCGAACAGGGCGTCAAGGCTGATCTCTATACCTGGAGCGATCGCCCCTCCGAGAAATTCACCGAACTCCGAGATGACGTCAAAATTGTTGCCCGTCCCGAAATCAACAACGACCGTGGGCCCACCGTAGAGGTCGAAAGCCCCGATGGCATTGGCTATTCGGTCAGCGCCGACCTCTTTGGGGTTGTCGTAGAGGATCGGAATGCCTGTCTTTATGCCTGGTTCTATAACGATGGGATCGAACGGCGAGTAGCGCTCAACCATTTCACGTAGAACTGCAAGAATCCGCGGGACGCCGGAGCAGATCGCGGTGCCGGTGAGATCCCGTTCCAGATCAACCCCTGAAGTGCTGAGCAGCGAACGAATGAGCACCGAGTGCTCATCGGACGTTCTCTCCGCGTCAGTCGACAGTCGCCAGTGATCGACCAAGCCGACTGCGGCGCCCTCACCGGAATCACTGTCGAGATCGTAGAGGCCTAGAACACTCTGTGTATTTCCGACGTCAATCGTTAGAAGCACGCGACAACGCTACCCGCTGCCCCGCCCCTGTCCCCTATGGACAGCGCCCCTGCGGGCAGAGCCGATCAGATCTCTGCGCCGTCGTTGTCGATGAGCCGGGCCTTTCCGAAGCGAGCTGCTACGAGAAGCCGCACCTCACCGTGCAGTGGACCGTCGCTGACGAGCGAATCGGCCTGCACCGCGGACGCATAGTCGAGCGAGGCAAGGCCCGCGGTGTTCACAACGGCTGCCATGGTCGCCTCCACAACCGCCGAATCAGTCTCCCCGCTGGTGATCGCATCCAGGCCGGCGTCAAGGGAAGCGCGCAGAACCGGAGCCTGGGCTCTCTCTTTTGGGGTGAGGTAGACGTTGCGACTCGACATCGCCAACCCGTCAGGCTCACGAACTGTCGGACATGCCACCACCTCCACCGGCATGCTCAGATCGCTGACCATGCGTCTGACCACGCAAACCTGCTGCCAGTCCTTCGCTCCGAAATAGGCGCGGCACTGGCCGACGATCGAGAACAATTTGGCAACGACGGTCGCCACGCCTGCGAAATGGTGAGGACGCGCCACGCCCTCCAGAGGGGCCGCGACCGATGGCACCTTGACGACGGTGTCGATCGGGCTGGGGTACATCTCCTCAACGGAGGGAACGAACAGATAGTCGACTCCAAGGTCTGAGCACCCGGCGCTGTCAGCCGCAAGATCTCGGGGGTAGGAATCGAGGTCTTCGCCTTCGGCGAACTGCAGCGGGTTCACGAAAATCGAAACGACCGTCACCGGATCGTGAGCCGCGGCAGTCGCCACCAGCGACAGGTGACCGGCGTGCAAGTACCCCATCGTCGGCACAAAACCGATCCCGCGGCCAGCGCGACGCTCGGCGTCGAGCCTCTCTCGCATCTCGGGGATTGTCGTGATTGTTTCCATTGGACGTGTGGTCGGCCGAACTTGAGCTGCCGGCAGCACCGGCATACAGACGCACGCTAGCGGGCCGAGTTGCGCGCGTGATCCCCGACCTTCGGGTCAGCTTTCGGCCAAGCGCTTTGCCTCGTTGACGAGCGTCTCGTAGACGACGCGTTCGCCGGGGGGCAGGGCTTGGAGATGGCGTTTGATCGTAGCTTCGTCACCACGTGCCGCTGGACCCGTGAGTGCTGCCGCGGGGCCCAAACGCCGGACGTTGTCGACGGTGTCTCGGGCAAGATCGAGCATCACCTCAAGCGGTACACCTGCAAGGTCGGCGACCCTTTCCGCTTGACCCAACAACGCGACTAGATGGTTGGACGAAATCACCGCAGCGGCGTGGTACAGAGGGCGTACACTGTCCTTGACGGCAAATGAGCGACCACCCAGCGCAGTGACCAGCGAGTCGACTTCAGCGTCACCGGTCACCGCGAACCACGCACCGCGCAGCCGCTCGGCTCCCAGATCTGCCGACGGCAGGGAGACCAGTGGGTGCATAGCCGCGCAGCGTGAGTGACTCTTGAGAACCTCAAGGCCCAAAGCACCGGACAGATGAAGAACCAGAGTCGTCGGCGTCGGGCGAACCAACTCGGAAACAGACGCAATCCTGTCGTCCGGAGTAGCGATCACCAGCACATCGGTATCCACCGATGCAGTGCTCAGGTCATTGTCGCGACCCAGGTAGCCCAGCACTCCCCAACCCGCGGAGGCGAGCGCGTTGCCCAACGACCTGCCGGCACGCCCGCCGCCGATGATGCGGACCTTCCTCATGAATCAACCCGGCATGGCCGGCTCAACGACGCCAGTTCGTCGAGGCGGCCACGACGCACCACCTGATCTTGACGGCTCGCACTGTCGACGTCGAAACCCTCCGGGAGCAGATCCGCGGCGAGGTCGCGCAGCGGTATCAGCACGAAGCTCCGTTCGAACATTCGCGGGTGAGGGACGACGAGGTCGGGGTCGGAAAGCGTCTCGCCGTCTACCCAAAGCACATCGACGTCGAGAGTGCGGGCGCCCCAGCGAACTTCACGCACCCGCTGAGCAGCGCTTTCAAGGCGCCGGCAAACGCCGAGCAACTCCCGCGCGCCGAGACGGGTGCTCAATTCCACGACGAGGTTCAGATAAGGGCCCTGCTCAGGACCGCCGACCGGTGCGGTCTCGTACACGTCGGACACCCCGACCATGTCTGGAACCGCCGCCACGCCTTCGCGCAAGTAGCCGACCCGGTCGCCAAGATTTGAGCCAAACCCCAGGAACGCCCTGTGATGGTCGGTCATCGCTGTCGAACAATCCGGACACCGCTGGAATCGAGGAACTGGGTGACCGGTGGACGCAGCTTTCTCACCTCGACTGTGACTCGGAGGATCCGCTCATCGGCAAGCACTGCCTCCGCGATCCGCTGTGCCATACGCTCGAAGAGCTGGAAGGACTCGTTGACAGTGACCGCTTCGACTCGGGCGAGGATGCTGCCGTAGTCGATCGTGTCGGCGAGCTCATCGGTGGTCGTCGCCGGGAGATCCGCCACAACGTCGATATCCAACTCGTAGGGCTGCCGCCGATCCTGTTCCTCGGGCAGCGCGCCGCAGACACACGCGAGACGCAGGCCGCGCAGCAAGATGACGTCAGGATCAGACACCGGACTCGCCATCGTCGCAGTCACCATTGCCCGAGTCGATTTCGTCAGCGTCCCCGTCATCGAACTCGTCGACGATGTTGACGAAAGCGCCGGTTGGGACATCGTCTTGCAAGTCGCATCTTTCCAGCATCGCCACCATCTCGCGACCGGCTGACGTCAGTTCACGCTCGAAGAGCTGTTCGGTCACCATGATCGCCCGCGGGCCGTCGGGCACCAGACCCATCCACAGGAGGTACGCGGCGATCAAGCCTGTGATCGTCTCGCCCAACTCCTCGCGGTGAATGACAATCTTGTGTCCAGCTCGGACATGGTCGCGGATTGCTGCCATCGCCCGCGTCAGTCCCAACGGCCCATCGCTCAAACCGGCGAACGGAACATGGTGGTAGGGCAAGCCGAGCTCTTCGTAGTTGTGAAGGTTGTGCTTGGAGCCGATCAGCGACACAACGAAGTGAAACCCCTGCTCTCGCAGCCAGATGATCTCCTCCAGTCGGCGCACCTTGCGATGGTCGAAGCCGTAGCCACCGGGCCGCTCGCAAACAGCTATCTGATCCTTGAGGACCCAGCGGAAATGTCTCGGTTTGATGCCCTGTGCCCAACGGCCCCTCATCGCCATCCATCCACACCCTTCATGCTTTCAACAAGCTCAAGGCGTGGACCGTGGCCCTGACGTCATGCACTCGGATCATGTCGACTCCAAGATACGCGCTCCACACCGCAATCCCCACGGAGCCTTCGAGCCGGTCATCGGATCCTGTGATCGGATTCTCGCCTAAGAGACCGTCTGATTGCGCATGCACCTGTCCGACAACGCTCTTGCGGCTCGCACCGACAAGAACCGGCGCGATCTGTGCGAAACGATCGATGTTGGCCAACAGTTCCAGATTGTGCTGCTTCGTCTTGCCGAAGCCGATTCCGGGATCAACCCAAATGCGTTCCACTCCAGCCGCGTGTCCTCGCCGCACGGCATCGGCCAAAAAGTCGGCGATGTCTTCCACCACGTCGTCATAGCGCGGGTCGTCTTGCATGGTTGCGCTGTCGCCCAGCGCGTGCATGGCGATCCAACCTGCACCGGTTGAAGCCGCGACATTCTCAAGCGATGCAGACACATCGTTGACAATCGTGGCCCCCGCATCGATGGCGGCTCTCGCCACCGCTGCTTTGGTCGTGTCGATGGATACCTCAACGCCTTTGGCAGCCACCGCGGAGATGACCGGAATGGTTCGCTCGAGTTCGGTGGCCTCATCCACGGGGTGCGACCCGGGTCTTGTGCTCTCACCGCCGACGTCGATGACGTCGGCGCCTTGTTCGATCAACGATTCGGCGCGGGCGATCGCCGCGTCGCTTTGGAGCCAAAGGCCGCCGTCTGAGAACGAATCGGGCGTGACGTTGACGATGCCCATGACCCGGGTCATGTCTTTCACCGATCAAGAAAACGCAGCGCTTCGGCCCGGGTGGCGACGTTCTCGCGGAAAATTCCGGTCACGCTTGATGTGACCGTTGTCGTCCCCGGCTTGCGGACTCCCCGCATCGACATGCAGAGATGTTCCGCTTCGATCACGACGAGCACTCCACGGGGTTGCAGTGACTTCTCGATCGCTTCAGCAATCTGCGTGGTGAGCCGCTCCTGCACCTGCGGGCGTTTGGCGTAGCCGTCGACCAGACGAGCCAATTTGGACAACCCCGTGACCTGACCAGACCCGCTGGGGATATAAGCCACATGAGCGGTTCCCAGAAACGGAATGAGATGATGCTCGCACAGCGAGTAGAGCGGAATATCGCGAACCATGACCATCTCGTCATGACCCACCTCGAAGGTTGTTTTGAGGTATGCGACCGGATCTTCGTGAAGCCCGGCGCACACTTCGGCATACATTCGAGCGACCCGATCAGGAGTTTCGAGCAGGCCCTCTCGGTTCGGATCCTCACCGATCGCGGCCAGTATTTCCCGAACTGCGGCTGCAATCCGCGGCTGGTCGACTTGAGGCGCCTGCGAACCGTCGACCAGTGGCTGGATGTAGTCGTCGGGCGAGTTCACGGTGGCAAGCTAGCTGAGTTTGCGGGCTCAAAGACGCGAATTGAGCTCAGTTCGCGATAATGCTCGGCGACGTCCAGCCCGTACCCGACCACGAAGTCAGGCGGAATCGAGAACCCGACATAGGCAATATCGTCAGTTCTGGCACCATCGCGAACGAGCAGGGCACAGACTTCGAGGCTGGCTGGTCTCCGCTCAGCCAGCAACCGCAGCAGGTATCTCAGGGTTGATCCAGAATCGACGATGTCCTCAACCAGTAGAACATCCCGACCTGCGATATCGACGTCGAGATCCTTCACGATCCTGACCACACCGCTCGATTTCGTTGACACGCCGTAGGAGGAGACCGCCATGAAGTCCATCTCGACCGGAAGCCGAATCTCGCGGGCAAGGTCGCTCATGAAGACGAACGCGCCCTTCAGGACTCCCACGAGCAGCAGACTGCGCCTTTCGTAGTCCTCAGTGATTTGCGTTCCCAGCTCTTGCACGCGCGTCGTGATCTGCTCTGAGCCGACCAAGACTCGACCGATGTTCCCCTCCGGAACCGTCATCGCCCCAAACCCTACAAGCGCCGACCGGCGCTGACCGGCCCGGGTTACTCTCGTCTCTGCGGTGGGTGGTCCAGGCGGAGACGGCCGGTGGTTCGAGCTACCCGGATGCCGCCTTCGACCTCGGTGGCTCGCGCTGATCCGTCCACTACATCCATGACCCGACTGATCGAGGCCGCGTCGACCGCCAGGCGGTTGCCCGACTCAGCCATCAACCACTGCCGCAGCGCTTCTGAGGCCACGGCGCGGGGAGCGGCTCGCAACGCTGCCGTATCGGTTGCGTCGAGCCCCGCAGCAGCATCTTGAATGACCATGAGAGCGTCTGCGACGAGGTCGGCGTGGCGATTCAGCAAGGGAACCGGGTCGCGTCTCAGGGCATTCGCAGCGGCAGGCATCAGCTGACCGCGCACCACCACCCGAGCGAAACGGGGGTCGTCGTTCATTGGGTCGTCGACAACCGGAACACCCGCGAACTCACACAAAGCGCTGGTCTCGGCCCGACGCAAACCGATGATCGGGCGACGCACACGAGAAAACGGCGCAGCCACGCCGGCCAAACCCGCGCCGCGCAACAGATTGAGCAATACCGTCTCAGCACGGTCATCGGCTGTGTGCGCCACACACACATCAGCGGGCAACGCGGTGTAGCGGGCCTCTCGCGCGGTCGCCTCAAGATCCGGCCCGTCGGTCAATTCGAGTCGTCGAAGCTCATAGGGCACACCGAGAGACGCCGCCAGCTTCTCGACGAGCTCGGCCTCAGTGTCAGAAGCTTCCCGCAGGCCGTGATGAACATGCCAGATCGCGAATGACCTGCCAGCCTCGGCCGCCAGCAGAGCCATCGCCGTGCTGTCGGCCCCTCCACTTACGCCGAGTGCCAGTTCGTTCTCATCCCCGAAATCGCAGCGAGCCAGCAGCTCGGCAGTGTCCATCGCTCAAGCCGCAACATGGGCAGCAGAAACCCGAGCGATCCACAGTTCCGGTTGCCTGATCTCCTTGATCGACGGGATATTGGCCGGCTCAGCCCAAGCCCGGTCGAGCAGTTCGGCTCCGCCGTGATCTTCCACAACCGCAATGAAATGCTCGCCTTCGGCGTACTGTCTCATTTTCGCTTCAAGCCCTGAGAGTTTCTGAAAAACCCTGGCGAAGCCGCGAACGTTCTGGCGGCGGTTGCGAAGCACACGAGCGAAGCGAGGCGCCGAGGGCACCAGGCCCAGACCAGCTCGATCCATGGTGACGTCGCCGTGGCCTTCGAGAAGACTCATAAGGCCTGCAACCTCGTTGATGACAACGAGTTGCTGCTCCGAAGCGAACAGTCCCACAACCCCGCCCTGACCCATGACGTCTTCACCGCGTCGACGGGCTTCGACCAGCCGAGAGACCGCTTCGAAGACCCGCTTCGGATCAGGGTCAAGAGCATCCATCGTCGACTCGACGAGGCCCAGAAAGTGCTGACGCATCCACGGCACACCAGTGAACTGCGCCCTATGGGTGACCTCATGCAGCGCCAACCACAATCGGAACTCCTGGGGCGGGAAGGCATAGCGACGCTCGAGCGCCAGAACATTCGGCGCTACGTAATAGACGATGTCCTGCTCTTCGGGTTTCTCGTCCTCGATTACCAGCAGGTCGTACTGGCCGAGCACCCGCTTGGACATCCAGCCGAGCATCACGCCCATCTCTGCACCCGCAATCTTGCCCCCCAACCCCTTGCCCCCCAACCCCCGCATGGCGCCTTCATCGATGTGTTCCCCGAGCTTGGTGACGATCGGCCGCAGAAGCCGCTGAAACGAGGCCAGATTGGCATCGATCCAACCTTTTCGATCCGTTACCCGGCCCCGGGCATTGCCGCTGAGCGAACGGAGACCAGTACACTGCGCGACGAGTTCCTCAGCCTGCGCTGTGTATCGGTCGAAGTCTTCCTCGAGGCCCCGGCGAAAGTATGGCGCTTGGTAGGGATCGCGGCCCGCTGTCTTGTATGCGACATTCTTGGCGATGTCCCAGTCGACGGGATCCGTTGACACTCAGCGGCCCTGCTCAGTCTCGGGGGTAACGGGTGGAGGTGACCTTGTTGAGGTAGCCCACAACCGTCGCAATCACGGCCACGACGGCCCCGAAAGCGAGAGGAACTGCGATCCAGAAGTGCCAGACGACTGCGAGGGTCATGTTCGCCAGTGTAAGGCCAAAGCGCGTGTGCTGGCAGAAAAAACGAGCCCGAGAGGAGATTTGAACTCCTGACCTACGCTTTACGAGAGCGTTGCTCTACCGACTGAGCTACTCGGGCAAGACACCGAAAGGTACCAATCTACCGCAGCGGATCCACGGCGCTCTCGTCCGAAGATCCGTTAGTCGAGAGGTGACAGCTTCAGCAGAAGCGCCTGCAACAGCAGGGCCTCGTTGGGGTTGCGGATCAGCGCATCGGTGCTGTGGTTGAGGTGGTCGACCGCCTCGAGTGCGACCTCGCCGCCTACCGAGGCCACGACCATCTCGCGGTAGCGGGCTGCGAGCGTGGCGAACCCGAACCTCAGTTCTTCGGTGCGGAACTGGCGAAGCTCGCGCCGCTGGCGGGTCTCGAGGGTGCGTCTGCCCGAACCGCGGGCACCGAGTTGTTCTTCGCGCTGATTCAGCTCTTCGAGCTCTCGTTGATGCTGGGCGACCTTGACCTCCGAGGCGTCGTCGATCAGACCTCTCAGTTCCTCCACCGCCTCCGCCACCGAGGCGCCGGTGCCGTTGAGACGGTCAGGGATCGACCACCAGGCATCTCGCCGCAAAGCCAGGCGTTCGTCCAACACCAGCAGACGGGCCCGCTCCACGCTGCCGTTGGCCGCTGCCGCCACGACCTGCGCGCCCTCAGCGTCGGTCAGTTCTTCGGCCACGAGAACCTCGGCGATGGCCTCGGCGCTGACAGGCAGAAAATCTACCCTCAAACAGCGGGACTCAATCGTTGCTTGATGCGGTGGCACGTCGCTGGCCAGCAGCACGAAGATCGTGGTCTCAGGCGGTTCTTCGACAAGTTTCAACAGCGCGGAGGACGCCGGGGCGTCGGCCGACTGAAAGTCCTCAACGATCACCGCCTTGCGGGTGCTTTCTGTGGGTGAGCGGGTTGCCTCGCTGATGATCGCCGGGATTTCACCGGGGTCGCTGCGAGAGCCGAGGCGCAGATTGTTGCCCGACGGCGCGAAGACGACGATGTCGGCATGGGTCGATTGCTGCGCCAGACGTCGGTGACGGCTAGCTTTGTTCGGATCGGCGTCGGCGAGCAGCTCTCCGGCGAAGATCTGAGCAGCCTGGCGTTTGCCGACTCCTCGGGGGCCGATGAACAGATAGGCGTGAACCGGTGACGACACCGCTGCCCGAAGACGGCGCGCGGCCTCCGGCTGGCCGACCAGCGACTCCCAAGGTTCAGCGGTCATGAAAACGGAGCCAATTGTCGACAACATCTTCAACCTGGGCGGTTACCTCATCGACGGTGCCGACAGCATCGATTACGGCCCACAAGTCGGGGGACTGCTTCGCGAGTGAGAGGTACCCGTCGCGGACCCGCTGGTAGAACTCTGTCCCTGCACGCTCAATGCGGTCTTTTTGCTCCCCGAGCCGCTCCAGCGCCGTCTCGACGTCGATGTCGAGCAGCACCGTGAGTTCCGGTTCCAAGCCTTGCGTTGCAAAACGCATGATGCCGTCGAGTAATTCCAAGTCCAGTCCGCGTCCGTGCCCCTGGTACGCAAGAGTCGACGCACAGAACCGGTCGGAGACAACGGTGCGACCGGCCTCCAGCGCGGGCCGCACGATCTCGCTTACATGCTGTGCCTTGTCGGCGACGATCAACAGGGCTTCTGTGCGATCATCGAGTTGACCGTTGTCGGGGTCCAAAAGAATCGAACGAATGGCACTGCCCACGCCGGTTGCCCCGAACTGGAAGGTGGCGTCGAAATCGTGACGCTGGGCAAGCCTGCGAATCTGGGTGGACTTCCCTGAACCGTCGATGCCTTCAAACACAATCAAACGCCCGGTCACTGACTGTCCCCCCTGTCCCCCGTGGATTCTGCGATGGACTCCGAACGCACGGACTTGACGCTGGTGGCCCGGAGGCTCCAAGTCGCAAGCAACCCGGCAGCCAGGACCGTGATCGCTGAAAGCCACATAGTCAGACGCACGCCGGGCACCGCGATGGTCACGCCGAAGAAGTCCCAATCGGAGTCCCACCAACGTTCCGAAAGCGCACCAAGGGCTTCTGCCAGCAAAGGCGCGACTGCGAGTGCCAACAGCAGGCAGAAGCGGACCAACACCAATAGCGCGGCAAAGATACGGCCCCGCAACTCGTCTTCGACATGTTCGTGCAACAGCGTGAAGCCCAAGACGTAGATCGGTCCTGCCGCAAACCCCGCTATCCCGATCACCGGCACCACGATTCCGAGCAGCGAGGACGAACCCGAGACCAACAGGGCGCTGCCCGCCATGAACAGGGCCAGCGGAAAGACCTTTGAACGATTGATGCGGTTCTGCATCGCCGAGGCGGTTATCACACCTAGCGCCATGCCCAGCCCGAGGACGAAGAGAATGAGGTCGAAGTCCGCTTCGTCACCGGAGATGACGTCATTGACGAACAGCGCGCCGAGCGGCACCAGCATGCCCCCGCCGATCACCCCGACCGCCAAACCCACGTTGACGGCCCGCACGATGGGATTGACCGCGATGAACTGCCACCCTTCCCGCAACTCGCGGATCGCGCCACCCAGCTCCCAGTTGGTCTTGCCCGCCGATTTTCGTTCCTCCCGGCTGCGACGCGGGAAGGCGATCGTCCAGACAATCAACGCGGTGGCCAGAAATGAGAGCCCGTCGACATAGAACGCCAGGCCCTCCTGGTTCAGCCTGAAGGTGTTGACCCAGCCTTCGTCGCTGAAGGACTCAGCGAGTTTGGCCAGCAGGGCGGCGATGCCGGCGGCGACCGGGAACATGCCGTAAGCGGCTGCCACGTTCAGGGAGTTCGCCATTGTGAGCTTCTCGGTCGGGACAATATTGGGGACCACCGCCTCTTTGGCCGGTGACCACATCATCGTGCATATCTCCAAAGCGAACGAGGCGACGATCAGGCCCAGTAGACTGTCCACGAACGGCAGCGAGAACAGCACCAGCGCCCGAGAGATGTCACAGACCAGCATCACCCGTTTTCGGTCGAGCCGGTCCACAAGCACCCCGGCCGCGGTGGCCAGAAAAAACCCCGGCGCGATGCGGGCCGCGAGGACCAGGGCAATAGCCGTGCCCTCAGATCCGTCGCTGAGTCGATCGGCCAGTGAGATAATGGCGATCAGGCCCAACCAGTCACCGGTTGCGGAGATAACCTGCGCGATCCAGAGCCTGAAGAACTCCTTCGAGCCGAACATCGCCTCGATGCGGCCCATTGGACGGGCCGCCGTCAAAGCCTCCCCCAATCGGGTGGCGCTGCTTGACTGGCGATGCTCGTCCACGGCGCGAGACTAGACGGTGATCAAGCGGCGCCGGACTTCGATTACGACGTCGACCGCTTCTTGGCTGCCTTCTTGGCAGTTTTCTTGGTCGCCTTCTTCCTGCCCCCTGCGCGTTTCGCAGCCTTCTTGGCAGGGCCTTTCAAGCGTCTTTCAGCCAACAGTTCAGCGGCCCGTTCGACGGTCAGCTCCTCGACGGCGTCGCCTTTGCGGAGAGACGCGTTGTATTCACCGTCGGTGACATACGGGCCGAAACGGCCATCCTTGACAACCATGGCCTTTCCCGTGTCGGGATCTTCGCCCATCTCGCGCAGTGGTGGTTTGGGGGCCTGACCACGCCGTCGTCTGGGTTGCGCAAGCAGCGCCAAGCACTCCTCGAGCGTGACTGTGAAGATCTGTTCCTCGGCGTCGAGGCTGCGGCTTTCGGAGCCCTTGCTCACATATGGGCCGTAACGTCCGTTCTGGGCCGAAATGACCTCGCCGTCTGCCGGGTCGGTCCCCACGGCACGCGGCAACGACAGAAGCTGGAGCGCATCTTCCAGCGTGACCCGCTCCAAGGTCATCGTCGCGAACAACGAAGCAGATTTTGGTTTCTCCTCCTGCTCGTCACTGGTACCGACCTGCACGTACGGCCCGAAGCGGCCGGCTTTGGCATAGATGTTCATGCCGGTCTCCGGATCCGTCCCGAGCACACGGCCCGCCTTGGGCATTTCGAGATACTCGAGCGCCTTCTCCAGAGTCAGCTCGTCAGGTGGAAGATCGTCGGGGATAGAAGCGGTGTCGCTGCCGTTGCTGCTGTTCTCATCGGCTTCGCCGCGTTGCACGTAAGGGCCGTAACGGCCGACCCGTACGACGATCGGTTGACCATCGTCGCTCATTCCCAACGGGACTGTGTTGATCGATCTGGCGTCGATGTCGGCCAGGCGGGTCGACACCTTCTCCTTCAGACCAGGCTCGGCGCCTTCACCTGCACCAAAATAGAACCTTGTCAACCAGGGTTGGGGCTCTTCGGCGCCGTTGGCGATCTTGTCGAGATCGTCCTCCATCTGGGCAGTGAACCGATAGTCGACCAGATTCGGGAAGTGCCTCTCCATCAAGTTGACGACCGCGAACGCTGTGAAGGAGGGAATCAGGGCCGAGCCCTTCTTCCAGACGTAACCGCGGTCCAAGATGGTGCTGATGATCGACGCATAGGTGGAAGGACGTCCAACGCCGAGCTCTTCAAGCCGTTTGACCAGAGAAGCTTCCGTATAACGCGCAGGAGGAGTGGTTTCGTGCCCCTCAGGTTCCAGCGGACCTTTTGCGCGAACTCCGTCCCCCTCATTGATCGAGGGCAGACGCCGTTCCTCGTTTTCGCTGTCGGCCCCGTCGGAGGTCTCCTCGTACACCTCGCGGAACCCACGATGCGAAATCACCGTGCCGCTGGCGCTGAACACCACCCCGGTTCCATTGCGGCTCGTCGCGCCGAGTCGGAGTTGCACGGTCTCCCCCGTGCAGTCGGTCATCTGCGACGCAACGGTTCTCTTCCAGATCAGTTCATAGGCCCGCGCCTCGGAGCTGGGAACCTCAGAGGCGACCTCGGTGGGTGAGCGGAACGATTCGCCGGCGGGCCGGATCGCTTCGTGAGCTTCCTGAGCGTTCTTCGACTTCTTGGTGTACCGCCTCGGCGAGTCGGGCAGATACTGGGTGCCGTAACGGCTTTTTATAGTGGAACGGGCCGCTTGCAGTGCCGTCTCAGACAACGTCGTGCTGTCCGTTCGCATGTAGGTGATGTAGCCTTTTTCGTACAGGCCCTGCGCTGCACGCATTGCCATCTGGGCCGACATCTTGAGCTTGCGGCCTGCTTCTTGCTGATAGGTGGAGGTGATGAACGGCGCGGCGGGACGCCGACGATAGGGCTTGGCCTCACGGGAGCGAACCTCATAAGGCACACCCTCCAGTTCGCCCACAAGTTTCGATGCGGCGGATTCGTCGAGCACCGTCACGTCTTCGCGAGCAGGGCGGCCGTCGTCGCCGAAGTCTCTACCGGTGGCCGGCTTCACTCCGTCAATGGAGGCAAGCGAAGCCGAGAACTCACGTGTGTCGCCAAAAACCGCGGCGAAAGTGCCGCTGACACTCCAGTAACTCGCTGCCCGAAACTCCATCCGCTCGCGTTCGCGCTGGACCACGATCCGTGTCGCCACGCTCTGGACCCGTCCTGCCGACAGCTGCGGCAGCACCTTTTTCCAGAGCACCGGAGAAACCTCATAGCCGTAGAGTCGGTCGAGGATGCGCCGGGCCTCCTGGGCGTCCACCATTCTGCGGTCGAGTTCCCGGGGAGAGTCGACCGCGGCCGCTATCGCCGCCGGTGTGATCTCGTGGAACACCATCCGCTTGACCGGTATCTGTGGATTGAGCACCTCGATGAGGTGCCAGGCGATCGCTTCGCCCTCGCGATCTTCATCAGTCGCCAGATACAACTCGTCGCTGTCTTTGACCAACTGTTTCAGAAGTCGAATGTGCGCTCTCTTGTCCGCGTTCTCCACGTACAACGGCTTGAAGCCGTCGTCGACATTGATCCCGGTGCGCGCCCAAGGCTCGTTCTTGTAGGCCTTGGGCACCTCCGCGGCATTGCGCGGAAGGTCGCGGATGTGCCCGATCGACGACTCGACGGTGTAGCCGGCGCCGAGAAACTCCGCGATCTTCTTGGCCTTGGCAGGCGATTCGACAATCACTAAAGCGTTGGTCACAGGGAACAGTCATCCAAACGTGAGAAATCGTGTCGGGCAATGTAGCCCTCGAATGTAGCCAAGCAACACTAGGCGCCGGCGGTGCCCACCAGCGTCGGGTCGTCCGTCTCGATCTCTTCGACTTCTTTCGAGCGCAACAAGATCGACGATCCGATCACCGCAGCGACCAGGGAGGCGCCGACGATCCCGATCTTCGCTTCGGCGAGCAGAGGATCCGAGAACGCCAAGTTGGCAATGAACAACGACACCGTGAAGCCGATGCCTGCGGTGGCCGCCAGTCCGATGACATGGGTCCAAGTGGCAGAAGGAGGCAGCGAGGTCAGCCCCGACTTCACGCTGAGCCATGTGGCAAGGGTTATCCCGACTAGCTTGCCGAAAACCAGACCGGCGGCGATGCCGATCGTGACCGGACTGGTCGCGGCATCCGAAATCGTCTCAGTCGACAGTTCGACCCCGGCGTTGGCCAAAGCAAAGATCGGGATGATCAGGAAACTCGACACAGGATGGAGCAGGTCTTCAAGCCGTTCAACCACCGAGACCTGGTCCTTCAACTCAACGTTCGCACGGCGGACGGCCATGGCGTTGGCATCGCCTCGCAACGCACTGAGAACCTGTTCCTCGTCCGGCTGCACCTCGTTCAGCGGACGGGCGGGCGCAAGCAAGCCCAGAACCACTCCGGCGATCGTCGCGTGGATCCCAGACTCGTGTACCGCGAACCACATGAAGAAGCCCACGACCACATATGCGGGAGTCCACGCGATCCCTGCTCTGCGCATGCCGACGACCACGAATACGGCGGCTACCGCAGCGAGCAGCCAGCTGATGGAGAAGTTGCTTGTGTAGAAGATGGCAATGACCGCGATCGCGCCGATGTCATCGACGATCGCAAGGGTCAACAAGAACACCTTCATCACGCTCGGCACGCGGTTGCCGAGCAACGACACGACGCCAATGGCAAAGGCGATATCGGTTGCCATGGGAATACCCCAACCGTCTGCGCCCATGCCGCTGGGGTTGAAAAAGAAGTAGATCCCCGCCGGAACGACCATCCCCCCAATCGCGGCGATCGCCGGAAGAGCTGCCGCGCGGGGGTCCCTGAGCGTCCCGACCACGAACTCCCGTTTGATTTCAAGGCCGACGACAAAGAAGAAGACGGCCATCAAGGCATCGCTGATCCACTTCTCGAGCGACAAGTCCAGAAGTTCATGAGAGCCGATATCTATCGAGATGTGGGTCTCAAGAATCTCGTGGTACACATCGCTATAGGACGAATTTGCCCAGATGAGGGCGGCGAGTGTGGCGGCCAGCAACAAGATGCCGCCCGCTGCTTGGATGCGCAGGAACTTGCGCACCGGGCGGCCTAGCGCTGCAACAAACCTGAATTCTCGGGTTCGCCTCTTCGATCGCGGCTGTCGGGATGAATCACTGGTCATGACAATGTGACGCTATCCGCTCACGACGGCGCGGTGACGCTTGGTTCCATGGAACACCAAGCGAACATAGGTACCAGACGAGGAAGGAAAGATCTCTGTCTCATCGGCCAGCATCCGCATCAGCCGAAGCCCCATCCCCGATTCATGCAGAAGCCGATCCGGCGAATCCGGGTCGGGGAGAACCGGCAGGGCGTCCAGGTCGAATCCTTCACCGTGGTCTTGGATGATCACTTCAATGTGATCCTCCGCGACGTTGCAGATGACCCTGATCTGCGCGGTGGTGCCCGAGCTCTCGTGGGACCGGACGGCGTTGGTCGTGGCCTCAGACACCGCCACGCGGAGGTCTTCGATCCGTTCCGGTTCAATGTAGGGATGGATCTGTGCTGCGCTGGAAACCACCAATCGCACCAGCGACACGTACTCGGTCAGAGCCGGGATGGCCAGAACAACCTCGCCCGTGTACGTGCTGTCGGAGTCTGAACTTGTCGGGTCGGATGCCTCGGAGAGGCCTTGACCATGGGCCATCAGACCGAAACTGCTTCTTGCACGGTTCGATGAAGCTCGAACACGCGGTCAAGGTCACACACTTCAAAGACTCTACGAATCCGAGGCCCCGGTACCACTATGCGCAGGTCACCGTCGAGCAGGCGTGTTCTCTTCAGCGCACCGACAATCACCCCGAGTCCAAATGAGTCGATGAAGTCGACGCCGCTGAGGTCGAGCACCAGACGATGGCTGCCTTGGTTCACCTGAGCCATCACATGTTGACGCAACTCCGGTCCGCCGACGACGTCAAGTTCCCCAGCGACAGCCGTGACCCACCACGGACCCTCGCGAAAAGCCTGAGTCAGATGCACCCAAGAAACCGTATCTGACCAGCACGCGTTGCATGTTCATACATCGCCGGAAGGGCCCGGTCACTGCTCTCGGTACATAGTCGCCACCGACGACATCTGAGGGTCGTTGAGCATGGCGCCGACAACTGAGACATTGGTTCGCATGACGTAGACGACAAGCACTGTGACCGTCGTGGCACCGCGGGTTACGGCCACAGTCACCTGGGCCGGGTCCAGCGCACCGGAATCGATCACGACGGCCTTGACTTCCGTGTCCGATCCGCCGACCGCTGCCACCCGGGCGCCTTCCCGCGCTGCGTGAGTGAGCATGACCCTGGCTCGAACCACGAGTCCGATCTGTGCGATCACCAGCAGCGCAACAACCGCGACTGGCAACAGGAGCGCGAACTCAACGGTCGCTTGACCGCGACTGCCCAAGCGGCGCCCGATCACGAAACCCGATCAGCTATCGAGTTGACCACCTTGTTGAGCAGGGCCGATATCTTGCCTGTAGACGTGGCCCAGGCGATCAGCATCATCGCTACCGTCGCCGCGCCGAGCACCACCAGCGCGTATTCGGCTGTCGCCTGACCTCGGTCGTCGGTCAACCGCGACTTCATCTCGGCAGCAGCTGTGAACATTGCGGTCTCAATCGCCACCCATTGACGGAACAACATCAGGTTTCCTCCTGTTTCGCTTGATATTTCTTGCTGTGGGGGAAGCGCTTTGCTGTGGGGGAAGCGAATGCGCGTTTGCCCTAGACCACTACTCCCAGGTCGCTGAGAGAACCGAGTACCAGCGGGACCAAGGTCAATAGTGCGAACGATGGGAGCACGCACAACAGCAACGGTCCGAGCATCGCAACAGGCACGCGCCGCGCTCGCTCCTGCGCCGCCACCCGTCGCAGGCGACGAGCCTCGTCGCTCACCCTCAACAAGCTGGGAGCCAGCATCGCGTGATCGCGTTCGCCGGCATTGAGTGCCGCCACCAGCGGGCGCACCCGATCTCCCAACGGTGTCATGGCTCGATCCAGCGCGTCGGCGAAAATCGCCCCGGACGCCGCTCTCGACAGCGCACCAGCCACGGCTTCGGCGAACGGATCGGGCAACCAACTCTGGCAACGCTGCAGTGTTTCTCTGGGAGTAAAACCAGCGCCCACGCCCACCAACAACAGATCCACGACTTCGGGCAGAGTTCTCACCACGTCGGCGTGGCCATCGGTTGCTGCTCGGCGACCACGTGCTATCACGACCGCATAAGCGAAGAGCAGCGGAATGACCAACATCGGCTGCAGCAACCCCACTGTAGCCGCTCCGAGGATCACTCCGATCAGCAACACCCGCCGCCGAGTCGATCCGCGTGTTGATCGACCCGTCGATCCCCGCATGCCTCGACGCGTTGGGGGCAGGGATTCAACCAGGGGTCGAGGCCGGGTACGCCAGGGACGCAACCACATGGCGCTGAGCAGGCAGCAACTGATGACCAGCAACGCACTCATTGAGTCACCGACGCCACAAGCCACCGCATCCACGCGAAACCGGCGATATCAAGGACCAATCCCAGTACCACGCAAAGCTGGCCCAGACCGGTGGTGAACACCGCCGCACTGCTCGCAGGATCAAGCATCAACAGCAGAATCAGAAAACCGATCGGCGCCGCGAACAGCAACATCGCTGAAGCTCGCGTCTGTGCGGTCAACACCCGCACTTCATCGACAAGTCCGGCCCGCTCCCGCAGAGTCAATGCGGCGCGTTCCATGGATCCCGCCAGCGCTCCCCCGGTGACTGATCCGAGGCTCACAACTGCCCGTACCAGATCACCGTCCGGATGATTCAGCTCGCCGGCCCACCGGTCGAGCGCTTCCACCAGTCGTTCGCCCGAAGCGAAACGGGCCACCAAGGCGTCGAGCCCCAAACTGTGCAGTGAAGGCAGAGTTGCGGCTGTCTGAATCGCTTCGTGAAGGTTGCGCCCGGCCCGCAACTCACGCGCCAGAACATCGAGCATCTCTGGAAGTTGGCTGGTCGCGGCGAACCGACGACGACGCTCTGCACGGCTCAGCGTCGCTCCCCGCACCACAGTCACTCTCCGCACCACAGTCACTCCCCGCACCACAGGGGACGCACCGTCTCGCCGTTGACCACCTCGACAACTGCGGCCACCTCGCGTGCTCCTGATGCTGTGCGTTCAACCTGCACAACAATGTCCACCGCCGAGCCGATCTGGGCGCGGATCGCCTCATGGGGCAGGCCGGTTCCCGCCGACATCACCAAAGACGACAATCGTCGCAGGGCATCGGTCGGGGAGTTCGCATGAATCGTCGACAGGCACCCCGAGTGACCGGTGTTGAGAGCCTGAATCAGATCGAGTGCTTCAGGGCCGCGCACTTCGCCGAGGACGATCCGGTCCGGCCGCATTCGCAGCGCATTGCGCAAGAGGTCACGGATTTCCACGGCCCCCACCCCTTCGATACCGTCCGCTCGCGCCTCCAGACGAACTACATGAGGGTGTTGGAGTCGAAGCTCAGCCGCGTCCTCAACAGTGATCACACGAGCTTCAGTCGCCACGTGCGCGGCCAAGGCGTTGAGCAAGGACGTCTTGCCCGCACCCGTACCGCCGCTGACAATGATGCTGCGTCTTCGGTCGACCAACTCAGAGAGCATCGATGCGACTGCGGGCGGCCCGAAATCGGTCACATCTTCAGCACGCAGCACGAATCGGCGAATCGTGACGTAGGGGCCGTCGATCGCCACCGGCGGAGCGACTATGTTGACACGGCTGCCGTCAGCCAGGCGCCCGTCGACCCAGGGCCGCCTGGGGTCCACGATCCGACCGATGGGTGCCACGATCCGTTCGACGAGCAGTTCCAGTTCGCCGCTGTTGAGCACCACTCCGCTCGGTTCGATTCGTCCGTTGCGTTCCAGCCAGACCACGCCGGGGCCGTTGATCATGATCTCACTGATCTCGCGATCGACTAGCAACGGCTCGATGGAGCCGAGCCCAGCCAACCGGGCAGTTACTTGACGATGCAGCGACTCTCTTTCGCGGGCGCCCAGCAGAGGGGCATGACGGGCAATCGCGCTGAAGATCTCCGCGGTCCCACCGCCCTGGTCCAACAGGTCGCCGTGAACCACTTCAGCGAGATCGAGCAGCGGTGCTTCAACCGTCAGCGGTGCCTCAGCCATCGAGCACCTCGCTGAGACGGTTGAGCGATCGCGGCATCCGGTGCGCCAGCAGGCCGGAATCGACAGCGCGTGAAACCGCTGGATCCCATGGCACCGAAACAACTTTGTGCCCGTTGAAGACCGCTGTCACATCAGCCAGTCGCAAGGCTCGGCCAGGCTCTTCCACGACGACGATTGAGGTTCCCGGAGCCAACCGGCGAGCGAGGGCAGCCTGAATGCCGAGGTAGCAGGCGCGCAGCACCATCACCGAGCGTGCTCCCTGTACCAGCCAAGGCTCCGGTGTGCCGGCACTGCCCGCATCCACCACGACCCAGCGCGCTGAGCGCGACAACAGTTCCGCGGCCAGCACAGTCCGCTCGGGATTGATCGCTGCTTTCGTTGCGTTTCCTGCACCAAGGAGTTGCAGACGTTCTCCCGCCGGCACTTCAAGCAGCGACAACGCGTCAGCAGACACGTCCGACGGCGCCAGCAGCCAATCGGACAATCCGTCTCCGTCACCCGGGGGCAGTCCCAGGACCAAGCCGAGATCGCCGACCGTGTCGACTAGCAGGGTCTCACGGCCTGACGAGGCAACATTGAGCGCAAGCGCGCTGGCTACAACCGACGTACCTGATCCACCCTTGGGTGACCAGCAGACAACAAACACGACAACTCCCGGAACTCGATGTTCGACGGGGGAAGTTGTATGTCACACCCTAACGGCACAGATTGTGGTGTCAACCCACCAAATGCGCTCAGCAGCACAGCCTCAGACGTCTTTTACCTTTCGGCTCAGCAGCACCAGCAGCACGATCAAGACGACACCCAGAAGCAGACGGTTCTTAGACATTCCGATGACCGTATCGAGGCACAGGAGATCTCACACCGTCAAGCGCTGCTGATTTGCCTGTAGTTTCTCTGATGGAGGTGTCCGAGCGCCTGGTGGGCTCCCCCGCCTTCAAAGCGGGTGGGATGGGTGACCCCCGTCCGGCGGGTTCGATTCCCGTCCACCTCCGCCACTAGTTCAACCAATAAAGGGCATTAACCTGCTGGTACCCCCAGCCCTCTCGTGCTAGTTATCACTTTTGCTATTCAAACCTGTGTCGGTGGTGCCTTGTGCTCCCTGTCTGCCACAGCCCCATACGCCAGGCTCCCAGACGTGACCGTCAACAGGACAGCGACTAGAACTCAACGACATAGCGGGGCGTGAAGCTCTCGGACTCGACGCTGACGGCGCGGATGCGGTCGGCGCGGTAGCCGCGGATCTGTTCTCTATCGTTCACGACCATGACCAGCAGTCTCCCTTGCTGCGTGTAGCGGAGGGAGTAGGGCTCGACTGTGCGTGGCCCAATGCGGCCCTGCATTGGACGATAGTCGATAGTGACCTTGAGACGGTTCGCTCCGGCGAATCGTATGAGTTCTATCGGCGAGCCCTGTCGCCATGAGATCATGTGCCGGGCTGGCCGCCAGTCTGATACCAACTCGGTCGGACTGATCTCGGTCAGCTGTGGCAGCGGCCGGCTTCCGTCCAGCCAGGCGAACATGTCGTCGAGTTGGAACCAGAAGTCATCAAAGCTCGGCAGGTGGGGCAGCTGGTGTCCAAGCATGTTCGACCACTCGGTCTCGATTTCGTCTCGAAACGGCGTGGAGCGGATGGTTGCAAGGGTCGGAGTGTCGATGTGTGCGTGGGCACACTTGGCCGCGAGGATCTGAGCTACGTCGTGTGCCCGTCCGATCAGATCTGGATGGCGATGGGTGTGGATGACGTCGTAGAGGTCGCGGGGCCTACACCGTTCAGCGAGTGCTCTGATCTTCTCTCCTAGAAGCTCTGGCAGTGAGTAGCAGCGCACCCGGGCGAGGTGGCCCGCGGCAGGGCTCGACGGTCCATCGCTGAACGGGTGCATCACCGGTTGTACCTCCAAGCGTCGCGCGATGACCTCATCGGCGGTGAGGTCGAGCTTGACCTTGGGCGGCGTGGGCATGCCAAGAGGCCCGAGGTAACCGAGCCGTCCTTCGATCGTCGGCTTGCCTCGCTTGTTCTGACGCTGAAGGAACGAGCCGTCCTCCACGATCAGCCCAAGCCCGCACCGGTCATCCAGCCACGCGGCGATCTCCATGAATGTCTCTCCCAATCGCCCGACATCGAGATCGGATCCTGAGACGGTGAAGTCGAGGTCCTCAGAGAACCGGTACGTCTCGAACCAGCACTTGCGAAGACAGGTCCCGCCCTTGAAGGCCCATGACCGCGTCTGCGGGTGCTCCGCTATGCCGGCGAGGAGCCAGCCGAGGACGTAGTCCTTCTCGACCACGTGGTGATCGAGTTGCCACTCGTTCGCGAAGTTGGCGATCTCTCGATTGGTGATCACGCCGACACGTCTGCGTTGATCCGCAGACCCCACCGCGCCGACCGCGCGCCCGCCGAGGACAGCGATGGGTCCAGCAGCGGAAACCCGGAGGTCAAAGACCGTGTGATCGCCGCAGTGTCGTAGCCCAGCACTTCCAGGAGGTATCCGAGCCTCTTGATCGCCGCGCCATTGTCCAGCCGCTCCACGGCATCGACCAGATCTTCTAGCTTCGCAACCGACAGCAGCGTGTCGAGGACCTCCATCGTGTGGCGGATGCCGCCACCCAGCGCCGGGTCCGACAGCATGTCGGCCACCGTGCGTTCCCGACCGGACACGTTGATCCTCCGGTCGCCCCGCCACTCGCCAACGAGTCCCCACTCGAGGCGGTCAGCGCCGACATGGCGAACCAGGTAGCTGGCGCCGGCCAGTTCCTGATCAACCCTGCGCACCCGTTGCGCGGTGGCGACGACCGTGGAGCGGAAGATCTGGTCGGTGAGCGCCCAGTGATTCGCGGCCGACCATCCGGCGATGTAGCACGGATCCCACACCAAGCCCGCCAGATACCAGGGGTCTTCTTTCCAGGTCGCCGGATCCCGCGCGTCCACCGGGACCGCGATGTACAGACCCCGCCGGACACGCCTCAGCCATCCCCTCGATGCCCAAGCCGACAACCGCCGCGCGGCAGACTCGCGGCTCACCCCCAGCGCCGCAGCCGCGGCATCCACCGTGACTGTCCGCTGCCCCGACCCGAACAACGTGGCAAGATCACGCCGACTCCGTGCTGACAATCCTCCCGGCTCGATGCTCGGACTCATGCAGACATCCTAAGTCCAATACTTAGGTCCTGAACGGAATATCTGGCTTTGTCTTGTCATTTCTGGCCAGCTTCAGGTCTCGCTACAGTTGGGTGAGGACGCCACGGTCCGGTGCTCCAGCTAGGTGGCAGCAGATGTACGGAATTATCGGCTCTGCCATAGCGGAGTGGACCGGAGCGCTCTCTTGCCACAGAAGACGTTCACAATATTGATAGCCAATAGGAGCGGAGGGAGGGGGATTCGAACCCCCGGGGCCGTGAAGCCCGCTGGTTTTCAAGACCAGTGCAATCGTCCGCTCTGCCATCCCTCCACTGGCCAGGATACTCGAAGGCCGTCGGAAGAGGGCTTGCCAATAACTGCGGCAAAGCATCGAGATAGCGAGCACGGGGCCACTCCGTCACGCCGAGAGTCGCGAGATGAGGCGTTTGCCACTGCACGTCCACGATCCGCCGGTCGCCGTCCCGCAACAACTCCACGAGAGCCACCAGAGCAGCCTTCGAAGCGTCCGTGACACGGTGGAACATCGACTCCCCTGCGAACAGACCACCCACTGCAACGCCGTACAAACCGCCGACCAACTCTCCGTCGAGCCAGGTTTCGACGCTGTGGGCCCACCCCAGCGAACCGAGCCGCACGTAGGCATCACGGATCTGCGAATCGATCCAGTCGTGCGGCCTGCCAGAATCAGCACAGGCGTCAATAACCGCAGGCAGAGAAGTGTCGATCCGAATCTCAAACCGGCGGGCTGTGCGCCGCAAAGATCGGCTGACATGCAATGACTCAAGCTCGAGAACCCCTCGGGGATCAGGTGACCACCAGCCGATCAACCCGCCGGCCTGAACAGGCATCGGGAAAATCCCGGACCGGTACGCGCCCAGGATCGTTCCGGGCTCCAGATCGGCGCCGACGCCGACCAGCCCGGAGGGTTCAGCGCTGTCGACCGGCGGGAACCTCCACGAACTGCGAGGCGGATCGACCGGCATGGAACAAGGTTACGGCGCGCTAGGAGCTAGGTTGCGCAGATGGTGAGTCCCCCTCTGGTTGCCTGGATGAATCCGCTGCCGATGGAACTGGCGCCCGCGTTGCGCACACGCCGCAACAGTCTCGCAACCGCAGCAAAGGGCGCAGTCCTCGACCTCGGCGGCTGGTCCGACCACCTCGACAGCTATCAGATCGGCTCTGATGTCGGTTCGGTCACCATGCTGGATCGTCTGGGTGACATCAGGGCCGGTACCTCCGTACACGATCCCCGAGGCGTCACCAGAGTCGATTCCGACCCCGACGAACTGGGCGAACTCGGATTCGGTCCGTTCGACACCATCGTCAGCCTGATCCGCACACCCCTGGTGGCCGACCTCGACCGCTTCTTGGAGACGTTGACAGGGCTTCTGACGCATGGAGGGCGGCTGTTGTTCCTGGAACCAGTCGTGCGCGCCGGACGAGCCGGACGCCTGCTGGCGTTCGGCGGGCGCTTGGGTCGAGCTGCCGGCGGACTGCATCTGGACCGGGACCTGCCCGCGGAGATCCGCGCCTCGGGCATGACGATCACAGACCTCGAGCGCTTCGAAGTTCCTACCGTCTCGGCGCCGTTGCGCCCGTTCGTGGAGATGAAGGCGCGCCGGCCGGTCAGTTCACCAGAGCCGGTCAGTTCACCAGAATCGTCACCGAATTGACGGTGACCGTGCGGGACGGGCCTCCGCCCAGCCCGCTGTTGTCGGGTTGATGCAAGCCGATGATGTCCTGCATCACGCCGAGACCCGCCTGGTCGGTCTGCCCGAAGACGATGTAGGTGCCCTGGCCGTCGAGCAGGGATGTGTTGTCGCCGGTGGTGAAGAAGAACTGTGCGCTCGAGGAGTCAGGGCCGGCGCTGCGGGCCATCACCAGCTGTCCTGGAGCATATCGGTAGGGCCCTGTGAGGATGCCGCCGTCGTTGTTGAAGGCCGGCTCGTCGGGGATGGTGTAACCGGGGCCCGGGTCGCTGGCTGAATTGGTGTGAGGTGACCCTCCCTGGATGATGTCGATGCTCGGATCCGTTCGGAAGAGGGTGGTGCCGTCGTAGTATCCCCAGCGGGCGAGAGTCACGAAGTTGTTGGTGGTGTTGGGCGTGTTCTCGGTGTCGAGGTCGATGGCGATCTCGCCTTCGGAGGTGTCGAACACGGCGGTGTAGTTGTGGTCGGGGTTGATGCACATCGGCTGCGGCCCGTCGAAGTCGATAGTGCGGGGACTGCTCTTGTCCGGCGCTGGGCAATTCGGATCCGATGGCTCAGATATCTCAGCCGATTGCGTGGACGGTGTGGTGCTATCGGTTTCGGACTCGATCGGTTCCAGTTCGATGAGTTCGGGGTCGATGCTGGCCGTGGTCGCCACAGGGTCGAAATCCTCGCCCGCCGAGGCGATGACTTGCGTGTCGTCATCCCCGCGGTTCACGAGCCAGGCAATACCGCCGATCAACGCCGCTATCACAATGACGCCAGAACCCCAGCGGGTCATCCGACGACGGGTTCTGGCTCTCGCCTCGGCCGCTCGTGCCGCAGCGATGCGGTTTGCTCGGTTGGACTTCTGCCGGGCGCGTTTCTCGGTGCTCACGGCCTTGCAGGTTATCGGCGGGACTCGCAAACTCGGGCGTATCGCCGCTCAACCGAAGTGGGCTGTCTAACCGAAGAAGGCAGAGAATATTCCCGCAGCGAGCGGCAAGACCATCAACACAGCCAGGCCAAGCACCAACCAGAGCTGGAATCGTCGGCGCCTTTGCTCGTACTGAGACACCGCCTTCATATGGCGGGCTTGCCGGGTTTTCACACGCCGCTTGCGAGTATTGGGGTTGGTGGACACTGCGGTTGAACTTACCGTCTGTCTGCACCGGCTCCAAGCGTTCTGTAGCCTCACAACGTGCGTCGGTTGCTCTGCGTGTTCGCCGTGTTCGTTGCGGGCTGCTCGTTGTTGGGCGATGCCGATGACGAGGACGGTGCCACTTCTGGCACCGAGGAGTTGTCAGCAAGCGGTACGACAATTCCGCATTCGGTGGGGCTTGTGCGTGTCGGTCCTTCCGCTTACGACCTGGTTTTCACATGCGTCGACGGTGGTGCAGGGGAGATCCTCGCCGCAGGCGTCGGAAGAGACGTCAACAACAAACCGGTCCACGCCTTTGTTCAGGCTTACGTCGGGGAGCCCTACGTAGGTTTGGAAGTTGGCGCCGAAGGCGAAGAAGTGCTCTTCGAGCCACGCTTGGGGGCGCTGCTCGACTTCACCTTCGAGCACGACGTCATCAGGTTCGACAACGTGGACTTCGTCACGGAACTCGATATCGAAACCGGCGAATACACACCCGCGGGGATCGGTTCGGTGGTCGTTGAATGCCGCAGCTACGAAACCAATGTTCCCGATGAGATCCTGGAGTGATCAGGCGAGGTCCGGGAGTGATCAGGCCCGGCAGTCAGGCCCGGTGATCAGGCGCAGGGATCGTCCTGGAGGATCATCGGCATACGACCCGACCGATAGGTGGTCACCACGCCGTCTTCGACCGTGAACACGACTCGAAAGTCAGCGTCAGAGGCGTCCGTCGGGACGAAGATCAAGTTGACCGTGTCGGCATCGACCACCTGCCGTTCCAGTTTGTCTCCGAACGTATTGACAAGATGCTCGGCGGAAGTTCCGATCCCTATACCCGAACGCGTGGTGATCGGGCCGTCGACGATGTCGACCCGCTCAATCGTGGATGCGTGCACCAGGAAGCTGACCTTACCAGGGGCCGCGGCGGGGGTGACGTGGTAGCACTCGCTGAGAGGTTCGCAGGCGAGCATTGCCGACCCGCTCGCCTCAGCGGCAGCGGGCACCGTCAGCCCGAAGGTGACGACACCGAGCCCGACGGTGCTGATCGACGAGTTGGCGCCCAGCTGCGGGACCGCGTCGTCTGCAGCATCGGCAACCACCTGGGCGCCTGCGATGTCGGTTGTGCAAACAAGCGGAGCGTTGATTGGCACTGAAAGCGGAACCGAAGTCGTTGTGCTCGTGGTGACCGTCGTCTCGGTCGGGTCAGCAGCATCGTCAGATCCGCCGCCGATGTCAGAAGTGGTGTCCGGCGCCGCGGTAGTGGGCGTGGCCGAACTGCTTGTCGTCGTTGTCGCTTCGTCTCCAGATCCGTCATCGTCCCGACTGATTATGAGCAGGGCTGCTGCGACGATGAAGATCAAGGCGACGAGAATAACTGCGATCTGACGTGGTGACATGGCTCAACCAAGCGACTTGGGGCGGGACATTCGGACAGTTCGGAACTTATCACACACGGCCCTGCTTTTCGTCGCAGGAACAGGCTTTTGGCTGCATGAACAATTCGTAGGCCGCCCGGGGCTCGAACCCGGCACCTTGAGATTAAAAGTCTCCTGCTCTACCCGATGAGCTAGCGGCCCACCAAGCAGGTTACAGGGCGCGCTGAGAGCTACGGCCTCACACCCCCGCGTCGGCTTCGATCTTCAACAATCGCTCGAAGTTGTCTCGAAGCTGGTCTCTCCGACTGCGATCATGAGCCAGATTCACCAACTCCAACGGATCCTCGACGGTGTCGTACCACTCATGATCGTGGTCCTCGAAAGCAGCATCGACATCGAAGAGCTTGGGTGTGGGCGAACGGGTCCCGTCGCGCTCGACGCCGCCGCCGATCCCGTAGTAGCGGGCGTATTTGGTGACACCGTCGAAGAAGCCGCGGACTGCGTAACGGCAGTTCCGAGTCAGTGAAGACTGGGCGCTGTCCTGGGAGAACAACACATGGTCACGCGGTCGGGCACTCGGGTCGGCGAGTGCCGGCATCAAGTCGACACCCGACAACGAAGGGGTTTCGTCGAGGTCGACCCCGCCCAGTGAGCACAGCGTCGCGGCGAGGTCAACATGAGTAGCCAGAGCATCGGTTGTCGTCGCAGCCTCAGTGACCCCGGGAACCTTGATGACCAGCGGGACCCCCATCACCTCCTCATAGACGCAGGGCAGCTTGGCGCGCAGGCCGTGGCTGCCGCAGGCATCGCCGTGATCGGACGTGTAGGCGATGACGGTGTCGTCGTAGACGCCGAGTTCGTCCAACGTGTTGAGCAGCTCGCCGAGGTTCTGGTCGAGTTGCTCATGGAGGTACGCGTAGTAGTCGAGTTGCCGTAGCCAGGCCCGTTCATCGGCGAGGTCCATCTGACCGACGAAGTGTTCGTGGTTGCGCACCTGGCGCCAGGCCCTCTGGATCTCCGGTTTGGAATGCAGATCGTCGTGGAAGTTGGCGGGAAGGTCGCTGAACCGCTCCGGATAGTCCTCCGACATCGCCTCCACCGGCACACCCTCAAGGCGCAGGTTGCGCATGAAATCGAACGCCTCGGCGTCTCTGGGGTGCTCGGCCTGATAACTCGGATGGTCGATCGGGAACCACATGATGTCGTGCGGGTTCACCAGCGCCACAGTGAGATGCCAGGGAGTGTCGTCGTCGGCATGGTTGCGCAGCCACTCCATCGCATCAGCGGCGATGATCGGATCGAAGAAACGCCCGCTCCAAGCCGACCCCGTGTAGTGCATGTCGTTCCCCCGGAAATCCTGGTATCCGTGGGCGGTCATCTCCGGGACGTGCTCGTGCGAGAGATGCCATTTGCCCAGGTAAGCGCTGTAATACCCGTGATCGGCCAGAAGGCTGCCAATCGTCGGAATCGCCGGGTCGAGAGCCGTGTGAGCCGGGAACGAGACGTTGTCGACCACCCCGTGCTCGGCGAGATAACTGCCGGTGTAGAGGCTCGCCCGTGAAGGCGAACAGGGAGAGGAGTGCGTGTAGTAGCGGTTGAACGTCAACCCGTCGGCTCGCAGCCGATCATGCGCCGACAGGTCGGCCTTGCCGACCAGCCAGTCGTTGCGTCGCTCCTCATCGGAGACGATCAACAGAATGTTGGGTTGGTTGTCCATAGCGGCAGCGTAGAACGCCGGGCGCGCGCGTGGGTAGGCGAGCTTTCGAGTTGCGGTCCGTTGTTCCCCGCTCTTGTTTCACTTCGTTCACTGGGCCGCTCGGGCCACGGCCCCGCAAATCAGATGTTCGCGCTCGGAAACCCGTCACCCGTTTGCGGGGCCTCGGTCATACGGTCTATATGGGAGGCGACAACCGAACGGACGGCTTCAAGGGCCTCGCGGTTGGTGAGGTCGTCAATGACAATGGCCTCACCGACATGGATCTGCACCAACGGTCGGCCGCGCCAGGGAAGCCGGGGGAACCGCCTGTTGGCCGGCCATACGGCATCCGAACCGACTATGGCGACAGGCAGCACGACAGCGTCGGCTGCTCTGGCGATCTCCAGAAACCCCCTGCGAACCTTGCCGAGGCCCGATTCGTCGCGTTTCTCGGGCGGCACGATCCGTCCCTCGAGCATCACCGCAACCGGGCGACCGGCACCGAGCGTCTCGACAGCGGTGTCGATCGTTGCCCTCCACCCGCTGCCGGCGCTGATGCACCCGGCCGATCTGAGGAACCATCCCATGAACGGGATGTCGAAGTACTTGGCGCGCACCAAGATCCGGGCTCGCAGCGAGAGGCTTTCGAGCAGAGCGAAACCCACCGGCACATCGAAGAAGCTCCTGTGGTTCGCGACCACCACGACGGGCCGGCCGAATGCGTTAACGGGGCTGTCAGAAGTGTGGCGGGTACGACACAGCAGACGACTCGCAAATCGCAAGAAGACAGCTCTACGCGCGAAGCGACGCTGATCGCGGTCAAGGGCGGGTGTCACGGGCTTGTGTCTAGCGCTGTTGAACCACAGAGGCACACAAGACGGCACACAAGTTCGGGGCGCGGCGTGGAGTAATCGCAGTTCTGAACTACCGTCGGCGGTTGATGCCCGCTGCCGCTCCCGAAGAGATCACCCGGGAGAGCTGGTTGGCGTTGATCGTAGTCACCGCGGCAGCGTTCCTAGTGGTGCTCGACGTGTCGGTCGTCAACGTCGCCCTGCCGTCGATAGCACGCGACCTCAAAGCGACGTCGGCGCAGTTGCCCTGGGTGATCTCCGGCTACAACATCGCCCTAGCCTCGCTGCTGCTGCTGGCAGGCCGGACCGCGGACCGCCGTGGTCGAAGGGCAACCTTCACCGCCGGGCTGTACCTGTTCCTGCTGGGCTCGTTGCTGTGCGGAATAGCCAACAGCCCCTTGACCCTGATCGTTGCCCGAGTCGTGCAGGCGACAGGCGGCGCGTTCCTCATGCCCGCTTCGCTGGCGATGGTCCTCCCGCAGTTCCCGCTGTCTCGACGAGGCGTGGCGATCGGCATCTGGGGCGCCGCCGGTGCGCTGGGCGCAGCCTTCGGCCCCTCGGTCGGCGCAGTGCTGATCAGCACATGGAGCTGGCGCGGGATCTTCCTTGTCAACGTTCCGCTGGCTGCGCTCCCTCGTCGAGGTAGCGCCAAGAGCTCACGTCGCTGGCGCGGGATCTTCCTTGTCAACGTTCCGCTGGGGCTGATCGTCGCGGTGCTGGCCCGACGCCTAGTCGCTGAGACCCGTGATCAATCAGCCGAGGGACCGCTGGACCTGATCGGGGTTCCCGTCGGCGTGGCGGGCGTGGCCCTGATCATGTACGGAATCGTCCGATCCGAACAGCACGGGTGGACCGACCAGAGCGTGCTCGGTTTGATCCTGGCCGGGATAGCGGTGGTTCCCCTCGTGGTGTGGCGATCAACTCGCCATCCGGCCCCGCTGCTTGACCTGTCGCTGTTCGAGGGCCGTCCCTACTCGGTGTCGACTGCGGCGTTCTGGGTCTATTCGCTGGCCTTCACCGCCGGGTTCTTTCTCAACTCGTTCATGTTTCAAGAGCTCTGGGGTATGAGCGTGCTCAAAACCGGTTTCGGGCTCACTCCGGGTCCGCTGATCGCCGCGGTGACATCGGCCCGCCTGGGAGGGATGGCCGACCGCATCGGGCACCGCTGGATAGTGTCGGTCGGCTGTTGGGTGACCGCCGCCGGCTACCTCTGGATACTGCTTACGTTCACCTCCGAGCAGGACTACGTCTTTGTCTACCTGCCCTCCGCGGCCCTGATCGGTGTCGGCGTCGGGGCGACCATCGCCGGTTATCAGAGCGCGGCGATGGCAGAGGTCGGAGTCGACCAGTTCGCCAGCGCCAACGCCACGCTCCGCACCTTTCAACAGGTCGGATACGCGATCGGCATCAGCGTGGTGAGCACCCTGGCCGCGGGATTCAGCTACGACGGCATCTACGACGGGTTCGTGTGGGTGATGGCCTGCTTCGTCGTCTCCGGAGTGGTGATGCTGATCGGCTACCCCTCCGGCTCAGCCACCGCCCGCCAAGCCTCAAATCCCTAACCTGATTGGCACTATTCGACGTTCGGCTTCTCCATTGTTTGACTCGGCACGCACCACCCGCCGTGAGACACAGCCCACCCCCAACTTGACTTTCTTGCGGTAACCTCCCCAGAGCGGATGTCGTTAGCATCGCGCATCTCCCAAATCACCGTCCGATTTGTCTTTTCTGAAATTACGAAAATCTCGTAGGGAAAATCGGTGATAGGGAATTCATTGAGAGCTTCAAGAGCTGTTGAGTAACCTTGTCCCTCAGCTCGTAAAGTTTCAACATATTCCTGCATCCGACAATTTGGGAACGCGGCAGGCTCCAAGACTCCGCTCTTAGGAGTGTTCTCTGCTAAAAGGGTTGATTCAGTCGAAGCGTTACATGCGTTCAACAACACCATTACCAAAACTAATATGCCCAAAAAGCATGCAGGCAGAGATATTAGATGAACCGTAGTGCGCATCGGATGAGCCGTCGCAAATACGATTGGGTAGGAATGAGCGGTTCCCAAGCGCGTGCGGGTGTGTTGCTCAATATGCTGATGCGATTGTGTGGATGTCATGGTTTCCGAGGCTTCGACGGTAAGAAGTTCCGGATTGTAGCGGTCCAGGGCACATGGTTTGGCGTGTAGAGCCTTTGCAAACCGAAGGACCGGTGAAATGGCCATTGAAACCGGCCGCGTGGCCGAACTCGTGGACAGCTGCTGACCGAAGATCTTTCTTTCCAGAAGGCACCGAAGATGACGCTCCCGTGTACCAGTTCGGCCCAACATGATCGAATCGTATGGCTCCGCCGCCAAGTGGGCCCGTCTGGCCTCAGCGGCTAGGTGAAGGTGTATTCGCTGGGGTCGGGGGCCTTGGTCCACTGCTGGTAGGCGTGGATCGGCCAGGGCGACAGGGTGAAGACATCGCCGTTGACGTTCTTGTAATGCGTATGGGGGATCGACCAATGGCTCCAGACCATCTGATCGATCTCGCTTTTGCGACGGGCGTTGTAGGCGTCGTGTACCTCGGGCCGGGGCTCCATCAGGCGATGGTGCCCGGCGAGCAACTGCTGCAAGCACCCCATGATGTAGGTGATCTGGCATTCGGAGTGGAAGATGAGGCTTCCGCCATGGGCCAGATTGGTGCCCGGACCGTACATGCAGAACAGGTTGGGGAACTCCGGGACGGTGATGCCCAGATAGGCAGTCGGCTCCTCGCCCCAGAACTCGCTGAGGAGCTTGCCGCCGCGGCCGCGGATGTCCATGGGCCACAGAAAACGATTGTGGTGGAACCCGGTGGCGTAGCAGATCACATCGACCTCGTGAAGCTCCCCGTCGACAGTGCGCACCCCGGACGGCTCGATGCGCTCGATACCCGTGCGGATGAGATCCACGTCGTCGCGTGTCAAGGCCTTGAGCCACGAACCGTTGTCCTGCAAGGTGCGCTTCCCGGTCGCCGGATAGTCGGGAATGACCTTGGCCAACAACTCCTCGTCATCGCCGACCTGCTGCCGCAGCCAACCCTCGAAGAAGCCCCGGGTCGCCAGGTTCCGCTCGCTGACCGCGTGCCCGTCGCTGTCGTCGTAGTCGGGATCGATGCGACTGCTGCTCAGATCCCCTCCAGAACCCGGCCAGAACTGCAGGAAACGGAACCAGCGACCGAAGAACGGCAGGTGCCGGATCGCCCACTTCTGCCCTTTGGGGACCTTCTCGTGGTAGTTCGGGTTGGGGAACATCCATTGCGCGGTGCGCTGGAAGATCGACAGATGCTCGACCTGGCCGGCGATGGTCGGCGCGATCTGAAAACCGCTGGCTCCCGCCCCGATGAGCGCGAACCGTTTACCGATTATGTCGACGCTGTGGTCCCAGCGGGTTGAGTGGAACCAAGGCCCTTCAAAGTCATCGATACCGTCGATCTCAGGCATCTTCGCGCGGTTAAGGGAACCGACAGCGCTGATGATCGCACGGGCCTGCAGCGTCTCGGTGCTGCCGTCAGCGGCACGGACGGCGACTGCCCAGGTACCCGTCGACTCGTCGAGGGTGGCCCCGGTGACCTCGGTGTCGAAACGGCAGTGGTCGGTGATCTCATGGCGCTTCATCACATCGACGAAGTACTGCTGCAGTTCGGGCTGCTGGGAGAAGTACTCCGTCCAATGGTCCGAGGGCTCGAAGGAGTAGCAGTAGAAATGGCTGCCGACATCGACACGGGCGCCCGGGTAACGGTTCTCCCACCAGGTTCCGCCGGGCCCGCCGTTCTTGTCGATGATCGTGAACGGCAGACCGGCCTCGGCCAGCCGAATACCGGCCAGCACACCCGATTCGCCACAACCGATCACGACAACCGGGAAGGCGTTCTTGGCACTCTCGGGAATCTCGTCGGACCAGGCAACGCGGTTGACGTCGGTGTCTCCCAATCCCATCTCGTCGAGCATCATCGGCAAGACTTCTTCTGGGATCTCCGCGCAGCCGATGAAGTTCATCATCTCGTGAAGAAGCTCGGCGTCCGGCTGCGGTTCGGGCAGAACGCACCCGTTGTCGCGGTAGGCGATGATCTCCGGCAAGGCCCGTCGCCGCACCTCGGCCTTCGACTCCTCGTCCATGTAGCCCTGGTACTCGTTGAGGAACAGCCCGGCGGGCTTGATGTCGCCGCGAACCCAGTCGAGATCCCCGGTGATGTGAACCATCGTGCACATGAGAGTCGGGATGCTGACCTCTTCGAGGGCCGCGGCGATGGCTTCGTCGTCATCGCTGAACGGCTCGCCGGCATGGGGGTGACGGGTATTCATCACGTTAGCCTGCCCCGTGCCCCACACCGATGTCAGATCGAGTCGCGGAAGTTTGACCGACCGACGATTACACGTATACTAGAAATATTATACGTATATGTGTTGAAATGCGAATGGACACAGGAGCAGAGAAGAACAGCAATGAAAAAGAAACTCACGGTCACTGTGGATGAAGAGGTGCTGCCTAAGGCCAAGAGTTACGCCCGCTCCCGCGGCGTGTCGCTTTCATCGCTCATCGAGCAAGCACTAAGAGAAGTGGTCGGCACCACAACACAATCATTCTCGGATCGCTGGCGAGGTCAGTTCGGCGCCGCGGACCGTGATGACCCGCGTTACGAAGCGCTGTCCCAAAAGCACCTCTGATGCTGTTGGACACCGATGTTCTCATTGACGTCGCGCTTGACCGGCAGCCTTACTCTGAACCGGCCTCGGAACTTCTCGATCGGATTGAGCGCGGCAACAAGAGGGCATTCATTGCCTGGCGCACCGTCTCGAACTTCTACTACTTGGTGGCCTCCTCGAGCGGCGGATCAAGCGCCCGCGACTTTCTGGTCGAGTTGACTGGATTCGTATCGGTGGCAGTGACCGATACCGAAGCGGTTCGTTTCGCTGCCGCGCTGCCCATGAGCGACTTTGAAGATGCTTTGCAGATAGCTGCTGCCCAAGCTTGCGGCGCCCGGCATATCGTCACGAGAAACGTAAAGGACTACATGCGTTCACCCATCCCCGCGATCACTCCCCAAGAGGCGCTCAGTGAATTGTTCTGAGATCTCACACGAACCCGATGCGGAAGTCGTCGGCGACAGCACCGCCATCGGCGCCGCCGCCGCGCTCGACCTTGTCGACCAAGCGCTGGAAGCGCTGGACCAAGACAACCTGGAGCAAGCAGAAGAACTCGCGGAGCGGCTGCAAGACCGACCCTCCGACGAGGGCTGACCCAGGGCAGACATTGTGCGCCGCGGCCTAGTGGTCCTGATCGTCCTGCTGGGCGCACTCGCAGGGTTGCTCCGTCTGCGAAGCCCGAAACAGTCGGCGACCTCGCCGATCACAGCATTGAGCAACGGCCAGCGACGCGCCGAGATGGCGCGCCTGATGGTCCGCCGCGGCTTCGACCGGAGCATGACCAAAGCCCGCCAGAAACTGGCCGCGGACGGATCACGGCGCCGCCTGCAAGCCGACCTCGAACGTCGTGAAGCCGAAGACGTCGTGGCGGCTCTGGGCGAGATGAAAGGCGCGTTGATGAAGCTCGGCCAGATGGCGAGCTACCTCGACGAGGGCATGCCGCCCGCTATGAGTCGAGCGCTCGCCAGTCTGCGCGCAGACGCACCGCCGATGCCATCGGATCTGGCGCTCACCGAAATCGAGCGGTCACTGCGACGACCGCTCCACGAGGTCTTCACAGAAATCGACCCGGAGCCGATAGCAGCGGCTTCGATCGGCCAGGTCCACCGTGCCGTCACCAGCGAAGGCAAGGCAGTGGCGGTGAAGGTTCAATACCCGGGGATCGCCCGAGCCATTGCGTCCGATCTGGACAACAGCGAGGCGCTGGCCCGGCTGTTGGGCATGGTCTACCCGGGCCTGCGCCCCGACGAGCTCGTAGCGGAACTTCGGGCTCGAATCAGCGAAGAGCTCGATTATCGCCACGAAGCGGCAAATCAGAAGCTCTTCGCTGACTACTACCGCGGCCACCCTCACATATGGGTGCCCGACGTAGACCCGGATCGTTCGACGGATCGGGTTCTAACCACTGAATTCGTGCCCGGACGCCCGTTCGAGTCCGTCTATGACGAATCAGACGAGGTGAAGGAGCGAGTAGCCGAAGTTGTCTACCGCTTCGTGTTCCGCAGCTTGAACCGCCTGTATGTGTTCAACGGCGACCCGCACCCGGGCAACTATCTGCTGGCCGACGACGGCCGCGTCGCCTTTGTCGATTTCGGACTGGTCAAACACTTCGAGCCCACCGAGGTGGAGCAGTTCGCCCGACTTATCAGAGCAATGATCCGAAGGGACCCCGCAGCATTCCGCCGCACTGCCGAGGAGGTGAACGTGCTGGGGGCGGACGCGCCGTTCGGCGATGAGGAGATCTTCGGGTGGTTCGCGGCCTACTACGAGATGATCCTCGAGGACGCCCCAATGACGTTCACCTCCGGCTACAGCAGCGCGCTCCTCCGCCAGACCTTTGACGCCAAGACCCACGCGATTCTGAAGCACACCAACGTGCCTCCCACGTTCGCCTTGATTCAACGCATAAACCTCGGCTTGTTCTCCATCTTGGGGAAACTTGGCGCCAGGGCCAATTGGCGCCGGATTTCTGAAGAGCTCTGGGAGTGGACCGACGCGCCGCCGAGCACGCCGACCGGCCACGATGAGGCTGTCTGGCTGGCTGGGAAATCCCTCTCGGCACCATGATCTTCACCCCACCGCCAAGTCTTGGCGCTGGGGTCACCCGGCTTGGGGCAGCCCAGCGCCGTCGAAGTCGTCGAGCTGTGCGGGCTGGTCTTCCAATGTGGGGAGGTCGGCAACCGGGTCAGCTCGATCGTTGAGGGCCATGAGGTAGCCGATAGCCCGTTCTGCGAGTGGGTTGCGCTCAACCAATACGTCGAAAGCAGCCGAGTGGTTGGGGACGACGAGATGTGCCAGTTCATGCACGATCACATGATCCAACACCCAAGGCGGCACATCCACGAGCCGGTCGGAGATGCGGATGTGGCCGCTGTGAGTGGAACACGACCCCCAGCGCTGGCGTTGGGTCTTGGACCAGCGAATCGAAGCCGGCAGCGGGAGGTCGAATTTCTTTGCAAGCACCCGAGCGCGCCCCTCAAGGTCGATTCCGTCGGAGCGGCGCTGTAGTTCGATGCGCTCGACGATGTCGGTTACGAACCGGTTCTCCTCCTGCGCCGACATCCAGGAGGGAATCCGCACGCGGATCACCCCCTCGACGATACGGGCTGAGACGGTTTTGATTCTGCGATCACTGCGGATCACTTCCACCGGGTAGCGCGAGGACATCCTGTTTATTGATGGAATGTCGGTCATAAGATCAGATCCTGTTTCTGAGGTTCCAGTTTTTGGGTGAGCGCTACCCGCTCGCCGAGGTGCCAACTTGTGCCGTCGTGGTGCAGCCAACGGCCTTCGAGATTGGGGATCCGGTGGTATTCGTGGCCGAAATGGCGTTCCAGAGCGTAGATCACTCCACCGTGGGCGACGACGAGCACATCACCGTCCCCGCACTGCCGACGCAGGCTCTCCAGTCCGCCCAGAACCCGTTGCAACACCGTCTCGTCGGTCTCCCAACCCTCGGGCCAGACGCCGGCGTCGAGTTGGCCGGGGAACCGCTCGTCGATCTCTTCGCGGGTCAGCCCCTGGTACAAGCCGACATCGCGTTCGGAGAAGGCATCGTCGATGAGCACGGGGCCGATGCCCGTGGCCTCCGAGATCACGGCCGCCGTCTGGCTGGCCCGTTGAAGGTTGCTGGAGATGATCGCGTCGAACGAGCCGCAATTCGTCGCCGCGTCGGACGCCTGAACGAAACCGAACTCCGAAAGCTGGGGGTCGGCCTGGCCCTGCCAGCGACCAAGCTGGTTCCATTCCGATTGTCCGTGGCGGGCGATCAGCACGTTCAACATGATGGAGCCGACCGTACTGGCGCGGTGTGACAAGAACAGGGATACCACCCAGGCAGCGAAAGCGACCGGTAGCCCGAGCAGCCGGTAGCGTGCGGCTATGGCCACGATCCGATTGTTTGCTTCGGCCCGGGAAGCGGCCGGGCGCCGCAGCGACGAGTTCGCCGGCTCCACCGTCGGCGAGATCCTCGACGCCGCAGTCGAATGCTACGGAGCAGAATTCGAGGCGGTGCTGGAGACGTGCGCAGTCTGGCGCAACGGCGAACCGGCCGAGCGCACCGAACACGTAACCGACAGCGACGAAATCGCGGTGCTGCCACCGGTCTCAGGCGGCTGACCGGTGTGGTCAGATCTGCGGCGCTGTCCGCAGCGTCGGCAACGCGCGGTGCTGCCACCGGTCTCGGGCGGCTGACCGGTGTGGTCGGCCGGCGTTGTCAGCGCAAAGGCTGGGTATCGTTCAACAAATGGATTGCCACCCACACGCGTCAGCAGGCCTTTGGGGGGCAGGGCCGTGAGTAAGGTCGCAGTTCTTTCCCTCCACACTTCGCCGCTGGTACAGCCCGGCGGGGGCGATGCGGGTGGCATGAACGTCTATGTCCGCGAGCTTGTGTCCTCGTTGGCGCAGGCTGGGGCCGATGTCACCGTCTACGTCCGACGGTGGGACGATGCGCTCCCCACCCATGTCGATGTGGAACCCGGGTTTCGGGTCGTCCATGTGGAAGCAGGGCCCGTCGACCTCGCCAAGGAGGCACTGCCCGCAATCGTAGACAGCTTTGCCGACCGGGTTCGGGGCTGCCTGCTGCGTGATCCAGTCGACGTGATCCACGCCAACTACTGGTTGTCCGGGGTTGCAGGCCATCGGCTGAAGCACGAACTCGACCTGCCGTTGGTAGCGACCTTCCACACGCTGGCGCGGGTGAAAGCCGAGACCGGTGATCCTGAACCGCAACTGCGCATTGATGCCGAGATTGAGGTTATCCGCTGTTCCGACGCGATCACCGCCAACTCAGTGACCGAATTGCACGAACTGGTGTCGCACTACGGGGCCGATCCCGACCGCATCGAGATCGTGCCGCCCGGAGTCAACCACGCATTCTTCTCGGCCGGGGCACAACACGGCGCACGTCAGGCACTCGGACTGGGATCAGGCCCGGTGCTGTTGTTCGTCGGGCGGATTCAGCCGCTGAAAGGAGCCGATGTCGCCGTCGAGGCGCTGGCCGAACTCAACGACCCGGAAGCCCGACTGCTGATTGTGGGAGGGGCGAGCGGCGCCGAGGGCGACACCGAGGTTCGCCGCCTGCAAAAGCTGATCGCCAACAATGGCCTTGCTGAGCGGGTGGAGATTGTCGAGCCGCAACCTCATCATCTGCTGTCGACCTACTACCGGGCCGCCGATGTGTGTCTGGTGCCTAGTCGTTCGGAGTCGTTCGGACTCGTGGCCCTTGAAGCAGCTGCGTGCGGAACGCCCGTTGTCGCATCCGATGTGGGAGGGTTGCGCACGCTCGTGGAGCATGGACGCACGGGATTCAGAATCATCGGCCGCAACCCCGCCGAATTCGCCGCAGCGGCCGGCTCGATCCTGGATTCACCGCTGCTCGCCGACGAGTTGTCACGCAACGCGGCGACCGCAGCCCGCTCCTACACTTGGACGACAATGGCCGGCCGGTTGCGCCGCGTCTATGACGACATAGCGGCCCGCGTGCCGGTCGATTGCACGTGACCCCAGGGCCCTCCCAGTAGCGTCGCATGGAGTCGCCTCTCGCCACACCCGCCGAATTGGCAGCCGTAGAGCAGCGCATCGACGCCTGGCTCGAGCAGGCTGCGGCAGCCAACCCGCTGATCGATGCGGTGGAACGCAGCACCGACGACATTTTGCGCTGGTTCGTGCGAGTCCTCGGCGAAGAGAAGGACGTCTGGACAGCCTGGTTGACGCTGCGCCAGCGCACCCTGCAGTTCGAGACCTACGTGATGCCGGCCCCTGAGGAGAACGAAGCCGAGTTCTATCGCCAACTGCTGCGCCGCAATCACAAATTGACCGGGCTGAGCTTCGAGATCGGCGATGAGGACGCGGTGTTCCTGGCTGGGTCGCTGCCCGTCGCTGCGGTGACCGAAGCCGAGCTTGATCGAATCCTCGGGTCGCTGTGGGCGGCGGTCGAACTCTGCTTCAGGCCGGCCCTCCGAATAGGTTTCGCCTCGCGATTCGCTGAATAACGACAGATATTAAGTTGTGTTTTAATATATTACATGTATATTAGTGTCTACCAGGCGGGGCGGCGGGGTACTCGGGGAAGTGTGCGTCGTCGCTCCCGCCGGCCCCCTCCCTCTGAATAGAGAGATGCTCAAGGAAGTGCGTCGCAGAGTTGCTCGTTCATCTCGTCCAGCGCGGCGCGGGCTGCCTCGACCGGGTCGGTTCCGTCGGCCTCTGACCGCCAAGCGCTGAGAATCGCCCTGCTCGAATTCACGATGATTCCCGTTCCCTGAGCGGTGCAACCGGCTACAGCCTGTGAAGCGTCAGCGCCCTGGGCGCCGAATCCAGGCACCAAGAACAATGTGTCAGGAAGCATGGCTCGCAACTCCGCGGCCTCGGAAGGCCAAGTCGCTCCGACCACAGCCCCCACGTCGGAGAATCCGCTGGCGCCCTGGCGGCCCCGTCCCCATTCATGAACCTTCGCGGCCACCACCTTCAGCAGTGAACCGTCGCCAACAACCTGATCCTGGAAATCTTGAGCGCCTGGATTCGATGTGCGCACCAGCACAAAAACGCCCTTTCCCTCTTCAGGCGAGCCGAGCAGCGGCTCGACGGAATCACCCCCCAGGTAGGGGTTGGCGGTAACCCAGTCAACGCCCAGCCCCGGCAGTCGTTGAGAACCGACCAGCCCAGGCGCAGACGTGAGCAGACCCTGTCGATAGTGTACTGCTGTGGAGCCGACGTCTGAGCGTTTGGCATCCAGAATGACCGGCACGCCGAGCCTGCGAGCCTCGGCCACAATCCGTTCCAAGACCTGCCAACCAAGCGAACCGTAGGCCTCGTAGCAAGCAGCCTGCGGCTTCACGGCTGCGCAATGGCCCGCCACGGCGCGCACGATCGACACCATGAACGTCTCGAAAGCAGATGCCACCTGCTCGCGCGGATCATCGCTTTGAGCAACCGCTGACCTGACGATCTCATCAGGAATCAGTTCAGGCCGGGGATCGAGTCCCACACATGCGATCGACCCTGTCGACTCGCACGACTCCGCCAACAGGTCCCCTCCGTGCATGCTGCGCACGCTACTGCCCAGCGACGGAACTGCCAATGAAACGGCGGTTGGCGGGGTACCGTTCGTCGGATGAAGCTGCAGATCGTCGGTGGCGGCAAGATGGCCGAAGCGCTGCTCGGAGGGCTGGTCGATCGCGGCTGGGCCGAAGCCGAAGAGTTGCATGTCGTCGAGCCCGTCGCCGAACGCCGGGCGCTGCTGCAGGCCAGACATCCGTCGATGTCGATCGGAACCGAGCCGGTGGCGGGGACCGACGCGCTGATCGCCGTAAAACCAGACGTGGTGGCCGCGGTGTTGGGGGGGCTGGCCGCGGCCGGAGTCACCCGGGTTCTGTCCATCGCAGCCGGAGTCCGTACCGAGGTGATCGAACGGCAGCTCCCGGCGGGCACTGCGGTTGTCCGCTGTATGCCCAACACCCCCGCCCTAGTTGGGAAAGGCGCCGCAGCCATCGCCGAAGGCGCCGCAGCAGGACCGGACGATCTCGACTGGGCAGCGGGCATCATGGGCGCGGTCGGCACTGTCGAGTTGGTCGACGAAATAGACCTCGATGCGGTAACAGGACTATCGGGATCAGGCCCTGCATATCTGTTCCACCTCGCAGAAGCGCTGACCGCGGCCGGAGTCGCCGAAGGCCTGACTCCCGAGGCAGCCGATGCGCTCACCCGCCAAACCCTTCTGGGCGCAGCCACGCTGCTGTCAGAATCAGGCGAGGACCCGGCGGTGCTGCGCAGCAACGTCACATCGCCCGGGGGCACCACCGCGGCGGGCCTGGCAGTGTTCGCAGAGGCGGATCTGGTCGCGCTCGTGGGCAAGGTCGTGCGGGCGGCGACACAGAGATCGCGTGAACTCGGAAGCTGACGTCGTCGCTGTGGCTGCTCGATTCGACACCGTCTCGTTTCTGTCCGACTACGGGCACGAAGACGAATTCGTAGGCGTCGTCCACTCGGTGATCCGCTCAATCGCCCCGCACGTCGCGATCATCGACGTCACCCACGGGATAGCCCCACACGACACCCGAGCTGGGGGTCTCGCCCTCGCCCGATCCGCCGACTATCTGTGCCCAGGCGTGGTTGTCGCAGTCGTCGACCCGGGCGTGGGAAGCCGACGGCGAGCCGTAGCAATCGAAGTCGGCGACGGAGCGTCGTATCTGATCGGGCCCGACAACGGGCTGTTGGCTCCAGCAGTGGGTCTCGTGGGCGGCGCCACACGAGCCATCGAGCTCACTTCGCAAGACCACCGTCTGCCTCTGGCTGGAGGTGCAACCTTCGATGGTCGGGACGTGTTCGCCCCAGCGGCAGCACACCTGTGCAATGGGGTTCCACTGGAAGAGCTCGGGGAGGATATCGACACCGCCGGCTTGGTGCCCGGCGTGCTGCCGGTGAGCCGGATCGAAGGCGATGAACTCGTAGCCGAAGTGTTGTGGATCGACCGTTTCGGCAACTGCCAGTTGAACGTCGATCCAGTCGACATCGACCGCTTCGGTGAAACAATGCTGGTTGCCATGTCGAACACCGAGAAAATCGGGATGCGTGCCGAGGCCTACGACCAGATCCCCGCCGGTCGCGCGGGCTTGATGGTCGACTCGAGCGGTTTGCTTTCGCTCGCGATCGCCCGAGGATCGGCCGCGAGCGAATTCGACCTGGCCGAAGGCGACGAGATTCGCCTGTCAGCTACTGACGGCCAACAGGGTGGTGCGACGATCGCGGTTGAGATCCAAAGAAAGGGACAACCCCAATGAGAAGCGGAACCACCATCGCTATCATCATTCTGCTGATGCTGATTCTGGGCGCCTCAGCGGTTCAGTTCCTTCTGCTGTGAACAATCCCGTGGTTGTTTTCCTCGGCGTCGGGGCGTGCCATCATTTATGGTGGTCTAACTGTGTTGATCTGAACCCGGGGGACCCGTCGCCGTGAACATTGCCACTCTGCTCGAAGGCCATCCCGGGAGCCGCACCGCCATCGTTTCCGGCAGCGACCGTGTCTCCTATGGACAGCTCCGGGAGGAGATCGCCGCGATCCGAGGCGTGCTCGTCGGTCTCGGCCTCGAGCCTGGAGACAGAGTCGCCATCCTCTGTGGCATAAACACGCGGTTCGTGCATGCTTGGTACGGGGCGGTTGGAGCAGGCATGGTTGCGGTTCCCCTCAATCCGATGGCGCCCGCGGCTGAGATCCAACGTGAACTGTCGGTTGTCAATGCCAGAGCAGTTATTGCCGGCCCGGCAGGCGTGGCTGCTCTCGAAATGCTCGACCGCTCAGAGGTGCCTTCGCTTGAACATCGCCTTGTTCCGGCAGGCGCGGTGCTCGAAGGAGCCATAGACCTCGACGCAGCCGTCGCCCACCACAGTGCCGCCCGGAGTGCAGGGCCGCCGATCGTCGACAGAGACGACGAGCAACTGGCGACCCTGCTGTTCACCAGCGGAACCGCAGGCGGCCCCAAAGCTGCGATGCTCACCCACGGCAACCTGGCGTCGAACATTCGTCAGGTACTGGCCCGACCCGAACAGGTGGCCCGCCCAGACGATGTAACGGCCTGTGTCGTTCCGCTCTTTCATGTGCTGGGGCTCAACTCGATCCTCAACCTCTCGCTCTGGGTGGGCGCGACGCTGGTGTTGGTTGAACGGTTCGATCCAGTGTCGATGGTCGAACTCATAGTTGAAGAACAAGTCAGCACGCTGGCCGGCCCACCGACGATGTGGTCGGCGTTGACCCGTCTTGAAGACGTCGAGGAAGGCGCGTTCTCGCGGATCCGCTTGGCTGCGTCGGGCGCCGCGGCGATCCCGGACCGGGTGGTTGAAGAAGCACAGTCCCGCTTCGGTGTTCGGATCTATGAGGGTTACGGCCTGACCGAAGCAAGCCCTACAGTAACGCTCGCGGCCGGCACGGACGCGCCCATCGGCTCGATCGGCCGACCGATCCCCGGTGTGGAAGTACGCCTTGTCGACCATGGCGACGATGTGTATGTCGGCGATCCAGGCGAGGTGCTGGTAAGGGGCCCCAACGTATTCAGGGGGTACCTCGGCGACCCTGTCGCCACCGCGAGGGTCATCGACGAAGAGGGATGGCTCCACACCGGTGATATCGCAGTGGTCGACGATGACGGCTATCTCTATCTGGTGGACCGGGCCAAGGATCTGGTCATCGTCTCTGGATTCAACGTGTTCCCTGCTGAGGTTGAACAGGTGCTCGTCGGACATCCGGCGGTTCGCGAAGCGGGTGTTGTCGGGATACCTCACCCATACAGCGGTGAGACAGTGAAGGCCTTTGTCGTGCCCGAGGACGGCTGCATGGTGGAGGAGGACGAGCTCGTGGCTTGGTGCAGCAGCGAGTTGGCTCGCTACAAGTGTCCCACCAAGATCGATTTCGTCGACGAGATCCCGCGGGGAATGGGTGGCAAGGTGCTGCGTCGCGAATTGCGGTAAGCACTACGGTTGTGGCAGTGAACGACCGCGAGCCCATCCCAGAAGCCACTGTTGCCCGCCTGCCCGTGTACCTGAGGAGCCTCTTGGAGTTGGCTGCGAGCGGTCCGGCAACGGTTTCATCGGTGGGCCTCGCCGAATTGGCCGGCGTCAACGACGCGAAGGTGCGAAAAGACCTCAGCTATCTCGGTCCGCACGGAACCAGAGGCGTGGGTTACAACGTCGATCATCTGATCGTTGAGATAAGCCGCGCTCTGGGCGTGACCAACACCTGGCCGGTCGTAGTCTGTGGACTCGGCAATCTCGGCCAAGCGCTCGCCAACCACACCGGCTTCACAGACCGAGGGTTCCCAGTGGTCGCGGCGGTGGACGCCGATCCCGACAAGATCGGCACCACTGTCGACGGGGTGACCGTGCATCACCCCGAGCACCTCGCTGAAGTCGTGGCCGACTATCGGATCGCCATCGGAGTGATCACCACACCTGCCGACGCCGCCCAGGAAACCGTCGATTTGCTTGTCGAAGCCGGGGTTCGCTCGATTCTCAGCTTCGCTCCAGCGGTCCTGGTCGCACCCGACGGGATTGATGTTCGCTCTGTGGACCTTTCCACCGAGCTGCAGATCCTCGGATTCCACCTTCAACGTCAGCTGCCACTGCAGAGAGACAAGGCACAAGACGCCGGCGGGGTCGCCGAAAGCTGCTGATCCCGGTACGGTTCTGCTGGTCTGGGGAATCGAGCGGTGCCAAGGGCTACCGGCTCCAGTATCGGATTTGAGGAACTGGCTGTGTCGATCGTTGCGATTGGTTGTAATCATCGGTCAACTCCGCTCGCCAAGCTTGAACAGATGACCGTCGCTGTCGATGAACTGCCGAAGGTGCTGAGCGGGTTGTCCGAAGCCGACCATCTCTCCGAGGTGGTGGTGCTGTCCACCTGCAATCGCGTTGAGGTGTACGCCTTCGCCGAGCGATTCCACGGCGGTTACCAAGATGTGCGCGAGTTTCTGGCCCGACATGCAGGTCTGGCGCCCGAGAATGTTGCCGACCATCTGTACGCCTACCACGATGCTGATGCTGTTCGACACCTGTTCTCAGTCGCTGCAGGGCTCGACTCCGCTGTTGTCGGCGAACATGAGATCCTGGGGCAGGTGCGCGACGCTTGGGATTGCTCCGTCGCTGAGCGAACCGTCGGGTCAGTGCTCGGCGGTCTCTTCCGCCACGCCGTTGAAGTGGGCAAACGCGCCCGCTCTGAGACTTCGATCGGGCGTGGAATCGCCTCGGTGTCACAGGCGGCGGTGGCGCTGGCCGACGAGCGCATCGGCGGCGTAGCCGGGCGCAGCGTATTGGTGATCGGTGCCGGCGAGATGGCTGAGGGAACCGTCAGATCTCTGGCCGGGGCCGGCGCTTCAGAGATAGTTGTCGCCAACCGCACATTCGACCGGGCCGTGCAACTGGCCGCGGTGGGCGACGGCACAGCCGTGCATATCTCGGAACTCCCGGACGTTCTTGCGCGAGCAGCGGTGTTGGTCACCACCACCGGGGCTCAGGAACTGATCCTGCAAGCTACCGATGTGGCGTCTATGGCTGCCCGACGCGGCGGTCTGCCACTGGTGATCGTTGACATTGCCGTTCCCCGAGACGTGGACCCTGTGGCCGGCCGACTCGAGGGCGTCACCCTGCTCGACATGGACGACATCGGTGAGTTCATCGATGGTGGTCTGGAGGCCCGCAACCGTGAAGTCGCCAGTGTCGCGGCGATTGTCGATGCCGAAGTTCAGCGCTATCAGTCGATCACCTCGGCACGTGAGGTGGCACCGTTGATCAGCGCGCTGCGTCAGCAGGCAGAGGAGATCAGGCTGGCAGAACTCGAGCGGATTGCCGCGAAACTGTCGGGTCTCAGTGCTGAACAACTGGCGGCCGTCGAGAGTCTGACCAAGCGGATCGTCAACAAGATGCTGCACGGGCCCTCTACGCATCTCAAAGACGCTGCGGGACGGGCTCGCGGAGATCGCCTAGCTGAATCCCTGCGTGATCTCTACGACCTCTGAAGCGAGGCGCAGACGAATGCTTGCTGCCACACGCCGAAGCCCTTTGGCTCTGTGGCAGACCCGTCATGTGGCGTCACTACTGGTCGGATCGGGTCTGGTGGAGAGCGTCGGGGAGCTCGCGGTGTCGACTGCGGGTGATCGACGAACAGACACTCCGATCCATGCGATGGGCGGGAAGGGGGTCTTCTCCAAAGAAGTGCAACAGGCGGTGCTCGACGGTCGCGCCGACATCGCAGTTCACTCCGCGAAGGATCTGACGTCATCGACGCCCGATGGGCTGGTGCTTGCAGCGGTGCCGCCAAGAGGTGACGCCCGTGACGCGTTGGTGGGATCCAGCCTCCAAGACCTGCGCGAGGGGGCCCGTGTCGCCACAGGATCCGTGCGCCGACGCGCTCAACTCGCTTGGCATCGGCCGGACCTGGAGTTCTCGGGACTACGCGGCAATATCGCAACACGTTTGCGCAAGGCCGAACAGTTTGATGCGATCGTGATGGCCATGGCAGCCGTCCAACGCCTCGAACTGGACATCGACGTGGTCGAGCCACTTGATCCCGAGGTGATGGTTCCCCAGGTTGCCCAAGGCGCGTTGGCGATCGAGTGCCGGGCCGACGACGAGGACACGGTCGCCGCGCTCACTGCCATCGAAGATCCCGCAACACGGTTGGTTGTGGACGCCGAGCGAGCGTTCCTGGCCGAACTGGGTGGCGACTGCGCGCTTCCAGTCGGTGCGCATGCGGTGCTCAACGAAGGCGTCGACGGCGACCGCATCATCGAACTCGCGGGAATGCTGGCATCACTCGACGGTCAGGCCCTGCTTCGACATCAACGCCGCGGCAGCGACCCGGACGAGGTTGGCCGAGGCGTCGCCCGCCACCTGCTTGACGACGCCGGCGGCCGTGCCCTGCTGGCCGAAACTCGATCGGCGGACAGTGGTTGAACAAACAGCGCGTGAACGTCCCCTTGACGGAGTGCGGGTGGTGGTCGCCAGGGCGCGCCACCAAGCCGGGGGCCTGTCCGACGCACTGGAGGAGCTCGGCGCCACCGCAGTTGTCGTGCCGGTCATCGGGGTCGTGGATCCCACCGACGGAGGCGCCGCATTGCGCGAGCATCTCGCCGGCCTGGGTCCTGACGACTGGTTGGTGATCACCAGTCCCAACGGTGCAACCAAGGTCGCCGAAGCTTTGGGGCCGGCGCCGCTGAACGAGGGAGTCTCCGTGGCGGTGATCGGCCCGGGCACGCGCGGCCGTGCCCAAGACTTGGGGATCAGAGTCGACCTCGTCCCGGACAGCTCAATCGCGGAGGGCCTGCTCGAGTCTTTCCCCCACCCCAACAGCGGTGACGCGACGGTCCTGCTCGCACGCGCTCTGGAGGCTCGCAGGGTGCTTCCGGAAGGACTCCGCGAAAAGGGATGGACGGTTCACGACGTCGCGGCGTACCGAACAGTCGGCGTTTCGGTCGAGGACGCCGACATTGTTGCCTGCCGCGAGAGCGATGTCGTGGCATTCACGTCGTCATCGACGGTCAGTCATTTGTGCGCAGCTGTCGGTTTGGACAACCTCCCTGAAATCGTTGCCTGCATCGGTCCGGCCACAGCCGCCGCCGCGCGTGGCTTGGGCTTGAACGTCGACGCTGTCGCCGACCCCCACACCATCGACGGACTGGTATCAGCGGTCGTCGCCTGCCATGCCGCTGCCGCTGATGCCAGACGATAGGGACGGGCCGGTCAAGGGCTGCTAGCCTCGGTGCGAAATCGAGGGCTGCGAAAACCAAGACAGGGGGTCAGGGAGGCCATGTTGAGATTTGCTGAGGAAGTCGTGCTCTTGTTGTTGCGTGACGACGATGGGAAGTTCGTGCATGTGCCGAGTTGGTTGCTGGACCGGATCCTTGCAGGTGCAGTGCTGATGGACTTGGCAATGGAATATCGCATCGACACGGACCCGGAGAGGCTGGTGCTGATCGATGACACGCCAGTCGGCGACAGCCTGCTGGACCCGACGCTGGCTCGAATCGCTGAGGACCGCGAAGGAGCGGAGCGCGACGCCCGTTACTGGATCGAGCAAGAAGCCACCCACGCCGAAGAGATTCGCGAGGAGGCACTCAACCGTCTGGTCCAAGTCGGGATCCTGGAGCGTGAAGACGACCGCTTCTTGTGGGTGTTCAAGTCACGCCGCTACCCGGTCATCGACGGCAAAGCTGAACGCGAAGTGAAGCTGCGCATCATGGGCGTGCTGTTCAGCGATGAGATCCCAGACCCCCGCGATGTTGTGATCATCTGTCTGGCCGACGCTTGTGGACTCTTCCGAGAACTGTTGCCGAGACGAGAGCTCGAACAGGCGTCTGTGCGGATTGAGCAGGTGCGCAAGCTGGACCTCATTGGTCAGGCGATGTCCCAGACCATCTATGACATGGGGGTGTGGCTGGCAGCCAGCCGCATCGAAGGCCGAATGTTCTAGCGCGCGGGCCCTTCTCGTATAGCCCTAGGCTGACAGGGTGCCATTTCCTCAGCGTCGTCTGCGCCGCCTGCGCCGAACGCCGGCTTTGCGGCGGCTCGTGTCAGAGGCGCAGCTTCATGTCGGCGACTTGGTCGCTCCTCTGTTCGTGCGCGAAGGCATCGACGAACCGCAGCCGATCTCGTCGCTGCCCGGCCACTGCCAGCACACCCGAGAGTCGCTGCGATCCGAGGTTCAGCAACTCCGAGACGTCGGAGTCGGTGCGGTTCTGCTCTTCGGGATCCCGCAACGCAAGGACGCCGAGGGCTCAGAAGCGTGGAACCCCGACGGCATTGTGCAAATCGCCCTCGCAGAGTTGCGTGAGGACCACGGCGACGAGATGGTGCTTATCGCCGATCTGTGTCTCGACGAGTACACCGATCATGGTCATTGCGGCGTGCTGGACGCCGCGGGTCAACCCGACAACGACGCCACCCTTGATCTCTACGCGCGAGTGGCTGTCGCTCAGGCACAAGCCGGCGTCGACATCGTGGCGCCGTCGGGAATGATGGACGGTCAGGTGGCCGCTGTCCGCGCAGCCCTCGACGGAACAAGTTTTGAACAGACCGCAATACTCGCCTACTCAGCGAAATACGCGACCGCTCTCTACGGCCCGTTCCGCGACGCGGTCGACGTGACCATCGTCGGCGGCGGTGACAGACGCGGCTACCAGCAAGACGTCGCCAACGCTCGGGAAGCGGCCGAGGAGATTCGCGAAGACATCGCCGAGGGTGCCGACATGGTGATGGTCAAGCCCGCTCTGCCGTATCTCGATGTGATCGCGCGCGCCCGAGCCGAATTCGACGTTCCCATCGCTGCCTACCATGTGAGCGGTGAATACGCGATGGTCCACGCTGCGGCACAACTGGGCTGGTTGGAACTCGAACCGGTGGCGTTCGAGCATACTCTCGCCATCAAGCGCTCAGGAGCAGACCTGATCTGCAGCTACTTCACACGCCTGCTTGCCGAGAGACTTCAGTGAACAGCGCCCCTTCAGACACAGGGCTGTCCAACACAGGGCTGTCCAACACAGAGCTGTTCGACCGTGCTCAGGCAGTCATCCCCGGAGGCGTCAACTCACCGGTGCGAGCCTTCGGGTCTGTGGGCGGGACCCCCTATTTCGTCGCCGCAGCAAACGGTCCCCACGTCTACGACGTCGAGGGAAACCGCTACATCGACTACGTGCAAAGCTACGGCCCGACGATTCTGGGCCATGCTCATCCGGCTGTGACAGAAGCGCTGCAAGCCGCGGTTGTGTTGGGCACCAGCTACGGCGCGCCGACCCATGACGAGGTCCGGTTGGCCGAAGAGATCGCTCACCGTGTCGCGGGCTTGGAGATGGTGCGACTCGTGTCGAGTGGCACCGAAGCGGTCATGACCGCCATTCGCATGGCGCGCGGGGCAACCGGACGTGATCGCATCGTAAAGTTCGCCGGCAACTATCACGGCCACAGCGATTCGCTGTTGGTGGCAGGCGGGTCGGGGGTTGCCCGACAAGGCTTGGTCGGCTCAAAGGGAGTGACAGCAGGTGCGGTGGCCGACACGGTTGTGGCGCCCTACAACGTTGTGCCGGAACTAGACGAAACGGTCGCAGCGGTCGTCGTTGAACCCGTCGCCGCCAATATGGGCCTTGTCGAGCCGACAGCGGGCTTCCTCGAGGGCCTCAGGCATGTTTGCGACGAAGTCGGAGCGCTGCTGATGTTCGACGAGGTCATCACAGGGTTTCGCCTCTGTTTCGGGGGAGCGGCCCAATGGTTCGGCGTGAGCCCCGACATCTGGTGCTTCGGCAAAGTGATCGGTGGTGGTCTGCCAATGGGAGCAATCGGTGCTTCAGCCGAGATCATGGGCAATCTCGCCCCCTTGGGAAGCGTCTATCAAGCCGGCACTCTGTCGGGAAACCCGCTGGCCACCGCAGCGGGACTGGCGGTCCTCGAACAGCTGACCCCGGACTCCTACAGGCGACTCACCGAAATCTCGGCTCGTTTGCAAACGGGCCTGAGCGCCGCTTTCAACGACGCTGGTGTTGAAGCCTGCGTCCCGAGGGTGGGACCGCTTCTGGGCCTGTTCTTCGGCAGTGAACCTCCAACTGATTTTGATTCCGCAAAGAAAATCTGCGACAACGGCATGTACCAGAGGTTCTTCCATGGGATGTTGAGCCGTGGTGTGGCCTTCGCACCGGGCGCCTATGAGGCGGTGTTCACATCACTGGCCCACACCGATGTCGAGATCGCTGCCACAATCGAGGCATGTCGCGAAGTCGCCGAGGAGATGGCATGAAGAAAAGAGGGAGAAGAGGGTTGACAATCGGTGCTCTGGTGCTTCTGGCTGTGCTGGTGGCGGCGCTCTGGCTGCTGTTCTTTCGTGACGATGCACCCGAAGCAGTGAGCACCGAGGCAGCCTTGGAACAGATCCAAGAGGACCTCGCCGCCGCCGATGAAACCCGGAAAGACCCTGCGGCTGACGATGAGGCCCAAGACGCTGCACCCCCGCCCTCGGGCGACGATGCAGATACATCCGTTGAGGCCGAACCGGAACCAGTCGATGAGCCGGACGGCGGGCCGGAAGCCGGGCAGACACCAGGCGACGGTCTCGCCAACAGCGTTTGGACGGTCGATGACGAGTTCGGCGATTTCGATTTCGAGACAGCCAGCGGTTCGTTCGCAGGGTTCCGCGTGGACGAGGAACTGACGATCGGCGACGTCACAGCCGTGGGGCGGACCGGCGGGGTGACCGGATCACTCGCCATAGAAGACGGAACACTCGTCTCAGCCGATATCACCGTTGACATGACGACGATCGAGTCCAACGACCGGCGTCGTGAGAACGTAATTCGCGATGCGGTTGCCGCCGATGACTTCCCGACTGCGACGTTCGTGCTCGCCGAGCCGGTGCCGCTCGACATCGAGGCTCTCGAGTCAGGCGCCACAATTCCTGTCGAGGTGGTCGGTGACCTGACAGTCAAGGGCGCTGCAAATCAGGTGGCCTTCTCTCTTCAAGCCACGATCGTCGAACCCGGCATCGGCCTCATCATCGGGTCGGCGGAGATCTTCTGGGCGGACTTCGGCGTCGACCTGCCACAGGCGCCGATCATCTTGTCGATAGACGAAAGCGGCGTCCTGGAGTTCCAGTTGATCGTGCGCCCGAGCTAGCGGACTCATCGCCCCAGGGCGTCGACAGGCCGGGCGTCGACAGGCAGCGCCTCCACCCGCCGAGTCATGCACCGCCTAACCATCGCCGGCACCCAACCCACGGGAGGCCAGCTCGCGGTAGCGGGCGATCAGCGCGTTGGTGGAGGGGTCGTGGGCTAGGGGCAGGGGTTCGGGGGCGCTCAGCTCGGGGGTGATCGCGGCAGCCAAGGACTTGCCCAACTCGACGCCCCACTGATCGAACGAATTGATCCCCCAGACCACGCCCTGGGCCATGGTCTGGTGCTCGTACAGGGCGATGAGCTGACCCAGCACGGACGGGGTCAGCCGCGGCGCCATGATCGTGGTGGACGGCCGGTTCCCCGGAAACGTCCGATGCGGCGCCAAGTCGGGGGCGATCCCTGAAGCCGCGACCTCTTCTGTGGTTCTGCCGAAGGCCAGAGCCTCGGCTTGGGCGAGACAGTTGGCCACAAGCAACTCGTGGTGGCCGGTTGCCTCCGCGCCGGCCTCCTCGGCAACAGCGCGGTGATCCGGACGGGCGAAGACGATGAAATCACAGGGCACGACCGTGGTTCCCTGATGAAGCAGCTGATGAAACGAATGCTGCCCGTTGGTACCGGGCTCACCCCACACAATCGGACCGGTTTCGCAGCCGACCGGTTCACCGTCGAGACGTACCCGTTTCCCGTTGCTCTCCATATCGAGCTGCTGCAGATAAGCAGTGAAACGGCGCAAAGCCTGCGAATAAGGCAGCACGGCCCGGGTCGGCAGCCCGCAGAAAGTGCGATACCAGACCGCGATCAGCCCGGCCAGAACCGGCACGTTGCGAGACAGCGGCTCAGCAGCGAAGTGTTCATCGATGATCCGCATCCCGCTCAACATCTCCTCGAAGCGCTCCGGGCCGACGGCAGCCATCAACGACAGACCGATAGCGGAGTCCAGCGAGTAGCGGCCTCCGACCCAATCCCACATCTCGAACATGTTCGCCGCTTCGATGCCGAACTCGGTGACGGCTGCCTGGTTGGTCGACACGGCTGCAAAGTGCCGGGCGACGGCCGCGTCGCCCAGGGCGTCGGTCAGCCAGCGCCGTGCAGAGACGGCATTGGTCAGCGTTTCAGAGGTGGTGAACGTCTTGGATGCAACAACGAACAGGGTTGTGGCGGGGTCAAGATCCGACAGAGCGGCCAACAGATCGCGGCTGTCGACGTTGGAGACGAAGCGGCAGCGCAGACGCTCATGGCGGTACGCGGCCAGCGCCTCATAGGCCATCGACGGGCCCAGGTCCGAACCGCCGATCCCGATATTGACAACCGTGTCGACCGGCGCGCCCGTGCAGCCGACCCAGTCGCCGTCACGCAGCCGCCCACAGAATGCGGCCATGCGCCGGCGCAGGTCGTGAACATCGGAGACCACATCGTGGCCCTCAGCCTCGATCACCGTGCCTGCGGGCGCTCGCAGAGCGGTGTGCAGCACGGCTCGATTCTCGGTGGTGTTGATCCGCTCCCCGCGCATCATCGATTCAACCCGCCGGTCCAATCCAGCGCGCTGCGCCAGAGCCACCAGCGCAGTCACGATCTCATCGCTAACCCGATGTTTCGACATGTCGACCAGAAGATCGCCGACGCTGAAGCTCAGACGCTCAACCCGACCGGCGTCGTCGGCGAACAGGCGGCGAAGATCGAGAGCGTCGAAGGATTCGGCCAGAGCCGAAACCGTGCCCCATTCGCTAGTGGTTGCGATGTCCACCGAACTCCCTCGGCTAGTTCTGCTCAGAAGATTGTCGCACCGGTTGCGCCCGCGCCGCTGACAATTCTCCCGGATCGCAGAGACCTGTTAACCGGCCGCGACCTCGTCGTGCGCGGCGGCGACAATGGCACGGGCCTCGTCGAGTTGGGCGCTGACCTCGGCCACAGACACACCGAGGGCCAGATTGCTGACACCAGCGGCATCGTTGATGTGGACGAACTCCTCGAGCACCTCGAGTTCGAGGGCGGCAGTCTCATCGTCGAGATCACCGTGAGCGACACGCTCGTAATAGACGACCGCGGCCAACTCCTCCACAGTCAGAGACTCAGTGAAATTGCCCATCGCCGCGCCGAAGCTGCCGACCGTGCGGGGGCTGTCAGTGCCGGTGCGCTCCGGATCGCCGTATATGGGTCCCTCGGTGATCTCGGTCTGGTCCGAGCCGTTGGCGACCCAGGCGATATGGCCCGCGAGGCCGTCGTAGCCGGCCGCATCGCTGGGGAACGTCAGCAGCACCTCACCGCCGTTGAGCTGGCGACCGGTGCCGCCCGAGCCGGTTCCGCCATGGCAGGACGCGCACACCTCGGCATAGACCTCGCCGCCCTCGAACAACAGACCCTCGGGATCTGCGGGTGGGCGCTCGAGGTAACCGACGTAGTAGATCGCCCAGATCGGCAGGAACAGAAGGACCGGCATGACCCAATAGGGGATCGTCTTGCGATTCAGCGCTGCGGTCACATAGGGAGGGACGGGTGCGGGGACCTTGACGACCGGTTCGGCTGGAACCGCTGCGGCAGCAGGAGCCGCAGGCACCGCGGGAGTCGCTGCAGCAGGCGCGTCTGCGGGTGCTGCCTGTGTGTCATCGTCGCCCGCGGCGGATGCGCCGGTGAGGCGAGCGCGTGCCTCAGCGGACCTCTGCAGAAGGTGCTCGGGTACTTCGACCAACGTCGTCTCCGGTGAGGGTTCGGAACTGAAAGGGTTTGCTGCGTGGCGCGTCAAACTCTAGGGGAACTTCGGGGAAGGATAGAGCGATTGCCCCGAGATTCGACAAACCCGCGCGGAATCCGGAAGAACCATGCGCCCAACTGAGCGGTTTCGTCGCTCGGGACTACACTTGTGCGAGGATTCACGAAGTGCTTAGAGTCAAGACTCCAACGGAGCCGAGAATGGTTGCCCTCACCCTGTCTGTCATCGTTACTCTCGCCGGCACCGCTGGAATCCTCGCGTACGCGAAGCGGCGTCCGCCTGACGCTCCCCACACCTGGGGCGAGGCGATGTTCGGCGCGATGTTCGTGTTCTTCCTGCTGTTCATGGCCTACGGAGTCGTGCCCCATCAATGGCTCACCTGGGCGGAGAACGAACTGGCCTGGCGCAGCGACAAGTATTTCATCGGCTGGGGCGGCTTTCTCAAGCCGCAACCCGCAGGCGGCTGGAACCCGTTGACGATCAACTACCTGCACATCGAGCACATCATCGCGGTGTTGATCTACGGCATCGTTCTGGTCGGCAACGTCTGGCTCTGGAAAGTCTGGCAGTCAAGAGGCAGGAAACCAGCAGAGACCGCCCCGGCACGTTCAGCCTTCGGTCGTCCGCTGGTGAAGGAGGGTTCGTCGCTGTGACCACAACCGACGCGAACCCGCCGATGCCGGAGTTCCGCGACGACTACGTGTTGCAAGAAGTCGACGCTGCCTGGCTCAGCGCGGCGGTCAAGCCCAAGCAGTTCATTCACATCGATCAGTCTGAGTGCATCATGTGCGAAGGCTGTGTCGATATCTGCCCGTGGAAATGCATCCACATGGTGCGCCCTGACGCCATCGACGAAGCGATCGGCACTGAGCAGCCGGGCCTCGACCCGAGCGATCATGTGATCTTCACGATCGACGACGACGTCTGCACTCGGTGCGCGCTCTGCGTTGATCGTTGCCCGACGGGCGTCATCATCATGGGCAAAGTCGGCGATCCTTCGCTAGAAGGTGACGCCCACCAGCGAACCAATACCCACGGCTACGGATACGGAATGCGCCTCGGCTAGAACCGGGCACCGCAGGAGAGATTGAACACATGGCAATTGATACCGACGACGACATCAAACCGCCGCTCAAAGAGCGGTTGTCGGCACAGATGTCGAAGCTTGGCAATGACATACAAGGCAGCCAAGCCTGGAGTTCGATCTTCAGGCCCGGGTCGATATTCCGCAAGGGCTATACCGACAGCCCCCGCAACCGCAGCTATGTGATCATGAACAGCGTGATGTACCACCTCCACCCGGTGAAGGTGAAGCGTCACGCCGTGAAGGTCTCCTACACCCTCTGTCTCGGTGGGCTGACCTTCTTCCTGTTCATTCTGCTGACCATCACCGGCATCTTCTTGATGTTCTTCTATCGCCCCACCGCAGCCGCGGCCTGGGACGACATCTACACGTTGCAGACCTCTGTCACCTTCGGACTCTTGGTCCGCAACATGCACCGCTGGGCCGCGCACCTGATGGTCCTGACCGTGTTCTTGCACATGGCGCGGGTCTTCTACCACGGGGCCTACAAACCGCCGCGCGAGTTCAACTGGGTGATCGGCGTGATCCTGCTCACGTTGACGCTGCTGCTGTCGTTCACCGGCTACCTGCTGCCCTGGGACCAGCTGGCCCTCTGGGCTGTGACTGTTGGAACCAACATGATGGGGTACACACCGGTGTTCGGTGATCAAGTCCGTTTTGTGCTGCTCGGAGGGTTCGATATCGGAACAGACACGTTGTTGCGATGGTATGTGCTGCACGTCCTCATGCTCCCGTTCGTGGCCGTCATCTTCATGGCGATCCACTTCTGGCGCGTGCGAAAAGACGGCGGCATCTCGGGTCCGCTGTAGGTCGTGAGGAGATCAGGAGATGGTTGAAGTCCCCGAACACCTTCGCAAAAGAGCAGAAGAAGCGCGCGCCAAGGCAGAGGCGGCCAAAGCAGCTGCCGCCGGTGGCGACCCGGCAGCAAGCGATGAGGCCGAGATGACCGAAGCACAGAAGGAAGCGGCTTCGAAGATCCCGGCGCATCTGCTTGAGCGCTCCAGGGCCGCCAAAGCCGCAGCCGGCGGCCAGGCCGACGAGCCCGCGGCGGCAGCCCCCGCGGCCGCCGCCCCTGCTGCTGCAGCCGCCGCGTCGGCGGCGACCGGGCCCGGCGGGCACACTCAGCGACTGCTGACAGTCGTCAAGTCCGGTTCTATCCAGGACGTCAAGTCGATGCCGCAGGACAAAGTGCATGTCTGGCCGCATCTGCTCGTGGTCGAATTCGCGGCAGCCCTGTTCATCACAGCCTTCTCAACCATCTTCTCAATATTCGTGAACGCGCCGCTGTTGGAGCTCGCCAACTTCAACGAGACGCCCAACCCGTCAAAAGCACCCTGGTACTTCCTAGGCCTGCAGGAACTGCTCACGATGTTCCACCCGATGGTTGCAGGTGTGACCATCCCGGGAATCGGCATCTTCCTGCTCATTCTCGCCCCCTACATCGACAAGAACCCGTCCAACAAACCCGAGGACCGCAAGTTCGCCATCTCGCTGATGACCATTCACCTCATGTTCTGGGCGGTGCTGGTGATGATCGGCTCGTTCTTCCGGGGACCCGGATTCAACTTCGTCTTCCCCTGGGAAGCCGGCCTCTTCTTCGAACTGTGATCGAACTCTGATGACCCACGACACTCTTGCCAACCGCACTCTGCTGACTGCCAACCACACTCTGCTGACCAACCGAGGCGCTACGAGCGAAGAACAAGCTCCGGCGTGTACGCCATGACGATCACGATCGCCATAATCGTCTTGGGCGCTCTAGTCGTGCTGTCCGCCTTCGCGGCCATGCGCGGCCGGCAGAACTCCGAAGCGGTCGGCATGCTGTCACGCGAGACCCGCAAACGCGACAGCGCCAGCGACTCGCTCGACCCCGCCCAGGAGCTCACCGGGCGCGAAGTCGAGAAAGCAGTCGTCGCTCAACGGGAAGCCGCGAGCAGAGAACTCGTGCTGGCAAGCCGCCTGCCCGCTCCGCCTGCCCCCTACGTGCCGCCGGACCCCGAGACCCTCGGAGTGACCCGGCGCCAGTTCTTCAACCGTTCGATCGTGTTGATGTTCGGCCTCGGCCTGTCCGGCTTCGGGGTCGCCTGCATCGCCTTCCTATGGCCGCAGATCGGCGGTGGGTTCGGGTCTGCCATCAAAGTCGGGCTCGTCTCGGACATCCTCGCCGAGATCCGCAACAACAACGGGTTCCTGTACCGCGCCGACGGCCGCATGTGGATCACCGAATACCCCAACGGCGCTGTCGAGAAGGCCCGCGCTGTCTACTCGAGTCCTGAACTGGCCGGAATGGAAGCCGGGTTCACGCTCGGGCTCGACGGCGGGGTCGTGGCGCTCTACCAGAAATGTCCGCACTTGGGTTGCCGGGTTCCTGAATGCCCCACCTCGCAATGGTTCGAGTGCCCGTGCCACGGTTCCCAGTACAACCAGGTGGGTGAGAAACGCGGCGGCCCAGCACCACGGGGGATGGACCGCTTCGCCATGTCCGTCGGCGTCGACGGATCCCTCACCGTGGACACCGGGACAATCATCCAAGGCCCCGCCATCGGGATCAACACCACCGGGCAGGAAGCCGAAGGGCCCAACTGCATCGGTCAAGCCAGCCACTAGTAACCTCTCTGCGTCCTTATGCTGCTCGCCGCTTCCACCCAGCGAACCATCGGCTTCGTCATTCTGGCGATCGTCTTCATCGGCGGACTCGTCTATCTGTTCTTCAACATCCGAGCCGCCAAGGGCGAGGTCGGCTCCGAGATCGAACTTGCCGCGAATCGCCGGGACGACGTCCGCGACGAAGACCTCGAAGGCAAACGCCTCGACTTCGCGCTGGGCGCCAACCTGGTGATGCTCACGATCATCGGCGTGTCCCTGCCGCTGTACTGGCTCGGCGAGCCGGGGCGTCAAGCGGGACGGGACGTCGACACCGCCCGCATCTTCACCAACCGCGGCGAAGAGATCTACCTCGAAGGCGCGCAATGCGTCACCTGTCACGGAGCCGACGGGACCGGAGGATCGACCAGCGTGGCACTGACCTCCGAATCGGGGGATTTCATCGCCCAGGTCTCATGGGACGCGCCCGCCCTCAACACTGTGTTCTCCCGGTTCTCAGAAGAAGAGGTCCTGCACACCCTCAACTACGGCCGAAACGGAGTGATGCCCGCGTGGGGCGCCCCCGGTGGCGGTCCGCTGACCGATCAACAACTCGAAGAAGTCATGTTCTACCTGCGGAGCATCCAGATCCCCCCCGAGCGCATCACCGCTCAGGTCGAGGCGGGTGTGTTGCAAGCCGTGCGCGCGCATCTCGCCGCCTCGGGCGAAGAGGCGACCGACGAGCAGGCCAGACAATGGATTGCAGACGCACAAGCTGTGGCCGAAGAAGCCCGGCGAATAGCAATCAAGCAAGACGCCTCGCTGGCGCTCGAACAGAACGCAGAGGACCTGAGATGGGCTGCACTCGACATCCTGGTCAACGGCAAGGGGCTCGACTCGGGCGAGGAGCTCGACTCGGACGCCTGGGAGCAGTACAAGACCTACGGAGCCCTGCTGTTCGCCAACCCCGGAACTGCGGGAACCTACAGCTGTGCCAGATGCCACACCTACGGGTTCAGCTTCGGCGGGGCCGAGGAGATGACCATGCGCGTCAACGGGCGGGACACGCCGATCCCGGACTTCGAAGACGGCCTCAACCAGGCCGGCGGGTTCTTCGGACCCAACCTGCGGGAAGGCTCGACGCTGGCCCAGTTCGAATCCGCGAAGAGCCACGCGGAGTTCATCGAGGACGGTCAGACAATCGGCGCAACATACGGCAGGGGCGGATCGGGCGGCAATGGACAGATGCCAGGCTTCGGACCCAGAGTCGAGACCGACACCGTCGGGCCCGGCATCCCCAACGATCTCGAAACCCCCTATCCGGCGACCCTCACAGCGGAGCAGATTGACGCCATTGTCGCCTACGAGAGGACCCTCTGATGGAGGCGGTTGACCTCATTGCAGGCCTCGCCTGGGACCCGGAGATCCGGGGCTTCCTCGCGGTCCTCACCGGAGTCGTGGTGCTCATGGGCTCGGTGTGGCTCCTGCTCGCCACCAATTCCGGGATACGCCTGGGCACGCTCATAGCACTGGCCGGGTTCTTCGGCTGGATGGTGATCATGGCGGCGATCTGGTGGATCTACGGCATCGGCTACCGCGGCGACGCGCCCCGCTGGGAACAGGTGGAGATAGTCGAGGGGTTCAGCGGCGAGGGGCATCTGAGCTTCGCCGCGCTCGACGAAGCCGAGCTGCTCAGATCCGAGAATCTGCCGACCGCGCACGATCTGGTGGTCGAAGCCTACGCAGGGCTCGGCAGCACAACGGACCCCGAACTGCGCGCCGAGATTGAAGTGGCGAACGAAGAGTTCGGGGTCATAACCGTCGCCGATCTCACCGCGGATGTGACCGAAGGCCTGACAGCCCAAGAACAAGAGGCGCTGGCCGAGGAGGAATACGCCAAGAACCGGGCGACGACGCTGAGCGAGTTGGCCGCCGTCGCACCGGGCCTGATCAACCAGAACGACGATTCCCTCGGCGGCTGGACCTTGCTGTCGACAGCCCAAGCAGGTGAAGCCCAGGCATCGGCAATCGCCATGCTGTTGGACAGCGGCGATTTCTCATTCAGCTCCCAGAACGAGTTCAAGATCCTCGACTCCTTCACCATAGGCGGCAAGCGCGGCCTGCCTTCGGACCCGAGCCGTTGGGACCGGATCGAAACGCAGATTCGCACCGCGCTGACGTTGAAGCATCCGACCCGCTACGGAATCGTGCAGATGCAGGCGGTCCAGCCCGAGTCGATCGACAACCTTCCCGGTCAGGTCCCCAAGCGCCCGATCGCCGATCCCGACGAACCGGTCGTTTCGGTGGTGATGATCCGCAACCTCGGCAACCTTCGGCTGGTGCCGGCACTGGTGACGCTCGGATCGCTCTTGATCTTCCTGGCTCTGTGCTACATGCTCCACGAACGGGACAAAGTAGTGATGGCCCGCGTAGCCGAGTTCGACAAAGGGTCGGGATAGCACATGATCGGTCAGTACCTCCCACTGTTTGCGCTCTTCGTGCTGGCCGCCCTGTTCGCCGCAGGAAGTTTCGTCGCATCGGGCCTGCTGGCGCCCCGCAGGCCGACCGGACCGAAGAGGGCGCCCTATGAATGCGGGATCATCCCCGCCCGCGAGACCCCCGAACGCTTTCCTGTCCGTTTCTTCTTGGTGGCGATGATCTTCGTCGTGTTCGACATTGAGATCGTCTTCTTCTATCCGTGGGCGATCGCTCAGGGCGGACTCGGTCTGTTCGGGTTGGTGCTGATCATGATCTTCTCGTTCGCGGTGTTCGAGTCGTTCGTGTACCTGATCGGCAACGGAGCGCTCGAATGGGGTCCGCTCAAACAGGTGGCCGGCCCCGCAGGCGCGACCTCGGCCGAACGGACGATCACCTCGACGGTGCGCAGGGTCGGACTGGAGGACCGAGGCCCGGCCGATGCGCTCGAGCCGGCCGCCGCCGCACACGACGTTGACGACGGTGCAGGGGAAGCGGCCTGATGCGTATCCCCGGCCTAGGGAAAGCCGCTGAGATCGCCGATGACGGACTGGCCGGCCTCGAGCACAATTTCATAACCAGCAACGTCGAAGCGCTTGTCAACTGGGCGCGAATGCGCAGTTGCTGGCCTGCCACGTTCGGGCTGGCATGCTGCGCCTTTGAGATGATGGCCGCGGGAGCGGCCCACTACGACTTGGGCCGCTACGGCATGGAAGTGTTCCGGGCCTCCCCCCGCCAGGCCGACCTCATGATCGTCGCCGGCCGGGTGTCCCAGAAGATGGCGCCGGTGCTGCGTCAGGTGTACGACCAGATGATGGAGCCCAAGTGGGTGATCTCGATGGGAGTCTGCGCATCCAGCGGGGGCATGTTCAACAACTACGCGATCGTGCAGGGCATCGATCAGGTCGTGCCCGTCGATGTCTACGCCCCAGGCTGCCCCCCGGGGCCCGAGACTCTGATGCACGCGATCTTGACGCTCCACGACAAGATCCACACCGGCGAACTGCTGAAGCGCAGGGAGACCACAGGCACCGGCGAGACCGCCACAGGGGCGGGGATCATGGTCCAGCAACGCGATGGGCAAACTGCCGGTCTCGCCATCCGGAGCTGATCGTGCCGGAGTTGACTGAACCGGAAATGACTGAACCGGAACTGACCAAGCCCGAGCCGGCTGAAAGCGTGCGCTACGGGGTTTCGGCGTCGGAAATATCGTCTCAGACGGTTCTGTTCGTGACTGTCGACGAGTATCTGGAAGTAGCCGCCGCGGCCCGCGACGACGGCTTCGACCAACTGATCGACCTCACAGCCGTCGACTATCTCAGCTATCCCGGCGCGCGGGCACGGCCAGTCGATGTGCAACCCGAACGCTTCGAAGTAGTCGTTCAACTCATCGATCACACATCTGGCGAGCGGTTGGGACTGCGAGTCCAGGTACCGGCCACCGAACCGACTGCTCCGTCCCTGTTCGACCTCTGGCCGGGATGCGAGAACCTCGAACGCGAAGTGTTCGACATGTTCGGCATCGAATTCACCGAGCATCCCGACATGAGCCGGATCCTGATGCCCGAAGACTGGATCGGTCATCCGCTTCGCAAGGACTTCGCGGTCGGCGACGTGCCGGTTCAGTTCTCCGAAGCGAGCGCTCCACGGTGACCGCCGAGCGGGTGATGCGACGCGGCGACGACTCCGCGGTGCTGCGGCTCTCCGAAGCCGAGGCTGCGCGTATCGGCGGCGACACGGCCGATCCCGCCGACGACGAACGCGTGATGCTCAACATGGGCCCCGCCCATCCCTCCACCCACGGTGTGCTGCGCCTGATGTTGGAGATGGAAGGCGAAACCGTGCTGCGGTCCAAACCGGTGATCGGCTATCTCCACACGGGCATGGAGAAACAGGGTGAGAATCTCACCTATCTCCAAGGTTGCACCAACGTGACCCGCATGGACTACGCGTCGCCTCTCTTTTCGGAGCTGGCCTTCTCGCTCACCACTGAGAAACTGCTCGGCATCGAGGTTCCCGAACGCGCCACCTGGATTCGGATGCTGATGTGCGAGCTCAATCGCATATCGTCGCACCTGCTGTTCCTTGCCACAAACGGCATCGACCTCGGCGCCGTCTCGATGATGATCTACGGCTGGCGTGAACGCGAGGAAGTGCTGCGCTTCTTCGAGAAGGTCACCGGGTTGCGGATGAACCACAACTACATCCGGCCCGGAGGTGTGGCCGCGGATCTTCACGACGGATGGCAGGGGGACCTGCGCGAGCTGCTGGAACTCATAGAACCGAGGCTCGACGAATACGAGACGCTGATGACAGGTCAGCCCATCTGGCGTGAGCGTTTGCAGGGTGTGGGGGCGATCAACGCGGATGAGGCGATTGCATTGTCGGCCACGGGGCCCTTGCTGCGTTCTACCGGTTACGCTTGGGATCTGCGCCGTGACGAGCCCTACCTCGCTTACGACGAAGTCGACTTCGATGTCATCGTTGGCACCTACGGGGACTGCTATGACCGTTACGCGATCCGCATCAACGAGATTCGCGAATCAATGAAGATCGTGCTTCAGGCCATCGACAAGATGCCCGGCGGCGACTACCGCCTGCAGGACAAGAAGGTCACGCCTCCGCCGCGGATTCGGCTCGATGAGTCGATGGAGGCGCTGATCCATCACTTCAAGATCTTCACCGAGGGCTACAAGGTGCCCAAAGGCGAGGCGTACGCGGCGGTTGAGTCTCCCCGCGGCGAATTGGGGGTCTACATCGTCAGCGACGGCAGCTCCACGCCCTACCGGATGAGGGTGCGGCCGCCGAGCTTCATCAACCTCCAGACGCTGCCCCACCTCATGCGCGGCGGCCTGATCGCCGACGGGGTCGCGATCATCTCCAGCGTCGACCCGATCCTGGGCGAGGTCGACCGATGAGCTTCTTCACCTCGGCCAACCTCGACATTGCGCGCGAGATCGTTTCTCGCTACCCGGCGCCGCGCTCCGCGCTCATTCCACTGTTGCACCTCGCCCAAGAGCAGCACGGCTGGGTCACGGGCGATGCCATGCGGCAGATAGCCGACCTCTGCGGCGTCACCCCCGCGGAAGTCAAGGGCACTGGCAGCTTCTACGAGATGTTCAAGTTCCATCCCGTCGGCAGCTATCTGATCAACGTCTGCACCAACATCTCGTGCATGCTGCTGGGAGGCGAGGAACTGCTGGACCACGCCCGACAACGACTCGGCGTCAAGACCGGGGGGACCACCGACGACGGCATGTTCACCCTCGAAGACGTGGAGTGCATCGCGGCCTGCACCGAAGCGCCATGCTTGCAGGTCAACTACCGCTACCGACTGCGTGTCACCAACGACGATTTCGACGAGATGATCGACGACATACAGGCCGGACGTGTCGACGATCTGCCCCGACACGGAACCCTTGCCCGGGTGCGCCAGCGGATTCCTGCAGACAGGCTCGCGGGCATTCTGCCCCCCGACAAGGCCCGTGAAGCGCCCGTGTGGCTGCAACGCAACAACGCTGCTGAAGACTCGGTGGTGGGCTGATGGCAACCAACGGCTATGTCGCACACGCACCGGGCTATGTCGACAACGAGGGCCCTAAAATCGTCAGCGAACGCTTCAGCCACCCCGACTCGTTCACCCTGGCCCGCTTTGAGGCAACCGGAGGCTACGAGGGCCTGCGCGCCGCGCTCGCCAAGCGACCCGCCGACGTCCACGACGAAGTTCGCAGCGCCACCGTGCTGGGACGCGGTGGCGCAGGATTCCCCGCGGGCGTCAAATGGGGATTCCTGCCACCCGGGAGATTCCCCTATTACCTGGTCGTCAACGGCGACGAGAGCGAGCCCGGGACATACAAGGACCGGCTGCTCATGGAGCGCGATCCGCATCAGCTCATCGAAGGCTGCCTGATCGCCTGTTATGCGCTCGGCCTCAGCCAGTGCTTCCTCTACGTACGCGGTGAGATGGCGCTAGCCCAAGAACGGATCGCAACCGCCCTCAACGAGGCGTACGACGCCGGATACGTCGGCCGCAACATTCTCGACACCGACTTCTCCGTGGACGTCGTGCTCACTTGGGGAGCCGGCGCCTACATCGTCGGCGAAGAGACAGCGCTGATCGAGAGCCTCGAGGGCAACCGGGGCATGCCGCGTCTCAAGCCCCCCTACTTCCCGGCCGCGATCGGACTCTATGGTCAGCCGACCATCGTCAACAATGTCGAAACGCTCGCCAACCTGGGTTGGTTGATGGTCAACGGCGCCGAGCAGTACAAGGGCTACGGCTCTGAGGCGTCGCCGGGAACGCGACTGTTCGCAGTCTCAGGCCACGTCCGCAGACCGGGGGTGTACGAAGTCGAGCATGGTGTCACCACCTTCCGAGAGTTGATCTATGGAGAGAACTTCTGTCAGGGAATCCGCGAGGGCCGTGAACTGAAGATGTTCATTCCCGGAGGCGGCTCGGCCCCCTGGTTCTTCGAAGAACACTTGGATCTCGCTCTGGAGGCCGGGCCTGTCGGAGCAGCCGGTTCGATGCTCGGGTCCGGAGCCGTTGTGGTGATGGACGACACGACCGACGCGGTCAAAGCCACGCTGCGAGTCGTCAGGTTCTTCGCCCGCGAGTCGTGCGGAAAGTGCACACCCTGTCGCGAGGGGACCACCTGGGAGGAAAGGATCCTGCAGCGGATCCTCGACGGCGAGGGCCGGCACAGCGACATCGACATGCTGCTCGACATCGGCGACAACATCAGCCCCGGCCCCTACCCGGTCGCAGCCAACCCGCAGGAGGGCCTCGACGCGGTGCCCTTCCCGCCGAAACAGACGACGATCTGCCCTCTCGGCCCCTCATCGGTCGCGCCGATCGTGTCGACGATCCGGCGGTTCCGCCACGAATACGAAGCGAAGATCACCAGACGCGACTCGATTCCTGTGCGCACCGAGGTGCTCCAGTGACCGATACCCGTCCCGCCGACACAGCAGCTGACCCCTCGACGGTCAGAGTCGTCGTCAACGGCCGTGAGATCCAGGCCCGCCCCGGCGAACTGTTGATCGACGCCTGCGAGCGCAACGGCGCCTACATCCCCCGGTTCTGCCACCACCCCCGGATGAACCCGGTGGGAATGTGCCGGATGTGTCTGGTAGAGGTGGACAGCGGGCGAGGATCGAGCCTGCAACCGAGCTGCATGGTTCCCGTGAGCGACAACATGGTGGTTGAGACCGAATCTGAGGTCACCAAGAAAGCCCAGGACGGGGTACTCGAGTTCCTGCTGATCAACCATCCCCTCGACTGCCCGGTCTGCGACAAGGGCGGGGAGTGCCCGCTGCAGGACCAGACGATGGCCTACGGCCCCGGCGAGTCCCGCTTCATCGAAGAGAAGCGCCACTTCGAAAAGCCCATACCGATCAGCGACACCGTCTACCTCGACCGAGAGCGCTGCATTCTCTGCGACCGCTGCACCCGCTTCGCGGACGAAGTCGCCGGCGACGTCTTGATCCACTTCATGGACCGTGGTTCGAGCACCCAGGTCAACACGTTCCCCGACGAGCCGTTCGCCTCCTACTTCTCGGGGAATACCGTGCAGATCTGTCCGGTCGGAGCGCTGACCGCCAAGCCGTACCGCTTCAAGGCGCGCCCCTGGGATCTCGAAGAGACGATTTCGACCGCTTGGACCGATTCAGTCGGCTCTCGCATCACTGTCCAGTCTTCGCGCGATCAGGTGTTGAGAGTCCTTGGCGTCGATGCTGATCCGGTCAACTGGGGTTGGCTCTCAGACAAGGAGCGGTTCGCTTTCGAAGCGCTCAACAGCGAGAGCCGTCTGGTCGCTCCGATGGTGCGCAGCGACGGTCGACTCGAAACCGTCGGCTGGGGCGTGGCGTTCGAACGGGCAGTGGCCGCGCTCAATGGCGTCGATCCCGACCGAGTGGCGGTGATCGGCGGTGCCCGCCTCAACAACGAGGCTCAGTACGCCTGGGCCAAATTGGCCAAGGGGGTGATCGGCACCGATCATGTCGACGCACAACTCGGCGATGGCCTTCCCGCCGAAGTCGTGCTCGGTTTGCCTCGGGCCACGATCGACGAAGCCTGTCGCGGCGGCGGGACCATCATCCTGTGCGGCCCCGACCCCAAAGAGGATCTGGGCGCGCTGTATCTGCGTCTGCGTCATGCTGTCGTGCAGGACGGAGCGACGCTCATTGAGCTCACCCCGCAGCGCACGGGCCTCAGCAACATCGCAACGCACTCGTTGCACCCCCGACCAGGCGAGGTCGGCGAGCTGGCCGCCGCCCTCGTAGCCGCCGCTGCCAAACCTGACCCCACCGACGACCCGGCCGACTCCGCAGACGCCCTGCAACAGCACGGCAAGAGCTCCGCGGACGCCCTGCGAGAGCAGAGCGACCCCGCAGACGCGGGTCAGGCTTCGAGCCCAGTTCCGGAGGGCTCCGGCTACACCCGGCGTGAGCAGAGCGGCTCCGGCTACGCCCGGCAACTACAACGCGCGGCGAGGGACATTTCTGGGCCCGTGACGGTGGTGCTCGGTCGGTCCTCGCTCAGTGAGTCGGCGGATGCCACGATCGACGCCGCGGTCGCCTTGTCGGCTCTCGATGATGCCTCGTTCCTGTCGGCGCTTCGGCGCGGCAACGTTCACGGAGCGCTCGACGCTGGTCTGGCACCAGGTTTGCTCCCGGGTCGCACAACTTTGGAACGTGGCGCACACCGTTTCGCCGATGCCTGGCCGGGTGTCCCCCGAAACGTCGGCCACGACACCGCCGGCATTCTGCGAGCCGCAAAAGCAGGCGAAATCGACACGCTGATCCTGCTCGGGGCTGATCCGTTGAACGACTTCCCAGACGCCGAGCTGGCGCGTGAAGGGATGGCCGGCGCCGGTACGGTCATAGCAGTCGACCTTTTGCCCAACGACACGGTCATGGCCGAGGCGGACGTGATCCTGGCCGCCGCCGGGCCAACAGAATCGTCTGGCACTTTCACCAACCTCGAGGGCCGGGTCAGCGTTTGCGGCCAGATAGTCACAGCGGCAGGCATCTCGCGACCCGACTGGATGATCGCAGCCGAGATAGCAATCCGCCTGGGATCCGACCTCGGCTTCGACTCTCCCGCCGCGATCCGGGCGGAACTCTCCACGGTCTCTGAGATACACGCACCGCTCACCGAAGAAGCCCTCGACGACTCCCAGGTGGACGGCGTGCTGCTCAACGGCAACGGCGATATAGCGCCGCCGGAGCCGGCCGGGGCCACCAGCCCGGTGAACGACCGCTACTCGTTGCGACTGTTGACGACCCGACGGATGTATGACGACGGCACCGCGCTGCGCCACAGCCCCGCAAGCAGCGGGCATGCCTCGTCTCTCGAACTGAGACTGAACCCGGTCGACTTCGACAAGATCGGGGTGCAGGAAGGCACCGTCGTGCGGGTCGAATCGGCGAAGGGCCGTCTCGACATGCCTGTGCAGGTCGACATCGGCGTCCCTGTGGGTTCGGCGGCCGTGCCGTGGCGGACGCTCGGCGCAGATTGCAGGCCGCTCATAGACGCATCCGCGGTGGTCACCGATGTGAGAGTGGAGCGGCTGTGATCATCGCCAACGATCCGCTGTTCGCCGACCCGTTCGGCCTGCCCGAAGTCGGCGTGGTGCTGCTCAAAGTGGTTGTGGCCTTCGTTTTCCTGCTGGTAGCGGTGATGTTCAACATCTGGTTCCTGCGCAAGGTCATTTCCGACATGCAGAACCGGATAGGCCCCAACCTCGCTGGGCCGTGGGGGATCCTGGTCACTTTGGCAGACGGCGTAAAGCTGTTCTTCAAAGAGGATCTGATCCCGGAGAAATCCCACCGAGTCGTGTTCAAACTGGCCCCGTATCTGTCGCTCATCCCGGCTTTCCTGGTGTTCGCGATCGTGCCCATCGGGGGAGACTTCAACCGCACGGACGGTCCAGACGGCGTGATATCGGTTTTCGGCCACGACACGCTGCTGCAAGTGGCCGACCCGCCCGTCGGCGTTCTCTTCTTCCTGGCGATGTCCTCGCTCGCGATCTATGGGGTGATGTTGGCCGGGTGGGGCTCGGGCTCGAAGTACCCGTTGTTGGGCTCGGTAAGGGCTTCGGCTCAGATGGTCAGCTACGAAGCTGCGTTGGGCCTGTCGATCGCCTCAGTCGTGCTGGTCAGCGGCACGTTGTCGATGCATGAAATGGTGCTGACACAAGCGGGCCCGGGTTTCAACAGCTTCGTGCCCAACTGGAACATCATCGTCACCGGTTTCATCCCCTTCTTCGTCTTCTTGGTCGCGGGGACTGCTGAACTCAACCACCCGCCCTTCGACTTGGTAGAAGCCGAACAGGAACTGGTGGGCGGCTTCCACACCGAGTACTCGTCGATTCGCTTCGCGCTGTTCTACCTGGCGGAGTTCATGAACCAGATAACGATGGGAGCGATCATCGTCACGCTCTTCTTGGGCGGACCCGCGGGTCCAGCGCTGTTCGTGCCGAAGGGTTGGTGGGTCGGCGTCTTCTGGTTCTTCTTCAAACTGATGCTCTTCCTGTTCGCGTTCGTGTGGTTGCGGGCGACGCTGCCCAGGCTCCGTTACGACCAACTCATGGACTTGGGCTGGAAGTTGCTGATTCCTTTGTCGCTGGCATGGTTCCTGGTTCTCGCAGGCATCCAGATCGGACGGGACCGAGGGTGGAGCAGCGTCGAAGTCGGCGCCTTCGCTTTAAGTTTCGGGGTTGTCTGCATGTTGTGCGGTGCTCTGCTGATGATGGCGTTGCGCTCGGCTCGCATGCAGCGCCTCGCCGACCTTGATGAAGAACGAGCTGATCTTGATGAGAGCTCACCGAGGGGGACGTTGCGTGGCTGAGCTGACCGACTACATCAAAGGCTTCGCCGTCACCTTCAAGAAGCTCTTCGAGGAGCGGGTCACCGGCGATTATCGGGGGGGGAAGGCCAAACCCGGCCAACCCGACCAGAAGCGCCCCAAAGTCGAGCGGCTGCACGGGCGGCATGTCTTGAACCGCTACGAAGACGGCATGGAGAAGTGCATCGGCTGTGAACTGTGCGCAGGCGTGTGCCCGGCCAAGTGCATCCATGTACGAGGCGCCGACAACGATCCCGACAACCCGACGTCACCGGGTGAGCGCTTCGGCTATGTCTACGAGATCAACTATCTGCGGTGCATACACTGCGACCTGTGTGTGGAGGCGTGCCCGACGCAGGCTATCACAGAATCGAAACTGTTCGAGTTCTCATTCACCGACCGCAACGATGCGATCTATACCCGCGAGGAGCTGCTCGTCGGTGACGACGGCAAGCCCCAGCAACTTCCGTGGGAGGATTGGCGTGAGGGTGAAGACGAACTGACTTCGGGCTGGATGCGCGCAACGTCGCCGTCAGGAGATCATCGCTACGAAGGTGTTGTGCAGTGGTCCGGTGAACTCGGCTACGGCGTGAGAGCACCCGAGCTCGGTCAGTCCGATACGGGGACAGGAACTTCAGGCGGAGGTGACGTGTGAGCGAGGCAATCGTCTTTGCTGTTGCCGCGATCATCGTGTTGAGCGGTGCCGTCGGCGTGGTCGTCTCGCGCAACCCAGTGCATTCGGCCCTCTTTCTGATCCAGACGCTGTTCGGGGTCGCAGTGCTGTTCGTCCTGCAAGAAGCGCACTTCTTGGCGGCCGTGCAGATCGTCGTCTACGCCGGCGCGATCGTCATCCTGTTCCTCTTCGTCATCATGCTGCTCGGCGTGGACACCGCTGATGACTGGTCGGTTGAGCCGATCGCGGGGCAACGCCCGCTGACGGTAATAGTCGGGGCGGCGCTGGCTGGTTTCGGTCTGGCTCTGGTGGTGGTTGCATCCGACGCACTCACCGGAGCAGTACGCAGCGGCGGGGAACGCGCTCTCGACAATGGGTTCACCGATGTTGAACGCATCGGGCGTGTCCTGTTCTCAGATTACGCGTTGTCCTTTGAGATAACCGCCGCCCTCTTGACGGTAGCGGTGATCGGCGCCGTGGTCTTGACCCGCAAACAGCTACGCAGTGAACTCCTCGAAGATCTCGAAGCAGCCTCCATGGATCTGCCCCCCGCCGCCCCAACCGACGCAGGTTCCGATTCCGCGGCTCCGACTACGCCCAGTCCCGCGGCTACCACACACGATTCCGCGGCTCCGGCTACGCCCGGCAACCAGCAACGAGGTATCCGATGGAACTGACCAATGACTGGTATCTGGTGCTGTCGGTGGCCATGTTCGTCATCGGCGCTGTGGGCCTGTTGCTGCGCCGCAATCCACTCGTGATGTTCATGTGCGTGGAGTTGATGCTCAATGCCGTCAACGTCGCCTTCGTGGCGCTCGGCACAGAGCTCAACGATGTGTCCGGACAGATAGCGGTGTTCTTCGTTCTGGTGGTTGCCGCGGTCGAAGTCGTGGTCGGACTGGCTCTGGTGGTTGCCGTCAACAGGCGCCGAGCGGATGCCACGGCCGACGATATTTCGGTGTTGAGGGGCTGACGTGGACCAGTTGCTCGATTTGGCTTGGCTTATCGTCGCATTCCCGCTCGTCGGGTTCGCACTGATTCTGCTGTTCGGACGCCGTCTCGGAGAACCAGCGGCCGGTTGGCTCGCAACTGCCGCGATGGCCGGCTCCTTCGTCGCCTCGGTGGCAGTTTTCGTCGGTTTGAGGGATCGTCCCGAAGGTGACCGCCGATACGTTCAGACCCTGTTCGAATGGGTCCCGGCGGGCGACTTCTCAGTCGATGTCGGATTCCTGGTCGATCCGTTGTCGGTCACGATGACGCTGTTCATCACCGGCATCGGCGCCCTGATCCACCTCTACTCAATCGGCTACATGCACAAAGACCCCGACTTCTCGAAGTTCTTCATGTACCTGAACCTGTTCGCCTTCTCGATGTTGATGCTGGTGCTCGGCGACAACATGCTCCTCACCTTCCTGGGCTGGGAGGGCGTGGGCGCCTGCTCCTACTTCCTGATCTCGTTCTGGTTCACCGACGAGCGCAACGCATCGGCAGGCAAGAAGGCGTTCGTGACGAACCGCATCGGCGACTGGGGCTTCATGGTCGCCATGTTCCTCACCTTCACGACGCTGGAATCGATCCAGTACATCGACGTACTCGACGACGCGGGCGACTTGGCACAGTCGACGGCAACGGCGATCACCGTGCTGCTGCTGGTCGGCGCCGCGGGCAAATCGGCGCAGATCCCGCTGTACGTGTGGCTGCCCGACGCCATGGCCGGCCCCACGCCGGTGTCTGCGCTGATCCATGCGGCAACGATGGTCACCTCCGGTGTGTACCTGCTGACCCGGGTCAATCCGATAATCGCCGAATCGGCTGCGTGGGCGCCTTCGCTGATCGCTTGGGTGGGCGCCCTCACCGCGTTGCTGGCAGCGACCATCGCAGTGGCGCAGAACGACATCAAGAAGGTGTTGGCCTATTCGACCGTCAGCCAACTCGGCTACATGTTCCTGGCCGTCGGCTCGGGAGCGTATGTGGCAGCCGTCTTCCACATGGTCACCCACGCGTTCTTCAAAGCGCTGCTGTTCCTGGGGTCCGGGTCTGTGATCCACGGCATGGACAACGACCAGGACATGCGCCACTACGGCGGTCTCCGCAAGCTGATGCCGATCACCTCGGCGACGTTCATCGTCGGCTGGCTGGCGATCGCCGGCGTGCCGCCCTTCTCAGGCTTCTGGTCCAAAGACGAGATCCTGGCCTTCGCCTGGGAGGAGAACGTGCTGCTGTGGCTGATCGGCTTGACCACAGCGGTGCTCACCGCCCTCTACATGAGCCGTCAGGTCTTCATGACGTTCTTCGGACGCTACCGCTTCGCCGACGTGAGGCCGGAGGAAATCTCTGCGGCTTGGTCGGTGCGGGTGGCCAATGCCTCCGCGGCCGTCGACGAGGCTCAAGCACAACTCGCCTCAGCCGAAGAGGCGATCGCCAAAGCCAACGAGAAGCATGAATCGGCCCGTGCGAAGCTGGATTCTCGCAACGCGGAGATGTCAGAAGCCGACAGTGCCGATGGACGGGCGGTGGCGAAAGCAACGAAGAACCTCGAACGGGCAAGCGGCGCAGTTGAGACCGCAGAGGCAGCGGTTGCCGCTGCGGCCGAAGCCCACGCCGAAGCGCAGCGAGCAGTTCTGGCCGCCCAAACACGACAAGAACAGGTGGTGGGCGCGGCTGCGGCCGTCGGCGACGGCACCGGCGGTTCAATCTTCGACGAACCCGACACCGGTGACCTCGACGAGGCCGATCTCGGCGCCGCGGTCAAAGCCCGCCGCGAATACCACCCGCACGAGTCGCCGTGGTTGATGACCCTGCCACTGGTGGTGCTGGCCGCGGGTGCGGTGGTCGCGGGGGTGATGAACCTTCCCTTCAGCAGCGACCTTCACTTCCTGGGCCATTGGCTCGAACCGTCCCTCTATCACAACGAGGCACACCTGAGCTCCGGCGCGGGCGCCAAATGGGCGCTGGCGATCGTGGCAGTGATCGGTGGCGCGGTGGGCATCGCCGCCGCAGTTCGCATCTACTTACAGCGCGCTGTTGTCGCCGGGCGCGACCGGAGCCCACAAGCCGAGGGCGCGAAGCCCAAGTACTGGGCTTCGCGGGTTGAGCTGCCGTTGTTCGCGCGTGGCTGGTTCATCGACGAGTCGATCACCGACTTCATGGGCGGACCGGGCCGCAAGAGCTTCGATGCGGTCGTGCGTTTCGACACAACAGTGGTCGACGGCACGGTCAACCGTGTCGGTCGTTGGGTCCGCTTGGGCGGCAACGCAGTGCGCCGGGTCCAGAGCGGCTTTGTCCGGTCCTATGCGCTGATGGTCGCAATCGGTGCGGTGGCCCTGTTCGCCTGGTTCCTGTCGAGAGCGAGCTGGTGATGGGATCTCTGTTGGCCAACAGCATTTTCGCCGCTGAAACGGGCTCCGCTGCGAGCACATTCCCGGTGCTGAGCGCGATCGTGGTCACTCCGATGATCGGCGCCTTGGTGCTGCTGTTCCTGCCTGACAACCGGCCCGAGTACTTCAAGCAGATCGCGTTCCTGTTCAGTGCCGCGGTGGGCGCCATGTCGGTGTGGGTGCTCACCGATTTCAGCTCCACTGGGGCGTTGGCCGCTGACTTCCAGTTGAGGGACCACCACACCTGGATCGAGAGCCTGGGGATCTCCTGGTCGCTGGGAGTCGACGGGATCTCGCTCTGGCTCGTGATATTGACCGGGCTGATCTTCCCGCTGACCATCGTCGGCGTCGACGCCGAGCACGGTCCCAAGGCCTACTACTCGTGGCTGCTGGTTCTTGAAGCCGGCTGCATGGGGGTTTTCCTGGCCCTGGACCTCTTCGCCTTCTTCACGTTCTTCGAGATCGTGCTGGTGCCGATGTATTTCCTCATCGGCAAGTGGGGCCACGGCGAGCGGGCATACGCGGCGACCAAGTTCTTCATCTTCACAATGTTCGGCTCGGCCCTGATGCTCGTGGGGATCCTGTCGCTGGTGTTCCTCAACCAGGCTGAGACTGGAGTGCTCACCTTCGACTTGGTGGTTCTGGCTGAATCTCAAGCGATAGCCACGACAACCGCTCGGTGGATCTTCCTGTCGTTCGCGTTGGCCTTCGCAGTGAAAGTGCCGCTGTTCCCGTTCCACACCTGGCTGCCCGACGCCCACACCAACGCCCCGACGGCCGGATCGGTGATCCTCGCGGCGGTGATGCTGAAACTCGGCACCTACGGGTTCCTGCGCTTCGGCGTCTATCTGTTCCCAGAAGCGGCGCTGTGGTTCGCTCCGACGCTCGTCGCGTTGGGGACTATCGGCATCATCTACGGGGCAGTTGCTGCGACGATGCAGCGCGACCTGAAACGCCTGGTCGCCTACTCCTCGGTGGCCCACCTCGGGTTCATAATCATCGGCTCGTTCTCCCTGAACACCAAAGGCCTCGAGGGCGGGTTGCTGCAGATGGTCAACCACGGACTCTCAACGGGTGCGCTGTTCTTGTTGGTGGCGATGATCTACGACCGTCGCCACACTCGGATGATCTCGGAGCTGGGAGGGCTGCAGAAACCGGCCCCGAAGCTGGCCGGGGTCTTCATTCTGGTGACCCTGTCCTCGGTCGGTCTGCCCGGGCTCAACGGCTTCGTGGGCGAGTTCCTCACCCTGCTCGGCGCGTTCGAGGCTCATCGCTGGTGGGCGGTGGTCGCGGCCAGCGGCGTGATCCTTGCAGCCCTCTACCTTCTGTGGGCCTACCAGCGGGTGTTCCACGGTCCCGCAGAGGGCGCGAACGCCGAGGTCAGCGACCTCAAGCTGCGTGAGGGACTGCTGTTGGCCCCCTTCGTGGCCGGCATCGTCTTCATGGGGGTATATCCGAAGCCGGTGATCGACCGGATGGAACCGGCTGTTGATGCTCTCATCGCGCATGTCTTCTCCGAGCCAGAGGAGCATGTGCCGGATTTCTCCGAGCCAGTGGCGGACGTGATCATCTTTGACGAGCACGACGGGCCGGCTGAGAGCGGGGACGGTCACTGATGCCCACTCAATTCGCCCGGATCAGCGATCCGGTGACACCGCCGCAGTATTCGCTCGCCGGGTTGAGCCCGCTGATCATCCTGGCGGTCGGGGCGTTCCTGCTCATCATGTTCCGCTCGGTCATCAAACGGCTGCCCGAAAAAGCGGAACGCTTCGCGACCATCGCCGTAGGGCCGGCCGCGGTCTTGGTCGCCTGGGTTGTCGGTGGTCTGGTCGGCGATGAGATGCCCTTGGCGAACGTTCAATCCGATATCGGCACGCTGTGGTTCGCACTGCTCTTCGCCTTCGTGCTGGTGGTCGCCGGTTTCTTCGTGAGCACCATACGCGTCGGTTTCGACGCGGTCTTCACCTCAGGCACTGGTCTGGTCGCATTGACTGCAATCGCCGAGTTGTGGAACGACCGTCACCGGGTGGCGTGGCCGGCGCAGTTCGGCGAAAGGCCCGATGGCCTGCTCGGCGATCCCGTGGCCGCCATCGGTGACCAGTTCTCCTTCGACGGATTCAGCCTGGTGATGGCAGGGGTGATGGTGTCGGCGGTGGTTCTCTGCGCGCTGCTGCTCGACGAGTACCTGCGTCGTGAGCGCATCGACGGACCCGAGATGTACGTGCTGATGATGCTGTCGGCGGCGGGCGGCGTGGTGATGGCCGGCGCGGGTGACCTGATCGTCTTGTTCCTCGGCTTGGAGACGCTGTCGATCTCGGTCTACATCATGGCTGCCCTGCATGTTCGCAGAAGCGAGTCGCTTGAAGCAGGTCTGAAGTACTTCGTGCTCGGGGCCTTCTCATCGGCCTTCCTGCTGTACGGGATGGCTTTGGTCTACGGCGCGACGGGTTCATTGAACCTTCATGAGATCCGGCTCCATCTTGCCTCGGTCGTGATCCTGCAAGACGCCATGCTGTTGGCCGGACTGGCGATGCTGCTGGTCGGGCTTGGTTTCAAGGTTGCAGCTGTGCCGTTCCACACGTGGACGCCCGATGTGTATCAGGGCGCTCCCACCCCGGTTGTGGCTTTCATGGCTTCGGCTGTCAAGGCAGCGGGTTTCGCGGCGCTCGTCCGTGTGTTCGTCGTGACCTTTGGTCCTTCGTTGACCAACTCCGGTTTCGTCGCGGGCGATTATCGGCTCGACTGGAAACCTGCGGTTTTTGCGATGGCGCTACTGACGTTGCTGGTCGGAGCGGTGCTGGCGATCGTGCAACGCGACGTCAAACGCATGTTGGCCTACTCCTCGATCTCCCACGCCGGGTTCATTCTGGTGGGAGTGGAGGCGGCCTCGCATCGAGGCACAGCAGCGGTGGTCTTCTACGTGGCGGCCTACGCCTTCATGGTGATCGGCGCCTTCGGCGTTCTCACGGTCGTTTCCGGCAGCGGCGACCGCAAGACCAGCCTTGACGATCTGGATGGTCTGGCTGCTCGCCGCCCGGCTCTTGCGCTCGCGTTGACGATCTTCCTGCTGGCCCAGGCGGGCGTGCCGTTGACTTCGGGATTCGTGGCGAAGTTCCAGATCATCGGCGCGGCGGTCGAGGTACGGTCCTTCTGGCTTGCGGTGGTAGCCATGGTCTCAGCGGTCGTGTCCGCTTTCCTCTATCTGCGCATCGTGCTCTCGGTGTATCTGGGCTCGCCCGCCGACGACTCCGACACTTCCGACAATGCGCCCGCTGAGCGGGCACACCCCGCGGCCGGTCTCGCCATCGGCATTGCCCTGGCGATCACCGTCGGCGTCGGCGTCATCCCCGGCCCCCTCGACGAGTTAGCCCGCGAAGCCGTCCCCCAGCTGTTCGCCGCCAGCCGCTAGCCGCTAGCCGTGCAAAATCACAATTAGTTGATGTGCAAAAACGTCGCCCGGCACAGCAGACCATCTGCGCTGGCTGCGCGACCGACTTGACCAAACGGCACCCGGGCTGTTCCTTGGCGGGATTGTGTTGCATATGGGCGAACACGACCTCAAAATCGGCGATCGTATCCACATGCGCCCGATCTCTTCACTTTGGTCATAGGCGAAGTCGCTCCATCGACTGTCCTGTCACCTGTGCGATCAGCCCAAAATCCTTGTCGACATGGAGAACGGTAAGCTGCGCCAGTTCCGCAGTAGCCGCTATGAGCAAGTCCGGGATAGACGCCGCGCGGTGAACGCCCTGCTCAGCCAGCGAAATCTGTACGGTCAGAGCCCGGTCCTCGACTTTCGGCGTCAGATACTCTACGGGCATTGACGCGAGCGGAGGCTGGTCGAGCCCGGCACGTAAATCACCCGCTGAGCGTGCTGAGAACCCGACCTCGAGAAGAGTCACTGTTGAGATGCGCAGCAGCCCACGCTCGATTCTAGAAGCCCATTTGTCAGCATCGGGACTTCGAGAAAGCCGCACCAACGCGGATTTGTCGATCAGCCATGTGGTCACGACCTCACGACCAGGCGTTGCCCATCACATCTGGACTTTCTAGATCGCTGAAAGTCTCGGCGAATTCCGCCAATGAGGAGATGGCCACTTGTTTTCGAGAGTTTGCCTGTTCGCGTGCGAGGACTCGTCGCAAATACTCGGCACGCGACACACCAGCCTTTGCTGCTTTGATGTCAATCTCGGCGACTACCTCCTCAGGAACGCCGCGGATCAGAATGTCAGTCATCCTCACCTCCGTGATATCTAAAGATATCATACTGCCCAGCACTGCGAATCAGGTCTTCGGGGCGAGACTTGCGAAGCGGATCTGTCCGTGAAGGCTTCAGAAGCTGGGTGGCATGCGACAAAACCGCCTACGCTTTGCGGACTATGGCGACAGCTCCTGGATATCTGCCCCGGTTGGACTCGCGCAAGGCGTTCGTCGACTACCTCGAGGGCTACACCGAGCCCGTGGTCGAAGAACTGGAAGCTGGCAAACTGAATCGAAAACTGCTCAAGACTTACATGCTGGAGACAGCTCGACACGAGAGCACCATGCCAAGTATGGATTCGCTTTTTCCTGAGCACGTTCAGTTGGAACGCCTCGACGACACGCTGTATCGCGTGGAAGACAGTGAGCATGATGGTCACGTTGTCGGCCTGCTGGAGGTGCTTGAAGAACGTCATCCGGTTCTGTACACCACGCTCGACGCAAATGTGAGCAACAAGTGGGTTCGACAAGTTGTGGACCGCAATCCCTGGCTGGATCGACTCTGGCTCTCGTCACCGATCCTCTTTGAGTTGTGGGGCTACGTGAAGCGCACAACTCCGTCACATCGCTACGTACGTCTCGGTTTTGAGCACGAAGCCTGGTACGAGGCCACACATGGTTTTGCTGAAGCCGACGAGGAGGACTTCGGCGATAACGAGCCACAAAATGACGATTCGGCTCAGGGACTTGCAGAGCGGCGCCGATCCCGGGTGACGCTCACCGAGCGGCTTGGTGTGCTCGAGGAGAAGTTACCCGACTTCCGCGCCCTGTACGACCCGATGCACTCTTTGGTGAGTTTGCAGATCCCGAGCGGGAACCGCGGCGGACACTTGCTTTACTTTGACGGCCACGCGACGAATCGGAGCGATTCGTTCGTTGAGCACCGTCGAGAGATTGCAAAGGTGCTGAAGCTGTACCGTACCGTCACTGAATATTCCGAGGACCAGCTCTGGTTAGAAACGACCGAAGTCGGCGACGACGCTTTCACGGTCAAGGGCGCTCCAGTCACGATTCGGTTCAGCCGACCCCTCAATGAGGACACTTTCGCGCGTTTTGTCGACCTTGGCTTGAAACGTCGCACGAGCAAGCTCCGCATAGGCGGGTACATCACAAGGCGTGGCCCCACCAAAGTTCATGTTGCAGCCATTGATCGGCATCTCTGGCAGCCTTTTCTGCTAGAAGCTACAAGTCAGCAGCTCACCGCTGTGCTGCCTCGCGGCACCTGTGGCAACACGATTCACCGTCTTGTAACCAACGTCCAACGATGGCTTGACCCGAACGTTGAGGTCTGGCTAGGTAGCGAACCGTATGAGACTGCTGTTGCGAACTCCATGCAAGCCGCCGCATGACCGACGAATCCGTCCTGCTTTCTGATCAAGTCTTCCAGCTCAACACTTTCTTGTGGGCACTCGAGGAGCTTCCAGACAACAGTGATGTGCAACCGATACTGCGACAGGCCGGTTACGAGCTAGAGGCCATAGGGAGAAGGGTGCTTGTGCCGACGGATGAGTGGAGTGTGGAACACGGCAACCCTTTGTCGATAGTACCAGTACAACCAGCCTGAAGGAGGCGCCATGACCACTCCGACCAACTACCTCGCCACACCTCTATGTCCACTACAGCCAGCGACGGTCACCCTGCGCGGCGACACCCTGCTCAAGGAGGCAACGTTTGGCATATTCGGCCGGTGGAGAGATCAAGATAGGCGGACATTCAGCAACTCGGTGGCCAAGATCGTGGAGAAAACTCTCAAGACTGTCGTCGATTTGAACTATCGCTCTGCCGATTCACGAGAGTTCGATCTTCCAGACCTCGAAACCAAAGAAGCGGTAATCGACCGCATTGAAAACGCGGACCCGGCTGATCCAAGTACGAGCCTGCAGGCGATCACTGAAGAGCAACCATCCCTGTTCGACGAATCCATTGACGGGTCCGAATGACGGTACTCGAGTCGCAGTTGGCGGTGGTCGTGCCGGAACAGGGGAACCTCGTTCGTGTTCGGGATAGGTATTGGGTTGTCAAATCTGTCAAACCGTCGCGGCGTCCGCTTGACCCGATGACCTCAAACGGGTTGACGCAGCACCACCTAGTCAACCTCGTGCCTATCGACGACAAGGGCAACCCAGACCCGCTCAGCGTGTTTTGGGAGACCGAACCCGGTACTGAGGTCCGTCCACAAGCCGAGTTGCCTGACCCCAAGGAAGGTGTTGATGCCGCCGACACCTTCGCTGCCTTCCTCGACGCGGCGCGTTGGGGTGCCATAGCTTCAGCCGACCCCAGAGCGTTCCAATCGCCATTCAGGGCCGGCATCGACATTGAGGATTACCAGCTTCTTCCATTAGTTGAAGCGTTGAGGATGCCTCGCGTCGGTTTGCTGATCGCCGACGACGTCGGCCTCGGGAAAACCGTCGAGGCTGGCCTGATTGCCCAAGAACTCGTGTTGCGGAACCAGGCCCAGAAGATTCTCGTAGTCTGTCCGCCGAGCCTCTGCCAGAAGTGGCAGCGCGAGATGCGCGAGCAGTTCGGCCTCGGCTTCGAAATCGTTGACACCGACTATGTGCATCGCCTTCGCCGAGAGCGCGGCGTCGGCGTCAACCCTTTTCGATCTCATCCTCGACTCATCGTGTCGATGGAGTGGATCAAGTTCGAATCACAGATGTGTTGGTTCAATGAGTTCCTCCCGCCCGATCCCAACACCTACCCGCGGGCGTTCGACTTGCTCATCGTTGATGAGGCACACCGGATCGCCCCGTCCGCAGTGGGCCGTTACGCCAAGGAATCCTTGCGCACCAAAGCCATGCGCAGGCTGGCCCCTCACTTCGAGCATCGTTTGTTCTTGACGGCGACTCCCCACAACGGATACGCGGAGTCGTTCCAGGCTTTGTTGGAGATGCTCGATCCCAATCGCTTCACCAAAGGCGTGCAGCCGAGCGCACGCGAGCGTGACGCGGTGATGATACGCCGCCTCAAATCGCACCTTCGCACGATGCTGCCGGACGGCGACGAGCGCTTCCCTAGTCGCAAGATCGGTGCCATTGAAGTGACGTTCCCGCCCGAGGAACGTGAGCTGTTCGATCTATTGGATCAATACACTGCGCTCCGTAGAAGCGCATCGGAGACGCCGAGCGAGCAAGCTGCTTCTCGGTTCGTCACGCTGCTGCTCAAGAAGCGTCTGCTGTCGTCCCCGGCGGCGTTCAAGCACACGCTCGATCAGCACATAGCGACGCTCAACAAGGCTTCTCACCGCAGAACGACCGAACGGGCTCTCATCGAAGCTGCAGCTGCCCTCGAAGACGATACCGATGACACTGAAGTCGTATCGGAACAAGAGATGGAAGCGTTAGCGCTGACCGCAAGCGCGCTTGCTGATTCCGACGACGAGCAGGAACAGGTCGCATTGGCGAGGATGCGAACCCGGGCGACCAATTCCGGCTCAGCGGCCGCGGTCCTTAAACGCATGCGTCAACATGCAGACGAGTGTTGGCGCAGGGGCCGATGCCAAGACAACGCGGCTTCTGGGGTGGATCGGCGAGATCTGCTATCCCGACGGGGAGTGGAACGACGAGCGCGTCATCGTGTTCACGGAATACCGGGCAACGCTCAACTACCTCGACGAGATTCTGACGACACCGCACCCCGATCGGCCCTCGATGAATGGCCGAGTGGAGGTGTTCCACGGAAACCTCAAATCAGACGAGCGAGAGCGCATCATCCGCGAGTTCAACTACAACCCGCGCAAGACCAAGGTGCGCGTTCTGCTTGCCACCGATGCCGCGTCCGAAGGGATCGATCTGCACCGGCAGTGTCATCGGCTCGTGCATGTGGAAGTTCCGTTCAATCCGAATCGGATGGAGCAGCGCAACGGGCGGGTTGATCGCCATGGTCAGAAGTCTGAAACTGTCGACATCTTCCACTTCGCATCGAAGCCGGGGGAGGGCGGAAATCTGGGAGAGGACCATTCGTTTCTGTTGCGGTTGGCACAGAAGGTCAACGACATCCGCGATGACCTCGGCACCGTGTCCTCGGTACTCTCCGAAGGCGTTGAAGCGCGCATGCTACGCGAAGGGGGGGTCAATGAAATTTACATCGACGAACAGATTGCGCTCCGTCGTCATCAAGCCAGAGTCGACTTAGAGAAGCTCAAGCAACAGTTCGCGGCGGATATAGCCCGTGTACGTGACCTGTACCGAGCCAGTGCCGAGGAACTGGTGCTGACACCTGAGAGTGTGCAGCGAGCAGTGCAGGTAGCACTGCAGATTGAGGGCCAGTCACTGCTACGTGAATCGACACTGCTGCGACCCGATGGCGACGTTTCCGTCTTCGAAGTTGACGATCTCAGCGGAACGTGGGGCGAAACCCTCGTCGGCCTGCACAACGAAGTCGAGGACTATCGCCTGCCAGTCACCTTCGACCCGAACGTGGCGCGCGGGCAGGATGACGTCGTGTACCTCCATGTCGGCCACCCGTTCGTGGCCCGCTGCTTGCGGACCTTGCGCGCGCAGGTCTGGGGTTCGGCGGTGGACCGCACGATCAACCGCGTCGCAGTTCGATATGCCGACATCGCGGAGCCCGTCGCGATCGCCCACGCCCGCGTTGTCGTCAATGGGGGCGACGGTTCGACACTCGACGAGGTCATAGAACCCGCCGCGGTTCGAGTCGACGGACGCCAAGGGCGGCTGAACGTGGGCGAGACCCGAGCGGCCGTCACGTCCGCCACCGCGGAATCTCCGCCAGATCATGTGCGCGACCGCTACGTCGACCAGTGGCAGCGAGTGCAGCCGGCTGTCCAAGAAGCCTTGCGAGTCAGAGCCAACGAGATGCGCGATCAACGGAGCCGGGCAATGGACGCGAAGCGTTACGCCGAGGAACGGCGCCTGCGCGGAACCCTCGCCGATCTCCAATCCAGCATCCAGCGCCGGCTTGACGAATTGGAGCAATCCGAAGATGTCGAGCAACTCCGACTGTTCGACACCGATGAGCGCAGGCAGTTCGACGCCGATATGCAGGCCCTGCGAAGTCGCATCGAACGGATCGGTGATGACGTCGAGGCCGAAGTTGAGGTGCTTCGACGCCGTTATGCCGTGCGCGATGTCAATTGGTTCCCGGTCGCCGTCGAGTTCCTCGTGCCGCTCGGAGCCAAGTAGTTGCCGCCCGCCGACGCGTCGCCGAGCAGCACGAGGACTGGCTCAATCTGGCTGACGCTGAGGCTCCATGGTTCTCGTTGCCGGTACTCAAGAGAGCGTTTGCGAACGGTCTCGATCCGACTCCGCCCGAAATCCGAGCTGAGCACAAAGCCCGGTGGTACGGCGACGAGGACGTCGAATCGGCGCGAGTCGCCGAGGACCGCACCGAATACATCGACTGGCTCCTGCGGGATGTCCTGAACTGGAATGCCGACTACCTGACGGGCGCCGAGTTGCCCGACACGCTTGCCGGCGGCGTCTCTCATCACGATGTCACCGTTGTGCCTACAGGCGTGTACCAGCCGACGTCTGTCGCACCCGTCGACCTCTTCGACGAGCCGTCCGATGTTGAGGGGATCGTTTCCTCCTCCGAGGACGAGGCACGCGTGCTGGTCTTCTCGCTCCTCGCAGGAACAGATCCCCGCTCCCGGCCGAGAACCGACACTTGGTCGGCGACGTGGCTGCAACGGTCGGCCATGTCGTGTCGACACCACGACGTGCCCCTCGCGCTCGTCACTGACGGGGACTACTTCACACTCGTCCACGCGCCGCGAGGCGGCGCTACAGGCTGGGGCACCTGGCGAGCTTCAGAGTTCGCGAGCGAGTCGGTCATGTTGGACTCGCTGCGATCGATGCTCCACTCGCGGAGGTTCATCGCAACTGCCGAGACGGACACGCCGGAGGCGCTGCTCACCGAGTCCATCGCCTCGCAAGCAGAGGTCACCGACCAGCTCGGCACCCAGGTGAGGCGGGCCACAGAACTCCTGGTGAATGCCATCTCGCGGGCCGACAGGAGCCGCGACGGGACGCTGCTGGCCGGTGTCGAGCCTCACGAGGTGTACGAAGCGGCGGTCACCATGATGATGCGCACGGTCTTCCTCCTCGTGGCTGAGGAGAACGACCTGCTTCCCATCGACAACCAGCACTACCAAGACCTGTACGCCGTTCGAACCCTGCGCGAATCGCTCCAACAGGAGAGCTATCTGAACCCGGAGGTGCTGGAAACCCGCACGACGGCTTGGCATCGCCTTCTTGCCACCAGTCGGGCCGTGCACAGCGGCGTCCATCACGAGGATCTCTCGGTGCCCGCCTATGGGGGCAACCTCTTCGATCCTGACCGCTTCCCCTTCCTGGAAGGACGGACTTCTGAAGGCACTTGGCAGACGGCACCGGGCACACCCATCCCCGTCACCGACCTCGATGTGCTCGCGATCCTCGAAGCCCTCCTCGTGTTGCGCTTTCGCAGCAGCAGCGGTGTCACAGACACACGCCGTCTCTCGTATCGATACGTCGATGTCGAGCAGATCGGGCACATCTACGAACGGCTCCTCGACCACGATGCCGTCGTCACTGAACATGTCGTACTGGGGTTGATGGGCAAAGCGGGCGAGGAGCCTGAGATCGCGCTCCCCGAACTCGAAGCCAAGCTGATCGACGGAGAAGACGCCCTCGTTGCGTGGCTCAGCAACAAAGACGCCGTGGTCGCGGGCCGGCGAGTCGGCACCAAGAAACAGGTTGAGAAGCTTCTGTCCGAATCGGTCGACCGGCATCGTCGGTCCGGTCTGGGCCAAGCGTGTCAGGGAGATATGAGCCTGGCCGCACGCATCGAGCCGTTCGCCAACTTGCTTCGGCTCGATCTGCGCGAACGCCCGCTGGTGTTCCTCGAAGGCGCGGTGTACGTCACCGAGACTGGGGCACGACGAGACAGCGGTACCGCCTACACCACTCGCGACCTCGCCGAAGAAGTCGCTGAGCACACCCTCGCCCCGCTCTGTTATTCGCCCGGCCCACAGGACACCCCCGACACGAATGAGTGGCGCATCCGCTCGTCGGCCGACATTCTTGACTTGAAGGTTTGCGACCCTGCCGTCGGGTCGGGAGCCATCCTCGTTGCAGCCTGCCGCTATCTGGCTCAGCAGCTCGTCCACGCGTGGCGAGCAGAGGGCGTGCCGCGACGCTGATGTGCGCAGCTGAACTCCTGCGCCAACGTCGGGCCAAGACCGACGAACGCTACGCCGGTGCACCGTTTCGACTCGGCATGTGGGTGGGCGGCTCGGTGTCACCGAATCAAGCCCGCGACGCGGAGAAATTCGCCGAGGATGCAAAGCTCGGCGGCTACGGCAGCGGTCCAGCAACACCGCTGCAGCTCACCGACTGTCCCTGGTGCGGGCGAGAACTCGACGTCACAGCCGATGTCAACTACGACGCCGGCCTCGCTCGCTTCTTGGTGTACTGCGGCGACGCAAAGGAGTGCTCGTTCACCCAGCAGCATGCCCCGGGTGAGGGGATCCCCGTCATCACCGTGGACGAGGAGATTTATCGGCTGGTGCCGTCATTCGTGATTGCCACGATCGACAAGTTCGCCCAGCTTCCATGGAATGGGGCTACTTCCACGCTGTTCGGTCGAGTGAAGTCGCGTTGCGAGCGGCACGGCTATCGGAATCCTGATCTCGACAGGTTCCACCGCTCACACTGGGAGGAACGCGACTCTCACCAGCCGATCGGTCTGCATCTTGCCGCCAAGACCGTCGAGTCGATGCGGCTTCGGCCACCCAACCTGATCATCCAAGACGAGATGCACCTCGTGACCGGTCCCTTGGGAACGATGGCCGGCCTCTACGAGACTGCGGTCGACCGGCTGGCCGCTTGGTGTTACCAGGGGCAGCCAGTGCGGCCGAAGGTGGTCGCCTCGACCGCCACGATCCGTCGGGCCCGGCAGCAGACATGGTCAGTGTTCTGGCGGGAGTTGCGGGTCTTCCCACCACCCCTCCTCGACGCCCGCAGGTCGTTCTTCGCCGAACAGGTACCTCCGACGCCCCAAACTCCGGGCCGGCTGTATCTCGGCGTCTGTGCCCACGGCGAACGGCTCAAGCAAGTCGAACTGCGGGTCTTTGCTGCGGTCATGGCTGCGGCCAAAGCCATCTGGGACGAACTCGGCGACAACGCACGGGCTGCCGATCCGTGGATGACCACCGTCGGATACTTCAACGCTGTGCGGGAGTTGGCCGGGATGCGGCGCATGGCCGAGGACGAATTGCGGGCCAAGCTCCGTCGGACACGATTCACGACGGGGCTCGTGAATCGGACAGGGATCGACTTCAAGGAGCTGACCTCACGGGTGTCGTCGGAGGATATCAAGTCGATCTTGCGTCGTTTGTTCATTCGCCACCGCCCCGACCGCGACCCCGATGACGAGCGGCCGGTCGATTTGCTCTTGGCGACGAACATGATCTCTGTCGGCGTCGATGTGCCTCGCTTGGGCTCGATGATCGTGGTCGGTCAGCCGAAAGCCACTGCTGAGTACATCCAGGCCACATCCCGAGTCGGTCGCGACCCGAGCGGGCCGGGGCTGGTGATCACGCTCTACAACTGGGCTCGGCCGCGCGACCTGTCGCACTACGAGACATTCGATCACTACCACGCGACCTTCTACCGCCACGTCGAACCGCTGTCGGTCACCCCATTCTCAGAGCGAGCACTCGACAAGGGGCTGACCGGCGTGCTGGTCTCGGCGGTGCGCCACGGTGACGAAGACTGGAACCCGAACCCGTCAGCTCGATCCTTCGCTCGTCCCGATCAGCGAATCGCCGACCATGTGGAGGCAATCGCTGAACGAGCTGAATCGGTCACCGGCATGTCTTCGATCGCTGGACTGGTGACCGAGATGGCTGACAAGCGCCTCGACGCCTGGGAACGCGAGGCTGCTGTACGGCCCGACCTGTCATATGCCAAGCGGACCGCGGAGGACGTTGCGCTGCTGTGGAAGCCCGAAGCTGGTGACTGGGACATGTGGACCTGTCCGAACTCGCTCCGCGATGCCGAGGTACAGGCCAATCTCCAGATCATCGAGGAGGATCCCACCTACGAGTCGGGCAGCCAGCCGCCGATCACGCTGGGTGTGGCACCCGCTCACGGCCGTCCGACGGTCGCCGGTGATGAGGATGTTGGCGACGCCATCGAGGCCGACGAGGCCGAGGGTCGCGTCGCCGAGGGTGCATCGAGATGAGCCCGCCGCGGTCAAGGCGGGGGGCGTACCAATCCCGGCGAGTCGGCGGGGTTCGCCCGTCGCAGATGATTCACACTTACGGCCCCGGTGCTGTCGTGGATCTGCCGGGCTTGTCCGTCGTGCTGGCCGGAACCGACCTGTGGGACATCAACCACAGTGAACGCGTCCTCGAGCCTCGGCTTCTTGGTGCTGTGCGAGCGCTGCCTGGTTGCCACTTGGTCAACGAGTTCCGGACGCCGCCTTGGGAAGACGAGACCGCGAGCCCGTTCGACGAATGGGCGCGCATCGGCGTACCCGTGCACCCGTTCCCGCGTTGGCTTCGGTGTACCGGTTGTGACCTGCTGTCACCGGTTGATCGCAAGCGGTTCCAACTCGATGTTCCCGTCTACCGACCCGATCGCGCCCGCTACTTCCACGACCGTTGCAAGGGACGTCGACCATCTGCGGTGCCAGCGCGGTTCTTTGTGGCGTGCCCAGCTGGGCACTTGGACGACTTTCCGTGGGAGGAGTTCGTGCATCGTGGCGGCCGGTGCCCCGGCGGAGGTTCGATTCTGGAACTCAAGGAGGCGGGCAGGGCGAGCCGCGCCACAGATGTCCGGGTTGTCTGCAAGACCTGCGGCGCCAACCGGCTGGTGCAGGACGCCTTCGGCGCCGATGCCGAAGCGAACCTGCCGCGATGCCGTGGCCGGCACCCTCATCTTCAGCGCTTCGACCCCGAGTGCACCCAGCCAACTCGGGCACTGCTGCTCGGCGCGTCCAACGCCTGGTTCGCCGTGTACCGCTCGGCGCTCACTATTCCCACAGTCACCGGCGATATCGAACAGAAGGTGGCCGAGCACTGGGACGACCTCAGTGACATCGATGATCGCGCCGAGTTCGACTTCATCGTCAAGCGACTGCAGAAGGGGGCCGGAGAAAAGGCGCTGAGATGGGTGCTGCGATGGGATGCCGACGACGTTTGGACGGCAATCGACGATCACCGAGGCGGCAACGAGGGCGACATCGGTACCGGCGACCTGCGAGGGCCAGAGTGGGAAGCCTTCACAGCCGCGGTTCCGCCGAAGTCTGACGACTTCAAGGTGCGGGCCTTGGAGGTGCCGGCCGGGTTCAGGAAGACGATCGACCATCCCATCGCTGTGGACCGCCTGCGGGAAGTGCAGGCATTGTGCGGTTTCACGCGAATCGATGGACCTGACGCTGAGGAATCGAACCGCATAGCGCCGATCTGGAAGGGAGAGCAATCGTGGCTGCCTGCCGCAGAGGTTCGGGGCGAGGGGATCCTCATCCGACTTCCCGAGGCGCGAGTCGAGCAGTGGGAGAAGGACTATCGCGCCAGCAGCCGCTACCGGGATCTCGAACAGGCGACTCGCAACTGGCGAACCCGCCGTGGACTCGATCCGGCCGGTGGGATGCCGCCGGCGCGATTTGTGCTGCTGCACACGCTGTCGCACCTGTTGGTGCATCAGGTCGCTCTCGACTGCGGTTACTCGACAGCCTCGATACGGGAGCGTCTCTACTGCCGCGAGTCCGGCGACCCCGAGGGCCCACCGATGGCGGGTGTGCTGCTGTACACGGCTTCTCCCGATTCGGAGGGGACACTCGGCGGTCTCGTGGCGCTGTCTGAGCCAGATCGGTTGGCTGGTGTGCTGCGAGACGCAGTGCGCCGCGCCAGGCTCTGCTCGACTGATCCCATGTGCGCCGACCACCATGCCGGCGACCTTGGGGACTCGCTGCACAATGCGGCTTGTCACGCCTGCCTGTTCGCGCCCGAGACATCCTGCGAGGTCGGCAATCGCTACCTCGATCGAGGAGCGGTCGTCCCGATCCTCGGTCACACAGTCGATGCCTACTTCACGTGAGAGCCGACGCGTCTAGAGCAAAGTGGGAAATTTCAGTCGGGTGGACTGCATCGGTTGCTGCGACATGTAGGCCCGAATTGGCGTGGAAGTGTTCAGTTGCTTAGAACGAACTGACCGGCCCACATGGTGATGTGAAAATGGACCAAGAAATCCATGCCTAGAATCACATCGACTGGTCTGGCATCCTCAGGGTTGGGGGGAGGCATCAACAAGACTCTCTCCAAGTTCGAACCCCTAATGAAGGTTCCGATTTGTTGTCCGCCGTCAGCCCCCTGTGTCACTTCACTGACGGGAACTGCGATATGCAAGAGGTAGAGTTCTGTTTCTTCTATCGCTCCGTTTGCTGAGGTGTAACTACCGTAGCCGGTGTTCACCGCCCCTATGGCCTCGACTACAGCTGGGCTGATCATTGATGTTGTCGCACCTGTATCCACAAGGGCGGTAAATACTTTTGGTTCTTGAAGGAACTCACCCGGATTCGCAACGGTGACCGCAATAATGATGCTGTTGTCTTCAACAGCAACGCTGAAAGTTGGCATTCGGGATCCTAAGTGAAGGTCAAGGCTACCGCGCCGAGTTCGGCTGGCTTGGCCCCGACTTCAACTAGCAAGAAATCTCCCAAGCCGAAGTTTTTAACCCCCACTTTGTAGGCATCCTCCAAATCGTTGAAGACCATGAACACTTCGCAGTCATGCATCAGCACTATCCGTCCAGCATGTTCAGCCTCGCACTGGTCCTTGAATTGACGAACGTAAGCTTCGTAGTTGGTTCGCTGCTTGGTTGCGGCCATGTCGCTACGGTAGCAGGATGGGTCAGCGAAATATCAAGCCGACCCTGAAATCACATCGAAACCACGTCCTCGGCTCCATCGGCGTGCTGGCCTTCGAAGCTGTCCCCGGTTGTTCGCCAGCGGCTGAGCGCTGCAGTGAGCAGCGCTCAGTTTCACAGTGATGCGGCCATAGGCGGAGTCGCTCCATTGGCTGTCCTGTGACTTGGGCGACCAGATCGAAATCTTTGTCGACATGGAGAACGGTGAGGTGTGCCAGCTCTGCGGTTGCCGCTATGAGCAAGTCCGGAATGGACGCAGCGCGGTGAACGCCCCTTTCAGCCAGCGATATCTGTACTGCCAGGGCCCGGCCCTCGATTTTCGGAGTTAGGCACTCCACGGCCTTCGACGCGAGCGGCGGCTGGTCAAGCCCCCACCAATGGCAGGCCCGGTAGTTCACGCGTGGGATTGCCGGCCTCGGTTGAGGCGGCGCTCCAGTCGGTCGAGGGCGAAGGAGAGCATCAGCACGAGGCTCACGTAGATGAACACCAGCACCACATAACTCTCGCGGAACCGGAAGCTGCCCGCAGCGTACTGCCGAGCCCTCAGAGTCACCTCACCGACGGCGAGCACCGACAGCAGCGACGAGTCCTTCAGAATCGCTATGAAGTCGTTGCCGAGGGGTGGGATGACAGCTCGCAACGCCTGTGGAAAGACCACCCGGCGCAGAGTTGCCCGCCGACTCAGGCCCAGCGACAGTCCGGCTTCGGTCTGCCCGTGCGGGACCGACTGCACTCCGCCGCGGAAGACCTCGGCAATGTAGGCGCCATAGATGACGGCCAAGGCGATGACGCCACGCCATTCGGTGCTGATGTTGCGATTGTCGATGCCGAGCCAACTTGCAACATCGGGGACAACGACGAGCGCGAGGAAGAAGATCAGCGGCAGTATCGGCACGCCCCTGACGAACTCGATGTATGTCCGGGCAACGTTGCGCGACACGATGTTGCGCGACATCCGGCCCAGTGCCAGCACCAAGCCGAGGACCAGCGAGATCACAAAGGCGAGCGCCGTTGTTCGGATCGTGAATCCAATACCGACAAAGATGCGGTCCCAGGCCTCCCGGTAGCGCTCCGTGAACAGTGACAGCCAGCCCAGCCAGCCGACGATCAGCGCCAGTAGGACCGCCCAGTACGGAAAAGACTCGACAGTGAATCCGCTGCGGCGGCTGTTCCTGGTAAGCGGTTTGTCAGTCAGTTCCGGCTATTCCTCGTCGTATTCGGGGAACTCGAGGTCGTCGTAGGTGATCGTGAAGGACGAGCCGAAATATCGGGAGCTGATTTCCTCGAGCTTTCCGTCCGACTTCATCTCGGCGAGCGCCTCGTTGATGGGAGCCACCCACTTGCTGCCTTTGGGGAAGATGAAACCGAGCTGGTCAGACGACAGCGACCCGCCGATCAGTTCGACCTGATCCGCGTTCTCGCCGATGTAGCCCTGACCGGCGACCTCATCGATGATGACGGCATCCACATCACCGGCGATCAGTGACTGGATGACGAAACCGAACTCCTCGAACGGCTGCACCCGGTCTTCGCCGACCAGTTCGACGCCGGTGTTGTAGTTGGTTGTGCCGATCTGGGTTCCGAGCACAAAGTCGCCCTCCTCGAAACTGGACGAATCAGTGAAGCGATCCTCACCTTTGCGCACCATCAACCGCTGTTCGACGTTGATGGTACTGTCAGAGAAGTCGACGATCTCGGCGCGTTCGTCGGTGATGGTGATCCCGTCGGCCGCCATGTCGAACTGCCCGTCGGCGACGGCTTGGATCATCGGCTCCCACGGGAAGTTCTCGAACACCGGGGTGCAGCCGATGCGCTCGCAGATCTCTTCGAGCACCTCGTAGTCCCAGCCGGTCGGCTCGCCGGTCTCGGGGTCTAGATAGTTGAAGGGCAGGTAGGCGTTCTCGACGGCGATGGTCAGCTCGTCGCCTGAGTCGTCGTCTGTGTCGTCTCCGCAACCGGTGAGTACCGCGCCGAACAGCACCGCAACCGCAAGGCCGAGCGTCCAGCGCCAGTGCGTGGCGGTTCCTTGTTTCGGGGCCGGGCCTAGTCGCCGGTCTCGGAGTGTCTTGAACCGGTTCCGTGTGGTCGTGTGGACCCTTTGATGCTTCATGCCGTATCCGTTCTGGCGTGTGCCCGACCAGCGTATCAGTGTAATTTCAGCGGTGGCGAGGAGGAGGAATCTCACTTTGCCGCGTCCATCCGTCGTGCGCGCAGAACAGTCCTGCGAAATTGCGGTCGGCACGCGGAGGTGTTGTACTGCACGGCGTGACGGACATACCTGCATCTCTATCTGCGTTGACGCCTGAGTGGGTCAACGAACGGTTGGCCGCCGGCGGGCATGACTCCGAGGTCACGAGTATAGAAGTGAGACCTTTGGAGGGGTTCTCAGGCATCATGGGCGAGGTCGCCAACCTCGACTTGGCCTACGCAGCCGATACCGATCTACCGAGAACCATGATCGGCAAATGCCCGCTCGACGACGAACTCGCTCGGCTCTACAACAAGGTGACGAACGCGTACAGACGCGAACACGGGTTCTACCGGGATCTTCACAACCGGGTCCCGATGACGGTCGCCCGCCCGTTCGTCAACGAATATGACGACGAGTCCGGCCGAGCCGTGCTGTTGATCGAGAAGATCGAAGGAACCGCCGGCGACATCCTCGACGGCCCGGACATCGAGATGTTCAACGAGTTGATTCGACAACTGGGCACGATGCACGGGCAGTACTGGGGCAGCGATGTTTTCGGCTCGCGTGACTGGGCCATCGACTGGAGCGCCCCGTCGTTGCGGGCCGGCATTCCGATCCTTCGCGGGGACTGGCCGCTGATGAGGCAGATCTGGCCCGACATGGGACCTGTCGAGATCCTCGATTTCTTCGAGCGCACCTGGGTCGATGACACTGAGACATGGCTTGATCGGATCGGGGAACGGCCTTGGACGATGGTCCACGGCGACTACGAGTTCGACAACATCTTCTTCGCTGCCGACGGTCCGGTGATCCTCGACTGGCAAACCACAATCAAGAGCAACCCCGGCCAGGATGTGGCCTGGTTCCTAGGGGTCGGGGCCACCGAAGAATCGGTTGCCGAAGAAGACGCGCTGCTCGACGCCTACCGAGCCGCGTTGGCAGCCGCGGGAGGGCCCGACTGGTCCAAGGAAGAACTGCTCGACGATGCGGCCGCCAGCCTGCAGTTCCACTGCACTGGCTCAGCCGCAGCGCTGCGCGGAGTCATCGCCGGTGGCGGCAAGCCCGAGCACCGCAGCTACCAGCGGTTCGAGAAGATGGTCGACGGCATGATGGCCTGCGCGGTGCGTTGGAACGTGCTGGATCGAGTGGCCCAGGATTAGGACGAGTGGCGCAGGATTAGCACAGGATTAGGACGAGTCCAGCGAGGCGAGCAAGACTCGGACCATGCCTCTGAGCCGCGCTGACGACTATCTGATCCACCAGTACCCCGAGCCGATCGACACGGTGTTCACAGGGGACCGCCACTTCTACGACCGCTACTACTTCAACATGCACGCCTCCGACGACACTCTGTTCGCGGTGATGGGCATGGGCCAGTACCCCAACTTGGGGGTCACCGACGCGTTCGTGAGCGTCAGCCACCACCGACAGCAGACCACGGTCCGCGCCTCGCGCGAGCTCGGTTCAGATCGTCTTGACACCAGGGTCGGCCCGATCCGGGTAGAGGTGATCGAAGGGCTCCGTTCGCTGCGGGTCGTCTGCGAACCGAACGAGTGGGGGCTCGCCCTCGACGTGACCTTCCAGGGCACGACCGAAGCCCTGGCGGAACCCAAGAGCTGGACGCGGGTGGGCACCCGCGTCACCCAGGAGACCTACCGCTTGGCCCAAGTCGGCTCCTATGAGGGTTCCATAGAAATCGACGGGGAGCGCTACGAGGTCACCGGTGACCGTTGGGGAGGCGCCCGGGACCACAGCTGGGGAGTGCGCCATGGCATTGGTGAACCTGAACCCAGAGGGATTCGCTCCAAGGTCTCACCCGAGATGGCAATGGGTTTCTTTCACAACTGGCTGCCGATCCAGTTCGACGATCACATGGTCAAGATCACCATCGACAACGACCATGCAGGGCGGAGGCTTCTGGAAGAAGCTGTGCGTCTCTACAACCTCGGCGACCCGCGGGAACCAGAGCATCTGGGCCGCCCCGAAATCGACGTCGCCTATCACCCCGGAACCCGGGAAGTGGCCAGCGCAGAAGTGTGGTTCAGCGGCCCGGGGGCATCGGACCTGCGCATCAGGACAACCCCGCTGCAAACGGTCTATCTCAAGGCCGGCTCCGGCTACATGTACGACGGCTATTGGGGCCATGGCGTGTGGCAGGGAGACGACGAGAAGGTGGAGGGTGTGATCACTCCTATCGGCGAGCCGACGCAACGTTTGGATATCTCGTTTCTCAACGAGACTCTGAGCCGCCACGAGACCAACGACGGGCGTGTCGGCTACGGCATGCACGAAAATCTGATCTCTGGTTTGTATCTGCCCGACGGCTTCGACAGTCCCACCGCAGTAGCGCCTCAGACAGGCATGCCATAGCCGTATCTGTGGAGGCTCTGTGTGGTCTGTTGGTTCATCACGCTCGCTAAGCTAACCGTTCGTGTCGGATTTTCTCCGTAGTTACCTCACCGTCGGAATCTTCGGTCTTGCAGGGGTCGCGCTCGTTGCCGTCTTCTTGGGCCTGGGCCGGATCTTCAGACCCTCGAATCCGACCGAGCAGAAGCTCACTTCGTATGAGTCCGGAGTCAATCCGACCGGCGACATGTGGTCACAGGCCAACATCCGCTACTACGTCTTCGCGCTGCTCTTCGTGATGTTCGATGTGGAGGCGGTCTTCATCTTCCCGTGGGCCATGCGCCTCGAGTTCTACAAGATGTTCGGTCTGATCGAGATGGCGATCTTCATCTACATCCTGTTGCTGGGCCTTCTCTACGCCTGGCGGAAGGGGATGCTCCGATGGGTCTAGTCGAGTCGGGGAAAGTGCCCAAGCCGGTGACGTCGCTGCTCAACATGAGCCGCAAGTACAGCCTGTGGGCCTATCAGTGGGGACTCGCCTGCTGTGCCATTGAGATGGGAGCGGCTTTCGGCTCGCCCCGTTACGACGTGATGCGGCTCGGCGTCATCCCGCTGCCGGCCAGCCCCCGCCAGTCCGATCTGCTGATCGTGTCGGGAACTGTCACCGACAAGATGGCGCCGTCGGTTCTGCGTCTCTACGAACAGATTCCCGAACCCAAATACGTCATCTCGATGGGTTCGTGCGCCAATTGCGGCGGACCCTATTGGGACTCGTACTCGGTGACCAAAGGCGTGGACCAGATCATCCCGGTGGACGTCTACGTACCCGGCTGTCCACCCCGACCCGAGGCCCTGCTCGAGGGCATCGTCCTGCTCCAGGAGCGGATCCAGAACGAGGACATGACTCAGCGCTGGAGAGGTGATCCGATTGTCGTCCAATGACACCGTCGACGTCACCGCCGCTTTTGGGGCGGACGAAACAGACGCCGCAGCAGCAAACGGATCAGCAACCGACGAAGTCCGAGAAGCGATGCTGTCCGAGCTTCAAGAAGAGCTGGGGGAGGCGGTGGTCGAGTCCCACATCGCCGCGGGCGTCGACATCACCGTTCGTGTCACCTCGGAGGCTTGGGCCTCAACCGCCGAGTTCTTGAAGAACGAGATGGGGTTCGCCTACTTCAATTTCCTGAGCGCAATCGACTGGCTGCCCTCGCCGTTCGGTCGTGATATGGACAGCCAGGTCGACCTGGCACTGGAGCCGGCCGCTGAGCCCGTTGAGCCCGAAGAAATGGAACACGGACTCGCCGGTGGCGAAACCCGCTTCCAAGTCCTCGCCCGGGTGAACGACGTCGCCGGCCATCGCGCCGTCACCCTGAAGGCCGATGTGGATGACACGGCGATGTCGGCGCCGAGCTGGGTGCCGGTGTATGCGGGCGCCAATTGGCATGAGCGTGAGACTTGGGAGATGTTCGGCATCGAATTCGTCGGGCATCCCGGCCTGCGCCACATCTATCTTCCCGGCGCGTTCGAAGGGAACCCGCTTCGCAAGGACTATCCGCTGCTGGCCAGGCGTGTGAAGCCCTGGCCGGGCATCGTCGATGTCGAGTTGATGCCGACTGAACAGACCGACGAGGCCGACGGCGAAGCACCAGAGACGCCCGCCGCCGCGGCTTTGGCCACGCCCGGCGAAAGCACCGAAGAGACAGGCGACGCATGACCGCAGTCTCAAGCCGCCAGCAACTCAACTACATCGCCGCACAGGCCGCGGACGCCCGAGTCAACCTAGAGATTGAAACCGAGGGCATGACCCTCAACATCGGGCCACAGCACCCGGCCACCCACGGCACGCTCCGCATCGTCGCCAAGCTCGACGGGGAACAGGTCATCGCCGCCGATCCGGTCATGGGCTACATGCACCGCGGCTACGAGAAACTCAGCGAGGTCCGCACCTACCCGCAGGTCACGACGCTTGTCAACCGCATCGACTGGCTGGGCAGTTTCGCCAACGAGGTGCCTTTCATCCTTGCGGCTGAGCAGTTGATGGAGGTCGAGGCGCCGCCACGCGCCCAGTGGATCCGCACAGTCCTCTTCGAGATGAGCCGAATCGCCAACATCGTGCTGTTCCTGGGCGATATGGCAGTGCAGGTGGGGGCGGTCACGCCGGTCTTCTTCGCCTTCCGCGACCGAGAGCACATCCTCAACCAGATCGAAGCCGCGACCGGGGGGCGCTTCCACCCCAACTTCGACCGGATCGGCGGCCTCAAAGACGACCTTCCAAAGGGCTGGATCGTTGAGACCAAGCAGGTCATGAAGAAGATGCGCTCGTTCTGCGACGAGATCGAAGAGTTGGTGATGGGCAACGAGATCTTCCAGGCCCGCACCCGCGGAATCGGTGTGGTCCCTGCCGACATCGGCCTGTCCTACGGACTCTCGGGCGCCAACATCCGCGGATCCGGGGTGGACTGGGATGTGCGACGCGACGGCACCACCGGCGCGGGAGGCCTGGTGCACAGCGAACTCGACTGGCGGGTCTGGACCCACCCCGATGGTGATTCGTTCAGCCGGTTCTGGGTCCGCCTTCAAGAGGTCCGGGAGTCCACGAAGATGGTCGACCAGCTTCTCGACGGCCTTCCCAGCGGCCCGATCATGGCCAAAGTCCCCCGCATCATCAAGGTTCCCGCGGGTGAGGCCTACGTCGAGACCGAGAACCCGCTCGGGGTGATGGGCTACTACGTGGTCTCTGCGGGCGGTCTGGTGCCGTTCCGAGTGAAGATCCGTTCGGCCTCGTTCAACAACATGTCGATAACCCCATGGCTGCTGACGGGTGTGTACGTCCCCGACATCATCACGATCCTGGGCAGTCTCTATTTCATCCTGGGAGACATCGACCGGTGAGCTCGACCCAGGTATTCGCTGAGCTCGCCTACTGGCAGCAGACCGGCATCCGTGTCGGCGCCGCACTGGCTGCGGTCCTGCTGGTCGCGGGCGCGCTCGTCTATATGCATCTCTTCAAGGCCGTGTCGTTCATGCAGAGTCGGCTGGGCCCGATGGAGGCCGGCCCCTACGGTTCGCTCCAGCTGCTGGCCGAAGTCGGCAAACACATCCAGAAAGAGGACATCTTCCCCACCAAGGCCGACAGGTTCGTTTTCGGAGCGGCCCCGTTCGTGGTGCTCGCCTCCACGTTCCTGTTGGTGGTGGTGGTGCCGGCGGGCCCCGATGCCTGGTTCATCGACAGCGAGCTGGGAATCTATCTGGGGCTGGCGGTCTCGTCGGTCTCGGTGCTCGGCATTCTCATGGCGGGTTGGGGGTCGTCCAACAAGTACTCGCTGCTCGGCGGTCTGCGCGCGACCGGCCAGCTCATCGCCTATGAGCTGCCGCTGATCCTCGCGGTGGTCGGCGTGGTGATCCAGGCGGGCACGATGAACATGGCCGACATCGTCTACGCCCAGGCGAACGGCGAGATATTCGGCCTGGGCATCGTCGGGAACCCGTACATCCTCACCCAGGGAGTGGCGTTCGTCATCTTCTTGATCGCGATGCAGGCCGAGTTGGCCCAGGCGCCGTTCGACATGCCGGTGGCCGAGTCCGAACTGGTGACCGGCTACATGACCGAGTACTCGGGGATGCGGTTCCTGTTGTTCTTCATCGGCGAGTTCGCGACCGCCGGGGTGTTCGCAGCGGTGGCCTCGGTGCTGTTCCTGGGCGGCTGGTACGTCCCGGGCATCGATCCCACAGCCGACGTCATGAACCTGCTGGGCCCGTTGGTGATGCTCGTCAAGATCGTCGGCCTGACCTTCCTGGTGTTCTGGACCCGGTTCACGATGCCCCGCTTCCGCGAGGATCAGCTGCAGCGTCTCGCATGGAAATTCCTCATTCCCATCGCTCTCGCCAACATCGTTGTGACGGGCGTTCTCAAGGTCGCTTTCTAGGTCGGCAGGTACTCATGGCACTCATACCAGGACTCGTCAAAGGACTCGGGGTCACCGGGTCGACCATGATGCGGACGATCTTCCCCGGCGGGGTCAAGAAGCCGATTCCCTCGCCGGTGAAGGGGGCCGAGACGGTGCAGTACCCCCATGAGAAAGAGGCGCCGCCGACCCGTGCCCGCGGGGTGATAGCGCTTCATGAGGAGAACTGCACCGCGTGCATGCTGTGCGCCCGTGAATGCCCTGACTGGTGCATCTACATAGAGGGCCACAAGGAGAAGGCGCCGCCGCGGCGGCCGGGCGGAAAGCCGCGTCAGCGTAACATACTCGACCGGTTCGACATCGACTATGCGCTGTGCATGTTCTGCGGGATCTGTGTTGAGGTCTGCCCCTTCGAGGCTCTTTTCTGGAGTCCCGAGTACGAGTTCTCCGAGCCGCGCATCGCTGACCTGCTGCACGACATGTCGCGATTGTCGGAGTGGATGGAGACGGTCCCCGACTTCGAGGACTATGAGGCCGGTTCGCAGCAGAAGAAGCTGAAGGTGCCGCCCACATGAGCCTGCTTGCCGCGCTTTCCGCCGACGCCGACCTGTATGTGGCGCAGAACGTCTTCTTCGCGGTCATCGCCGCGGCGATGATCTTCTCGGCGGTGCGTGTCGTGACCACCGGCAACGTTGTGCATGCGGCTCTGTGGCTGGTGGTGGTCCTGGCCGGGGTGGCCGCTCAGTTCATCCTGCTCGGCTCGGAGTTCGTTGCCGTTACTCAGGTGCTGGTCTACATCGGCGCGGTGGTGGTGCTGTTCCTGTTCGGGGTGATGTTGACGCGTGCATCGCTGGGCGACGATGAGTCGGTGGGCGACGAGAAGCGGGGCATGGCCGCGGTGGTGGGGGTGCTGCTGTTCGCGGTGATGGCGATCGCTCTGATCGACAGCTTTGAAGACGGTCGTCTGGTCATCGAAAACCCCCAATCGGTGAACGCCGTGTCGGACGCGATCTTCTCGCAGTACATCGTGGCGTTCGAAGCGGTCTCGGTGTTGTTGCTGGCAGCGTTGATCGGCGCCATCGTCGTGGCGCGGAAGGACTGAGGAGCGCAGCCGGTGTTGTTGAACCAGTTCCTGCTGCTGTCTGCGATGTTGTTCTGCATAGGCGTCTACGGGGTTCTGGCGCGCAAGAACGGCGTGCTGGTCTTGATGTCGATCGAACTGATCCTGAACGCCGTGAACATCAACCTCGTTGCCTTCGGCGCGCTCACCGACGATGTGGGGGGCGAGGTGTTCGCCCTGTTCACCATCGCTGTGGCCGCCGCTGAAGTCGGCATCGGCTTGGCCATCGTCCTGCTCATCTACCGGAACCGTCGCAGCATCGACCTCTCCGAGATCGATCTCATGAAGGGCTGATCTGTGTCTGTTGTCCTTGGGCTCGCTGCTTCCGGCTCTGTGCCGACTTCGTCGACTGTGACCCACAGCGCGAACTGGTTCCTCGAGTACGCGTGGCTCGTTCCCCTGCTGCCCGCCCTGTCGTTCGCAGGGATTCTCTTCTTCGGCAAACGTATGCCTTACAAGGGCGCCGAACTGGGGATCGCGGCGGTTGCGCTCTCGTTCCTGTTGTCCGCATGCGCCGGTATCGCTTGGATCCAGCATCACGACGACATCGGCTACCACGCCGTCCAGAACTCTACGCAATGGCTGCAATCAGGGGGAGTCGAGTTCAGTGCCGGGGTGCTCGTCGACGGGCTGTCGGTGATGATGCTGTTGGTGGTGACGATCGTGTCGCTGCTGGTGCATGTTTACAGCACCGATTACGTGGGCGACGACAAGCGCTACACCCACTTCTTCGCGTTCCTGTCGCTGTTCACCGCGGCGATGCTGTTCTTCGTCCTCAGCGACAACATCCTGCAGATGATCGTCGGCTGGGAGCTCGTCGGCGTCTGCTCGTTCGTGCTCATCGGGCACTGGTGGGAGGAGAAGCCCAACTCCGACGCCGCGCTGAAAGCGTTCCTGACCAACCGGGTCGGCGACGTCGGCCTGATCATCGGCACGATCACGCTCTTCTTCGCCGCGGGCGGCGGCGTCACCTTCGACACGGTCCGCATCAACGAAGCGATCGTTCAAGGCGAGGTCGGACACACTGCACTGATCGTGGCGTCGCTGTGCCTGATGGCCGCGGTCATGTCGAAATCGGGTCAGTTCATCCTGCACACCTGGCTGCCCGACGCCATGGCCGGCCCGACCCCGGTCTCAGCGTTGATCCACGCAGCCACGATGGTCGTCGCCGGGGTCTTCATGATCGCCCGGCTGTACCCGGTCTTCTTCGAGGGGATGCAGATCGGCGGGTCGAGCATCAATCTGATGGCCACCATCGGCGCCATCACCCTGGTCTTCGGCGGTCTGCTCGCTTTCGTGCAGGACGACATCAAGAAGGTTCTGGCTTATTCGACCGTTTCGCAGCTCGGTTATATGGTGATGGCGCTCGGTGTCGGGGCGTGGACCGCGGCGGTCTTCCATCTCTTCACCCACGCCTTCTTCAAGGCCAACCTCTTCCTGGGCTCGGGGTCGGTCGCCCACGCGGTGCATTCGTTCGACATGAAGAAGGACATGGGCGGAATGCGCAAGTTCATGCCCAAGACCTATGTCACGTTCATCATCGGTTCGCTGGCGCTGGCCGGCTTGTTCCCGTTGGCAGGGTTCTGGTCCAAGGACGAGATCCTCGTCGGAACCGGAGGCTGGGGGCTCTTGGGCGGCACCGGCGGCAACGGCGCCTACACCTTCCATCTGCTGATGGGCATGTTCGGAGCCGCGCTCACCGCCGCCTACATGACCCGCTGCGTGTATCTGACCTTCCACGGGGAGTTCCGCGGCGATCGTTCACACGGCGATCCGCACGAGTCTGGGCCGCGCATCCTGGTACCTCTCTACATTATGTCGGGGCTGGCCGTCGTGGCCGGCTTCGTCAATCTTCCGGCCGGCTTCCAACTCGTCGGCGACTCGTGGACAGAACGCTTCGGCCACTACGTGGAACCGTACAAATCGTCGTATTTCCCGGCGATCGACCATGCGACCCCGAGTTGGTCGTTGGCCGTGGCTGCGAGTGCCGTGGCTCTGGTGGGCGCCGGGGCAGCGGTCTACTACTACTTCGTGAAGGTGGACCGTCTGGCCGACGAAACGCAGCAGTCGCTCACCGAACTGCCCGACGGCCTGTCCAAATCCAACGGCCTGGCCGCAGCCGGCCACAAGGTGCTCGTCAACAAGTACTACCTCGACCACCTCTACGAGGGAGTCATCGTCGCCTTCACCAAGGGTCCGCTGGCCCGAGCCGCCTATTGGGTCAACCAGAAAGTCATCGACCGCACGGTCGACAAAGCCGGTGAAACTGCGGTGCTGGTGGGCCGCCAGGTCTACGACGTGGTCGACCAGGGCGTCATCGACGGTTTCGTCGACGGTTCGGGCCGGGTGTCGGACGCAACCGGTGAGGAACTGCGTCGGATCAACTCCGGCAAGGTCCAGAACTACGCCGCAATCCTGTTCGCAATGGCGGCCGTGCTCGCCGGAGCCTTCTTAATCATCTTCGCTCTCTAACCCAGGAATCTTTTCGACATGGAAACAATCTCCGACAACAACTGGTTGCTCACAATCCTGGTCTTCGCTCCGCTCGTCGGGGCGCTGATCATGGTCTTGATCCCCCAAGAAGACGAGCAGTCCCACAAGCAGGTGGCCCTGCTCACCTCGCTGGTCACCCTGGGACTCGCCGCCTTCCTGTTGATCGACTTCAACTACGGCAAAGCCGGGGTGTTGCAGTACTTCGTGGACACCGAATGGATCGAGGTGATCGATGCGGGTTACACCATCGGCGTCGACGGCATGTCACTGCCGTTGATCGCGCTCACCGCTCTGATCATGCCGCTGGTGTTCGTCTACTCCTGGAATCACATACCCGAACCCGGCAATGCCAAAGCGTTCCTGATCCTGTCCTTGATCTTGGAGACGGGGATGATCGGCACGTTCGTAGCCCAGGACCTGGTGCTCTTCTTCGTGTTCTTCGAGGTCGTGCTGTTGCCGATGTTCTTCATGATCGCGGTCTGGGGCGGCGAGAACCGGCGTTACGCCTCGTTGAAGTTCTTCCTGTTCACACTGTTCGGGTCGGCTCTGATGCTGTTGTCGTTCCTGGCTCTTTACTTCCTCACCGAAGCGGACACGTTCTCCATGCTGGTGCTGACCGAGAATGCCGGCGAGGGGATCACCAGGGGCACGCAGTTGCTGGTCTTCGCGGGCATGTTCCTCGGTTTCGGCGTGAAAGTGCCGATGTTCCCGTTCCATACCTGGCTCCCCGACGCCCACACCGAAGCGCCGACCCAGGGTTCGGTCATCCTGGCTGCGGTGCTTCTGAAACTCGGCACGTACGGTTTCATCCGCATCGCCATCCCGATGCTGCCCGAGGCCGCGGAGGCCTGGGCGCCGTGGATCGGCCTGCTGGCGGTGATCGGGATCATCTACGGCGCGCTCGGTTGTCTGGCCCAAACCGACATGAAACGCCTGATCGCCTTCTCGTCCGTCGCCCACATGGGATTCGTGATGCTCGGCATTGCCACATTGACCGATTTCGGCATCAACGCGGCGATCTTCGGAATGGTGGCGCACGGGCTGATCACCGGAATGCTCTTCTTCATTGCGGGTTCGGTCAAAGAGCGCTATCACACCCTGGAGATCAAACGGCTCGGCGGGATGCTTGCTCAGGCCCCCCGCCTGGGCTGGATCCTGGGGTTCGTGTCGATGGCCTCGCTCGGCCTGCCCGGCCTCGCCGGATTCTGGGGGGAGTTCCCTGCGATCCTTGCCGCGTACGAACCCGCCGCCGGGGTCTCAGAGCAGACCTTCCGGGTCTACATGGTCGTGGCAGCGATCGGCACGGTGCTCGCTGCCGGATACCTGCTGTGGCTGCTGCAGCGCACCGCGATGGGTGAGCCGTCCGCAGAATTCGCAGACGACCCCAATATCACCGACGTCTCGACGACCGAGTGGATCGCCTGGGCGCCGCTGCTCTTCGGGATCGTCCTGTTCGGAGTCGCACCTGGCTTGATCTTCGAGGTGACAGACCTGGCGGTGGCCCAGTCGCTCGACAACTGCATTACTACCCTCACGGGATGCGAGGTCGCTGAGGCGGCCGCCTCTTCAGGGTCGGGTGGGGGCTGACAGTGCTCGCCGGTATCGCGCCGATGTTCGGAGCGGCCGAGTTTGTTCGGCCGGCGATCGACTGGCACGCGGCCGCGCCCGAACTCACCCTGCTCGGCTTCGGCGCTCTGATCACGATGATCGACATCGGCTGGCTCGAGCGGGCTCGACGGATCGCCGCGCCGCTCACCTCTCTGGCCCTGCTGACGACGATGGTGCCGATCATCACCCTGGCTCTGGACGGCAACGACCGGTCCATGTTCAACGGCGGATTCGTGGTCGACGACTACAGCCTGATCATGAAGGCCACGTTCGTGCTGGCCGGTTATGTGGTCGTGTTGATGTCGACCAACTACATCGCCGAGGGCGACTACTGGGAGAACGAGTACTACGGCCTGCTGCTGAGTTCGATACTCGGCATGATCCTGATGGCCTCAGCCCGCGACCTCATCTCGATCTTCGTGGCCCTCGAACTGCTCTCGATCCCCGCCTACATGCTGGCCACTTGGCGCAAACGCGACCTAAAGAGCAACGAGGCCGGCCTCAAGTACTACCTGATGGGCGTGTTCGCCTCAGCGGTGATGCTGTACGGCATGTCCCTGCTGTACGGATCCGCAGGCTCGACACTGCTGGTTGATATCAACGATGCTGTCAGCGCGCTGGCCAGTCCGTCTGCGGTGGTTGTGATCGGCATCATCTTCGTGGTGGTGGGATTCGCTTTCAAGGTGTCGGCGTTCCCGTTCCACACCTGGGCGCCCGACGCCTACGAGGGCTCTCCCACCCCGGTCACCGCGTTCATCTCGGTGGCCTCCAAAGCAGCAGGCTTCGTGGCTTTGATGAACCTGCTGTTCGTCGGCTTCCTCGGCCGCGACGACATCTTCGAACCGCTGATGTGGGCATTGGCGGCAGCATCGATGACGGCCGGGAACCTGATGGCGTTGCGGCAGACCAACATCGTGCGCCTGCTCGCTTACTCGGGTGTTGCTCAGGCGGGATACATGCTGGCACCGCTTGCTGTGGCCGGAACCGTGCCCGACAAGGCCCTCACCGCCTCTGTCACCTACCTGGTGATCTACGCGGCCATGAACCTCGGTGCTTTCGCGGTCGTGATTGCGGTCGCACGCAAGACCCGGTCAGCGGAAATCTCCGATTACCGGGGATTGTTCCACTACGCCCCCGGGCTCACCGTTGCTATGACGATCTTCCTGTTCTCTTTGGCCGGGATCCCGCCATTGGGAGGCTGGCTGGCCAAGTTCCGCGTGATGGAGGCGGTCATTGAGGCAGACACAGCATCTGGCCTGGTGCTGGGGATATTCGTAGCGGTCAACTCGGTGATCGCGCTCTACTACTATGCCCGAATCGGATTCAGCATGTGGGCTGAAGACGCCCCCGACGGCGATCTGACCCCCGTGAATGTTCCACTGTCGCTGGGTGTGGCGTTGGCCTTGACCGCGGTGATCACTATCGCCATGGGCGTCGTTCCGGGCGATGTGGTCGGCCGCTTCACCGAGGTGAGCCTGCTGGCCGGAGGCTGATAGCCCCGTAGTCTGTAACCGTGGCGACGCTCGCTCTTCGACTCCGCAGAAGGATTGCTGAAAAGGGGTCGATCCCGGTTTCGGAATATGTGGACGCCGCGCTCTACGACGAAAGCGAGGGGTTCTATCAGGCAAGAGGCCAAGCTGGGCGACAGGGAGATTTCCTGACTGCTCCCGAAGTAGGTCCGTTATTCGGTGCTGTGGTGGCCCGGGCGATCGACACTTGGTGGCGAGAGCTTGGATCCCCAGGGCAGTTTCCTGTCTATGAGTGGGGTGCCGGCCCGGGCACGCTGGCGCGCTCAGTTGTCGCCGCTGAACCCGAGGCGCTTCGCTCCGGCGCGCTCATATGGCATGCAATAGAGCGGTCGGCTGTGCAGCGGGCTCAGCACCCCGAGCATCCGTCGGTGGTCTCGGCCGAGAAGGGCCCCAGCGAGCCGGCTGCGGTCGGGGTCGTGCTGGCGAACGAGCTCTTGGACAACTTGGGCTTCGACCTCTACGAGCGCCGTGGTGGGGACTGGTTTGAGTTGCGGATCCGCGAAGGCCCAGATTGGGGCCAGTTCGCCACGGTTGCGGTTCCGGCTCCGGAGTCGTCTGTGATCGTCGAAGAACTCAACACGCTGGTGGGTGCGCGCGGTTCTGAAGGGTTGCAGGTTGTTTGGCAGAGGGCAGCGCGGGATTGGCTCGCCGAAGCGCTCGGTTCGTTGCACGCAGGCCGTGTGGTGGTGCTCGACTATGGCGGCATCACAGCGGAACTCGCAGCGCGGGGTTCTTGGGTGCGCAGCCACTCAGGACATGATGCAGGGGACTCGAATCGCTGGCTCAAAGAGCCGGGAGCCTGTGACATCACCGTCGACGTTGCCATCGATCAGCTTGAGTTGGTTCGCAGAGCCGACTCGAACCGCACTCAAGCGGATTTCCTGCGAGCGCACGGCATCGATGATCTGGTGGCCGAGGGAAAGCGCCAGTGGCACGAGTCGGCCCATGTCGGCGACCTGCCAGCCCTGCGGGCCCGCAGCCGCATCAGTGAAGCCGAAGCCCTCTGCGACCCGTCCGGCATGGGCTCTTTCCGCGCCCTCGAATGGCTGCTCTAGCACGCCGTTACGGCGAAGCCAGATCGGGAATGGCTTCCAAGCGCTCATCCGATCAGTAATCGAGTAGAACGCGTGTGCGCATCGGACGGACCCTCAGTTGGGGGAGTTGACGCGGCTTGGAAGTCATCTTGCCTTTGTTGTGACCCGGTTCGATTGCCCTCCCGGGCGTTTGGGCTGTGCTGTCACAGGGTCTAGATATGTTGCCGGTTCAGCTCGGCGCGGGAATGCGTCCCACTAATACCAAGGGAGGCGTAACACATGTGTTACGTTGGATTCAGATGGAAACGAACACGCTATTGAAGGAACTAGACAATGCTCGCCGGAAGGCGGGACTATCCAAGGCGGACCTAGCCCGGTTGGCTGATACCCAACCGGCGTCGCTTAGGAGGTTGTTCTCAGGAAGTGACCGCAATCCGCAGATTTCGACGCTCGCTTCGTTGGCCGAAGTTCTTGGGCACGAAATCCGAGTCGTGCCCAAGTCCAGAGAAGAACTGGCGGTGTCAGCACATCGCGGGGCAGGAGTTCAATCCGCTTCCGAAGATCTCCGGACTGTGGAAGGTGGACCATTCTCGACGATCTTGGCCGATCCACCTTGGCAGTTCATGAATCGTACGGGCAAGGTGGCTCCAGAGCATCGTCGATTGTCGCGGTACGACACAATGACAACGGCCGAGATTCGGGTACTCCCTATCCCGGAGGTGCTGACCGACAACGCGCATCTTTATCTGTGGGTACCGAACGCACTCATCGCCGACGGGCTGCAGGTCATGGAGTCTTGGGGATTTACCTACAAGTCCAATATCGTGTGGGCCAAGCGCCGCAAAGACGGCGGACCTGACGGGAGAGGTGTGGGATTCTACTTTCGGAACGTGACCGAATTGATCTTGTTTGGTGTGAGAGGCAGCATGCGAACGCTTGCGCCCGGCCGGCGGCAGGTCAACATGATCGAAACGAGAAAGCGCGAGCATTCACGCAAACCTGACGAACAGTACGATGTCATTGAAGATTGTTCGCCCGGGCCGTATCTTGAATTGTTCGCTCGTTATTCGAGGCCCGGTTGGGTCTCTTGGGGTAACGAAGCAGATGATCAGGTGACACCGCGAGGCCAACCGTATGCAGCCTACGGTTGAACCTCAATGACTCCGCGGACTATATGTTCGACACAGGAGGAAGGAGTTCGAGGGCATCGTTTCGGAGTTTGTCAAAAACCGGTTTAGCTTCGTTCCAGCTCTTGTAAGTGTCCCGCCAAGTCTCCCTGAGCAGGTCTGCGTCATCTAGTTTCTCACGGACAACGTGTGCAAGATCGATACCGTCGATTCTGTCGGGGCGGATCCCAATGAGAAGTAGAGGGCATTCACCCCCACCGCCCAGATTGATTCTGGGTACCAGCTTGTCCCAATGCGTACTCGAGGCCCCGTACTTGAAACCTCCATCCTTGCTCTGGATCACTGTAGATATGAGATTCTGGAGGTCAGCTCCCCGCGTGATTATGACTCCCACCGCGATCGCCCCTTCATGGTGAAGCGCCTGGAAGTTAATTAGGTCGCGGTCAAAGAACGGGTCTTTGTTGTTCCACTCCATCTCGACTGCGACTCCAGGAAGGGGTTGCGCTACCGAACCCAGGCCAAACATGTCTATCTCATGGCCGCGGACTCTTGAAACAGGCATCACCGTCCCGTCAAATCCAATACCTTTCTCAATGGTGATGTTTTGTTTGCCCCAGATGATTTGTTCGTCTTCTAGTCGGTTCGCCAGAGACTCGTCGAACCGCCTGACGAAAACGGTCCTCCCACCTCCTCCTGATCGGAGTTCATCCAGCGTAGGCCTGAATGCGTCAAGCGCCGACTGCAGATCAGCGAAGCGATTGGGGAACGCTTCTTTCAGAATGACATCTGCGTAGCGGGTCGCCTTGTAGTCGTAACCTTGGGGGAATCCGCTCACGGTGATATCACGGACCTGACCGGAGAGGCCGCCAACATTCTCCTGTTCAAGATCCGAATCGTTGTCGTTGCTCACTGTTGGGATAATAACGACTGAGAGCGCGTATTCAGAACTGAACTGGTTCCGGGGCTCCTGGTTGCGCACCCACTCAGGACATGATGCAGGCGATTCGAATCGCTGGCTCAGAGAGCCGGGAGCCTGTGACATCACCGTCGACGTTGCCATCGATCAGCTTGAGCTGGTTCGCAGAGCCGACTCGAACCGTACTCAAGCGGATTTCCTGCGAGCGCACGGCATCGATGATCTGGTGGCCGAGGGCAAGCGCCAGTGGCACGAGTCAGCCCATGTCGGCGACCTGGCAGCCCTGCGGGCCCGCAGCCGAATCAGCGAAGCCGAAGCCCTCTACGACCCGTCCGGCATGGGCTCTTTCCGCGCCCTCGAATGGCTGATCTAGGACCTCGTTGCGGTCTAGTGTAGCAATTTGCTACAGTCATGTGGAGAGGTGCTTTGTGGCTACTAGTTCACCCATCCGAATCGACGACGATGTCCATGCCTCAGCGAAGCTCATGGCATCGGTGATGAGCCGCAGCACCGCGCAGCAGGTCGCTCATTGGGCGCGCATCGGGCGGGAACTGGAGACTTCTCAAAGTGTGTCCCAGCAAGCGATCGCACAAGTCCTGGAGGGCGAGGCATCTTACGATGGACTCAACGCCAAAGAACAAGCGGTGGTTCGAGCCGAATGGGTTGAACACATGAAACAACGGCGTGAAGCGCTTGACCTCGCCGCCGAGTTCATCGCAGCGGGGCGGTCGTTCGTCGAACTCGATGAAGACGGCAACATCGTTGAGCACGCGCGAACCGACGATCAATCAACTGCTGTTTGACCTTCAGTGTCAGATCCAGTACTCCACGTTGTTGCCGGGCCGAACGGCGCCGGCAAGACGACCTTCTACGAGAGGATTCTCGCTCCTGTCCCGCTGGAGTTCGTCAATGCGGATGTCATAGCGGCGCAACGGTGGCCAGGCGATTCCCTCAACCATGCCTACACCGCTGCGCGGCTTGCCGCCCATCGGCGAACAGAACTGCTTGTGAACCGAGTGTCCTTTGCAACCGAGACGGTTTTCTCGCATGAGTCAAAGGTTGAGCTCATTCGCAGCGCAGTGGCCGACGGTTACCTGGTGGCGATTCACGTCATCCTCATTCCAGAGGACTTGGCTGTGGCCCGAGTTGAGAATCGCGTCGAGAACGGGGGCCATGACGTTCCAGAGGAGAAGGTCCGTTCTAGACATCGACGGCTCTGGTCCCACATCGGTGAAGCCATCGACCTGTCCTCAGAAGCCCACATTTACAACAACACCTCTGCGCGAGTGCCCTTCAGACTTCTGGCTACTTTCCGCAACGGAGTGCTCATCAACGACCCGGAATGGCCGCTCTGGACGCCGGCCGAGTTGACACGTGCCAAGCCTAGGGCCGACATCTGATTCCGCTGGAAGTGGTTTCTGCTCTGAGAGGGCTCCTGCGCCGAAATGAGATCCCCGAACCGGTCGCCCGCGGCTCGCTGGGGAGTCTCGCCCATCTGCCGATCAGGCGCATTCCCCATGAGCCTCTGCTGGAACGCTGTTGGGAACTTCGCGACTACCTCACCGCTTATGACGCCTGTTACGTGGCTCTGGCAGAGGTGACGGGTGCCACTTTGTTGACGTCGGACCGGCGTCTAGCCGGCGCTCCCGGTGTTCACTGCGAGATCGAACTCATGCACTGACGAGCATTCACCGCGATTCCCTATTGTTTCCCCATTTTGAGCCGCTGACGGGACGACAAGTACCGTGAGAGCGCAAAGTCCATTCCTCGTCATCGGGCTCTGGCCTGCCATCGTCGCACCAGCTCCCACTGGAACCGGCGGCCAAGACGCGCTGCCTGTGGTGTTGGGAGTCCGTAGACTCGGTGGTGAATGGAAGCGCCATCGACAACCGGCAACGCGGCGACAACCGACGCCCCGCTCAACAGCCATGGGGCCGCGGCGCTCTCTGCGATCCTCATGGACGCCGATGTCGCCGGTGCGCTCTGGGCCGCGGTCGACAGCGGCCGGATCGACGATCTGGTGCCGGAACTCCCGCTTTTGCGCATGGAGCAGGACCCGGTTCATCGCCACAAAGATGTGTTGGCCCACACGATTGCGGTTGTGGCCAAGACGCCTGACGATGAAATAGTGCGTCTGGCGGCACTTTTCCACGACATCGCCAAGCCCAGGACGCGCAGCTTCGAACATGGCGGTGTGACGTTCAGGCACCACGAAGCGGTCGGTGCCCGGATGACTAGGAAACGCATGGGCGAACTCGGCTACCCCGACGAGGTTGTCGAGCAGGTGAGCGAACTGGTCAGGCTGAGCGGTCGCTTCAAGGGCTATTCCGACGGTTGGTCCGATGCTGCGGTGCGCCGATACGCCCGTGAGGCGGGTCCCTTGCTGGGACGGCTCAATGCCCTGATCCGCTCTGATTGCACCACCCGCAATCAGCACAAGCTCGAAGAGCTGCAGCGGGCGATCGACGAACTCGAGTCGCGGATAGCTGACCTGGCCCATCAGGAGCGCAAAGCCGCGGAGAGGCCCCAGATCGACGGCAAGGCGGCGATGGAGCACCTCGGCGTCGGTCCGGGTCGACATGTCGGGGACATTCTTGGCTGGCTGCTCGAGCTGAAGCGTTCCGAGGGCGTCCTCGACGACGAAGATCTCTTCTCCCGCCTCGACGAGTGGTGGGAGAAGAACCGCGACCGGTACTCCTAGCCGGAAATTCGGCGATCCGTCGCAGAGACCGCCGGGTAGCCTCAACGGCATGGACATCGGAATCGTAGGGGCGACTGGTCAGGTCGGTGGGGTGGTACTCACCATGCTCGCAGAGCGGGATTTCCCAGTCGACACGTTGAGGTTGTTCGCCTCGCCTCGTTCGGCCGGTGCGAGCATCGACTTCAAGGGGCAACCCGTGGTCGTTGAGGAGGCGACGGGTGCCGACTACACCGGGCTCGACATAGTCATCTTCTCCGCCGGGGCGACGGTGAGCCGCGAACTGGCGCCGAAGGTCGCCGCGCAGGGCGCTCTGGTTATCGACAACTCATCGGCGTGGCGCATGGATCCCGACGTTCCTCTGGTGGTTCCGGAGGTCAACCCCTCGGCACTGCGTTCGATTCCGAAGGGAATCGTGGCCAACCCCAACTGCACCACCATGGCGGCGATGCCGGTGATGAAGCCCTTAGCCGACGAGGCCGGTCTGGAGGCGATGGTGATCTCTACCTACCAGGCTGTGTCCGGGGCGGGGCTGTCCGGCGTACGAGAACTCGACGACCAGGTCCAGAAGGTCGGGACCGCCGGACCGGAGCTCACCTTCGACGGTGCTGCGGTCCCGCTCGAAGCGGGAGAGAACTTCAGCCAGCCGATCGCTTTCAACGTGCTGCCGCTTGCGGGCTCGGTCGTCGATGACGGTGCGAACGAGACCAACGAGGAGCAGAAGCTGCGCGACGAGAGTCGCAAGATCCTTGATCTTCCTGAGTTGGCAGTGTCGGGCACCTGCGTTCGGGTTCCCGTGTTCACTGGCCACAGCCTCTCGATCAACGCCCGGTTCGGGTCGCCGATCACCCCCGAACGTGCTTATGAGGTGCTTGGCTCGGCTCCGGGAGTCGTGGTCGAAGAGGTTCCGACGCCGCTGAAAGCCGCTGGCGTGGACCCCTCATATGTCGGCCGCATCCGCAACGACCCGACCGTCGACAACGGCCTGGCCCTGTTCGTGTCAGGCGACAATCTGCGCAAGGGCGCGGCCCTCAACACAGTCCAGATTGCCGAGACGCTCATCGCCCAAGGTCTCATCGCCGCCTAGCGCCTGCAACGCTTAGGGTTGACCGCAGCACAACCCGACGGAACTGAGAGGCGAACAACAATGGACGTCCGAGAGGCGCTGTACACGACCAGAGCGATGCGGCGGGTCAAACCCGACCCCGTTCCCGAAGAGGTCCAACTGCGGATACTCGATGCAGCCATCCGCGCCCCGAGCGGGGGCAACAGCCAGGCATGGCGGTTCCTGATCGTCGACGACTCCGAACAGATCGCTGAGATCGGCGCTCTCTACTCGGACTGCATCGACATGTTGTGGGAGACGATCTATAAGGACCAGGTTGCCGAGGCCGCCGCCGCTGAGACTGCCGAGTCGCGCCAGTTCGCCAAGATCATCAAGTCTGTGACCTGGGCACAGAAGAACTTCGCCTCCTATCCGCTGCTGCTCTTCGCCTTCGACCAGTTCGACACGACCGGTGGTTCCATCTTCCCGGCTGTATGGAGCGCCATGTTGGCCGCACGGGCCGACGGTGTGGGCTCGTCGCTGACCAGCGTGCTGTTGTTCAAGAACGACAAGACCTTAGACGTCCTCAACGTGCCCAAGGACCAGGGATGGCGGATGGCTTGCTGTGTGCCCATGGGCTACCCGACCGGTACCTGGGGGACTGCCGGCCGCCGCCCGGCCCACGAGGTGTCGTATCGCAACACCTGGGGCACGCCACTGGGCGCAGAGGTCAACGAACCCCTCTGGCCCTAGCGTCCCGATCCCCAAATACCGGGTGGGTGGTCGCGGTGGGGTGGCGGGTAGGGCAGAATAACGGGCCATGCCAGCTTCAGCGAACCGGTGGATCCTCGGTGTCGACACCGGCGGTACTTACACCGACGCGGTCGTCTACGACGAGGGCTCGAGCGCTCTGCTCGCCAAGGCCAAGGCGCCGACCACTCATGACGACCTTTCCGTGGGCGTAGGCGAGGCGATCGAACGGGTGCTCGACGCGGCTGCGGTCGATCCGGGCGAGATCAGCTTCGTCTCGTTGTCCACCACATTGGCAACCAACGCGCTCGTCGAGGGCAGGGGACGCCCGGCCGCGTTGGTGATGATCGGTTTCGAGGAGGCCGTGCTCGACCGGGGTGGTCTGCGCAATGCGATCGGCCGCGACTCGGTGGTGATGGTCGCAGGCGGGCACACGCCGCACGGTGCCGAAGCCGAACCGCTCGACGAGGAATCGCTCGTCGCTGCGGTCATTGAGATCGCACCGTCGGTCGATGGGTTCGCGGTCACTTCGCAGTTCAGCGTGCGCAATGCCGACCATGAGATTGCGGCCCGCAAGTTGATTCGGGAGCGAACCGGTCTGCCCGTCACCTGCAGCCATGAGCTGGCCGATGCGCTCGACGGCCCGAAACGGTCTGTGACGGCTCTGCTGAACGCCCGCATGATCGGCCTGATCAATGAGCTCGTGTCGACCACCGCTGAAGTGCTCGACAGGCAGGGAATAGGCGCGCCGATCATGGTGGTGCGCGGCAACGGTTCTCTGGTGTCGGCAGACTTCGTCAGGGAACGCCCGGTGGAGACGATCCTGTCGGGCCCGGCTGCGAGCCTGCTCGGCGCGGCGCACCTCGTGGGCGCGAGCAATGCCGTCATCTCCGACATCGGTGGCACCACCACCGACATCGCGGCTTTGCGCGACGGGATTTTCGACTTCGGCGACAAAGGGGCGCAGGTGGGCGGGCATCAGACCATGGTTGAGGCGGTGGCCATGGCGACGCACGGTCTCGGTGGTGACAGCGAGGTGCTGCTAGCGGACCGCGCGCTCGGGGCGGACCTGCTTGTTGGGCCGCGACGTGTGGTTCCGCTGGTAGTCACAGCCCAGAGTCACGGTGACTTCCTGCAAGCGCAGTTGAGGCGTCAACTTACCGCCGACACCAGCCCCCAGGAGTGGAGCACCGTTTTTCTGCAGCCGACCGCGAAAGCCGCACAGGCCACGCTGGATCGTGTCGAGAGTCTGCTGATGGAGAGGATCGGCGACCAGATCGTTGCCGCGGACACGGTTGTCGAAGGCAGCCGAGACGTGCTCGCCACCAGAAGGCTGGCGGCTCGCGGGGTGTTGCGCGTGTCGGCATTCACACCCACCGACGCCAGCCACGTGCTGGGCACGCAGTCAACCCACGATGCTGCGGTTGCCCAAGCTGCTGCTGAAGTGTGGGCGCGGCGTTGCGATCATCGCGGCAAGACCATCGCCGACACTCCAGAGGAGTTCGCTGAGGCTGTGACAGCAGCTCTGGTGCGTCAGTCGGCTGAGAAGCTGCTCGCCTCGGCCCTCGCGAGCGATGGCCTGCCTGAACGGGCCGCTGCATCCGAGGTGGTGGCCGCAGCACTCGACGGCAGTCCGCGCACCTCGAAGCTGGTGGCCGGTCTGGCGGTTCCGTTGGTGGGCCTCGGCGCCCCGGCGGCTGCCTATTATCCCGCGATCGGAGATCTGCTCGGCACTAGGGTCGAGATTCCCGAGCACGCAGATGTCGCCAACGCGATCGGTGCTGCCGTGGGCAAAGTCCGGTTGAGGCGGCGTGTGGTTGTCTCGTCGCCGCGGCGAGGGGTTTTCAGGGTTCATGTCGGAGCGGAACCGGACACCTTTTTCGAGCTCGAGTCCGCCAAAGAAGCGGCTGTCGAGCAGGCCGGCTCAGCGGTGGCTGCGGCGATGGTTGCCGCGGGAGCTCCCGAGTTCGATCTGGAGACCCAATGGGACGAGAAGTCCGTCGATGTGGACGGTCGGACCCTGTTCGTGGAAGGCGTCGCCACCGTCATCGGCACTGGTCGCCCGCAACTCGATTGATCCCAACTCAATAGCCGCTGAACTTCTTCGGTGCTGTCGGTCTACGCTTTGGGCATGGCATCAGAAGCGGCACTGGAAAGCGAGCTCATCAACCGGGTCACCTGGAAGATCCCCAACGCGTTGGCGCTGGTGGGATCCCGGGCAGGCGATGAACGCAACGCAATGACCACGAGTTGGATCACGCAGCTGTCGATGGAGCCTGTGCTGATCGGCGTCGGAGTCGACAACACCGCGGTCACCCATCGGCTCATCTCCGACGGTGGTTCCTTCACGATCAACCTCTGGGACTCCGAGGACACCAGGGTCTTCGTAAAGTTCTCGAAACCCGCCCGCGACGACGGCGACACGTTGAACGGTCGGGCTGTTCGACCGAGCCGTACCGGAGCACCGATCTTCACCGAGGCCATCGCCTGGATGGACTGCGAGGTCCGCCATGCGATCGACCTTGGAACGCACACTCTTTTTGTCGGGGAACTGGTCGACGCGGCGATCGTCGACGACGCCAAGCGCTCCGCTTCCATGAACGACACCCGCATGAAATACGGTGGGGTGAGGCGACACTGACAGCAGTCCGCAACGACAACACAGGGGAGGCCGGTGTTCATGGGAGACGATGATCGAATGCAGCGCTGGGTGGTTGCGGCCTGCTGGGCGACCATTGCCTATTCGGCGGTGATCGCCTCAATCAGGTTCTTCGGATCCGAGGGGGAGCCCGGCAGTCTGCGCATCTCAGTTTCTTTGGCTGCGCCGTTCCTTGTTGCCGCTCTAGTGGCGCTGCTGGCCCACTCAGCAGGCCGCGGACGATTCGTCATGGCCGCGGGAGCTGGGATCATTCCGGCGGCGATGATCTCGATTGTGGCGCTCCCGTTGTGGGTCCCGGCGATCGTGCTGCTGGTTGCCGGCTGGCGCCGGACCACGCCGGGGTCGGTGAGCGAGATGGCTGCCAGCATTGTTGTGACCATCGGGATCTTCTCGGCCATGATCGCAATGCTGGTACACAGGGATCCCCTTGAGTGGTCCGAGGGGTCGGTCGATCAGTATTCGGACAACACGATCACAGCCTCAGAGTCACTGCTGTCGGCCACGATCCTCGGTCTGGTGATGATCGTCGCGTTGACCGCGGCACGCACAAGCAACGCGGAGGACGCTCGAGGCTAACGGGTTGCTGTCGGTGATGGCGCCGGGGGTGTCAGTCGTTGTCTTTGTTGGTATCGGTGGCTGTGCCTTGGGCGATGGTGGCGCCTTGAGGGTTGACGAGGACGACTTGGAAGGTTTCGTCGCCTTCGGCCGTGTTGTCGTCGAGGATGGGTATGTACACGTACCGGTACAACGGAGGCGGTGTTCTGCGTGGAGACGGTGGTCCAACTGATGAGGCCAACCAAGCTGCGCCCTTGCAGTGGCAGATGGCGGGCGGCGGTCAGTCGTTGCGTTGTCGTAGATTGCTGCGGATTCGCGCATTAAGTTGCTGCGGTTTTGCAAATTAGATGCCTGCGAAAATGATGATTTGAGCTAGTGTTCGAGATATGGAATTCATCGAACGGCATATTCGGCCCGAGATCGAAGCCGCGCTGGAGTGGTCGCGGGTGGTGATGATCCACGGAGCGCGCCAGACCGGAAAAACAACGCTGGTACGGGGAATCGCCGAAGCCCGAGGCGGCACATATGTCTCGCTCGACGACGATGAGCAACGCGAGAGCGTTCTGCTTGATCCGGTGGCCTTCTTGTCCAGCCAACGCTATCCACTGGCCATTGACGAGGTCCAACTCGGAGGGAATCGGGTCATCGTCGCTGTGAAACGGCTTGTAGACGAGGACCAGACTCCGGGACGGTTCATCCTCACCGGGTCCACCAACTTCCTCACTGTACCCAATATCAGCGAGTCACTCGCGGGGAGAGTACGACTATTTCGGCTATGGCCGCTGTCGGAGGCCGAACTGGTTGGAGTTGTCCCCACCGAGATCGACCACTGGTTCGAGGGTGCTCCCAGGCCGGCTCCGGTGACCGACCTCAGCCGGGCGGACTACTTCGCCTCAGCCTGTCGAGGGGGCTATCCCGAGGTTGTGAGCCTGGACCAGGATCAAAGGCGTCACTGGTTCGACGACTACATCGAAACGGTGGTCCAGCGGGACATACTCGCACTCGCCGATATACGCAGAGCAGCCTCGCTGCCACGCTTGCTGTGCTGGGCAGCGGCCTCCACCAGCAGCGAGATGAACCGTACAGACGCTGCTAAAGGACTGAGAGTGAGCCGATCGGTGATCGCCTCGTATTTTGAATGGCTCCAAACCGTCTTCTTGGTACACGAACTGCCAGCCTGGTCCCGAAACCTCTCATCCCGAACGACCTCGCGGCCCAAGATCCACATCACCGACGCTGGACTAGCCGCCAGTTTGTTGGATGTCGAGCCCGAGGCATTGGCCTCGCCCACCTCCCCGGCGGCCGGGCCGTTGTTGGAGACATTCGCCGTCGGCGAAATCGCTCGCCAGCTCGTAGCCTCTCCACGGAAGCGCTCCCTCTACCACTGGCGCAACCACCGAGACCGCGACCACCGGGACCGTGAGGTGGACCTGCTGATCGAAGCACCCAACGGCGATGTGGTGGCCGTGGAGATCAAGGCCACCTCCTCCCCATCACCCCAGCACACCCGCCACCTCCGCTGGCTGCGGGACAAGATCGATGTCGTCGCACCCGGCGCCTTCCAAGCTGGAATCCTCCTGCACACCGGCCCTCTCACCCTCTCCCTCGGCGACCGCATCCACATGCGGCCAATTGGCTGCCTGTGGACACAGTCCACCCAGTAGCTGCCGACAAGTGAACCCAACCTGGCGTAGGCTACGACGCAGGCCTTTTGTGCTGCGGCGGGGATCGTGCGGGTCGAGCTGCTGGTCATCCAGTGAAATCAACGGTCTCGGGTGGAGCTGTCACGGTCCGAGCACGGCTGCGGGAATGACTCCGATACCGTCCTGTCGCCGGTAGGCCTCGGTGCCCGTCGTGACAACAGCTGCGTCGAGCAAGTCGGCTCCGATTCGCTGCGCCAGCCAATGAAAGTGTCGAACGTCATCGTCGATCTGCTAGCTGATGAACCGGCGCCGCTGCCATCCTTTCGCCGCCAGACGAAGCGACAAAAACAACGATGCAGAAACGCCTCCCCCACCGCAAGAGACGAAAACCCTGTTCCTCTTCGGGGAGGATGGCGCAACCCCCTACTCCTGCTCGCGAACAGCGGTCTCGGCCCGCGCCCTCAGCGCGTGATGGCGGAAGCTGACGCGGCCTTTGGAGGCGGGGCTGATAGCGCCGGCGGCGATGAGGCGGCGGCGGTAGGTGCGGGCGTATTAGGCGGAGGCTCGGGAACCGGCCACAGGGCCCACCTTATCGCCCGGCTTCGCCTTTTCGCGCCTATTCGTCTTTTCGTATCGCTTCGTCTTTTCGCGCTTATTCGCCCCTCTGGGGTCACTCCCTTTTCGTGTAGGCCGCTATTCGTGGGCCGCCGGCGCGGGTTAGTTGTCTTTGATGGTGATGGTGGCTGTGCCGCGGCTGATTGTTGCGCCGGTCGGGTTGGTGAGGATCGCTTGGAAGGTCTCGTCGCCCTCAGGGGTGTTGTCGTCGAGGATGGGTATGTAGATGTAGCGGTACAGGAGCCTTGTGCCTTTGGCGAAGGTCAGCGTGCGGCTGGGGGTGGGGTGGCCGCGGTAGTCGGCGCCGTGTTCGGCGGTGACGTCGCGGGTGGTGACCTGCACGGTGACGGTCTCGTCGGGGGTCTCGCTGAGGTAGACCATGAGCCGCAGGTAGCGGTGGCCGTTCTCTGAGACCTCGGCGTCGCGTATTGACAGGCTTGCCCCCGTCGGAGGCGGTGGCGGGTTGTCGTCGTCGGCGACGGTCACGGTGGCTGCGCCGTGCGCGGTGGACACGGTGTAGCCGCTGCCCGCGCTCACGGTGAGCGTAACCGACCCGTCGGCCTCGTCGGCGCTGTCACCGGCGGTGGCGACGGCGAGCTTGACGGTGCCGCCGGCAGGCACGTCGACGGTCCTCGTCCCGGCAGTCACGCCGTAGTCGCCGGTCTGGGCGAACGTCACGGTGACGGCCAGCGGGCCGGCCGGCGCGGGACTGGCGGTGATGGTGAACACGGCTGAGCCGCCCTCGGTGATGCCGGGCCCGGCCGTGACGCTGATCTGGGGCACGTCGTCGTCGGCGACGGTCACGGTGGCTGCGCCGTGCGCGGTGGACACGGTGTAGCCGCTGCCCGCGCTCACGGTGATCGTGACCGACCCGTCGGCCTCGTCGGCGCTGTCACCGGTTGTGGCGACGTTTAACGTCGCGCTGCCGCCGGTTCCGATCACGACGGTATGGGTTCCGGTCGTGGCGCCGTAGTCACCGACCTGGGTGACGGTGACGGTGACCGTCAGCGGTGTCTTCGGGGCCGGGCTCGCCGAGACGGTGAACGCCGCTCTCTGGCCCTCGGTGATCCCGCTGCCCGCCGTCACGCTGATCTCCGGATCGGGGTCAGGAGGCGGCGGGGGCGTCGGGTCGTCAGGATCGGTGTCGGGCGTGCCCGGGCCGTCGTCTTGGGGGTCGTCGGGGGTATCAGTGTCGTCGTCTTGGGGCGGGTCGTCGTCGTCGGAGACGGCGACGGCGGCCGACCCGCTGGTCGCGGACACGGTGTAGCCGCTGCCGGCGTTGAGCGTGAGCGTGACC
>JAPOYA010000019.1 GCA_026706815.1 Acidimicrobiaceae bacterium | reverse complement strand
AGCATGGAGAGCGCCTCGCTCGAGGTGACCTTCACCGACGGCACCACCGAGCACGCCGCAACCGAAGCGTTCAGCGGATCGGCCGCGAATCCGCTGAACGACGAGGACCTCGTCGCCAAGTTGACCGATGCTGCAGCAGGTGTCGCCGACACCGGCCGGATCAGCGCTATCAGCGCGGCGATCAACGGGGATCCCCCCGACCTGACAGCGAGGGACTTCGCGTCCCTGCTGGTGCTCCGGGATCGAACTTCACCCTGAAGTGCCGGCCACCGCGGCCCAGCCTCGCGTGGTCAGCCTGCTCAGAGTTGGCGGTAGCGGACCTGCCCGAGGCGTTCATTGGACTATCGAGATATGTCACAGCCGAATGCGAACATAGCTTCGTACCCGATATCCCACGGGCGGAGGAACCACGATGCCAGACTTCAGACAGATGACTCTGATTGAAAGCACGACGAACGCTGAGACCACGTCCGGAATGGTGTTGTCCAGTGAGGCGGACCTGGCTCGAGTGGCTTGGAAGATCGCTCAGAGCGGTGATCTCGCACAGCTGACCGTGCCTGAGTCCAACCTCGTGAAGGGTCTTGCACCGTCCGATCAGAATCCTGATGTGCGTGGGTTGCTTGAACTGGTCCGTGCCGGCGCCGATCCCCTGGGCGAGGCGTTCACGCGGCTGCGGTCACCCGATTGCCGCAGATCGCTCGGAGCGACCTATACGCCCCGAGAAATTGTCTCCTCCATGGTCACCTGGCTGGCAGACCGCGCTTGCCCGGCTCGGGTAGTCGATCCAGGAACCGGTTCGGCGCGATTCCTGCTCGCAGCAGGTCGCGCGTTCCCGCGAGCCTCGCTCGTCGGTGTCGAGATCGACCCGTTAGCCGGCCTGCTCGCCCGAGCCAATCTGACGGCTGCAGGATTCGACCGGCGGTCTCGCATCGTGGTCGACGATTATCGAACGGCTGACCTGGGCGATTCCGCCGGCGTCACGGCGTACCTCGGCAACCCGCCCTATGTCCGGCACCACCAGATCGAATCCTCGTGGAAGCAGTGGTTGGCTCGCACCGCGAAAGGGCTCGGACTAGAGGCCACCGGCCTCGCTGGCCTGCATGTCCACTTTCTGCTCGCCACCGCGCTGCGCGTCCGACCTGGTGATATGGGATCGTTCGTGACCTCGGCCGAGTGGCTTGATGTGAACTACGGGCGTCTATTGCGGGAACTCGTCTCCACGGTTCTCGGGGGTCTTTCGATCCATGTGGTCGATCCCAAGGCGAATCCTTTTGGACAGGCCGCGGCGACAGCAGCGGTGACTTGCTTCGAGGTAGGCACCTCCGATCCCTCAATCGGCCTGAGACGTGTCAAGGATGTCAACGACTTGGGCGCGCTCAACGGTGGAAGCAAGTTCGGCCGGGAGCAACTGGGCAACACGTCTCGATGGTCACCTCTGCTGAACGGAGCGCCGAGAGCACGCGAGGGACATGTCGAACTTGGTGAACTATGCCGCGTCCACCGGGGCGCGGTCACGGGGGCCAACGCGGTTTGGATTACTGAGGCCGACGATCCGGTACTCCCGTCCTCGGTGCTGTTCCCGTCGATCACGCGTGCACGAGAGTTGTTCGAGGCACGCAATAGCACGATTGACAATGCGAGAGGTCTGCGTGCTGTCGTTGATCTTCCCGCGGATCTAACGATGTTCGACGACGATGATCGCCGTCTCGTCGAGCGGTTCTTGCGCGCCGCCGAGAAACGGAGTGTGCGCGCAGGCTATATCGCCCGCAACCGCAATCCTTGGTGGTCGGTCGGGCTGCGGTCTCCGGCACCGATTCTTGCCACCTATATGGCCCGTCGGCCCCCCACGTTCGTGCGCAATGCCGCTGCTGTTCGAAACGTCAATGTGGCCCACGGCATCTACCCTCGTGAGTCCATGACGCCGAGAGAATTGGACTCACTCGCTGCCGCCCTTCGCGCCGCCGCACCCGACGCAGTCGGGCGAACATACGCGGGAGGTTTGCTCAAGTTCGAACCATCCGAGATGGCACGAATCCTCGTGCCCTCGCCCGCAATGCTGGGCGAGGACCTCTTGGCATGAGCTTTGTCGATCCGCCTCGCTGGACCAGCGCGGAGTTCGATCAACAGGCAGCGAACGCCTTGGAGGCGTTTCGCGAACGGAGGCGCAGGGAATCCGTCGAGGAGTATCCACGACTATTTGACGAGTACGCGACGCGTGTCGAGCGCCTGATGAATGAAACCGGCAACCTGTCGGAATTGTCCAACGACGCCATAGAGATTCTCGCTGACTCCGACCTACTTGAGACGTTCAGATACGTGGCCGCGCCACCGATCTCCGAGGATGATCTCAAGTCTTTGGCCGATGCGTCGCTGGCGGCGTCGCGACTTCGCGAAGATCCGATCATGGTCAAGAGAATCCTGGAGGTGGTCCAGAGAAGTCTCGATGTCAGGCGGTTTCCGTGGGTTGCGGAGCAGCACTCGCCTAGCGACGCCGACGTTCTGATCGCCATAATGGCCTCTGCCAGCCTCATGGCGTCACAACGTGTCCAAACGGACCGGCGGAGTCTTGCCAAAGCCGGGCAGGAAGCGCTCGTGAAGGAGTTTCTGTCCGGCATCGGTATGACCGAGGTGGAGACACGGGAGATCGAAAGTCATGGTGACGCCCCGGAACGCGGATCATTCTGTGGAGAGGCGTCGTTCGGTGGTCGGAAAGCCGACATCATCCTGCATCTCGACGACGGCCGGCTCATGCCCATCGAGTGCAAGGTGTCGAACTCCGCGACGAACTCCGTCAAGCGTCTTAACAACGACGCAGCCGTCAAAGCAGGGCAATGGTTGGAATACTTCGGCAAGGGTCAAACCGTGCCGAGTGCCGTGCTCGCGGGAGTCTTCAAGACGAAAAATCTCAACGAAGCACAGGATGCGGGACTCACGCTCTTCTGGGAGCACGATCTCGACCCGTTGAGGGATTTCATTCTCGAGACGCGGCAATAGCCCAGATTGTCGGACGCAGCATTCTTGGCGCGGCCAGCTTCGCGCGTCTCACTCCGAAAGTGCCCCGTCCGCTGGTGGATCGGTCCGGCCGACGACGTGAGAGGTGCCGGATGTCTCGAGCGGCCAAGCCCGCCCGCCGGCCACTGTCCGACCGCGGATCGTTACTGGGCCGCCTCATTGTTGTGGGCAACCGCGCGGTCCCAGGTGGTTGGTGTGATGCCTTGGGCTCGGAGTTCGACCTTGCGGACCTTCTCGGTCGGGGTCTTGGGGAGGCTCTCGACGACCTCTACGTAGCGGGGGAGCATGAAGCGGGGGAGGCGGGGGGAGAGGAACTCGATCAGTGCCGCGGGCTCGACGGTGTAGCCGGGGCGGGGCACGACCACGATCTTGACCTCGTCCTCGCCCCAGGTGGAGGGAACGGCGATGGCGGCTGACTCCAGCACGCCGGGATGCTCGTTGACCACCGCCTCCACCTCGGCGGAGGAGATGTTCTCGCCGCGGCGGCGGATGGTGTCTTTGATGCGGTCGCAGAAGTAGTAGTTGCCGTCGGCGTCGTAGCGGAACGCGTCGCCGGTGTGCAGCCAGAGGTTGCGCCACGCCGCCGTCGTCGCCTCGGGCATGTCGAGGTACCCGGCCATGAGTGTCCACGGCTCATCGGACCGCACGATCAGTTCGCCGACCCTGCCGGGCCCCACGTCCTCGTCGTCGGTGTCCACGACGCGCACCTCGTAGCCGGGGCGCACCTTCCCGCAGCTCTCCAGGTCCGCCAGCGTCCAGCCCTCGGAGTGGAGGGGGACGCTGATCTCGGTCATGTTGAAGGCGGTGGAGACGCGCACGCCGAATCGCCGCTTGAAGTCCTCGAGTTCGGGAATGAGCGGGACCATCACGACGGTGTGCAGGGGCCCCTCGGCATCGTCGGGCCGCCTCTCCTGGCGGTTGATGAAGTTGGCCATCGCCCCCAGCAGCAGGGTCGTGGTGCAGCGGTAACGGCGAATGTCGTCCCAGAACGCCGAGGTGTTGAAGGAGGGGCGCATGACGACGCGCCCGCCCACCAGCGCGAACGTGTAGACGGGTCCCTTGCCGCTGATGTGGAACAGCGGGAACGGCATGTAGTAGGCGTCGTCGGCGCCGAAGTCGCCCGTGAAGATCGAGGTGGATGCCGTGGCGTGGAGTTGGGCCCACGGCACCAGCACGCCCTTGGAGGGGCCGGTCGTCCCGGACGTGTACATGACCGTGGCGATGTCGGCGGGGCCGGGGCCGTCGAGGTCGGTGGCGGGCGCTGCGCCGGCCAGGAAGTCGCTCCTGCCGATCACCCGGAACGGCAGATCGCTCGTCACGTCGTTCCGGTCGTGCACGACGATGGTCTCCAGGTGTGTGAGTTCGGCGGCGACGTCAGCGAGGCGCTCCAGGTAGTCCGCGGCGGTCACCAGCAGCTTCGAGCGGGAGTGCTCCAGCAGGTAGCGGAGCATCCGCCCCACGTAGCCCGTGTTGACGGGCACCTCCCAGGCCCGCAGCCAGGCGAGTCCCAGCCAGGCGCTCACGGCGTCGATGCCCGTCGGCAGCATGACGGCCACGCGGTCGTCCGCAGCGACCCCGAGACGGCGGTAGGCGTCCGCCCAGGTGAGCGTGTACCGATGCAGGTCGCCGTAGGAGATCGAACGGCCGTCGACCTCTTGCAGGAACGTCCGGTCGGGACACTCTGCCGCCCGGTCGGCCAGCAGGTGCGGCAGGACGAGCTCGCGTGCGAGCATCAGCGCGGTCCGCAGGTCTCTGCCGGCATTTGCGGCACCGGCAGGCCCGCGGGAGTGTGGGTTCCGGCCTTCGCCGGAACGACGGGGGGAATGCGCGCGAGCTGCGGCCGCGGGAAGTGTGCGGATCGATTCGCCGACGGTACCGGCAGGCCCGCGGGAGTTTGGGTTCCGGCCTTCGCTGGAACGACGATTGGGGCGCACCCAGCTGGTAGTGATGCTGTCGCAGCGTCACTCCAGTGGGTTCCGGCCCTGGATCGAGTCCAGGACAGGCTGTCCACCGGAACGACGGGTTGGGGGCTCGGCAGCATCACTCGACGGTCTCCGGCACGGGCCGGCGGGCGGCGTTGATGGCGCCGCCTTGGCGCACGATCTCGACTTGGCGGGCGGAGAGGTCGTGGCGGACGGCGAAGCGGCGACCGGTCGTGGCCTCCAGCACGCTTCCGCTCCCGGCGGAGAGCAGCCCGTGTGCGTCCTCGACGACGAGCGTGTGCCCGGCTTCGAGCGCCTCGTACGGTCCCGGACCGGCGAACGTGAGGGGCAGGACGCCGAAGAGAACGAGGTTCTCGCGGTGTATCCGTGCGTAGGCCAGGGCGATGACCACGCGCAGCCCCAAGGACCGGGGTGCCAGCGCCGCCTGCTCCCGGCTGGAGCCCTGGCCGTAGTTCAGCCCGCCGATCACGGCGTGGTCTCCGGTGGAGCGGGCCCGCTCGGGATAGCCGGGATCCACACCCTCGAACGCGAAGTCCGCCATGCGCTCCACGTTCGGCCACAACGGCATGGCGCGCGGCCCCGCCGGCAGGATCTCGTCGGTGGAGACGTCGTCGCCCATCTTCAACAGGACGGGGAGTTCCAGGCGGTCCGGCAGCGGCT
>JAPOYA010000035.1 GCA_026706815.1 Acidimicrobiaceae bacterium | reverse complement strand
TGGTACGCCCCGTCGGTCCCCGCAGTGGGCTCCATCGTCAGCGACAGCCCGGCCTCCCGGAGCGCGTCGCGTTGTTCGATGGACAGACGGTGCGGCCCGCTTCGGACGTGCTCTCGCAGGTTCAGCGGGCGCCTCACGCCTGGGCCCCTCGTTGTCGTCGGGTCGTCACCTCTTCCGGGGCACCCGCCGTCCTTGGCGACGATCTCATCGCCCGGCCACTGAGCCGTCTCCGGGGTCCTCACGAGCCTCTCTGTCTTGTTCGACGCGCGGTTCACCGTCAGCCCCCGTCGGAGCGTGTTCATCGGGCGGCTCGCCGTCGGCCTGTGGCGCGCCCGGTCCGCTCGACGCTCGCAGCTTGTCGAGGTCGAATTCGCTCAGCCGGTCGTGCTGCCCGTAGAGGCACTCCTCCACGTACGGGAGGACGCTGTGCGTCCAGATGCGCTCCACGGTCTCGTCGTCGAGGCCGGACTTCATGAAGTGGCTCGGCCCGATGGCAGCGTGCCGGTCGTCGCCGAGGAGTTCGTTGGCCTTGTCGACGACGTCCGCCACCCACCCCATCTTGGGCGCGTTGGCCGTTAGCCAGCGACGCAGCAGTCCCTTGATCGGCTCGGCGTCCGGATGGAACTCCACGAAGTAGAAGCGCCGGCGCAGCGCCGAGTCGACCAGCGCGATCGATCGGTCGGCCGTGTTCATCGTGCCGATGAAATAAAGGTTGGGTGGGAGCGAGAAGTCCGCCTCTTCGCCGCTCTGGTACTGGAGCCTGATTCCCCGCTTGCGGTACTCCAGCAGGAAGTACAACTCCCCGAACACCTTGGCGAGGTTGCCGCGGTTGATCTCGTCGATGATCAGGAAGTGCTTCGCGGCCGGATTGGCCCGCGCCGCCTCGGCGACCCGCGGCAGCGGGCCGTCGCGCAACTCGAACCCTGGCTGCCCACCCTGCATCGTCGGGCGGAAGCCCTGCACAAAGTCCTCATAGGCGTAGGAGGGGTGCATCTGCACGAGCGTGACCCGGTCGTCGGACCCGGCAAGGTGTTGAGCCAGCGCCTGCGCGACGTACGTCTTCCCCGTGCCCGGCGGCCCCTGGAAGATGACCTGCCGCTTGTCGGCGAGCAGTTTCTCGATCCGGTGAAGGAAGTCGCCGGGCTCGGTCAGGAGAAGTTCGTGGGCGAGTTCGGTGAGACCAGGTGCCGGGGGTTCGCTGGGATCCTCCGGGAGTTCGTCCTCACCGGTGGCGTCGTCGCCACCCGGTGCATTCAGTACGTTCACATAGAAGTCGAAGTCCGCGCCGTGCTCCGCCTCGAGGGCGCTGCGGATCTGTTGCAACTTCCGGTCGGTGTCGGTCGTCTCCTCGGTCACGAGATCTGCGAAATCATTGACGAGCTTCTCGCTATCGTCGGCAGTGAGGATCCGCTCGAACGTGTCGGGGTGCACCAAGTGGAGCACGGCCCTCCGCTGCGCACGGGCCTTGTTCGGGTGCCCGCGGAGCAGTCGGCCACGAGGGTCCACCCCGTTGACGAACTCCTTGAATGCCCACGGATCGTCCAGTCGGGGCCCTCGCTCGACACGCGGGACCTCCTTCCACTGCTCGGCGAACTCGATGATGAATCCAACCTGCTCGGGGCGGTAGAGGTTGAGCGCCTGACTGAAGGCGACTCCAGGTGTGAGGCCCTTGGCGACCGCGTCGGGCATTGTTGCAATCGGCGCCCCCCAGCCGAGCACCACATCGATCTTCCTGCGCTTGGTCTCACCTTTCATGCTGTTCCGACTGATGATCAGAAGGTGTGCATACAGCACCTCTGCCATCAGCTGGTGGACCTCCGGCGGGCTTCCTTCGAGTTGCTCCCTCAGCTTGTCCTCGAAACTGCCAGCGCCCTCGTCGGGTCTGTCGAGAAATCGTTCCCGCAGCTCGCGCAGCCTGCTGAGCGTCCAGATCGGCGCGCCTGGCGTGAACAGCGAATCGTCGTCGCGCAGAGCGCGTTCCACCCAGAGGTCTGCCGCGGCGTAGACGTTCTCGACACCCTCCCATACCGCGCTGGTCAGTCTGCTGGTCATCGGTGTGGTGCCTCGCTTCGGTCGGGAGGATCGTCACGGTTCGATGGGAACTCGGGCTCATCGGTGTTGAACCGGTGGTGAGCCCGTCGTCCGCCGGGCAGCCTACGCCCCGCCGATAGGCGGTCGTCGTGGCCAGCGCCGCCTTGACGGAGTCTGCCGGGCCCGACCCGATCTCCGGCTGGTTCGTCGCCCGCGCCGCGCTCGCCTGACTGGGCGGGACTTGCACAGTGGTCTGCGCAATACTTGTACTGTCGAATGTGCGATTCCTGCACTATTGTCTGTGCGAAAGATGTAGTATCGCGGTGTGAGCGATGGCGGACACCTCAGCAGAGCGGCCACCCACGCCGGATCGGACGGCTATTTGCCCCGGTTGGTGGACCCTTGGATCGCCGAGATTCTGGACTCGGCGCCCGCGGTGATGATCACCGGGCCGCGGGCCGCGGGCAAGACCACGACAGCGTCGCGGCACGCGAGGCGCGTCGTGCGCCTCGACGAGGAGTCCGAGGCGCTGGCGTTCAGAGCCGATCCCGACGCGGCTCTGCGAGGTCTCCCCGAGCCTGTTCTGCTGGACGAGTGGCAGGAGTGCCCCGGGGTGCTGGGCGCCGTGAAGCGCGCGGTGGACAGTCAGCGGCAGCCGGGCAGGTTCATAATCGCCGGATCCGTGCGCACGGAGTTCGACCCGGCACTGTGGCCCGGAACGGGGCGCTTGATCCGGGTGGCGATGCACCCCTTGACCGCTGCCGAGCGCCTCGGCTCCGGCAGCCGCCCGTTTCTGAGCCGGCTCTTGGATGACGCCCCGCCGATGCCGGCACCCGATACTCCGGACCTGCGCGGCTACGTCGAGTTGGCCGTAGTGGGCGGGTTCCCCGAGCCCGCGACCCAACTGCAGGGACGGGTGAGGGACGCCTGGTTCGAGACCTACCTGACGCAGCTGACCGTTCACCGGCCAGGGCCTCCCAACGGCCCCGACCCGGCGCGCATCGGCGCGTTCTTCCAGGCGTACGCGTTCAACACGGCGGGTGTTGTGAACGACGCCACCCTCGCCGGCACCGCCGGCATCAACCACCGAACTTGCGTGGCGTACACGCGGCTGTTGATCGACGAGGGGGCCATCGGGCAGCTTCCCGCATGGAGCAGCAACCTATTGAAGAGGCTGACGCGAAGTCCGAAGCGGTACGTGGCCGATACCGGACTATGGGCGGCTGCGGTCTCTGCCGACGCAAGCGTGGTCATGAGCAACGGCGACCTGCTGGGCCGCCTGATCGAGACCTTCGTGGTCAATCAGTTGCGGGCTGAGTCCGTGGTTGATCCGTGCCGGCCGCGCCTGTACCACCTACGAGACCGCGAGGGCAGGCACGAGATCGACGTGATCGCCGATCTCGGGGCCCGTGGGGTCATCGCCATCGAGATCAAGGCCCACAGCGCGCCCGGCGCGCGGGACGCCCGGCACCTCCTGTGGCTGCGCGACCAGTTGGGGCACCGCTTCGTTGCCGGCGCGGTGCTTCACACCGGCCCGAGGCACTTCCGGCTGGCCGAGGGAATCGAAGCGATCCCGATCAGCGCCCTCTGGGGCTAGCTGTGCCTCTCCAAACCACATTCGTGTTCTGTCGAAAGATCACAAGCGTCCCGCATCAGAGACATTGCCGCCCTACCTACCGCGCACGGTGCCAATCCAGGGAGGACACCATCCACATACTCACCAGTCTCCTAGACTGATCACGACGCGACAGATCAGGGATCACTGGCTCGGTTGGTTGATCTGGGCAGCAATCACCGTGGGATTAGGGGTATTCATAGTCTTCAACGTTGAACAAGATGACTCCACGAAGATCGTCCAATCTCGGATCTCAGCGGATGCACGACGAACGCCGACATCATTAGTGCCCGTGCTCGAACGCTCTGAGACAGCCGAGTTGGATCTCACAATCGCGGCTGCCATAGAAGCAATTCGTACTGCCGCTGCTGCTAACGACGAGGCAGCTGATGTATTCGAGGAATGGGTGAACAGCTTTGATCGCACTCGGGATGTGTAGTGGGCTGCCAGTGATCGCGCTTGGGATCAATACTATCGGGATAGCAATCGAGAGACGCGCGATTCCGTAGTCGCAACAGCCGAGCGTACTCGTGACAATTCTATCGAGAGCAATGATCTTCGAACCGAGCGTGCATGGGATGGTGCTCAGAGCAGATTATGGGATCGATACGATCTTGCTAGAAGCGCAATCGACAGCGCGATTGATGCAGTTGATGGCGTTGCCGCGCATCAGGTCGACTTTCGACTCAGGCTCACTCTTGGGGACGCATGGCGAGCAATTCCACATCCCGATACGTCGCCCACTCGCTCAATGTCACGGCCGGAGTGGCTTCAACACTATCGTGCGGAAGCCGTGCGATTGCGCGGTGTGGCCATTGAAGTCGAGCGCGTTGCCGAGGGACGACCATGATCCCCGGTGACGACGGCACGTCAAACGAAGCTCTCGGATTCCTAGCGAGTTCTCGAGTACGCATTCGAAATGCCCGTGGAGCTTCGGAGTGGTTGGGCGACGTGTCAGACTGGCGACACGACAATTATCCGAGGTCCAGATTTCAATCCTGTCTCATTCAGTCGCATCAGTACGTTGCAGCGGGATCTGAATTACGTTATCCAGTCTGCGATGCATTGCACTGATGAAACACAACCACTCGAACGCTGATATCTCCGATAATCCGTAGTCGTCCGCATGTGAAAGTACATTACGTAGAGCTTGTGCCAACCCCACAGAGAGTGAGCGGTAACCGTTGTGTTCGTCACGCTCAACCAGAGTCTTGCGCTCGCTGAATACCAGTAGTGGTGTTGTCTCAGAAAATGCTTTGTTGAGCAGACCGACGCCGTCAAGGTCATGCCGGTCGGCCAGTTCCTGAACTCGATTTATGAACCGCTGAGTTCCCTTGCGTACAGCCTCATCGTAGTGGTGATCGTCATATAGCCGTCGAGCGACGTCCAACTCACGGTGGAATTCGTATTCTGGCAGACAGTTCAATATCGACACGAGAGAATCTTATGCAACTGGTGTTTGTAGATCTGCTCGGCCGGGGTCACTCGCCGACTATCCGCTGTGCAAGCCCTCGGGCCGCTTCAACTCCGGTTGCCCGCATTCTGACGGCGCGGTTGGGTGAGTGAGGCTTGCCTAGGACCGATAGCTCCGACATCTTTGTCACTGTTTGACTGAAGTTGCTAGAATCCAGTTTGCCGAAGTGATCCGCCACCTCGCGGATATGTGCGGTAGTAGTCTCTTGCCCAAGTGCAGTTCGCGCACCAGCTATCAGTAGCGAGATTTCTCTCGTCGCGATGGCACTTGCATTCGTCAATCGGCTTGGCGGTAAGACTAATTCCGGCTCTTCGCCGGAGACTTGGAAGATATGAAGAACATCGTCAGGTGAGATTTTGAAATAGTGAGCCAGTGCATCCACTCGCTGTTGTTCGCTGGCAAGCGTCGCATCAATATCGTGAACCTGCGATGTGGTGGTGTTAGAGTCTGACATTTGTGAAGGAGGCGCGGCGGCGGATCTAGGTTCACTGTCAGTTAGGAGGTGATCCAAGACTCTTTC
>JAPOYA010000031.1 GCA_026706815.1 Acidimicrobiaceae bacterium | reverse complement strand
CCCGCCGGTCCAGCGGCGCGTCGGCGGCGGCGTCGAGGATCATTCCCGCCGCCTCCGGCGTGATCGCCCCCTCGGCGAGCCTGTCGGCTACCTCGGGCGACCACTCCAGCTGCCCGGCGACCTTCACGGCCTTGCGGGCGCCGGAACGCGACCGCTTCTGATCCCGACACAGCAGCTCTTCGACCGCCTTCTCGCCCTCCCGGCGAGAGATCTCGGTAATCACCTCCGCCTCGCAGGCCGCGATCGCCGCCCGCGCCCGCCCCATGCGCCCCAAGCGGTCACGCAACACCGCCAAGGTCACCTCCCGCAACGACACCGGCGGCGCGAACAACCACTCCCCCAACGACGCCCACTCCCCACCAGCACGGCCGCCGGTGCCACCAGCGGCGTCGGCGCCGGCGATGACGGCGTCCGCTTCGGCGGAACCGCGAGCGGCGAAGCCAGAACCTGTACCCGTAGTGGCCTCTCCGCTGCCCGGCTCTCGGTGACCGCGACCGCCAGCGGCGGCGTCACGGCTGGTGACGGTGCCACCGGTGCGCCTCGAGTCCTCGCCCATCTCGCCATCACCCCTTCGTTCGTTCCCGGCACCCCGCCCCTCGGCGGCGAACGCCCCTTGTCATTGCCTTTCCACAATCTAAAACACAGGTGTGATACTCTCCCAATACATGTTTGTCTAAGCGGCGAGAAAACCCCACAGTCATCTGCGGCACGACCAGAGCCGACCGGATAGCTCGCGCCGAATCCCCAGGTCGACGGACCGCGCCCTGCCCCCGCATCCACCGCAGGCTGAGCGTCGGCCAGTCCCCGGCGAATCGCCCCGGCGAATCACCCCGGCGAATCACCCGGCTCTGGTGGAGGGTGACCTCGGAACCGAGAGTGAGCAGTGGCACAACGAGAGTCGGCGTGCCGGGCCCACCGCGCCGCATCCGTTGCACTCATGGCGAGGTCCCGATGCTGAACTCGACCCAACGAGCCAAGACAGCCTGTGGATCGACGCCCTCCCGGACTGATTATTGAACGTCGCCGTTTGGCGTTCGGCGGCAATCGGCAGCGAGCGCTCTGGATCGGCATCGGAGACGGCGGCACTGATCCGCGTTCGGGTGACCGGTAGGCTTAGGTCGCAATTCGAGAGTCCATCGCCATCAGAGCCGGAGGTGGATCATGCAGGCCAACGAGCGCCCCCTGCAGCGCATCACCGCCCGGCCCGATGTGTTCGGGGGCAAGCCGATCGTCCGCGACCTGCGCATCTCGTGGAGATGGTGCTGAGCCTGCTCGCCCAGGGAGTAGCTACTGACGACATCCTGGACGACTACCCGGACCTCGAGGCGGAGGACGTTCTGGCCTGCACCGCCTACGCGCACGCGGTCATCGCCCGCGACACGCTGGCCTCGGTCTCCGTCCCAGGGCGGTGAGGTTTCTGGTTGATCGCTGCGCCGGGCGACGCCTCGCGGATTCGCTTCGCAGTGATGTTGCGGGTGGTTCTGCAGAGACGGGCACGATGTACTGGAGGCTCGCGCGCTCGGCCCCGACCCCGGTGACCGACCGCTATTGGAGTTGGCCGCGTCGCTGGACCCGTGCTGATCACGATCGACACCGACTTCGGGGAGTTGATCCACCTACACGATGTGCCGCACGCGGGGCTCGTGCGCCGGCCAGACGTTCCCGCCGAAGATCGCATCGCGTTGATGTCCGAGGTGTTGGCGCATCACCGAAGCGCCCTGGACGGTCGATCTGTAGTCACGGTCCGTGGCAGAAGAATCCGCATCTCGCGGCCACCGGTCGAGTGACCGCAGGTCGGACCAACTTGTGATCCGCGGCGCTTTGTAGCGGCCGCCGTCCTACCGACCCCCGCGAGGCATCGCGGTGCTGTCTAATCTGTGCCATGAGCCCTCCTTGGGAGCCGTGGACTGTTACAGCCCCACAGCATCGCCCGGAGGGCTCACCCCAACGGGTACCCCTCGATCCCCTCAACCCGGGGACAACCTCCCCGGTTGTCACAGCTAACGTACGAACTCCACGGGCCGCAGATAGCCTGCCAGTCGACCTGCCCAGCGGTTGGTCGGCAGGCAGTTCCACGGTAGCTGCACAGTGACCCGAAAGTGCACAGATGCCCTCAAGCAGCAACGTAGCGAAACTCGAGGATTCCAAAGCCCACATCGCTAACAGGTACCCCTCGTTCGCGAATGAACTATTCTCCTTCTTGGAGCGCGATCAATCGACGATCTGCTGGGCGAAGAAGTGGCAGCATCACTTGAGCGCTATGAGAATCGCGCCCTCGAATTCGATAACTAATCAGTTCGATATCTCGCTCGAGATACCCTTGCTCATTGCGACGTTTGCCGGAGAGACCAAATTGGAGCCTCGTATTCTGCGTCACCTAGATACCTCTACAGAGCTTAGGAAGAGCAACACAGCAGACAAAGACTTTGCGATTATTGTCGCCTCTGATAGGCGTGCTGATGACTATGTAAAAGACCGGAAGCGTTTTTCTTACCCGATCCTTACGATCTACACCGATGATCTGCTGAATGGGAAGTACGCCCAGACCTCGCTCCGGAGCGAGATTGCCAAGCTCATGCGCTCCATGAATCACTTTGACTATAGCAGCGAAATCCGTGAGGCTGCCGACTTTTTTGGCCGGGTCGATGACATTGAAGCTCTGAGCGCCCTAGCCAGGAGCGGACAGAGCGTAGGAGTCTTTGGACTACGCCGCGCAGGCAAGACTTCTCTGCTGCACCGCGTTGATGCAACTCTTCGCGAGAAAGGAGTCGAGTCTATCTATGTGGAACTCAATGCGCTCGCGGATGCAGATCATCTCTGTGAAGCTCTAGTTGAGTCAACTGCACAACTCTTGAGACGGAGAGGGGGTCAAGTACCCAAGAATTCTGAGATGCTCAATAGAAACTTCACGATTCGGACTGCCAAGACCGTCCGGCGGCGTTGGGTCTATGAGATGGACGCGTTGCTCAAGCAAATTGACTCAGATGTTGTGGTGCTGCTCGACGAGACTGACCTCGCCAATGAGGAGGCGGTGGACTCTGACAGTTCGGAGAGAACTGAGCGTCAAGAAATGAACCGAGTGCTCCAGCAACTCCGCGGCGTCATTCAGATCAGGAATAAGAGGAGCGAGACGAGACTCTCGTTCCTGGCTGCCGGTGTTGCAGCTTCAATACTTACAACTTCTATTCGGTTTGGGCGAGACAATCAACTGTTTGGATTCGCCTCGGCGCGCCCTCTGGGCCCAATGAACCGAGACGAGATGCGGCAGATGGTCAGGGTTCTTGGCAAACGGAGTGGTCTTCGTTTCGATGGCTACGAACTCTTCGAGAGCCTATTTGCTGAATATGGCGGACATCCACATCTCACCCGCCAAGCCTGCGCCCGCGTCGCGGAGGATGTCCACGACCGGCAACCCGACGAAGTGCCCTACCATGTGACGCTCCAAGACTTGGAGCATGTGTACGCATCCGCGGCTGACGGCTCGCCCGCTCAGTCGGCCTGGGAGACATTCGTCAGCTTCGAACGCTGGTACCCCGACGAGAGCGAGCAGATCATCCAGCTCATCCGACACGGCGAGGCCCCCACGTTGGACTTGATCCCCCATGCCGTCGGCTTCGGAATCTGCGACGCGCAAGGCCAGCTCAGACTCGGCGCGCTCAAACGAGACGTCCGTCGTGGACTGGGCTGAAACCTGTCTTGATCACCTGATCGGCGGTGGGGCACTCAATCTTGTAGGGCTCGACGGGTCGGGACGCTCTCGCGGCCTCCACATGATCGCCGCGGCACTCGATCCGCGCGACTGGGCGTCGAAATTCTGGAGCCCCGGTGATCTCGCCAAAATGAAGCGCAGAGAGATCCACGCCGCGATCGAGATACTCGCCCAGTCCAGCAGGATCCCGGTCCTTCTCATAGATGACTTTGGCGAGTTCCTAATGGCAGGTAACGGTCCATGGCTCGAGCGGCTCCTGTTCAGCAAGGTTTTTGGTATGGCTACAGGCGATTACCCCTCCCTTCGATGTGTCGTCGTCACTCATCCTCGAGATCGCGAGATCGGGGGGCCGAGTTCTGGTCTTCGAGAGCGAGCACGCCACATGCACCCGCCAGAGTGGACTCCCACAGCCCAGGAGATTGCACGCTTCGGATGCACGGACGCCGAAGACCTGCTACTCTTCACTGGCTACAACAGCAAGTTACTCGGCGTCAGTGGTCATTCACCCGACGCTCGACGCGGCGTCGTCCGATCGACAGCGAGAAAGATGCTACCGAGTTGGGTAGGGCAACTCGACGCCGGCCATCAGAAACGACTCGGGGCGATTCTCTCTCGTAAGGAGCCACCTCGGTGGCGGCATGACGACGCCGACCCGTCTCTCACACCGCTGATCGTCCCGAACCGGTCCCATAGACCGGCCCGGTGCGCAATCACCGATTGCATGAGGCTTGACGAGATTCGGCAGCTTCTCGTCGGCCAACCCTGGCCAGATCGTGACCTACGTGCCGCCTCCCGCCGATTTTATGCTCGCTGTGGCAGCGACCCGGCACCATTGTGGGTTGACAACTTTTTGTCAGACACATCGCAGCTGAATTACTCAAAGCTTGTGGAATTCCTGCAGATGGTGCTATCAGACCTGTCAGAGGCTGCGAGTATTCGCCTCCTCTCGCGCAACTGGATTGGTGGCCACAGTGTGTATGCCGCGGACATCGTGACGGTCTTTCGTGAAGCGGGAAGCTCGCCAGAGCTTGAGGCGCGTCTCCACTGGCGACTCTACGATCAGCGGAATTGCGGAAACCTGCACGGACGAGAACTGATTCTTGGTACACGTCGTACGACATTCAGGCTTCCACCGGCGGAGATTCTCATCGGAGAGGTCGCCGCGGGAAACGAGACGGATGCCGAAGTGGCTTTCAGTAGCAGCGCCTCAACGTTCGCAGCGTGGAAGAGCGGCACCACAGTCATTCGAGGCGACCGGTCATCAAGCTGAGGGCAAGCTCAGGTCTAGATTGGGTCTGATGGTAACGGAAGATGCAGTCGCGCGCGGCAGAGCGTTTCGCTGACGGGCGCTGGCGTGACACTTGCCGCGCCCCAGCCGCAGCTGCTCGCTACCTTGCCGCGGCCCGCGGCCGACCACGGTCCGGCGCCGGCGCGCGTCCCGCCGCAGTTCTGGAGTCTGTTCAGCTCGGGCACACATCCCGCCGATCTGCGTCTGCCCGATGGCGCCGTGGCGGTCGCCGGGCGGATGATCGACAGCGAGGACATAGCCGCGCGCGCCCGGGCGTTGAGCAACCTCCCCCTTTCGCTCTGCGGACTCTTCGCACGATGCGCGGCTGTGACGCGGCGCCCGCCGCCGGCCGCATCGACGTCGCGCTGGCCCACGGATCCGAGCCCTGAGAGGCGCTTTGTCCGGGCTCGACGATTGGAGCGACCATCTCAGCGAAGAGATGCGCGCGGCATGGCCGATGCCGCCCCGGTCGCCGGCCTGCCGGTCGCGTCTCTGGCCGACCTGCTCGCCTCGAAGCTCGATGTAATCCTCTACCGCCCGGAGCTCCGGGACTACATCGACCTGAAGGCCATAGACGACAGAGGCCCGTACTGCCGCACGGGCTCCTGTTCCACATGCACCGCTACGGGACACGCCCCTCGAGTCGTGATCTGGCGCGATCGTCGACCTCCTCGCAGAGCCAGGGGAACTCGAAGAGAACAGGGTCTTCGACGGCCAACGCGACGTCACGCTCGCCTACCTGAGGACGCGGGCGCCCGATCTGCAGAACCACCCGCAGCATCTACGCGCCGCGCACCCCGACCCGCCCGTCGAACGGTCAACACACAGAACGCCGCTCGGCCCCATCGCATCACCCATCACATCAGAGGGCTCCGACACG
>JAPOYA010000017.1:98113-166734 GCA_026706815.1 Acidimicrobiaceae bacterium | reverse complement strand
GGTCAGCCAGGTAGGCACTGACCTTGCCGGAGACTTGGTGCTCTCGGTGATCGAGAGCGCAGGCGTCGACGTGAGCGGGGTACGTCGGCTTTCCGATCACCAGACCGGGCTCATGCTCAAAGAGGCCGCCTCCGATGCCCTGCGGGTCCGGTATTACCGGGCGAGTTCTGCTGCAGCCGCAATGGCCCCGCCGATCGGCGCCGAGGTGGGCCGAGGGCCGAAAATCCTCCACCTGACCGGGATCACTTTGGGTCTGTCGTGCACCTGCAACGAACTCGTCCGATCTCTGATCGAGGACCGATCCCGATCTGCGCTCATATCGTTTGACATCAACTGGCGCCCCTCGATTTGGGCGCAAGGAGACCCTTCAAATGATCTGCGAGAAATCGCAAACCAATGCGACATTGTCTTTGTCGGGCTTGACGAAGCCAACGACCTCTGGAGGGCCAACACGGCCGACGATGTCCGCACCCTGCTTCCCCACCCCGAAACCGTCGTCACCAAAGACGCCGACAACGGGGCCCATGCCGATCTCAGCGGCAGAACCTACTTCGTTCCCGCGCTCAACGGCCCCGTGGTCGAGCCGATCGGTGCAGGAGATGCATTCGCGGCGGGATTCCTCGTCGGAGTGCTCCGATACGACAACGTGGAAATCGCTCTGCGGCTTGGCCACATCACGGCCATGAGCGCGCTCTCTCAGCAGAACGATGTGGGCCCCATTGCTGATGACGCGACGATTCAACGCCTGCTCGACTTGTCATCCGAAGACTGGCTCTCTGCGAGCCTGGACCTGACGGCAACACGCGATGTCGTACTTTGAGACCCATCTTCGCCGATGCCCGGTGGCCGCCCACCGAGATTCAGTTGGCGCAGGTCCATGGCATCTCGGAACTGAAGCTCTTCCCTGCCCGGGAAGTCGGAGGAACATGCTTTCTCGCAGCCCTGTCGGGTCCATTCCCAGGTGTGTCCTTCGTCCCGACGGGCGGCGTTGCGGTCTCAGACATCGATGACTACCTTGACGCTGGCGCCCTCGGGGTTGGGATCGGCGCCGAGCTTGTCCGTCCCAACGGTGTCGATTCGCTGAGAGACTGGCTCACGGACAGACGGAAACTCCCACGATGACAGACCAGCTTCGATTCAGTTCCAAGGCAATCCCCACCGACCTGGTGGGGTCGACGACAGACGAGTTGATCGGTCGCAACATTTTCGATGGAACGTTTCTGTCTCCCCTCGTCATTCTGCGTGCCGCTGCGATTGAGCACAACCTCGCAACGATGCGTGACTTCTGCCTCGCCAACCGCGTCGAGTTGGCACCGCATGCCAAGACCACCATGGCGCCGAGCCTGATATCGCGTCAGATCGCGCACGGTGCATGGGCAATCACCGTCGCCAACGCCGTGCAGGCGCGAATCCTCTTCGACAATGGCCTGCGACGCTTGCTGATCGCCAACCAGCTCGTCAACGAGGCGGCCATCGAATGGGCCTTTGAAGCCGCCGCACAGGGCCTAGAACTCTATTGCTTCGTAGACTCCCACGACGGCCTCGCTCGACTTGATCGTGACCATGCTGGGCAAGTGTCCGTACTGGTAGAAATCGGCGGCAGCGGTGGCCGAAGCGGTGTGCGCGACATCGAACTGGCGCTCTCCCTGGCGGAAGCAGCAGCGGCCATGGAGACAGTGCGGTTTGCCGGTGTCGCCGGCTATGAAGGCGTGTTCCTCTCCGCCCGCAACCACGCCGAACGGCGGGGAGTGCGAGAGTACCTGCGGTTTCTCGGCGATGCGTTCGAGCGGATCGCAAGTTGCGGCCTCTGCGAACCGGCTGCCGGCCCAATCCTCACTGCGGGCGGCAGCGCCTGCTTCGACGATGTTGCCGACATCCTTGGCCCGGTGGCGGATGCCCACAATGCCAAACTGGTGCTGCGCAGCGGTTGCTACATCACCCACGACAGCGGGTTCTACCAGGAGGTCTCCCCGCTCCGAGACCACGCAGACCTCGCGGCGTTCCGACCCGCGCTCGAGGCGATTGCGCAGGTCATCTCCCGCCCTGAGCCGACCCTTGCGTTGCTCGACCTCGGAAAGCGGGACGTGTCTTTTGACGAAGGGCCACCGGTGCCGCTGTGGCGCTATGAGCAGAGCCGCCGACACCCCGCGCCTGATGTCTGGCAGGTTTCCCGACTCATGGATCAGCACACATTCCTTACCGTCGACGCGGCCGATGGGATAGCGGTGGGCGATTTCGTGTCCTTTGGGATAAGCCATCCCTGCACGACGTTCGACAAGTGGAAGCACATCCCCGAAGTAGACAACGATGGGACCGTCGTCGCCGTGGTCTCGACCGAGTTCTGACCGGGAGCCTTGCGGGTAGGCCCCGAGTCCCTAAGATCGACCAGAGGAACGATGAGCCAGACCGTGCAACGAGCCATCCAAGTGCTGGGACTGATCGGCGAAAAGCCATCGTCGATCGAACAGGTCGCGTCGTTCATGGGGACCCACCGCAGCACAGCCTTGCGAACCCTTCAGGTACTCGAGGCTGAACAGATGGTGGTCAGAGACAGCCACAATGTGTTCCGCCTCGGTCGTCGCATCATCAGCCTCGCCAACGCCGCACTGGAGAACATCGACCTCCGCTCGGTGGCGGCGCCGTTCCTCACCCAACTCAGCCATGAGGTAGAGCACACGATCCACCTCGCCATGCTCGAAGGCGACACCGTCGTATACATCGACAAGCGGGAGGCGAAGCAGGCCGTTCGCATGTACTCCCGGATCGGCAATACGGCGCCACTGCACTGCACCGGCGTCGCCAAGGCCATCGTCGCGTTCCTTCCGCTCGGAGACCAACAGCGCATCGTGTCGGGCATCGACTTCGTGGCCCACACCGACAACACGCTGGCCAATGCCGACGCCTATCTCACGGAACTTCGAGCCACCGTCGAGCGCGGCTACGCGGTTGACCACCTCGAACATGAGCCTTGGGTCAACTGCATCGCCGCGCCGATCTTCGAGGCGTCAGGGCAAGTTGCCGGGTCGGTTTCAATCACCGCCACAACCCTATCCTGTGACTACGAGACCCTGCTCACCATGGTGCCACAGCTTTTTGAAGCGAGCTTCGGCATTTCCCGCGAGTTCGGGTGGACCGGCAACGGCCCAGGCAGCGGCCAGGAATGAGACGAGGCCAGCCCCGCCCTTGATCACACCGCGGGGCTCTTCTCGATCAAGTCCAGCCAGCTCTCATGCGCCCGAGTTTCGCCGGCCGATGGGCAGAATTGGATCGCGCTTCCCTGATGCGGCGCCTGAAGGACAATGAGCTGATCGGTGTCGTCGAGCGTCACAAACAACGCACGCAGATCAGGCCCTCCGAAACACAGGTTGGTCGGGTCGCGCCCCGGAACGGCAATCGGATCGAGTTGCGTGCCGTCGGGCGCGAGAACACGGATGCACGCCGCGCCGAAATGGGCCACGTACAGATTGCCGTGGATGTCCCGCGCCATGCCGTCGGGGCCCTGCGTCTCGACCCCAGCCTGATGCGGCAGCTCAGCGAAGACCTCCGCTTCTCCTAGCCGCCCTCCGGCGAGGCACCGATGCCGCCACAGCCGGCCCGTGCGCGTCTCCGCATACACCACCTCCTCTGGCGTGGCCACGATCCCGTTCGGAAACGCGAGACCGGATGCGACCTCTTCGAGAACCGCCGTTCCGGCGCGAAGCACATAAACCCCGCCAATCTCGTTGTGGACGCTGGAACCCCACGGATCGGTGAACCAGAGGTTCCCCTCCTGGTCGAAGCTGAGATCATTGGGCCCGTTCGGCGTCGGAGCGTACACCGACAGCACCCCCTGATCTGTGGCCCGCAGAATCGCCCGGTGCCCTTCGTCGGTGATGCAGAGGGCACCGTCGGGCCCGAAGGCAAGCGCAGCAGGGATGCCCTCCACCCCGTCAGCGGACGTGTTGAACAGACGCCGCGTGTCGCCCGGTCGATCGGGGTGCGTAGCCACAATGTCACCACCAAAGATGGCTGGATTGCTGTCGCGGGTGAAGCTGCACACATTGAGAATCCACCCTCCTGGCCCAAGAGTCGGCCCTTCTGGAGCGGATACGCCGTTGGCGATCAGCTCCCAGCCCGCGGTCATCGCTCTCGTCGGCACACCGAAGCGCCGCAGATCCGCGCCCCCGCCTCGTCAAAGACATGGATGGCTCCCGGGTCGGCGTCCACGCGCACGGTGTCGCCGGGCCGCACCTCCGCATCAGCCTCCGCCCGCACCACGACCGATAGACCCTCTCCGAGGTCGACCTCAAGGTAGCTGTCGCTGCCGAGGTAGTCGCGTCGCTTCGCCTCGCCGACGAAGCAGGCGGATGCTGAGCTGGTTGTTCGCAGCGCGCTCGGCCGGAGGCCGACCGTGACCGATGCTCCCGGCGCCAGAGGGACATCGGCATCGCCGGTGAGGGTCACATCGGCAAAGTGAAGGATGCCGTCGTCGCGTACCTCCAGATCGTGGAGCGGCATGCGCGGGCTCCCGATGAACTGAGCCACGAATGTGTTCGCCGGGGCCGTGTACAGATCGCGAGGTCGTCCGATCTGCTGAATCCGGCCGGCATTGAGAACCACGACCCGGTCGGCCATCGTCATGGCCTCAATCTGGTCGTGCGTCACGTACAGGGTGGCCTTCTTGATGCGGGCATGGACCTCCAAGAGGCTTGTCCGCATATCCGCACGCAGCAGGGCGTCGAGATTGGACAGCGGCTCGTCCATGAGGAACACCGCTGGCTGGCGGATTATTGCTCGGGCCAAGGCGACTCGCTGCCGCTGCCCGCCGCTCAACTGCGCCGGCTTGCGGTCGAGGTAGGGCGTCAGGTCGACGATGTCGGCCGCGGTGACGGTGCGCGCCTCGATCACACCTCGCTTGAGTCGGGGCCGCCTGCTCATGGTGAGCGGAAACGCGATGTTGTCTCGCACCGACATGTGCGGATACAGCGCGTAGTTCTGGAAGACCATGGCCACATCGCGGTCTCGAGGCCTGACGTAGTTGACGAGTTCGCCCGCGACGTGGATCTCGCCGTGGCTGACCTCTTCGAGTCCCGCGATCATTTTCAGGATTGTGCTTTTTCCGCACCCCGAGGGGCCGAGGAGGACAACGAATTCGCCTTCGGCAACCTGAAGGTCGAATGGTTGCAGCACTTCGACGTCACCGTAGGACTTCGCGACCTGGATCAGGCTCACGGCGACATCGGCCCGAGGCGACATGGCAGACATTTCCCCTATTCCTTGAGTGCGCCGGAGAGGTCGTTGAACACGAACGCCCTTTGCACGAGCAGGAACACAACCGTGATGGGGATTGCGGCTGCCAGCATGCCCGCCGAGAGCAGACCCCAGTCCTGCAAGAACGCGCTCTGAAGTCCAGAGATGCCCACGGCCAGCACTTGCCGGTCGGAGTCCTGGACAGCGATGAGGGGCCAGATGAACGAGGTGTACTGCAACATGAACGTGAACATGCCGAGCACCACCAAGCCGGGCCGGATCAGGGGCAAGACGATCTTGCGATAGATCGTGAACTCTGAAGCGCCGTCGAGGCGTGCTGACGCCTCCAGATCGTCGGGGATCCCGACGATGAAGCTGCGGGCCATGAAGATCCCCAGCGGGTTCGCCAGCGGCGGCAGTATCAGCGCCCAGTAGGTGTTCAACAGCCCGAGGTAGCGCACCACGAAGAACATCGGAATGATCAACGCCGAGATGGGGATCGCAACCGACAGCAAGAGGAGGAGCGCGACGCCGCGCCGGCCGGCGAACTCCATCTTGGCCAATGCATAGCCCGCCATGGAATCGAACCACAGCTTCAAAGCGGTCACCGCACCCGACACGAACAGGGTGTTGAAGGTCCACTGAGCAAACGGATGGTCGGCAAAAAGCGACTCGAAGTTGCCCCAAAAGATCGGCGACGGGATCCAGTCAGGGGGATAGCTGAACAGCGACGTCGATTCCTTGAACGAGGTGGACACGACGTACAAAAACGGCACCAGTGCGATAGCCACCCCGACGAACAGGATCACGTACGACAGCGAGATCGCCGGTCGCGACCTTGGAAGCCCTGAGCGAGCCCTGTCCTTGGAGGCGACAGCGCCGCGTTTCTTGTGCTCGGTCGTGTGCATCGCCGTCATTTGCGGTCTCGCAACAGGTAGGTCTGAAGCCCCGTCAGCAACAGCACAGTGATGACGAGCAGGAAGGACAGCGTCGCGCCGAAGCCGATGTCGCCGAACAGGAACAGACTCCGGTAGATGTACAGCGACACCGAGACCGTGCTATTGACCGGACCTCCATCGGTGAGCGCGAAAACAGAGTCGAAGAGTTGGAGGTTGACGATTGTGGCGAATATCACGGCGAAATAGAACGTCGGGCGCAGCAGGGGAAGCGTCAGCCGGATGAATCGCCGTATCGCGCCGGCCCCGTCAAGCTCGGCCGCATGGTAGAGCTCGCCCGGCAGAGCCGTCAGGCCCGCGAGAAACATCATCGTCCAGAACCCGGTCCCGCGCCATACCTCGATCCCGGCGATCGTCGGAAGCGCGAGCGTCGTGTCGCCCAGGAAGTTGATCGGGTCGCCGCCGAGCCATCGAACGGCATAGTTGATGACCCCGAAGTCGGGATGCAGCACGAATGTGAAGATGAACGCAGCAACGACCGCGGGCTGAAGCGTCGGGAGGTACAAGGCAACGCGGATCGGCGCACCACCGCGGGGAATGGCATGCAACGCCAACGCGAGGATCATGGCGATGATGAACACGGCGGGAATCGCCATCGCGCTGTAGAGCACCGTGTTTCGGATACTCGTTCTGGCCAGCGGGTCAGAAAAGGTGTCGCGCCAGTTGTCGAGCCCGACGAACTCAGCAGGGCCAAGCACGCCCCCGGTCCTGAACGTGGACACGAGGAGCCATACGACCGGAATCAGGAGAAACACCACAAACGCCACAAGGTTCGGCCCCAAGAAGGCGTAAGCGGTGAGTGTGGTGCGTCGCCGGTAGCGCTTGGCGAGTCGGCGGTGTTCTTCCGACGACAGCGTCATCTGCGCGCCGGTGAGGCCTGGGTCGATGTGCGTCATTGCGTCCTGCCCCTCGCCTTGAAGTTAGCCAATACCGACAATTGCCCTTGAAAGCGGCGAGTTCTGGTGCCCCAAAATCTCATCTTCATGGGGCACCAGAACTCTTGGAGCGTTCGCCCTTTCCGCTATCCGGCGAGAACGCCGTCGATCGCCTCACACATCCCGGCGATGGCTTCCTCGCCCGTCCGGTTCCCTCGGAAAGCGTCCTCAACCACCGGCCAGGCGGCTTGTAGCGCTTCGATGATATGGGGAGACGGCTGGAGCCCCTGGACTCGGGGCACCATCTCGGATTGCACCCTCTGCATGGCCGGATTGTCAGCGAAGAGGTCGTCTAGGATGTCGGTGCGGACAACCTGCAAGCTCACCTGCTCCGCGAATCTTCCAACCTGCGGCGCAGATGCCCAATGCTTGATGAACTCCCAGGCCGCTTCTTTGTTGTCGCTCGCCTCCGCGATGCTCAAGATCCCGAAGTTGCCCATCACCGTATGGCCTTGCGGGCCGGGGGGTGCCGCGGCCACTGTCCACTCGAAGTCCGGCGGGTTCTCATTCAGCGCCACGATGTTCGGCGTTTCGTGGTGGAGGATCGCGATGCGCCCTGCGGCGAACAGGTCGAACAGACCCTGGTTGTCTACTGAACCGATTGCCGGCGTGACGCCCGCGGTGTGGATGTCGATCAGGAACTGCATAGCGTCGACGACGTCCGGGCCGACCAAGCCGCACTCAGTCCAATCGTCGGACAACACGTCACCGCCCGCATTGTGGATGTAGGGGTACCAATCCCACCAGGCAAAGTCGGCAGCAGAAGTGCGCGCCCCGAAGCCGAAGACCTCATCGGTTGTCAGCGCTTCGGCAGCGGCGAGCATCGACTCATAGGAGTCGTCCCAACTGTCGAGCAAGCCCGCCTCTTCAAGAAGCGTCTCATTGATGAAAATGTTGTAGACCGCGCCGAGCACGGGCACTCCCCACGTACCACCTTGCTGTTCGGCGAGGTCCCACGCGAACGGACTGATGTTGGCCCGCTCCTCAGCCCAGTCGGGATCGTTCACCAAGTCTGTCATGTCGTGCAAAACACCCTGCTCTGCGAACGCCGGATAGATGAGATCCACCAGATACTGCACGTCCGGCGGCGAGCCGCTCGCAAACAGCGTCGTCAGCTCAGCCACGTGGACGGGCCAGTCATAGGTTGAGAACTCCACTTCGACGTCGGGCGCTACCTGGGCATTGAAGTCGGCGATGATCTGGTCGTTGAACTCCACCTCCATCGCCGAATGCGGTCCCTTAATAAAGCCGATCGTTCCAGACAGCTCTGGCCCCGGCTCAGCCGTCGGAGCGGGTGTCGAGATGTCGTCGGAGCTGTCGCCAGCCTCCGGCGCGCCCGGAACGGAAGCGCCATCTGAGTCGTCGTCGTTGCCACATGCGGCGGCAACGAGCGCGCACGCCAAAATCACCGCGATCACACGCCAAAGACGCCCAGAAGACGGTTGACGGTTGCTGTTACTGCTAAACATCAGAATCCTCCATTGTGCGTTATTTGCACAGTTAGTGCGAATAATACACAGTCACTCTATGGCCTGGGACTAGGGATGTCCAGAGCAAACGCAACAAGAAGGGCGGTGCTTCGGCGCGCCGTGAACTGATTTCGAGTCACGCCTAACAGAAAACTCTCGGCAGCGCCCCCGGCAGGAATCGAACCTGCGACGCACGGTTTAGGAAACCGACGCTCTATCCACTGAGCTACGGGGGCGGGGTTGTGTGCAAACGCGGCGCGTGAGTCACAGCGTGTCTAGGTTACGTGCGCTTCTGGCGTTGTGCCGTCGTGGGTGTGGGTTCGCGTCGGAACCGTTGTGCCCGCAGAACACGACCCCGCAATCCCGTTGTCGGGCATCCGATCCGAGCAGTTGGTTCAGTCCCAGTCTCCGGGCGACCACACCAGAGGAAAGACATCACCGAAACTGTCGAGTTTCTGACCCGTTTCGGGTTCGTACGCGGCCAACGCCGGAGGATCGGGCACCTTCTGGCCCTTCTGTCGCAGATACGTGGTCCGCGGGCCGGCATAGAGCGCCGCATAAGCTCGCCGGTCTCGCTCCAGGATCACGTCTTCGGCGGTTCCGTGCAGCAAACTGCCGTGGAACAGGATCAAGTCGCCGGGGTTGTAGTCCCATCCCATGATGTCGAACGAATCACGATGGCGATTGATGTCGGGCATCGGCGGCAGCGACTCGTCCATCATGACGTCGCTGTAGCTGAACTCTTCGCCTTCGTTCTCGAACATCCCCCGCTTGCGGGCTATCGCCACCTTCAGAGCGTGTGCTTCGTCGTCGGGGTCGCGGCCCACCGACGGCCGGAAGGTCACATTCCAGCGATGCGATCCGCGGATCACTTCGAGGCTGGCCGAGCGCGGCACGGCGTCCGGTGAAGCCCAGGCGCGCACAAGATCCCTCGGCTCCACATTGTGGTAGCCGGCGTCCTGGTGAAATGCGGTCTGGGCCATCGGGCCCGGCCGCCGGAAGAACATCTGGTCCATGTAGAACCGCACCGGACCGCCCAGCACCGCCCCGACGAGGCCGCCAACCGGCGACTCGGCGGCGAATCTGGAGATGCTCTCGGATCGGTCTGAGAGCATGTGGTCGACCCGGACGGTCCCACCGGAGATCACCCCTTCGCTGGATTTGTTGCTGCGCTCGGCGAAGCACTCCTCAAGCCCGTCAGCTGCCAGAGCCACCCACTCAGGCGCCAGCACTCCGCGGAGCAGTACCGCTCCGTCGCGGTGGAACGCTTTGATCTCGTCACGAGTGATTGGTCTTGCCGGGCGGGCGGCCATGTTCATGTCTCCTCGCGCACCATAGCGGCCGCGAACTCTCCTGTTCCGATGTTGGAAATGTGCCAGGCGTCATCGGTCTCGCCGAAGTCGCCGATGTCATCGAGGTCAGACAACCGAAAGGTGCCGTGCATCTCGCCTCGCCGCAGGTTCTCCGGGACTTCAAAACGCGAGACGTCCAGTGAGAGTCCCCAACCGTGTGCCTTGCTCAAGGCCTCTTTGATGGTCCACAGCGTGAAGAACAGCCGGAGTCTCCGGTTCCCGCCGAGCGCGGCCAGTTCTGCCTGCTCGTTCGGACCGAAGGTTCCCTCGATCAAAAGCTCGAGGTTGCGTTGCTGCGCGAACTCTTCGACGTCGACGCCCACACGCCCAGTGCTCGCCAGTGCGATCAAACCATGCCTGCCGCTGTGGCTGACATTGAAACCGAACGGCGTCGGCCGCCCCTTGACCATCGCGAAGGGCTTTCCATGCTCGGCGGTTTCGAAGCCGAGTTCCTCGTTGCCGCAGTCGAGTGCGTCGCACAGCAGCGAGCGGAGTGAGGCGCGGCACAGGACGTACCGGCGTCTGGCGCCCTCGTGCAGGAAGCGCCGCCACCGATGCTTCTCGGAGTCGTCAAGCCAGGTCCACGCATTCTCTTCGCGGGAAGTGTTCGCGCTCAGGTCGACATGCATGATCGCTACGTTGTCGACCTGTGCGAACGGCCGCCACCAGCCGGTCACACGATGCCCACCTGCGTCAGGAACTCGCACATCTCATCATGGCATTTCGCCGGGTGCTCCAATTGCAGGAAATGCGTCGCGTCGGGAAGGAAGTCGTAGTCCACAGTCAGTATCTCGCTGAGGTCGATCGTCGGCAGATACGAGTAGGGCAGTGTCGGGTCGGCTCCGATCACCTTGATAGGGCACTGCATCGCTTCGAAGTCGACCAAGACCGCGAAAATGCTGGCGTGCGCGATGATCTGTGCCTCGTGTTCACGCGGGCAGCGAAGTTCGAAGCCGGGCCCGTCGACGCATTCGCGCAGCGTGGTCTTTGCCAACAGGTCGCGAACCCCGGGCACGGTGAGCTTGAAGGTCGGAGAGAAGCTGATCAGGTCGATGAAGGCTTCTCGGGTCTTGAACCGATGCGATCGTTTCGCAGCCAGCTCGGCAGCGCGTCGAGCCGCTTCGTCGAGCTCATGGCGAACCTGTCTCGGATTGCGCAGCGGAGGATCGAAGAGAACCAGGGCGGAGTACCGGCTCCCCAGGCTCGCTGACAGCAACGGCGCCATCGATGAGATCGAATGAAACACACCCACCTGGGGTTTTTTGCCGAAATGGCCGTCAATTGCATCCAGGACTCTGTCATGGTCATCGACAAAATTGGGGAAATTATGGTTCGACAGATCGCTGACCGCGTTCCAGCCGTGACTCCTCAAGTCGTAAACGACAACATCGAATTCGTCGGTCAGCAACGACCAGAACGGATAGTAGAGGTCGATCGCCAAACCGTTGCCATGACACAGGACAACCCTCATGCCGTCCGGGTTGCCATGCCGCCGCAGAACGATCGCGGTCCCGTCGTCCATCGTGACCTCTTCTACCGACAGAGGTTCTGGAAGGGTCCAGACGGCTTCGGGCACCATGAGCCGATACTAACGGTTGCCGGTCGAACCGCCGAGAACGCGCTAAGGGACGTCTTTGACCTGAACGGTCACAATGTCGAGGCCATAGAACTTCTGGTGGTGCACTGACGAAGCGTAGTGGCGCAGCAGCCTGAGCGAGATCTCACCGTCTTCCAAGCCGGCGACACTGCGGGCCTCCTCGTTCAAGTGGGCCAATCGGTCCTCAAGGTTCTCTTCTTCCAACACTGCGAGGAACTCCATCTCCACTGACGCGCCGCTCCGGCGGGCGAACACGACCAGCCGCCGAGTGTCTTCAGTCGAGTGCTCTGAGTCGCTCAACAAAGGACTTGCGTCCTGTTCGAGAAGGCTCATCAGGGTCTCCTCGCCTGCCGAGCACAAACGCTGAGCCGCCGTTTCGTCCCAGCCGATGCTCGAAGCGAAACCACGCAGGAATTCACCGATCTGGCCGGCCGCTGACATGGTCAGTTCAACCTCCAGACGCGCTCGCCCATGGCGACTGCTTCGCTCAGTGAATTGGCTCATCAACACCGCAACGACCGCTCCGACCAGCATCCCGCTGTCGATCAGCGGACCCCATCGATCTCCCAGCAGATCGGTGCCTATCGTCTGGTTGTCGAGGCCGATGCCCAGACAGAATGCGATTCCGACCGTGAGGGCTCTGCCCCTGTCGAGGCCTCCGGCCACCAGAATCTGCATTCCGCTGACGAACAGCACGCCGATAGCGGTGACCAGATACGCTCCCATGACCGGGCCGGGAATCGCCGACAATGCAGCACCCACCTTGGGCAGCAGCGCCAACACGACCATGAACCCGCCGATCGCATAGCCGACACTGCGAGTCGCCACCCCGGTGAGGTGGATCAGCGACGGACTCGACGACGAGTACACCGATGTCGGCGGCGTTCCGGCGAGGCCCGAGAGCATGATGCCGATGCCGTTGGTGTTGAGCGAACCCTGCACCAATCGAAAATCGGTAGCCCGCGGCCTGCGCCACGAGACCTGTTGGATGGCGATGCAGTCGCCGATGTTCTTGACAGTGCCGACGAGGGCGACGACAACGAACGCGGGCAGCAGAGCCCAGAAGTCAGCGTCGAAAGCAAGATCGAGGCCGCCGAATCCGCCGAATCCGCTGTCGGGCAGTCCGACCCAAGCCGCGTCACCGATCTGGGAGACCTCAACAGCCCCGAACATCGCCGCCGCGACGCAACCGGTTCCGATGGCGATCAGCGGCGACCAGACACGCCAGGAGCCGGACACGCGCAGCGACAGCACCACGACCGCAACGAGCGTTGCCAGTGCCACGACCGGGCCGGTCGCAGCGGGTGCGGATTCGGGCACGTCCTGCACTCGGTCCAGCGCTATGGGCAGCACCGTCGCCGCGATCAGCATCATCACGGTGCCCGACACGACGGGCGTGAGCAACCGACGCAGCAGTGGGAGCCACAGCGACATCCCCAGATAGAAGACGCCCGCGGCGACGGTCAGAGAGGCGAGCAGGCCCGGTCCTCCCGCGGCCAGGGCCAGCACCGACACAGCCACATAGTTCGGCGTCGGTCCCATGATCAGGATGTGACCAGCTCCGAGCCGCCAGAAGCGCGCTGCTTGCAGGGCGGTCAATCCCCCGGCGATTATCAGGGCCGCGAACACGGCCCAGGCGACGTAGCTGTCGTCCTGTCCACCGGCTCGGGCCGTGACTGCAACGATCAGCACGATGGTTGCCAGCACCAGCATCACCCCTTGAATGCCGACCCCCAACGCCACAAGAGGTCCGCAGCGATCGTCGGGTTCGTAGCGGATCGCTTCGTCTGCCGGGTTGCTCATACCGCTCCACCCAGCGACGAGCGAGCAACTTCCATGCTCGAACCATAGCCGACGCCCGACCCCGGCGGGACGCGCCGCAGTGCCCGGAGTGCCTTGGTGGAGTGCGGTCATCCGAGCCCGGCGGGCTGTCATCGGAATGACTAATATGTCGTGAACACGTCAGGAGGCTGGATTGCTCTCTGCCGAAGTTGACACAGCGCCGTCGAAGCCGGGATCGTCGACACACCCGGGTTCAGAGTCGTGCATGAGCGCACGAATACTGTGTTGACACACTCTTCGGCCAGAAGCTGCGCTCGGGTGCCGCCAATACAGGAAACCCAACAAGAAACAGCCCACACGCTGCATGTCGTGGAGATGCTGGCTGCTCAAAACGCCGCTGTGCTGCCCCCGGCGTACCCGTCCCGGTACCTTTGCCTTCGGGACGGAATGTGACATTTTGGCCTCTGGCGAGCCCCATGAGCAGCGCCAGCGTGACGAACCAGGAAATGGCCGACACAATCCTCCACAATCCTCAGCCTCCATCAAACCGAACCCGACCTTTCGATGCGCGAGTGGAGATACTCCGAAGCGCTGAGCCGACACCATCTCGAAAAAGCTCGTCAGGCTGAGGTTCCGGACGTCTTGATCACACGACTCGAGCAACGAAGGCGCGAAGTCTACGTGGACGATCTGGTCCGTGATGACCTGTTCTGGCCTGGACTATGGGATGCTCCCGCTTCAGCGGCGGAAGAGGCTCTTCGGGAGGAGGCCAAGACGCGACGCTTTGACCACGAGCGACTATCGCGCAGAGCGCGTTACGACGATCAGTTGCTTTCGCTCCGCCGGTAGTCGCATGGGTCGCGGCATGCGTCGTAGGTGGCCTTGTCGATGGGAACCCACTTCGTGCCGGGCACGCCGCGTTTGGAGGTGCTCCCGGCACCGACGGGGAAAGCGGACTCAAACAGCAGGTAGCGCCTTTGTGAGTGAGCGATCTTCTTGGCCAGCCTTACAGCGGGCCCGAAGTCGGCGTCCTGGCTCACGATGATAGCGGCATCGTAGCGCTGCTCGTGGGTCGCCTGGATGAGATCGAGAGCCAGGCTCACGTCCACCCCCTTCTCTTGGCGGGCCGAGTTGACCCTGCCGGTGTAGACGTGGACGCCCTGATTGCGGAGGTGTCGGCACTTGTTGGTCCAGAAGCCATGCCAGAACTGGTCGACGGACGCGGCGGGGACCCCGGTATAGAAGCGGATCTCGTCGAGGTTGCGTTTCGGGAGCCGAGCCGTGAGGCGCGCGGCGATGGCCTCCACGTCGTAGCTGGGCCAGGAGTATGGCGATGACGGGTCGGCCGGGACCGGGGCCCACGCGATCCTGGCCAGATGAAAGAGATTCTGGCCGTCGATGAGGACTATGGTGCGCATGACATGAAACACCCGCCCGGGGGCGGCATCGAAGTGAGCCGTCCAGCGGGCGGGGAGTAGATAGACCCGAGCGTATTGCGTAAGCACCGGAGCGTCAACGTCTGCTGGTACGGCTTTCACTGGGTCATCGCTGGTGGGGATGCCGTGGCCGCACAGCAGGATACGCTGACACGTCCTGACGCTCGAATGTGCACCGTAAGGGTTCCGAGGTATGTGAACGATGGTGGCCCAGATTTTGCAGCACCTTTCCCCGCACACACTTGAGATCATGGTTATGCGCGGCAGAGATCGAGCCGGTGAGAATGCGTGATGCGGATTTGGCAGCAGCACTCACTCGGAGACCCGATGGAATTGTTGAGACTTGAAGAGGTCGACGACCCTGTTGCCGAGCCTGGCAAGGTGCTGGTGGACATCGAGGCCGTGGGGTTGACATTCGTTGACTGCCTGATGGCACGGGGTATGTATCAGGCAACCACACCGATCCCATGGTCGCCCGGCACAGAGATCGTAGGTCGAGTGACAGAGGTCGGAGAAGGAGTTCAAGACCTGGAACCGGGCCAGCGGGTGGTCGGCGTGGGCGGCGGAGGTGTCGCCGAAAAGGCCGCACTTCGAGCCGCCGGCCTCTACAAGCTTGACGACAACGTCTCGGCCGGGGCGGCTGCTGCGCTGTTGGTGAACTACGGGACTTCCTGGTTCGCGCTCCATGACCGGGCCAATCTCGCCGCGGGCGAGACATTGTTGGTGCACGCCGCGATGGGCGGGGTGGGCACTGCCGCGGTACAGCTCGGTCTGGCCGCCGGGGCGAGGGTGATTGCCACAGCCGGCGGTCCTGAAAAAACCGCCCGGCTGTCCGACATGGGCGCGGAGCTGGCAATCGACTATCTGGAGGCCCCTGATTTCGTTGAGCTGATACGAGCTCACACCGACGGAAGGGGCGTTGATGTGTGCTTCGACCCGGTCGGCGGCGACGTGTTCGACCGGTCACGCCGAGTCATGGCCTGGGACGGGCGCCTGCTTGTGATCGGCTTCACCAGCGGGCGTATCCCAGAGGCCCCCGCAAACCATGTGCTGTTGAAGAACTACTCGATCGTCGGGGTCCATTGGGGGGCATCAGTAGCTCGCAACCCCCAAGCCTCCGAGCAAGCCCTCCAAACCATGCTCGGCCTCCTTGAAGACGGACGCATCGACCCGCCTGTGTTTCCCCCGTTCGCTTTCAAAGACACCCCCGCGGCCCTCGGCGCCATCTACAACCGCTCCACCTGGGGCAAAGTCATCGTCCAGCGCTGAACTCGCCCTAGCGGGTTTGCAACAAGCAGGCGGTTGATTCGGCTCGCGCCGCAGAGTTGCTCAGAGAAGAATACGGCGCGCTACCGCGCGCGCGCCGTCCAGATCTTCTACGAAATGGTCTTCGGGGACGCGGCGCAAAACGTCCAACGCCTCAACGCTGGTGCCCGCCAGGCCCGACAGTCCCATCACGATGCACTCCGTGTCGGACACGATCGCCGCGTCGACGAGCTGGCCCAGCACCAGGGCCGCGCTGTCGTCTATGAACACTGTCTGGGTGAAGTCGAGAATCACCACTTCGTGTTCGGCGATGTCGCTGCGGATCGTGCTGAACAGTTTCGTTGAAGATGCCACGGTGAAACTGCCCCGCAACGACAGCAGGCCGGTGCGGGCCGCGAACGGATCGTCCATTTCCAGGTCGAAATCAAGATCGAACGGGTCGCTGTCATCGTCATCATCGTCTTCACCATCGTCGCCATCGTCGCCCTCGGCAAGGAAGGTCATGTCGAGCAGCGGGGTTGAGACGACCATGTCGAGCTCCAAGCGTTCAAGCTGGCGGGCGCTGGTCATGGCCGCCGCGATCAGGCCTACTGCCACAGCGACGACCAGGTCCGACACGACCGACAATCCGAGTGTCAACGCCAGCACAACAAGGTTCTCGCGGGGAACAAGGTGGATTCGAGTGATGTAGCGCCAGTCGATGACGTCGAAACCGATCTTGATGAGGATGCCGGCCAACACAGCATGCGGGATCACGTCGGCAATACTTCCCAGACCCAGCGCAAGCGGCAAAAGGATGGCCGCGCACAGCACCCCCGACACCCGTGACCGGCCCCCGGCTTGGACGTTGGCCACGGTGCATGATGTGGCCCCTGCTCCCGGAACGCCGCCGACGAGGGCCACAAGAACGTTGGCGAATCCCACGCCCATCAGTTCCCGGTTGGGTTCGTGGTTCTGCAGGGTCAGCGAGTCGGCCACCCTCGCGGTGAGCAGGCTGTTGATCGAGCCGAGCAGGGCGATCGCCACAGCGGGTGGCAGTGCTGCACCGAGGTCGCCCAGCGGAAGTTCCGGCAATTCGATGTCGGGTAGGCCCGATGGCACCCCTGTCAAGGTCGGCACATCGCTGAGCCACAACACCGAGAGCAGCGTCCCGATGAGTAGCGCGGCCACGGACGGAGGCAGGAACTTGCGGAGCCGTTCCGGCCAGAAGACACAAACCACCAGCGTCACAACTCCCAAGGCCAGCGCGCTCGGGTCGATGTTGCTGACGGCATCGGGCCAGGCGCGCAGCGATTTGAGCGCGCCGCCCAGCACAACCTCGGTTCCGAGAAACGGCAGAACCTGAACCAGGATGATGATCAATCCGACCGCGGAGGTGAAGCCCGACACCACCGCGTACGGCGTGTAGGCCATATAGCTGCCCAACCGCAGCGCTCCCATGAGCACCTGTATCAGCCCTGCGAGCGCAACTACAGCTAGCACTTTGCTGAGATCATCGTTGGCATAATCGACGAATACCACTGCCATCGCCACCGACAGCGGCGCGGTCGGCGTGGAAATCTGGGTCTTCGAGCCACCGAGCAGGGCTCCGATGAATCCCACCACGATCGCCCCGTAGAGCCCGGCGACTGCTCCCAAACCTGACGCAACCCCGAAGGCGAGCGACAGCGGCAGGGCGACCACGGCCGCGGACAACCCGCCGAACACATCCCCTCGGAGGTTTTGGAGCTTCTCGCTCGTCTGCGAACTCATCGCCTCCCTGACAATAGACCAAACACCCTCCGAGCAGAGAGCCCTAGACGATCAACTGAGGGTCGCGACTGCCGGCGGCCCCCTCGCGCCCCGCCCCGGTTTCGGGCGAGATCCGAACGCCTGCCCGTCGTTTGATCCCACCCGCTGTGACGACGAGCTTACTGTCCGCACATAGCAATTTCCGAATTGATTACAGATTGAGTTACACTTACGGTACATTCTGAGTATGAAAAGTGGTGAGGTCCTTCCTAATGCTCCGCTCGCGCTTGTTGCGGCCGAGGTTCGCTATCCGGCTGTCACCGAGGGGGCTCTCAGCATGGCGGTCCATCGGCGGATCCGCGATGCGCTCGGCTCTGATTGGGTGATCCACAACGACACCACACAGACTTTCGAAGTGGGCGTTGATGCTGCTGGGCCGAGGGCATCTTCACGATCGGAGACTGTCGGACGCATAATTTCCCGACCACGAACGAGAATCGTCACGGCTCGACCGAACAACTTCACCGTAGAAGTCGTCGACTACAAGCACTTCACCGACTTCAGGGGCCTCCTTGAGCGGGCGTCGGCCGCAGTTGAGAGCGTGCTGAAGCCCGACGGTATCTCGAGGGTCGGACTCCGTTACATCGACGAGATTGCTGTGCCCGAATCACCACCACAATGGAGCCACTGGCTCGAATCATCTCTGATGGCCCCGTCTCTTGCACCTCAACTTACACCGACGGAATGGACGGGAGCGGTCCAATATCAGGTGGCCGCAGATCAGTCCCTCGTGTTCCGCTACGGTCCGTCGGCAGGGCCGGTCGTATCGTCGGCAGGGCCTCTCAGGCGCCCTCGGGTGCCTGATGGACCGATCTTTATGCTGGATTTTGATAGTTCGTGGCAGCCCAGCGATATCCCTGAATTCGAAGCCGACACGATCATCACGGCAGCGGACAGACTGCGCAGTCCGCTGAGACGACTGTTCGATAGTCTCACCACGCCCTCGCTCCTAGACGTCTTCAGACAGGATCCAAGAAATGACTGAATCGACAACTCCATTGATTGACGAACCGACATCGGCAATATCGGTCAGCACACCGCACATCGACCAACTGACTCGGTTGTCTCCCGACGTGATGGCAAATTTCGCCGGGGCGTTACGGCAAGACGTCGGCCTCCTCTCTCAGGATGTCGCTCGGGTCCATGGGGATTCACTTGACATCCAGCTTGAGTCTCGTACCGACGAAGCAGCCAAAAGGGCTCCCGCAGACCTGCTCTCGGAACTCGCCGACCTTGGATTCTCATGGACCGCAATCGCGCGGATCGTGGGGGTATCGATCCCCGCTATTCGGAAATGGCGCCATGGGGAACCAACAACCGGCGAGAACCGCCGGAGTCTTGCAAAGCTTGTTGCTCTCGTGGGAGTGCTTGAGAACGATCATCTCATTTCTGATGTCGCCTCCTGGCTCGACATACCCTTGGCAGAATCCAACCTCACAGGAATCGATGTGCTAGCTGACGGACGAATCCCCGATCTAGTTGAGTATGCGGCTCAACACATCGGCAGTACCGAACTGCTGGACCGGACCCTCCCAGCCTGGAGGGACAGCTTGGACGGCCAGTTTGAGGTGTATCGGGCAGGAGACGATGAACGAGCAATCCGGATGCGAAGTGAGGACGGGACCGGGTGAGCTTGGAGCCAGCAGCAGACCCGGCAAGGCTATATTTGGCTGTCGACGCGGATGTCAACTCCTATCGACCGCTTTTCACTGGCGACATCTTCGCCGACGTTGATATCCCAGGGGTCGGTTGTTCGACGGCCATCGTGATAGGACATCCGTGCTCAATTCGTCGCAATAACGGGATTCTCGCCGAACGCACTCCCGTCGCCTCGGTAGAAACACACGGTCCTGTCACCTCGGCACGCTGGTCCGACGGATACTTCAGCAAGATGCCCTTGGCTGGCCTACCAATAGAAGGCGAATTCCATGTCGCCCGACTGGACCTATTCGGCCTCGCTCTAACGAGCGAACTCGTGAATGCGCGACGCCTGGCGTGCCTCTCTCACCCCGGGATCAACCAACTCCAGCAAAGGCTTGTTTTTCACCACACTCGGCTCGCTGTTCCGACGGATCAGTTTCAGCAAGCCTTCGACCATACCTATGAGGAGGCAGACTTGTTGGAAGAGTGGATCACCGAACTCGCTGAAATTGATGACAAACCCGAATCGAGCTTCGAGTGCTGGATACGAGAAGGCTCTCCCAACCGTCAGTCCCGCCTTGAGATCCACGAGGAGCGAGCGTCGATTCGCCGTGAGATGCGCCAAGAAATCGAAAGGCGATCGCGTAGCTAGTACAAGGGTCCTGTTCTGGCTGGAGTGAAACAACAAGTGGGTCCTGCACAATCCACCAGCAAGGTTCGCCGACGTGTTCGTGTTTTGCTTCTACGAGGCGGTGCTCTAGGCGATCAACTGAGGGTCGCGACTGCCGGCGGCCCCTCGCGCCCCGCCCCGGTTTCGGGCGAGATCCGAACAGGGAGACGTTAGTGTGGTCCTGAAGTGGGTTCGGGGGGAAGAGGACCATGAGCGAGACTGAGCGAGCAGGCAGACGGAACGCGGTTGTGGCCGAGGCGATGGACGACATCGCCAAGATCGACGCCGAGGGACGCGAGCACGGGGGTATCGATCGGGCTGGCGTCGAACGCATCAAGCAACGGCTGTTGCGCCTGGCCGAACACGAAGACCTGTTCCCATACGAGGACTTCCCACCACCCAGCACCGAGACCAGTTCGCTGATGTACCGGATCGCACAACACGACGATCGCCTGGCGCTGTACATCCAAACGGTGGGCAACGGCGTCTGGGCGCCACCACACGAGCACACGACCTGGGCGGTGATCGTGGGCATGCGCGGCCAAGAGCTGAACCGCCTCTACGGCCCCTGTGCAGGGCAAGGCGAGCCTCACGTACAGCAAGAGGTCGTTGTCGAGCGGGGAACCGGGGTTGCGATGCTCGGCGACGACGTCCACTCGATCCATGTCGAAGGCGCTTCAGCCAATTTCCACTGCTACGGCCTAGCCCTCGAGCAGCTTTCGGGTCGTCGCTTCTGGCACGCCGAACATGGTGAGTGGCGCGAGTACAACGATGTCGGCACCATCGTCGAAGCCCGTCCCGATTACGCCAGAATCTGATTGCCGCCGACTGGTGACGAGGCGCTCAAACCTTGGGCCGCTGGTGGATCCAGCAATAATGTGACGTTGGAATGAAGTTGAACAGCTGACGCCGGCACGGAGTCGTTGATCGGACCCTCGACAGCTCGAGCTACAGCACTGGCCTTGCCTGCTCCGCACGCCATCAGCAACAACTCGGATGCGGCAAGGATCGTCGCAATGCCCTGAGTCATCGCCCGGACCGGCACAGAGTGATCCGCAGGAAAGAAGCGGGCGTTGTCGCCCCGGGTCTGCCGGCTCAATTCAACGACTCGCGTGACGCTGTCGAACGGAGTCCCCGGCTCGTTGAAGGCGATGTGGCCATTCGATCCGATTCCGAGGATCTGCAGGCCGATTGAAGCGGCCCTCACCTTTCGCTCGTAGCGCGTGCACTCAGCACCCAGATCGGGGGCCTGGGCGTCCAGACCATGCAATGAGCCGATTCCCAGATCGACATGGCACGCGAACAAACGGTGCACAACAGACCGGTAGGCATTCGGGTCACACCGGTCCAACCCCACGTATTCGTCAAGAAGGTAGGCGTCGACGGCGCCGAAGCTCAAACCCCGCCGACGATGACGGCGCACGAGTTCGGCGAAAAGGCCTTCCATCGTTCCACCGGTGGCAAGTCCCAATGCCGGCGATTCTGAAGCGGAGACGAATCGTTCGACTATGCCCGCCGCTTCCTGTGCGACGCGGTCGGCGTCGTCGGCCACGACAATCCTCATGGCGAAAGAGGATTCCCGGCGCCCATGCTCGCGCCGCAAGCCGCAACAGCGGCGCCCACGATCCCGGCGTGAACACCGCCGCGGGCCACCGAGACCGGTGTTGCGAGTTCGAGTTTCGAAGCGAACTTCTCAAAGTCATCGCTGAGCCCGCCTCCGACAACCCACCGCGAAGGGTTGAGGATTGCCTGAAGTTCGTCGAAGAACGGTTGCGCGCGCCTGGCCCACTCAACCGGGGTGAGCGACTCGGTGGAGATGGCCCGACCCGATGCAACTTCTTCGAAACGGCCCCGCACGCCGGTGAGACCGCCCAACTCGGAATCGGCGATGAGATCGCCGTTGTAAAGCAACGCACTGCCGATTCCGGTGCCGAACGTCAAGACAATCGTGAGGCCGGACCCGTTGAGACTGGCATCGCCGTAGGCCAGTTCGGCCAGCCCGACCGCGTCGGCGTCGTTGATCAGCACGGCGTTGCCGCCGTTGGGAGCGCGCAACCAGGTCAGCGCGTCTGCCTGTCCCCACGACGCACAGAGATTCGGGGCGTGTCGCAAGCTCGACCCGCTGATCATGCCCGGCAGGGCAACGCCGACCGGGCCGGTCCACTGCATCGCCGCGGCGATGCGCCGAGTCGCAGCGGCCACGTCGCCCGGCGTGGCTGTCGGCGGTGTTCGCTCAGTGAGGACCTGCCTCCTCAACCTGCCCACTTCGAGATCGACGATTGCTCCCTTGATGCTGGTGCCTCCAACATCAATGCCGAGCCACACGGCGCCGCCACCATCTGACGGGTGGGACGGGTCCTCGCGTCCGTCTCCTTCACTGCTGCGAACATCTTCGGAACACTCCATTTCAATGTCGCGGCTCATTGGGCGGACTCGTCCGTTCGAGCACCCGTGATATAGGCGACAAGGTCGTCCTTGGTCACCTCACCGACATCGAGCTCTGCGGTTTTTCGGCCCTGGCGAAGCACGATGGCTCGGTCGCAGACCGCGGTGACGCGGTCCATATTGTGAGTGATCAACAACACCGCTACGCCTGAGTCTCGCAAGCTTCGGATCAGCTCGAGCACGCGGGCAGCCTGTTCGACGCCCAACGCCGCTGCCGGCTCGTCCAGCAGCACGATCTGCTGTCCCCAAGCCACCGCCCGTCCTATCGCCACTGCCTGACGTTGACCGCCCGAAAGAGCGTCCAAAGGCCGGCGCAGAGACGGGATGCGGATGTCGAGACGGCTCAGTATCTCTTCGGATTCCTTTCGCATTCGCTTCTTGTCGAGCACTCCGAGCCACGCTCCGATCCTCCCGCCGCGGGTGTGTTCACGGTTGAGGAACAAGTTCTCCACGACGTCGAGAGGGTCGATCACCGCGAGTGTCTGGTGGACGGTCTCAATCCCCAGAGCCCGGGCGTCCTCCGGCGAGGAAACAGCGTGCTCAACGCCGTTGACACGAACAGTCCCAGCGTCGGGCACGTAGACACCCGAGATGCATTTCACCAACGTTGACTTGCCGGCGCCGTTGTCACCCAACAGGGCCGTCACCCGCCCGTAGCGCAAGGTCATGCCCACGCCGTCGAGTGCCCGCACGGCCCGAAACGACTTGCAGAGACCAGAGATCTCGAGCGCGACGGAACCGGGCTGCCCAGAACGCGTGACCGCAGGTTCAGAGTTCATCGCGGCACACCGCCGAACACAACGGGGTCGCCGAAGCCGTTCCACACTCCCGCTACCCGAGGCCTGTCTGTCGATGCGCCTTCAATCGCTACCACGAAGGCCCTCGTGACAAAGGCTTGCACGCGGAAGCCGAACACCACCGTCGCGCCCTCCGACACGGTTCGCTGTTCGGTGGGGCGGAGCTTGGCGTAGTAGTCGATCGCAGCGGAATGCGGCATCTCCACAGGCACCGGGTCAGTCAAGATCTCAGACGGGTCGTGTGCCACCACGGCCCGTACCTCATAGTCACCGAACACTGGATCGATATAGAGCCCACCGCCGAAACAGAACGGCACCCCTTGATGGATATGGGCCACCTCGCTCAGGTACAACACCGCTGCTCGCTCCGGCAGGTCACACACTGCATGCAACGGAGTCGTGCCGGTCAAACCATGTCCCGGTTCAACCTGGGTGCCGCCGGAGTCCGCCAACAGGCCGAGAACCTCAGTCGAGGTGGTCCCAGGCAGATTGATCTCCAGATTCTCGGGACTCGCCGGATGTCGGCTGGCGATGTCCGCGGCCCGGGCCAGGGTTTCAACGTTGCGCGTCTTGCGGACCGATCCCGTGTCGGAAGAATAGAGCAACGCAGGAAACGTTGTGAGTCCGGCGAACTCTGCGCTGTGCAGCGAGGCGATGTGATCGATCATGGCGGCCAGATCGTCCAACAGGACACCGCCCTCATGGCCGGGGTAGAACTCGTCGCCCGGCTCACAGACCCGCACCAACAGTCGCTGCGAAAACCCGCGAGCATTGGCCGCTGAGGCGGCCTCAACGGCTTTGTTCGCCGAGAAAACCGTCCAATAGTCGGGCTCCAGGCCGGCGGCCTCAGCCGCCTCGGCTCTGGGGACTTGAACCAAATGGCCGAGATGGCCGAGCCTGTGACCAGTTCGGGCAATCGGTCGTGCACACGCCATGTCGACGGCTACGAATCCGTCCGCACCGCCGCGCGCTATCGCGCCGATCGCACCCGGCGCTCGACCGATCTGCTTGGTCATTGCGTACACGGCCAGGTCCAGATCGTGCGCCCGACCGCACAACAAAGCGGTGTTGGCCTCGATCGTGTCAAGGTCGAGCACACAACTGTTCGGCGGCAGTTGCCCGGCCTGGTGAAGCGCGACCGCCGCCTCGACAAAACGGGGGTTGTGCTGGAGAAGGGACCGAAGGAACACCTCAGCTCTCTTTCTGTTCTCGCATACTCAGCGACACGGCCAGGATGATGATCACTCCCCGGGCGATCAGTTGGTCCGAAACCCTCAGGCCCATCAGGATCAGGCCGTTGTTCAGCATCGCCATTACTACAGACCCGGCGACAGCACCCGCCACAGAGGCTCGTCCACCAAAGAGGTTGGTGCCTCCGATCACGACGGCTGCTATCACTGTCAGCAACAAGTTCTCTCCGAGGTCGTGGCGTCCGATGGCGAGCCTGCTGGCCAGCAGTACTCCCGCGAAGGAGGCGGCCGCGGCACTCACGACAAGGGCTGATATCCGGACTCGGTCGATATTGATGCCGAGCGCCTTGGCCGCGGAACGATCGGAGCCCACGGACAGCACATGGCGACCCCACCTCAGCTGATGTAGAGCGAGATGCCCCAGAAGCCCGACCACTGCCGTCCAAACAAGCAGCGAAGACACCGGACCAACCGAACCCGAGCCGAAGACCTCGCGGAAGGCGTCGTTGCGTATCGGCAACGACTGGAGGTTGTTCATGTTTCGGGCGATTCCACTGACGATCCCGAGCATCCCCAGCGTGACAAGAAATGAAGGGATGCGCACTTTGACGGTGATGAACCCGTTGACCAGTCCGATGCTTGCGCCCACAGCCAACGCAGCCACAGTGCCGGCGACGAATCCGTGACCGCCCACAACCTCCGCCGCTACCAACGATGACAGAGCGGCAACGGAGCCGACCGACAGGTCGATCTCCGAGGACGCCAAGGCAAAGGACATTCCCACCGCCATAACGGCAATCGGCGCTGACTGGCGCCCGATGTTGATGAGATTGGAGGAAGTGAGGAACCCATCGTCGCGCAGGAACACAACGAACAGCAGGAATATGAGCGCCGCGGCCGCGTACACCACGTAATGGCGCAATTCGACACCCTGTTTCCAACCTGCAATCCGCGCACGCGCCCCTGAGGGCAGGAAAACTGCGGCGCGCAGTTCCCGGTTCACGATGGGTTCCTCAAATCAAGTTGGCTCAGCCGCCGAGGGCGTCCAGAACCTCCTGTGGGGGATCGTCGGCCAGCGACTGCCGATACCCTTCCACAATATTGTCGCCCGTGACTCCAATGGCCGGCACCACCACAAAAGCGGGTGCCGATTTGCCTATAACTCCGTAGGCGCCCTCGAGGGCCATGGTGCGTCCGAGGTTGTACGCCTCGTCGGCGGCGATGCCGACGACATTGCCTCCTTCAACCATGTCGAGTGACACGTTGGTATCGAGATCCATGGTCACGACCGCCACATCGGAAGCGCCGGCTGCACGCAGCGCGGCAATGACGCCATCGGCGGGGCCCGCTGACCACGGAGCGTAGATACCGTCGAGGTCGGGGTTGCGGGTGAGCAGCGCAGAGGCGATCTCCTCAGCGGCGGCCGGGTCGGCCAACCCCTGCTCGGCAACTATCTCCATGTCCGGGTAGTTGATCTCGATCCAAGACTTGAAAGCCTGGTCTCGCTGGTTGGTCACGTAGTAGGCGGCGTCGTGGAAGATGAAACCCACTTTGCCTTGACCGCCAAGGGCGTCCGCGAGCAGATCGGCCGCAGTGATGCCCATTGCCGCAAGGTCGTCGGTCACGATGCCGACATAGTCTTCTCCATGGACGTAGCCCTGGGGAACGTTGGACAAGAACACGAGCGACACACCGGCGTTTACTGCCGGGCGGAAAGCCTCGGCGCCCGCATCGGGGCCGATTGCCAGACTGATGATGATGTCTGGGTTCTGAGCCATGACCGTTTCCACATCATTGGCCTGCTGAGCTGCGTCGAAACCAGCGTCGGTCTCCGCGATCACCTCAATCCCGAGTTCCGCGAACGCGTCGCGGGCCCCTTGGCTCACTGCATCAGTGAAAGCCCCGGATGTGTGCCACAGCAACGCGGCGGTGTAACCGCCCGCCTGCACTTCAGCGATCTCGGCGTCGTCGAGTCCAATTTCGCTTGCCGGCACAGCCTGCTCACCACCTGGTCCCTGAGTCATGGGCGGCTCGGGTGCCGGTTCTGGGTCGGGTGCCGGTTCGGAATCAGGCGCGGCAGTGGTGGTAGTGGTCGCTGACGAGGTTTCGTCGTCATCGCCGCATGCCGCAGCGAAGACTGCGAACACAGCCACCAGAGACACGAACAACAGCCACTTGGGCTTCTTATTCTTGGTTGTTTTCATGGTCCCCTCCTTTGGGTCCAGTTATGGATCAACAGCGCCGCACCACTCCGCGATGAAATGGGCGAGCGTCCGCGTGGCTGTCACCAGCTCATCGATGGCGAGCCGCTCGAATGGCGTATGGCAGTGAGAAATGTCTCCCGGCGCGAAGTACACGCTGGGAATCCCGAGTTCTCGCAGAAACGGCTTCTCCGACCAGTAGGGGGCGCCCTCGACGCGGGCATTCTTTTCGGTGACCTGTTCAATCGACCGGGCCAGCGCTTCCACCCCCGGATGGTCGAGGTCCAGTTCGTCGGGTGTGCCCCCGAAACGGTGGTCCCGCGGCGCGCTGAACTCTACCGTGCAGTCCACTGAGTGTTCGTCGGCAACCTCCTGCGCGATAGCGGCGATCTGCTCGCCCGCTGTGTCGAGGTTCTCACCGGGGAGCACCTTGCGGATCAGTGACAGTTCGAAACGTCCCGGCACCGCGATGTTTCCTCCCGACATCACCGAGGTGACCAGCAGGAACGCCTCTCCAAGCAAGTCATGCGCAGCAACACTCGAAACTAGTTCCTCAGAATGGCGCCACAGCCTCGCTAGCAGGCTGTGGCCGGCTTTGAGAGCGTCCACACCCAGCTCAGGACGCCCGAAGTACGCAGACACGCCGTTGTATGCGATATCGGCGATCAGGAATCCCATCTGAGCCGTGTAGATCGCCGAGGTCGTCGGCTCCGTATAGATGGCGAAGTCCGCTTCGGGCCGTTTCCCGGAACGGCCCGCAACCGCGGCTCGCATCCCCGCGGATACACCACTGCCGGGCTGACCCGACTCTTCGTCGCACACGAACAGCGTCGACACCTTGCCAGCGGGTCGCAGGCCAGCCCTGTCGAATGCCCGAATCGCCTCAATAATGGCGCATATCCCTGCTTTTTGGTCCGCGACCCCGCGACCCCAGATGGCTCCGTCGATGATTGGCGAGGCGAAAGGGTCCTCGCGATCGGTTCCCCGCCAATGCTCTGTCCAGTCCTCGGTCGCCACCGTGTCGAGATGTCCGGCCAACAGCAACGACCGTCCCGAGTCGCCCCCTGCTGTACCATGGACGTTGGGTCGATTCGGCTCGCACTCCACAAGTTCGCACTCATCAAACACCTGGGACTCCTCAATCCGGTCGAAGACCCAGAGGGCGAAGTCCCGTTCGTGAGGCGTGACACTGGGAATCCGAACTGCTTCGCGTACCAGTTCTACAAGCGCTTCGCCGTCGACAGCGCTCGCGACCCGAGACGCAGTGGTCATCTCTGCTGCTCTCCCAAGATCTCCGCGACCAAGGATTCCCGCATGGAACGCAGCGACATCGACGCTGCTCCTACCAGAGCCGCCCTGCGGCCCAGAGTGGATGCTGCAAGCCCCGGCGGCGAGTCGACCAACCGGTAGAGGCGTTGCCGAACTGCGTCCACGAACACCGGGTTGCTGCCGACGCCTCCGCCGAAGACCACACGCTTTGGATCCGCGATCAGACACAGGTGCGACACCGCCAGAGCCATAGCTCCTGCCACCTCGTTGAGCACCGACCGCGCCGCATCGTCGCCCTCGCTGACTGCTTCGAATATCTCCGGCACGTCCGCGCCGGGATCGAGTCTGGAGTGGCGCCCGTCCTCGATTGCCCGTCCGAACAGCTTGCGAATCGAGGGAGCGGATGCCACATCCTCAAGGGTGACCGGCACCTCGCCAGAGGCAGGCAGTGACAACAGCAACGAGCCGAGCTCGCCCGCAGATCCGGTTCCGCCCCGGTAGAGGTCTCCTCCGACCACCATTCCCATACCGATGCCCGTGCCGACGGAGACCGCCGCGAAGTCGCCCTCGGGCTGTTCAGCGCTCATTTGGGTCAATTCACCCAACGCCGCCAGATTGACGTCGTTCTCGATATGGATGCGGCCGACCATGTGTTCGGCAAGGAACGCGTGCAGCGCCAACCCGTCGAATCCAGGGAGGTTGAGGGCCTGTTCCACGCGGTCGCGGTCACGTCGGTATATGCCAGGCACTCCGATGGACACACCGCTACAGGGGCCGTCGACGCCACGAAGCATCTCTGTCGACGTCCCGATGAGACGCTCCAGAGCGGTCTGGGCATCGGGACCCGTTTCGATCTCGCGCTCGATGACCAAGTTGCCGACCAAGTCGGTGATGCCGACCAACATCTTGGTGGCGCCGATGTCGGCAACAACCGAGTGCCTAACCATCGGGACCAGTTCGTAGAGAGCAGCCGGGCGGCCGATCGAACCAGACTTCGGGCTGTCGTGGGCGATTCGGACCAACCCGGCGGACTCCATGTCGGCAACGAGCGCAGACACGGTTGGTTTGGAAAGGCCGGTGGCTCGGGCGATCCCGGCCCTCGACATTCTTCGGGGGTGCGACTCGAACAGTGCGTCGACAATCCGCTGGCCGCTGAGCAGCCTTAGAACACCTGAACCCAGTTGCTTGCTCATATTGTTAGTAACATTACCTTACAAATAAGAGTAGTCAAGCAGAGCCGACATGCCAGCACCGTTCCGCTCATGCGCCGGCGAGAGCCACAGGCCGGATCAGCACTAGCCCGAACAACGCTGGCGGGTCGCTGCGAGCGGATCCGTCGGACCAGCGCAAGGGCTGTTACAAACCTATTTCTTCGATGGCGACTTGAAGATCGTGACGCTCTGGTGGAGCGGAACCAGATCCCGGCGGTATTGGCGGTGCACTTCATCGACAGCCGCAGAGGCGTCGCTCTGGACCTGCTGCAACGCGGCCTCCAGCTGGGCCACGCGGGCTTCGAGCTTGAGCACCCGTTTCACGCCGGCGAGGTTCAAGCCCTCGTCGGTCAGATCCGAGATCCGTTGCAGCAAAGCGATGTCCGCGTCGCTGTAGCGCCGGCTGCCGCCTCCTGTGCGCGCTGGATCGACGAGTCCTTTGCGCTCATAAATCCGCAGCGTCTGTGGATGCACACCTGCAAGCTCCGCGGCAACAGAGATCACATACACCGCTCGATGGAATCGTTCCTGGTCCATGGTTGTGTCTCCTTTCTCTCAGACGCCGAGGTGGGCGCGTGGTGAATCGGTTGTGGCTTCGGCGAACGCTTCAACCGCTTCACGTTGTTGAGTGCTCAGTTCTTGGGGCACAGCGACGGCAACGGTGACCAGCAGATCGCCTGCTCCGCCTCGGCCCTTGAGCCGGAACGTCTTTCCGGGCACTGTCCCTGGCGGGATCCGGATCTTGACGACTTCACCGTTGAGTGCAGGCACTTTCACGTTGGCGCCGAGCGCCGCCTCGGAGAAGGTGATGGGCACTTCGAGCGTCAGGTCTTTGCCGGATCTGCCGAACAGTTCGTGTTGTTTCACGTTGACGTGGACGAACAGATCACCGGGGGGGCCACCGGCCCATCCCGGAGCACCGCGCTTCTTGAGCCGAATCTTCTGGCCGGTCTTGACACCTGCCGGGATACGCACTTTGACTTCGCGGGGCCTTACTTCGGATCCTGATCCACGGCACGTCGTGCAGGGCGATGAGATCACCGAGCCGCGGCCGCCGCAGCTCTGGCAGGGCCGACTGAACGAGAACAGTCCCTGATTCTCATCGTGTACGCCTTTGCCGTCGCAGGATTCGCATTTGCTGGGCGCCGATCCGGGTTCTGACCCAGTTCCACCGCACCCTGAGCATGTCGCTTCGCTGGTGAGGCTGATGGCAGTCTCGATACCGTTGACTGCATCGTCGAAGTCCAGCGTGAGGTCGACTTCTATGTCGTTGCCGCGTTGACCTTGGGCTGCACCCGGCCCGCCTCTGGAGCGGCCGCCGCGGTTGAACAGACCACCGAGCAGGTCGCCGATGTCATGCATGCCGACGTTGAAGTCACCTGGTCCGGGACCGGGGCCGCCTCCGAACATGGATCCGATCGGGCCCATTTTGCGCACTTCGTCGTAGCGGGCTCGCTTGTCTTCGTCGCCGATCACGTCGTAGGCGGCTGATACTTCCTTGAAACGCCCTTCCGCACTGGCATCGCCGGGATTGGCGTCGGGGTGGAGTTCCCGCGCCAGCTTCCGATATTTGCTTTTGATCTCCTTGCCAGAGGCGCTTTCGGTGACGCCGAGAATCGCGTAGTAGTCCTTCTCGAACCACTCCTTTTCGTATTCGGTCACCAAATCACCTCCTCAAGTTGTATCGCGGATCGGGCTATCGGTTCGCCATCACCCCTTGACCCGGACCATTGCTGCTCGCAACACCCTGCCATTGAAGGCGTAACCGGTGCGCAGCACCTCCGAGACCATGGGCTCATCCTGGTCTTCGTCGCCGGGTTCGCTCATCGCGGCCTCATGCCGGTTCGGGTCGAACGCCTCGGTCTGGTCGATGACTTCAAGGCCCTGGGCTTCGAGGACGCCGCGGAGCTGGGCTGCTATCGGCTCGACGCCTTCCACCTGTTGCAGTGCAGCGGCGTCGCAGGCGTCGAGCACCGGCAGGATCGCCTGCATCACTCGGGCGGCTGCTTGTCGCACTGTCTCCGCGTTGCGTTTGTCAGTCTGTTTGCGGAAGTTGGCGAACTCAGCGGTGACCCGTTGCAGGTCGCTCAGGTACTGGTCTCGTTCTGCGGCGAGCAGTTCCTCCGGCGACCGTTCCGGTGGCGGCTCCGGCTCCTGCCCGGCGTCGAGTTCCTGCGCGGGCTCGGGTTCCGGCTCAGCCGCAGCCTTCGCCTCAGCTTCAGCCCCGGACCCCGCCTCGCCGTCAGCTTCGCCCTCGGGCGGGGCTGCGTCGGACGGAGCGGGGTCGGCTTCGGGCTGTAGCACGCCGGAGGCGTCCGGTTCGTCGAGGTCGCTCACGATGCCCGGCTGTCGGCGTCGTCCTCGTCGATGATCTCGGCATCGACAACTTCGTCGTCGTCGGGAGTCGACTCGGCGGCTGCGGACTCGCGTTCGGCCTGTGCCGCTGCTTCGTAGAGGCGTTGACCGAATTCCTGGCTGGCCGTCATCAGGGCTTCGGTTGCGCTCTTGATGGCTTCAACGTCGGCGCCTTCCAGAGCGGAGCGCACATCGGCCAGCTTGGCTTCGATGGCCTCCTTCTCGTCGTCGCTGACCGCGTCGGCCTGATCTTGGAGCAGCTTCTCGGTCTGGTAGACGAGGGTGTCGGCGGTGTTGCGGACCTCGGCCTCTTCTTTGCGCTTGCGGTCCTCTTCGGCATGAAGCTCAGCGTCTTTGACCATCTGATCGATGGCGTCGGAGTCCAGTGAGCTCTGGCCGGTGATGGTCATCGACTGCTCTTTGTTGGTGGCCTTGTCCTTGGCGCTCACATGCACGATGCCGTTTGCGTCGATGTCGAACACGACCTCGATCTGGGGCAGGCCGCGCGGGGCGGGGGGCAGGTCCACGAGTTGGAACTTGCCGAGCGTCTTGTTGTAGGCAGCCATCTCCCGCTCCCCTTGCAGCACATGGATCTCGACCGACGGCTGGTTGTCCTCCGCGGTCGTGAAGATCTCGCTCTTGCGGGTCGGGATGGTGGTGTTGCGTTCGATCAGGGTGGTCATCACCCCGCCTTTGGTTTCGATGCCGAGCGAGAGCGGTGTCACGTCGAGCAACAGCACGTCTTTGACTTCGCCTTTCAACACGCCGGCTTGGATCGCCGCGCCGATTGCGACGACTTCGTCGGGGTTGACCGTCTTGTTCGGTTCTTTGCCCGTCATTTCCATGACCAGTTCAGCCACCGCCGGCATGCGCGTCGATCCGCCGACGAGCACAACGTGGTCGATGGATCCCTTGGTGAGGCCGGCGTCCTTGATGGCCGCTTCGAACGGGCCTCGGCAGCGGTCGAGCAAGTCCGAGGTGAGGTCGCGGAACTTGGCTCGCGTCAGTTCGTAGTCGAGATGCAAAGGACCTGCATCCGTCGCGGTGATGAAGGGCAGGTTGATCTGCGTCGATTGCACCTGCGACAGTTCGATCTTGGCTTTCTCGGCAGCTTCCTTGAGCCGCTGGGCGGCCATCGGGTCCTTGCTCAGGTCTACTCCATGGTCGCCTTTGAACGACTTGGCGAGCCATTCGATGACGGCGTCGTCCCAGTCGTCGCCGCCGAGTCGGGTGTCGCCGGAGGTCGACTTGACTTCAAATACTCCGTCGCCGAGTTCGAGCACCGACACGTCGAAGGTGCCGCCGCCGAGGTCGAACACGAGGATGGTCTGGTCTGACTCCTCTTTGTCGAGGCCGTATGCCAAAGCGGCCGCGGTCGGCTCGTTGATGATGCGCAGCACCTCGAGACCGGCGATCCGGCCGGCTTCGGTGGTGGCGGTGCGCTGTGCGTCGTCGAAGTAGGCGGGGACGGTGACCACGGCCTGCGTGACGGTGTCGCCGAGGTATTCCTCGGCATCGCGCTTGAGCTTCATAAGCACACGGGCGGAGATCTCCTGGGAGGTGTACGCCTTGTTGTCGATGTCGACGGTCCAGTCGGTGCCGACATTGCGCTTGACTGAACGGACGGTGCGCTCTGGGTTCGTGATGGCCTGGCGTTTGGCTACTTCACCAACGAGAACCTCGCCGTCTTTGGCGAAGGCGACCACCGAGGGGGTGGTGCGCGAGCCTTCTGCGTTCGGGATGACGACAGGGTCGCCGCCTTCCAGCACAGAAACGACGGAGTTGGTGGTGCCGAGATCGATACCTACGGCTTTGGGCATTTTGTGGCTCTGCTTTCGCTGCGGACGGTTCCGCAGATCCGCGGGCGTTGTTTTGCTGCGGACGGCGCCGCAGATCCGTGGAAACCGTCGGGGGTTGGGTATGTTGTTGGAACTCAGTGTAACAGTGCTTAATCTCGATCACACCGAAAAGTTGAGTGTATTGATATCAACTTTGCTTGGCGAAACACCGCTACCGTGAAGCCATGCACAACTTGATTCTGGTGCGCCACGGGCGGTCCGAATGGAATGACCTCAACCTCTTCACCGGCTGGCACGACTGCCCGCTGATGGAGACAGGCCGCCAGGAAGCCCGCGATGCGGTGCCGGTACTGGCCGACGCGAACCTGCTGCCAGACATACTCCACACGTCCCTGCTGCAGCGAGCCATCGAGACCGCCGAGATCATTCTCGCCGGGCTCGACCGCCGCTGGATCCCGGTACGGCGCCATTGGCGGCTCAACGAGCGCCACTACGGCAACCTGACCGGCCTCGACAAAGCCCGGGTCGGCGAGGTCCACGGAGCCGAACAACTCCGCCTCTGGCGACGCAGCTACGACACGCCGCCCCCGCCGATCAGCCCCGACAACGAGTTCAACCCGGCAGGATCTGCTCTGTACGCCGATCTCCCCCCAGAGCTCATGCCCGCCACCGAGTGCCTTGCCGATGTCGTGGACCGGCTACTGCCCTACTGGTACGACGCATTGGTGCCCGACCTGCGCACCGGTCGCACAGTGATGGTCGCGGCCCATGGCAACTCACTGCGGGCTCTCGTCAAGCACCTCGACAACATCGGCGACGACGAGATCATCGAGCTCAACATCCCCACCGGAGTGCCGTTGCACTACGTGATCGGCGACGACATGCGCCCGATCGAGGCAGCCCACCCCTTAGACCGAGCGGTCGCAACGCAAGGTGAACCGTAGTTCCAGCGCCGATCGAGCCGATACGCAAACGCACCATCAACTCCCTTAGACCGGCGGAACATTCAAGTAGACGACTATATCATTCTCCACACATACGCCTCCCGTCACTGATTCGGCCCATTGGGAGAGGCATTGCGGGAGGGGTATCGTTCCGGCAACATGAAACCGCGCCTCAAACCCCATCAACTCGTCATCGGCCTCGGTCTGGCGATCGCGCTCTTCACGCTTGTGTCGGGCATCGTGCCGAGCTACACGAACTGGCACGATGACAGCGCGGTGCAGCGTGAAGTGTTCGGGAACGTTCCCACCGCCCTGAAGCTCGCCTTCTACTCGGTAATCCCGGTGCTCTTGGTCTACGGCGCCTACATGTTCGCCATGCGGGTGAAGAACTGGGAGCGCGGCCGACCGGACAACCGTAGAACCACCTTCGGCAACGCTCCGCGGCGCATGGCTGATTTCCGTGCCGGCGTCTATATGAGAACACTGCTGCGTGAACCCGGCGCCGGGGTCATGCACTCGATGATCTACTTCGGTTTTCTGGTGCTGCTCGGCGTGACCACAGTGCTCGAGATCAACCATCAGCTGCCCGAGAGCGCGAAGTTCCTCCACGGTGACGTTTATCGGGCCTACTCGTTCGTCGGCGACGCCGCCGGTGTGATCTTCCTGGTCGGCATCGGCTGGGCCATCGTGCGGCGCTACGGGCCTTGGAGTTGGCGTCCCTACCGGATTCGCATCAAGTCCAAGCCCGAACATCTGGTGATCCTCAGCGTGTTCGCCGCGATCGGGATCACCGGTTTCGGGGCAGAGATGTACCGCATTGCACTCGACGGCACACCTGATTTCGAGAAATGGAGTTTCATCGGCTACCCGCTGGCAACGCTCGTTGAAGGCAATAGCAACGTCGCCGGTTGGCATCAGGCGTGGTGGATCGCCCATGTGGTGAGCTTCATCGCCTTTCTGGTGATCCTTCCGACCACGATGCTGCGTCACATGTTCACGTCGCCGCTCAACATGTACCTCAGCGACAAGGACCGACCCAAGGGTGCGATGAAGGCGATGCCCAACCTTGTGGAGGGCGACACAGAACTCGAGACCTTCGGTGCTTCTGTCGTTGAGGATTTCACCTGGAAGCAACTCCTCGACACCGACGCCTGCACGATGTGCGGGCGTTGCACCTCGGTCTGCCCCGCGCATGCCACCGGAAAGCCGCTCGATCCCCGCGAGATCGTCTTGAAGACCGGCGAAGTGATGGCCCGCACCGGCGACCCGGCCGTTTCACCGCCCATCGGAGTCGACGACGAGATCACTGTGCCCGCCAACTGGATGTTCGACCGCATCACCAACGACGAGCTCTGGAGCTGCACCTCCTGCAAGGCCTGCGACGAGATCTGCCCGGTCAACATCGAGATTCTCGACAAGATCCTCGACATGAGGCGTTATCTGACCCTGATGGAGTCGGATTTCCCCTCCGAGCTCGGTGGTGCGTTCCGCTCGATGGAGAACTCGTCGAATCCCTGGGGTATGAGCCAGAGCGAGCGGGCCGACTGGGGCCGCAACATCGAGGGCCTCAATGTCATTTCCGGTGATGATCCGCTGACCGCCGAATATCTGTACTGGGTCGGCTGTGCGGGGTCATTCGACGACAAGAACAAGAAGGTCACCCAGGCGATGGCGCAGCTCATGCAGCGTGCCGAGGTTGATTTTGCGATCCTCGGCCCGGCGGAGAACTGCACCGGAGACTCGGCTCGCCGTTCGGGCAACGAGTACCTGTTTCAGATGCTGGCAAGCCAGAACATCGAGACGCTGAACGCGATGGGTGTGAAGAAGATCATCGCTCAGTGCCCGCACTGCTTCAATACGCTGGCCAACGAGTATCCCCAGCTCGGCGGCCATTACGAGGTGGTGCATCACAGTCAGTTCCTCGAGTGGCTCGCGGATCAGGGCCGCTTGGATCTGAGCGGCGCAAGGCTCGAGGAGCGGGTCGTGTATCACGATTCGTGCTATCTGGGTCGCCACAACGACGTCTACATGGCCCCTCGCAAGGTTCTCGGCAAGCTCGGCGGGATCGAGGTCGTTGAAGCTCAGCGCAACGGGACCAAGGGAATGTGCTGCGGAGCGGGGGGTGCGCGCATGTGGATGGAGGAGACCATCGGTGAGAAGGTCAACGATGTGCGGGCCCAGGAGTTGGTCGACACCGGGGCCAGCCGGGTGGCTACGGCCTGCCCGTTCTGCTACATCATGATGGACGACGGTGTGAAGGCTGTGGGCAAGGAACCCGAAGAGGTTCAGGTGGCCGACATCGCCATTCACATATTGGAAGCCATAGAAATCGGCGAGCAGTAACCTGACGGGCGTGAAGCCCAGAGTCCTCGTAATCGACAACTACGACTCCTTCGTCTACATCTTGGTGCAATACCTCGGCGAACTCGGGGCCGAGCCCGTCGTGCACCGCCACGACGCCATCGACATTGAGGGCATCCGCGAGCTGAACCCCGACGGCATTCTCATCTCACCGGGTCCCGGTACGCCTGACGATTCCGGGATCTCGCTCGATGTTCTCGCTGAACTGCGCGGTTCGCCTCCGGTTTTCGGGGTGTGCTTGGGAATGCAATGTATGGGCCAGGTTTTCGGGGGCAGAGTCGTACGGGCCCCCCAGGTCATGCACGGCAAGACATCGTTCATTCGCCACACGAACTCCGGGCTCTTCGAGGGTTTGCCCAACCCGCTCGAAGCAACTCGCTACCACTCGCTCATTGTTGAACGCGACTCCGTACCCGAGTCCCTCGAGATCACCGCTGAAACAGAAGACGGACTGGTGATGGGTCTGCGACATCGCCAACTCGACATCGAGGGCGTCCAGTTCCATCCCGAATCGGTGTTGACCAACGCCGGCCACGACCTCCTCAAGAACTACCTGACCCGCTGCAATCAGAGTTAGCCGTCAGCAGAACTAGCCGTCGTCTGAATGGGCGCGACGGTCGTCGACGTGGTGGTAGTCGTGGTTGTCGATATCGGGTCATCGGACGCTTCACCGACTTCGATCACAACCACAGTGTCGAGCAAGACTTCTTCGAACGGCGCCGGGTCCTGGGTAATGACCCGGCCAACCGAAGCATCGCCGATTGCAACGGGCACCAGGACGATCTCAACTTCCAGCCGCACCTGACGCAGAGTCTGTTCGGCGCTGTCGGCGAAGAGGTCCACCACGCCGGGCACCTGCACCGTGGGGAAGCCGGTTGAGATGACAATCGTCACCCATGAGCCCTTGTCGACCAGACTGCCGGATTGCGGTTCAGTACGGATCACCAGGCCTTCCTCGATCGTCTCGGAGGCTTCCTCGGTGTTCTCAGGGGTGACTCTGAATTGAGCCGAGAGAAGCGCTTCGAAAGCCGTGTTGAGCGTGGCGGATTCGAGCTCCGGCACAGGAACCTTCTCCGGTCCTGTCGAAATCGTAATGACCACCGAGCCGCCCGCCGGCAGTTCAGTCCCCGGAGCCGGAAGCTGCGTGACGACTTCTCCGAACTCTCGGACATCGGATACAAAATCGACGGTGACGGTGTACCCCAACGATTCAAGGGTGTCGAGAGCCGAATTCTGGTCGCTGCCAATGACATTGGGAACCTGATCGGGTACGCCCGCGCTCACGAACAATGTAACCTCGGATCTGGACTCCACTTTCTGACCGGCCACAGGACTCTGCTGGACCACTTCACCCCTGGGAACGGTCTCGTTGGTGCGTTCAACGATCGTCACTTGAAGATTGAGACCCAGCAATTCCCGTTCGGCGTCTGACACACTCAGCCCGGTCACAGACGGCAGCGCAACCAATTCAACGGGGACCGTTGCGCCGTCTCCGCCGTCGTCGCCGACCTGGTCCACGAAGGCGACGATCAGATAGCCCAAGATCAAAACCAGAACACACAGCCCGATCAGCAGACCACCCGTTCGTCTCCAGTCATCTTTGCGACGCGCGTCCGGAGCTTCGTAATAGCCGCCCGGGCCGTACATCGCAGGACCACGCGGATCACCCGGCGCCGAGGCCTGTCGAACCGGGACGGGAGCACGAGCTGGAGGTGCTGCTGGGAGTCGGGACGCCGGCTGAGCCGACGGCCCGGACGCGGGAGGCCTGCCGGCGCCCGCTGACGGCCCGGACGCCGCACCCGGGGCGCCGGCTCTGGATCCGGTTCCGGCGCGACCGGGTATATCGGTCGTGCCGCTCAGATAACGACGCAGGTCAGAGCGAAGATCCTCGGCAGTCGGGTACCGGTTCAAGGGATTCTTGGCCAGCAGTTTCATGGTGATGGCGTTGAGCGCCGACGAAACTGGCACACCACGCTCGACCAGCGTCCGGGGTTTCTCCTGAACATGCTTGTAGGCAACCGCTATCGGAGTTTCGGCTGTGAACGGCGGTTCTCCGGCGAGCATCTCGTAGAGAACAACGCCCAGTGAGTAGAGGTCACTGCGGCCGTCAACCGACTTTCCCTGCGCTTGCTCCGGAGAGAAATAGGTAGCTGTTCCCATCACGGAGCCGTGCTGGGTGAGCCCCGCGTCGGTGCGACCTGCCAGAGCGGTGGCGATCCCGAAATCGGCGACCTTCACGTCTCCGCTGTCTGAGATCAGAATGTTGCCCAGCTTGACATCGCGATGCACGAGACCCGCCTGATGCGCGGTCGAGAGAGCCGCGGCCACGTCAGAGGCGATTTGTGCGGCCCGCTGCGCAGGCACAGGTCCAGAGGAGCGCACAACATCGGCCATGGTTCGGCCGGCTACATGCTCCATGACGATGTAGTACGTGCCTCGTTCCTGACCCCAGTCATAGATACCGACGATGTTGGGGTGGTTGAGATTCGCGGCTGCCTGTGCTTCGCGGCGGAACCTCTCAACGAAGTTGGGATCGTTGGCGAACTCGGGGAACAGGACTTTGAGGGCGACTTCGCGGTTCAGCAATTCGTCGCGGGCGAGATAAACGTCGGCCATCCCGCCCCGTGCAATATGGCGCAGCAGTTCGTAGCGGCCATTGAAGACCGTTGGCCGACCATCCGACATAGCCCCGAAGTCTACATGAGCGGCACCGTTGACTGTGGCACGGTCGCGGCCCGCTGAACCACGGTCTTACAGCTGTTCCAGCCGGGTCACAGGACCGCTAGCAGCGCTAGCAGAAACACCAACACGATGAGTGCCGCAGCCGCAAACCACTTCAGCGGCCACCCCTCGATGGAGCGCCAGTCAATGAAGGAGCGCCACGACAGCGAGTCGAGCTCCAGTGACTCCGATTCGTCGCTGGCGCCTTCATCGGCGGCGACCGCGTCGACCGCTGCTGCATCGCCGATGTCGTGCGCGTCCTTGCGGGTTGCGATCACTCGGTCGGACGGTGGGCTGGATTCTGTTGCTTCGGCATCGAGCACATCTACGACCACGACCGTTACGTTGTCTCGTCCACCCGCCGCGCAGGCTGCCTGCACAAGAGACGACGCCGCTTCTTCGGGATCGTCCGTGTCGTCGAGGATTTCCCGGATCTCGGCATCGCTGAGTTCGTTGGTCAGACCGTCGCTGCACAGCAGGTAGCGGTCACCGGTCACCGGTTGGAGTTCCCAAGCGTCGACCAGCAACTCGTCTTCAACGCCCAGCGCGCGGGTGACGACGTTGCGTTGGGGATGGGCCATCGCTTCTTCGGGGGAGATCCAGCCGTCGCGCACCATGCCTTCGACCAGGCTGTGGTCGTCGGTCAGTTGCAACATCTCATTGTCCGTGCGGACATACAGGCGGCTGTCGCCGACATTGACGACGCACAGCCGCTCGGCATCAGTGTCGGTCATCGCCACGAGCGCCACCATCGTGGTTCCCATCCCGTAGAGCGATGGATCCTCCCGCGCGCGTTCCAGCACCTCGCGGTTGGCCCGCTGCACCATCTCGATCAACTCATCGGTGCTGCTCACGGTCTTAATCTTGGCCATCTCGCCAACAACGATGGCCGAAGCGATCTCGCCTCCACTATGGCCTCCCATCCCGTCGGCCACCACGTAGACGCCGTCGGCTGAAAAAACGCCGTCTTGGTTGACGTCGCGAATACGACCGGTGTCGGTCAACGCGCCCCAAGCCAAAGCCGTCATGTCAGAACCAGCTCTATCTCAGTGATCTGAATTCGCGCGCCGCGTCTGACTCGCGTGGGGCCGACGGTCGGTTCTCCGTCCAGTTGCGTGCCGTGGGCCGAAGCGAGACCTTCCGGACACCACGCCCGCTCATGCAAAAAGAGGCGCGCAGGCGATCTGCCTCCCACCAAGCGTTCAAGACGGCGTTCAACTGACCGCAGGCCCACACTCAGAGAGTAGCCCCCGCCCAACCGTTCAAATCACGCCCTGGCGGCAAACCGGATCCGAACCCGGTTGCGCTAGGATCGGAACACGTTCACTGCGGTGTGCGGCCACGCGCGAGTGGCGGAATTGGCAGACGCGCAGGCTTCAGGTGCCTGTGTCCGAAAGGATGTGGGGGTTCAAGTCCCCCCTCGCGCACAGTTGTTTCCGTTGCAAGGATCCCCATCCGAGTGGCTGACTCAAACACTGCTGACAGGCGGATATCCGCGCATCTTCGGTCGAGGACTCGACCCCTCGGACTTGTTGGCCTCGTACATCGCCACCTACATCGAGCGCGATATGCGAACCATTGCCAACACAGGCGACCTCGTCGCGTTCCAGCGCTTCATGCAGTTGTATGCAGGCCGGACCGGGCAACTGCTGAACTACTCGGCGCTCGCAAGCGACTGGGAAGTGTCACAGCCGTGAACGAGGCCGCTCCTCGTCTTCAATGATCGGCTGCTACCAGTGGTCGAGTGTCAGCTAGCCTGGATACCATCAATCTGCTTTCCCAAGACGGAACTGTCGGGAGACAACGGGACATGAACGCCACGACCGTACCCATCACTGCGCACGTTCTCACCTGGGCTCGCGAGGAGGCCGGTCTCACACAGAGCGAACTGGCCGACCGCGCTAAGTTGGATGTGGAAGGGCTGAAGGCCTGGGAGGCAGCAGAGTCGTATCCAACGAAAGGCCAGTTCAGCAAGCTAGTTGGCATCCTCAAGCGTCCATCAGCACTCTTCTTTCTCCCCGAGCCACCAGTTCAAGCTGGAATGCCGACTTCGCTTCGCAGTGCCCCTGCTCTCGGGAATCACAAACTTGGCCCTGAAGAAGCCCGCCAAATTCGCTGGGCACGAAGGTTGCAGGAGTTGACGTCTTGGGTTCTCAGGGATCAAGGCTCACCCGAAGTTCGTCTGAGCCAGTATCGGCCGAGTCAAGATCCTGTGGGGATGGCAGATGCCGAGCGCTTGCAGTCGGGAATCTCGACAGGGGAACAGCTCGCTTGGACGAGCGCTTCGGTGGCATTTCGTGCATGGCGTGAGCACTTGGAAGAGCAGGGAACCTTAGTCATGCAGCTCACCATGGGCAAAAACAACATCCGGGGATTCGGGGCTTGGGACGACTACGCCCCTCTGGTTGTTGTCAATACCGCATACCACCCAACGGCTCGGATTTTCACCCTCTTTCATGAAGTCGCCCATTTGCTGACGCGCACCGATGCCGCTTGTCAGAATTTTGTGATTCCCGCCGATAACGATCATTCGGTCGAAAGATGGTGCGAACGATTCGCAGCAGCATTTCTCCTTCCCGAGGAGGGTCTTAAGGAGGTGGCATCAAAATATGGTGTCACAACAGCTTCGCGGACCAATGATCCCGACACCGCACGGCTGATCGCCAACAGATTTTCTGTGAGCACCCGAGCTACAGCAATTCGACTCCAGGAAGTCGGGATTGCAGAACCAACGCTGTACTCGGCAGTCGCAGCGCAATTTGCCGCCAAAGACTGGAATGACTCTTCGGGAGGCGGGGGTGGTGGCCAACCCGCTTCCGAGAAACGAATCGGTCAGTTAGGGGCACGGTTACCGAACGCCCTCATAAATGCTGCGGACCGAGGCCGTTTGACGACTCGAGATCTTGCGGACTACCTGCAACTCAACACCGGACAACTAGATGACCTGAAGGGTCTGCTGAATGAACCCCGATGACATCGATGTTTGGATTATCGACTCGTCCGCCTTGATCGAGACAAAGTCGATAGTGTCCGTTACGAAGCAGTGGGAAGCCTTCAAAGATCTCGAACAGATGGTCCGAAACGGGCAGATCGCGATGCCGCGACAAGTGATCAAGGAGATGAGCGAGATTGCGCACCCTGATCTCCCCGGAGCTTGGGCACCTGGTGTTCGCGGGAGCTTGCAGCACCCTTTGGACGCAGATCATTCCCACGTCAAAGATGTGCTGTCCACTGCCGGAGATGTTGTCGATGTGAACAAAGCTGGCGAAGATGCAGACCCTTACGTCTTGGCGCTTGCCCAACAGCTCAAGTCGGACGGCTATGCCGTCTGTATCGTGACGGAGGACACGATTGACCGAATCAGGACCTCGATCGCAACCGCATGTAGACGCCTCAACATCGATTACTGTCGCATTCGAGATTTTCTTGAACAGTACGGAATACCACTTCTCAAGGAAACCAGCGACAGCTGACTATATGAAGTGCGCTCTCGATGGATTTACATGTTCATCCAACTTCGTCGATGGATCACTCAACATCAACCGGAGACAGCAGATGACGGGAGCAGGTCATTCGACAGAACCATCAATTTCTTTCGCTCCCAGCGTGGTATCACACCTAGCAGCAGCGCGACGGCTTTGGCGAATTCGGTGGCTGCGTAGACGCTGTGCAGATGTGAACGGGGTACTTCCTCCCCGGCGATGATGGCCGCGACCCTGATATCGAGCCGTGGGATTAACCGAGTGACTGGCTTGTCACGATGACCAGCACCAGCGTGATCAAGAACCAGTCGACGGGCCCAGCGAATCACGGACCTGAACCGTGATCACCGCCAGGGCCACGCTCAAGACCCACTCGAGTTTCCCGAAGGCGTGGAACGTTGTGCGACCCACACCCAAAGCCACCGGCTGGGTCGAGGACTTGGCCCTGAGCTTGATCGGCGTTGCCAAAAGACACGCCGAGCACCAAGCCGAGCCATACATAAGCAAGAAACTGGATCACGGGAGAGCCCTCCAAGGCCGCGAAAAGAAGTCGAATGCAGCCACTGAACTACCGGCATCCGACGATGTCCAGTAGGCGACGCCGAAACCGTCGGATTCGTCGAGACGGCTCTCAACAACTTCCGCGGTGCGCGCGGCAGACGCTGTCAAGGTCTCGGTCAAGTCCCGACCGTCACGCAACGACAGATCCAGAGCATTGCGGATTACATACCCAGCCTCACGGTCAACCCAAGTCGGCACATACTGGACGCCCACCGTGTTGATTTCGCCGTCGAGCCCTTCTACCAAGGCGACAAGTGCGATCATCCCGTCCTGAGTCGCAACGGGACAGCAATTCGCTGACTGGTTCGACAAGAAATTCCCGAGACCGAAGATCACGAACTCATCGCCGACGCGGTCAACGGGCTGCACGACATGGACGTGATGTCCGACAATCAAATCAACTTCATCGCTCGGCAGGATCTCCGACAACCACCGATCCTGAGCCGCAGACGGGGTGCTCTGATATTCGTTGCCCCACTGCAAGCTGACTATCACGAATTCTGCTCCGGCTTCTTTGGCTGCTCGAGCCTCGAAGAGGATCGACTCCGGGTCTATCAAGTCGACCAGATAACCCCGATCCGAGGGAAGCACCAGTCCATTGAGCGAGTACGTGGCCGAGAGATGGCCGACCGCGATTCCGTTTACCTGGTAGATCACCGGGGTTATATCTTCGAGGTGGGAACGAGCCATGCCGGCCTGGCGCAATCCAGCTTCCTCGATCACTTCAATCGTCGAGAACACACCGGCTGCATTCCGGTCAAAAGAGTGGTTCGAGGCCGTGCTGCAGCCGTCATACCCTGCCTGACGAGCGGCGGAGGCCAAGCCCCGCGGAGAATTGAACAGCGGATAGCCGCTCAGCGATGTGTCATCTCGCGAAAGTGGCGTCTCGAAATGGCAGATCGCCAGATCTGCCGCCGAGATTACGGGTCTGACTTCTTCGAACATCGGCCCGAAGTCGTAGCCGGAACCGACATCAGTTCCGGTTTCGGAATCGGCCGACGCATAGGCGGCAGCCGCTGATCGGACTGGTCCGTGAGGCAACAGATCACCGGTGAACGCGAGTATCGCAGTGCGCGGCCGCGTCGTGGTGGTCGTGGTAGTGGTGGTCGCGGCGGTCGTGGTTGTGTTGGTTTCAGTGACGGTCGTGGTGCTGTCGGTCTCGACCGCGGGAGCGAATAGGACAGCATCGGTATCGCCGTTCGAACAAGCCAGCGCTACCGTCCCGACAACCAGCGCCTGCGCGCCGACGAGAATCCAATCCTTCATGGGCTGACATTTGTCAGCAACGCCAGCAGCGCCGCGGCAGCTCCCGCACCTTCAGCGCCGGCCGCAGCCAGCACTTCGCGAAGATCAACTGGAACAACCAGATCGGTTCGCGTCAGACGAGCCCGGACCGTGTCGCCTTCTATGGCGAAGTCGGTGACGCTGAGATCAGGCGGCGCTTCGTCGACTGAGAACGAGAGCGCGAGCGGGAGGCCTGCCACCCTGCTGCTCGTCCGACCCCACAGACCAGCCGAGACGACATGGAGGTAGACGCGTTGATTGTGCAACTCTGGTCCGTTTCCGCTGGAGGTGAGCCGTGAAGACCAACCCGGGCGAATCACGAAAACGCCGTCGACGATTTCCACCTTGGTGTCCAGTTCGCGCAGCTCAAGCCAACGGCGCAACTCGGTCACCGGGGTCTCAACTTCAGCGGTGAGTCGCCCCACGTTGATCTGGTCGAGTCTGTTGGAGTCGAGTCCAACGTCGTGGGCGGTCACCAGAGCTCGGTCAAACCCGTATCCCTGCCAGGAGCCATCGGCAAGTTCCAGAGCAAGCCGCTGCCATACCGCTATACGACCGGCGGCCATCACCGGAAGCGCGAAGGAAGGAACGGCCTCAACCACCCGACCCAGAGTCGCTGAGCTGTCGTCGTGCGCGGTTGATTGGATCCTGCGCCCCTCCAACGCCATGGACGCGGCCTTGACCGCCGCCTCAAAAGCGCTGTGCGCGGTGACAGGCACTCCGACCACACCTTCGATGGCCTTGCCGAACTCGGTCCCCAGCAGACCCAGCGAAGCCAGGTATTCCGTCCAGCGTCGATTCGGCACACTTACACGCTACCTCAGCGGCACGGAGCAGCGCGAGAGCGGCCCCCTCGATGGCACGGCAGGCGAGGACAAGACCCTCGACGGCGTGGGTGTGGAACGCGCGAGAGCGGCGCCCTCGCCGGCACGGCAGGCGAGTACTGTTCGGGAGGTGACGGCATCCGAGCACCCGCCTGCACAAGCAACTGTCCACGAGGGCATCGAAGGATGGACGATTGACGGATCCGCCGACGATCAGTCGATTCTCGACAATGCCACTGCTCTGTTGGACGCGGAACTCCCCGACCCTCGCTTCGTGTCGCCGGACTATTTGCGCTGGGCCTACCGCGACAACCCGTCGGGCCGGGCCATTGAGCGGCATCAAACGGTCGTGGTCGACGGCAAGCCGAGGCTCGTGGCCCACTACGCCAACATGCCCCGGGTGTATCGGGGCCCCGACGGCGCTCGCAGCAACGGAGCCTGGTCGCAGAACGCAGTCGTTCACCGCGAGCACCAACGGACACGGCACTTCAGCCGTTTAGGCCTTGAGATCTATGCCGAAGCCGCCGAGCGGGGCTGGTCCTTTGTTGTCGGTGTGACCAACAAGAAATCTACCGGTGCCGTGGTCAAATACATGGGCTGGCGTCTGGTGGGTCCGCTGCCGGTGCGGATCGTCACTCCGCTGGGCCGAGGTCGGCGCCGAACCCGTCACTTCGAGATCAGTGCCGACTTCTTGGATTCCGACAGGTTCGCCGAGTTCGCCGCAACCGTCGACAGGCATCGAGTCGCCGGTTGGACGACAGACTACACGCCCGAAGTGTTGAGTTGGCGCCTGGCTTGCCCTCAGACTCGCTATTTCCTCCACATCGCCGACGATGTGGCGCTGATAACGACGCGGTCGTCGGTAGGCCCGACACCGGCGTGTGTCGTGCTGAAAATCTTTCCGCTGACCACCGGCAATGCCCTAGTCGACGCCACTCGGGCCATCCGTTCGGCCACTCGCTGGCATCGTGGAGCCTTCGCGGTGTATGCGGGCTTCAACAGTTCGGTCCGTGTGCGTGGCGTTCGCCCTCCCAGACGCCTTCAACCGTCACCGCTCAACCTCATCATTCGGCATCTCGACCCTGCGGTCGACCAGGACGCGATCACTCTCGACGCCTTCGAGTTCCTGGACATGGATGCTTACTGAAGCGCTTCGGGGTCGGGGTGAGGCTTGGAGAACAAATCGTTCTCGTCTTCAACACTGACTCCCTGCTTGCGCAGTCTTGCTCTTCGCTCCGCTTCCAGATAGAGGTAGCGGGCCACATCTTCGGGAGTCTCTTCGCTGCACATCAATTCGGTCGCGAAGGCATCGCGCATCAACTCCGACCGGATGTCATCGCGGGTCACCCCGTGCTCATCTGGTTTGCCCGAGCATCTCTGGAGGTGTCTTCTGAACAACTTCCAGCAGGTGTAGGCCGAGGCCGACATGCCAAGGGTGAACATCACGCAACCGAGCAACGCGAACTGCGCCGTCAAAATAATCTGCGCCATACTGATTTTCCTTATCGATCAGTCAATTGATGGCGCCCGGCAAGTAGGCCGCGATACTCACGCCGGAAGGTATCGCCCGCCGCAGCAAAAGTCTAGGAGTTTCTGCGGCCCTCACTCAGCGGGGCTCAGACGCCGGCATGGCTAGACATCGGCCCCGAAGCGCTCAGCGAGGTGATCGACAGGGTTGCGCAGCACGATGACTGGTATCTGGTCGATGAGCTCTCGGTGGCGCCGCAGCAGCGCGGTCCACAAACGAAGGCGACGAACGCTCTTCCGCAGCGGCAGATATCCAAGTTCCCACATCATCGTCAACCCCCAGAACCCCAGGTCGCTTTGCACACCGTCGGGCTCGAGCGTGGTGCGTATGCGCATCGAACCGTGGACCAGATGCAAGATCGTGTCGCGGATCGCCTCTGAGAGGACCGCTTCAGGAATCGTGGTTGTCCCCGACCGGTCATCGGGAGGCGACGCCGAACGGCCAACCGACCGAGAGCGAAACGACGCCCACCAGTACGGCGTCGCCTCATCGGAGGGCACGAAGAACACGAACGGCTTCGGCGCTAGACGACGGGCGAACACCCTTGGCACGTCACGCACGAACTTGGTGAGGTAGGTCTCAAAATCCGCCCAGTTCACCACCACGCCCTCTTCTTGCTCCGTGCGCTCGGCAATCTTCGGGCCGTGAATCGCGATCAGGCCTTCAAGGTGTCGGCTGCGGTCTGAGTACCAGTCAACACTGGAGCGGGTGAATCCCGTTTCGCTGTCCCACTCATCGCCCGGGGCCATAGTCACAACCTCAGTGCCTGCGATGCCTCCGCGTTCGGCGACGCCGTCGACCACCATGTTGGGCGTCACCAAGTGCTCGTTGACCGGTTTGCTTTCCGGATGCAGGAAGCCGACCATCGACCCGAACGGGACGGCGTGTCGGGGCTGCAGGCCCGACATCACATCGTGGAAGTCGTCGATATAGGTGTCGCGAGACACGAGTTTGAGTTGTTCGACGTCTTCGGATTCGTACAGGACCGGATATGACTGCGCGAACGAGTGACTCTTGCAGGCCAGCGTCGGGCGACCGAAGTCGCGTTTGATCTGTTTCAGGGAGCGCCTGCGAATCTTGCAGTCGTTGATGTCTATCACAACGTTGTCGTCTTCGGCCACCACGAAGGTAGTGTCGTCGAAGCCGTACTGATACGAAGCGACCCGTACTCCGTCACCGAGGTCGAGCACCCGTCCGTGGACCAGCTCCTGGGGCGATTCGAAGCCCAGGCTCTCCACCTCTTCGACCATCGCGTCCACCCCGAAGCGAGGAATCAGAACTCTCGCTGACCGATCCATCCGCCGCAGCGACGGATAGTGGAAGTGATCGAAGTGATGATGGGTGAGGTAGATCCAATCGGGTTTGAACATCTCCTCGTCCGGCTCAGTGCTGGGCGGGAAATGCCACCACGACCGCCAATAGCACGAACCCGACAGCCACGGGTCGATCAACACAGTGCCGGCGCGAGTCTTGATACGCAGGCAGCTATGGCCGATAACGGTCACATGCATAGGTCGTCACGGTATAGCCACAATCAGCGGTGTGGCGGATACGCAGGCCCTTCACTGACGGCGGAGGGAGGTACGGCCCACAGGGAGGTATGGCCACAATTAGGATTGCCGCGTGCGCAGGCCCTTGACTTTCGGCTGGCTGGTGGCGGGAATGCTTCTGCTCGCCGCGGCCGTGCGCTGGTTCGTGTTCCTGCGCTGGTACCGGTATCTGCCGATCGGCGAGATCAACGACAACGTCTACTACCACGTGACGGCCAACCTTCTGGCTGACGGGCACGGGTTTGCCGATCCTTTCGAATACACCGTCTTCGGGACGCTTCAGCCAACCGCGGGACACCCCCCGGGATTCACGGTCTACCTCTCGATCTGGTCGTTTCTGGGACTCGACAGCGTCACTTGGCATCGCCTTGCGGGCGGCTTGATCTCTGCATCAGCGGTGATTCCGGTCGGCTTGCTGCTACGCCGCCTGTTCAACGAACGCACAGCGGTCATCGGCATGGTCGGGACGGCGCTGCACCCACCACTGTGGATGAACGACGCACTGATTCTCTCGGAGTCGATGTACATCCCGATCGCAGCTTGGACGCTGTGGTCCGCGCATCGGGTCTATGACGAGCCGTCGTGGCGCAGGATCACCGAACTCACGCTGGTGTTGTCGCTGGGCGCCCTAACCCGCAGCGAACCGTTCCTGTTGTTCTTCCTGCTTCTGGCACCGATAATCCTGCTGCACAGGTCCCTCGACTGGCGTACTCGGATCACTCGTACGGTGGGAGCCGCTCTGATCGCCATGTTGATGCTCGCACCGTGGGTCGGCCGCAACCTCACCACCTTCGACGAGCCGACCTTTCTTGCCATCGGACCCGGCTACGTGCTCGAACTCGGCAACTGCGACGACACCTACTCGGGGAGACTGCTGGGCTACTGGAGCCCCGCCTGCGACGAAACAGACTCTCGGGGAGCACTCGGTTTCTGGGTCTCCGAAGACCGTGTGTCGACGTGGCCCGACGGAGACGAATCGGTAATCGGCGCCGCGAAGCTCGACAAAGCTCTCGACTACATCGGCGACCACCTCAGCGAACAGCCCAAGGTAGTCGCGGCTCGAGTAGGGCGAGTGCTCGGCCTGTACCGGCCACAGCAGACCGCCGACTTCGACGTGTTCTTCGAGCGGCGCGTGCGTTCCCATGTCGACATCGGGCTGTACAGCCACTATGCGGTGATGATCGCCGCGGTTTACGGTGCTGTGGTGATGCGGCGTCGTACTTCCTTGCTGCCGGCTGCCGCGGTTGCGGGCACGTCGATCCTCACCGCGGCGATCACGTTCGGGATAACCCGCTACCGGCTCGGCGCCGATGTGGTGTTCGCGTTCTTGGCCGCGGTGGCGCTGGGCGCTCTGCTCGACCGTTGCAGGCCGATTCCGACTCCGCCAGCAGACCAGCCCGAACCTGAAGCTGAGAGAGCGTCGACATGATGTCGCAGCTTCATCGACTTCGGCGGCTTCTCGGCGTGCGTGCCGTTCAGATCATTGTCGGAATCGGCTTGGCGGGATGGCTCCTGCGCATCGCGGCGGTCCTGTGGTACCGCCCGACCTGCACAACCGCTGCGGCCGACTGCTACACGCTCGCCGGCGACGCCCACTACCACCACCACCAGGCCGACCTGATCAGCAAAGGCCACTGGTTCATCAACCCGAACGAGTACATCGTCAACGGCCTCATCGTCGATTCCGCTGGCGATCCCCCGCTGTATGCCCTTTACCTGGCCTTCTGGTCCCGTCTGGGGCTCGACGGTGTGACCGACCACCGCCTCGTCTCCACCTTGGCGGGCTTCGCTCTGATCGTTTCTCTGGGGTTGCTGGTACGGCGTCTGGCCGGCGACCTCGCGGGGATCATCGCCGCGGCCCTGGCCGCTGTGCATCCGCTCATGTGGATCAACGACATGATGCTGTTGTCCGAAGGCCTCTATCAGCCGTTGATCGTGGCTGTGCTCTGGGCCGGGTATGCATGGGTCGACAAGCCCACGGCCAAACGAGTCGCCATCCTCGGAGCGGCCGTCTCTATAGCGGCTCTGACCCGCGCCGAAGCGTTGGCCCTGTTCGCCTTCATGGTGATTTCCCTAGTCTGGTGGCTCGGCGGCGTCGATTGGCGAGAAAAGCTGCGGCAGACCGTGTTGTGCGGACTGGCGGGGCTGGCCGTCTTGTCTCCCTGGCTGATCTACAACAACCTTCGCTTCGAGGATCCGGTGACTCTGAGCGCGGTGACCGGCACAGTGATGATGGCAGGCTCCTGCGATGAGGCCTGGAGCGGGGAGGCGATGGGGTTCTGGGCGGTGTGCTTCGATTCCCGGGAACTGTGGGACGAACTCGAAGCTGAGTTGCCCGGTTCCACGCTGCGCGGCGAGTCCCGCGTCGTCTACGACGAGTCGGTTCTCGATTCTTTCAATCAAAAACACGCCTTGGAGTACATGAGCGACAACTGGGAGCGCTTCGGAGTCGTGGCAGCGGCTCGCATGGGCCGATCGCTCGAGTTGTTCAAACCGGGCCATACTCTGCGGTCGAATTATCAGGTCGAGGGGCGTTGGGAGGAGCCGTCGACTTTCGGCTTGGGCTTCTACTATGCGCTGGTGCCGCTGACGGTAATCGGTGGAGTAGTGCTTCGGAGGCGTGGAGTCAGGCTGACGCCGCTGCTCTCGATGTGGCCGACGATCATGCTGGCCTCGGCGATCACCTTCGGGCTCACCAGATACCGGGTCCCCATTGACATCGCCATGATTGCCATGAGCGCCGCCGCCGTCTCCTGGTTGATCGAGCACCTGAGACCCGATTCGCCCAGTTCGCCTGTCGACGCGGCTGCTGACAGGGCGGCCGAAGTAGCTTGATGGAGAATCTGTTGTGAGCAACATCGCTTTCACGCTTGATCTGGAAGACCACCGGCCCGACGAAACAGTCGAGCCGCGGTTCGCCGCGGTCACCGACGAACTGTTGGACGACCTCGACACATGGGGTGTCACCGGGACGGTGTTCGTTGTCGGCGAGGTGGCGCGAGACGATCCGGACCTAGTGGCTAGGGTCGCTGCTCGGGGCCATGAAATCGGGCTGCACGGCGCCAGTCACACCCCGTTGCCCGAAGTCGGTCCCGACGCTTTTCGTGCTGTGACTGCTGAGGCTGCTGACCGCCTCGCCCAGTTGGTGCAAGCTGAGGTCGAAGGCTTTCGGGCCCCCATCTTCTCGCTGGTGCCCGACTCGGCCTGGGCGCCGGAGATCCTCGGCGAACTCGGGTTCAGATATTCCTCCAGCGTGCTGCCCGCGCGCAACCCGCTCTTCGGTTGGCCACAAGCTCCGCGTGCTCCGTTCAGATGGCCCTGCGGGCTCATAGAGCTTCCGTCTCCGGTGTTCGGTTTCGGCCCGTTTGCGGTCCCGCTTCTGGGGGGCGCCTACCTGCGGGTTGCTCCTGGACCGATCATTGGTTGGGCTGCAAGAAGAGCGCCCGAGCATGGGTGGCTGTACGCCCACCCCTACGACTTCGATCCCGACGAACCGCGTTGGGTGGTCCCTGAGGTGGGGCGCCTCACCAGTCGGGTCATGTGGTGGGGCCGGTCGGCGATGAAGAAACGAGTCGGGCAGATCGTGGCAGGCAGCCGACAAACGCTCGCCGACATGGCCGCTTCATTGCATGAGACGCCTGAGTTGCTCGTGTTCAAACCGACTGCGGGCGACTCAATCAAAACGGGGTTGGGGCAGTGACCGGCGAAACCCACGAATACGGCCAGGACGACATGGCGCACGATCTGCCCCGCGCCGAGATCGTGGATCGGATCGAATGGCTCACTGCTCAGTGCGTAGGCAAACGAGTTGTCCATGTCGGATTCGCGGATGCGGGGTTCCGGCAACAGCAGGGCCGTGCGGGCAGATGGCTACACGGTCATCTTCACGAGGTTGCCAGCGAACTCGTTGGGATTGACGCCGACCCCGCCGGCGCCGCCGCAGCCGCCGAGGACGGTTTTGAGACCTATGTGGTGGATTGCACGGACGCAGCAGCCGTTGCCGCACTCGGGATCGAGCCTGCCGACATCGTGCTGGCCGGCGAGGTGATCGAGCACGTTGGCGCACCCGGCCCGTTCCTTGAGGCTTTGCATCATCTCTGCAAGCCCGACGGCACGCTCATCGTCACCACCCCCAACGCCTACGGCCTCGTCAACGTGGTTGCTTCGGTGTTTCGACGGGTGGAGGTCAACCATCCGGATCATGTGATGATGTTCACCTGGAGGACCTTGACCGAGCTGATGCGCAGATCAGGCTGGGACCACGCCCGAACCGTGACTTACGTCCCGTCCGTGCGAGAGCGCGGCAGCAGAAGCCGGTTGGAGGCGGCAGGGGTCCGGTTGGTTGTCGGCTGTGAGCGGTTGCTCGGCAGACTGAACCGCCCCTTCTCCGCCGACGGCCTGATCGTCAGCGCCACACCGGCTGACAGACCAGTGCCCACCGTTGCCGAGTAGTCCCCTTCAGAAACACCGATCAAGAGGTGGCGCGGGGCTTGATGTCTTCGACTTCGACGCGCAACAGGGCCAGTTCCTCGGCCAGGTCCTGGGTGCGGGCCTCGACTCGAGACATCTCGTAGGAGAGATGCACTGTCGTGGCGAACAGGAACGCCGTGGCAGCGAAGAGCACGGTGGCGGGTTCGTATTCGATGCCGATGAGATCAGAGATCGGCACCAGAATGTCGGGCACGGCGGCCAACGGCAGCAGGGCCAGGCCGACAAACGACCAGAGCAGGGCATATTTGCTTTTCAGCACCCGTTGGCGAACCAGGCGGAAGATGAACAGGACCGTCAAGAAGATGACGGCGGCGACGACGATATGGGCCGAGGTGGACATGTGCCCAGGTTACTCAACCAGTGGATCGCAATCGCCGCGCACACCACAACTGCGATCTCCGCGGGGACTCGAAAGCGGGGGATCCCGTAGAAAAGCGCTCCGACCAGCGACACATGCATGGCCAGGATCGCAAAGGGCCAGCGGGTGAGCCGATCGCGCCCAAGGCGCCGCCAGCCGATCAGAGCCAGGGGCGCGGCGACCCAGAACCCGACGAAAGCAAGGTTCGAGGCCCAGATTTCGCGGCCCTCCCCGGTGTTGAAGTCAGACATCTGCAGGGGCCGGTAAACCGACCACAACCGGCCCAGCCTCGCGGCCATGACCCGCGGCACATCATCGAGATTGTCGCCGATGTAGCTCAGCGCCTCGGCCCTCCAGATCCGCGACTGCTCGCTGGAATCGGCGCCGGCCAGCTCACCAATGCCCGGGGCGAGCGAGTCGGCGTACTCCAGCGACCAGAAGCCGATCGCTCCGCCCGAATATGTCTGCGGTGAGTTGGCGCCGATCAAGGTCACGCCGTCGTTGGTCGACATAAATACTGGTTCGTTGAATCGCAGCAGGTTGGGGACAACCCACGGGGCGATGACCAAAGCTGTCAAAGCGCCGCTCACCAACACGGCCTTGACCCGCTCGCGCCAACGAGAACGGCTCAGAATCACCAACGGCACCACCAGCAGCGCCACCAGCAACAGAGACTCGGCTCGGGCCAATGCCGCGAAACCGATCCACACACCGAGTTGCACAGCCAAGCGCCTCGACGGGTCTTGCCTATAGCGCAGCGCGGTCCACACCGCTCCGGCAATGCAGAACGCGGTCAGCGATTCGGCCATGATCAGGCCGTCGTTGATCCACAGAGCCGGATAGACCGCGGCGATCCCGGCCGCGGTGAGACCCACCGCCCGGCCCGCGAGTTGCCGAGCCAGCAGGCCGATCATCACGATCACGCCGGCACCGACCAGGCACATGATGAAGCGCTGCTCGAAGATGTGCTCACCCTGTCCGCCAGGCAGCCAAGAAGCGGGCGCGGCGACAATTGCGGTGAGCGGCGGATGGTCCGCTGCGTGGCCGGCTTGAACGCCGCTGTCGGCCAGGCCCGGCAATCCGTGCCAAGGCGTGACGAACCCCTTCCCAGCGGCGAGCGCGTCCGCGGCCAGGGAGTAATAGAACTGGTCACCTGGAAAGACGTCGAGCGTTTGGAGCGTGTGGTCGCGCTTGACGACGATCACGTAGACGGCGCGGAGCAAGAACCCCGCTGCGGCGACGACCGCCAACTGTGCCCGAAACGACGCAGCTCTCCATCTCGCTGCCAACCGGCTGACGAACAGCTCCGCCGGCGACGGCCCTTGCACAGGTCGCCGAACCAACTGCTGCATGCGCAGACTCGAACGTTCAACCAGGTAGTAACTGACCACCGAGACCGCGAACATCGGAATGAAGGCCACGATGCAGAGGCGCCAATAGTTGGTCTCGAACAGGCGCACCTCGCCGAAGACGCCGGTCATCGGCCCCCAGGGGTGAACGATGAAGACCATGTGCCACAGGTAAACCGAGTACGAGATCCTTCCCAGCCAGTCCATCGGTGAACTGGCCGCGAAGCGCCGCACATATGAGCGCCGGCCGCTGCCGAACACGAGCGGGAACAGCAACGCGAACCCGATCGCCCCATAGACGAGTTGGCGGCCCATCTCCCTGGGCCACGACGCGACGTCAAGTCCCAGCGCCAACCCCATGTGCTGAGAGACGATGTGAAAGAGCAGCGCCGCGGCGATCCACCACCAGCCGGCACGACCGGCCCAGCGTTCCAGCCGCTCCCGCGGGTTCGATCCCGGCTCGAAACCGACCCGAGCGACAGCCAGCGCCATCCCGATGGCGAAGTAGTCCAACATGCCCGGCAGCCAGATGACCGCGTCATTGCTCCATTGGCTCTGCAATCCCATCACGCAGATCCGGAAGAACACCGACAGGAGATAACAGCCCGCAACAAAGACCAGCAGCGCGTTGCGGCGCTGCGGTCGGCTTCGGTCCTTCAACCAGGGCCTGGCGAATCGGGCCACGAAGGGCAACGCCAAGTAGAAGGTCACTTCTGTGGCCAGGCTCCAGGCTTGCGGGATCGGGCCGACGACATGCTCGGTCCAGTGAATGTGGATCAACAGCGTTGTGGTGATCCCGTCGGCGATGTCCAGATCTTCGCTGGTGAACACCACAATGAGTGCCAACGCCGCCCAGAAGGCCGGGTAGATCCGCATGAACCTGCGCCACAGGTATTCGACGGTCGGTCGCAGCGGTCGTTCGTCGAGTATCGCCGTGGCGATCGGGGTGAACAACAGAAAACCTGAGAGGACGAAGAAGACCGGCACCCCGATGTCGAGTCGGCCGATGTAGCGGCCTATGGCACCGTCGTAGGTTCGGCCGGAATGGAACCCGACATGGTGAAAGAACACCGCGAAGGCCGCGATGGCACGCAATCCGTCGAGTCCGACGATCCGACTGCCGGCCGGTGCTGTGCAAGTTGTCCCGGCGCCGGCCGGCCCGAAGCGTGTCTGCTCTAAAGAAACGTCGGGCATCAGGGACCAATCCTAGGTCCGTGCCCAGAGCGAACGCTTCAGCCGCCAGACACTCAGCCGCCGAACACTGCGAGCCACTGCTCGCGAGTTTCGGGGCGGAACACCATGTTGCGCTCTCGGGTTATGCCCATGGTGGCCGAGGACTCCAGCGAGTATCGGTGTCCTGGGTACAGCACCGCGCTGTCGGGCACTTTCGCCAGTTTCCGGGTCAGGCTCTCATACATCTGCGCCGGGTCCGACCCGGGAAGGTCCATGCGTCCACAGCCGTCGAGAAACAGGGTGTCGCCCGCGACCAACCGACCGTCGACCAGGAAACACTGGCTGCCGGGAGTGTGGCCGGGGGTGCAGATCAGTTCGACGTCGACTGCTCCGACCGACACGACGTCACCGCTTTGATGCTGCACCAAGTTCTCATCGGTGACGCCCGTGACGGTGCGCACGTATTCCGCTTCAGGGGCTTGCACATGAATCGGGACGTCTACGTGCTCCAGCAGTTCGGCGACTCCTTCCAATTGCATGCCCATCATCGACCCGCCCACGTGGTCGGGGTGGTAATGGGTGGCCAACACTCCGGTGCAGGCCATGTCGTCGGCGCCAAGCACTGCAAGCAGGTCTTTTATGTCGTAAGCAGGGTCGACCAGCACCGCTTCGCCGCTTTGGCGGTCGCCTATGGCGTAGACGAAGTTGACCATCTGCGCGGCTACAGGATCGTTGGCAGCAAAGTCTCGACCCGACAGCAGTTGACGAAAATAAAATCGGTCTGTGCTGTCGCCGGGTGCAGCCGGAGCCCCAAGAGTCATCGGGCCGTCGGGAGTCATCTAGGGGATGCTATCGCTGCGAGGGGCGCACCAGGGTACGCCAGAACGCTCGGTAGCTGGGGTAGGTGATGGAGTCGGTGATATAGCCGTCCTCCACCAGAGCCCGATGGTACTTCGGAAGGTTGGACATCGGGATGCCCGAATCGACGTGGTGAGCGAGGTGGAACCCGACTGAATGCGGCAGAAACACGTACCGGGACCAGAACCCCTGTCGAATATTGCTGCTGGTGCGTCGGCGGTCCAGAGATCGGGTCATCCCGCCATGCTCGGCCAACGCACGGAGCCGGTTGGCCACCTGCCAGAAGGTCATCCAGGGAAGCCACCACAAAAACATGTAGAGCCAGGGATGGCCGAATGCCAAGAACCACGCGAACACAAACAGCTGGCCGGCGAAGAACCGTGCCGCACGGAACCGTCGGCCCTTCACAAAAAGTCCGACAATCGCCGGCTTGAGGAGTTTGCAGCCGGACACGCCGAAGGCGTCTCGCAAGAGTTTGCGTCGCATCGAATCGGCCGGAATGGGATAGTGCGCATACAGCATGAAGTCCGGTTCGCGTTCGCCGAACTCGTCTCGGTGGTGCTGGGTGTGAACCAGACGATAGGCCGGTCCGCCGTCACCGAAAGCGAGCAGACCGAGGAGCTTCTCGCCGACCCAGTCGTTCACCGCGCGGTTGCTGAACAGCAGTCGATGGGCGGACTCATGGTGCAGTGTCAACGCCCTCTGATACCACACGCCCATCGCGCAGAATGCCAGCACCCAAGTCAACGGATGGCTGACCGTCGACGCAACCCAGATCACCAGGAAGGGGTACGCCAGAACCACCAGAACATGGACGATGTTGGCCAGGTCGGGGATGCGGCGAAGTTCGGCGCGGAACTCGGGGCGGGGGCGCCCGTCGGGCCTCAAACGATCCGATCCCTCAAATGGTGCGAGGTCGTCTTCGCCGGGTGCCAGCCCGCCGGTTGAATCGGCTACAAGCTGGTCATGGGCGGCCGTATCGACCATGACCCGATGCTATCGGCCGACTGGCCGGTGCGCTATGGGAATCATCGCCGAGCCAGGTCAACAATTCTCACAGGTCAACAATTCCCATAGAGCGTGCGGGGGCCGAACGACGAGACCGGACAGAAGGACGACTCGACCACCGCGTCCGCGCGCAGGTCTCCATCGGCAGTCGAGTCGTTGGGTTCCGACCAGCCGTTGAACAGGTTTGTCAGAATGAGCCAATCGGCTTGTTCGATGTCCGCGGCGAGGCGGCCGCCTTCCCGGTTCGCCAATCCGGGGTTCATCTGGATGTGATACGAGGCCGGTTCGTAGTCGGGAAGCAGGTGATACAGGAATGTCTCGGAGTAGTTGGTGCGAGCCAGCCTCTCCGGGCCCACGAACACGCTGTCGCCCGGCTCCGCCAACGAGTCAAGCGTTCTCAGGATGCTGAAGAGGTCGACCACATCGTCTGAGTCAACGGCGATCGCTCTACTGTTGAAGGCCAGCTCAGCACCGAGATCAGTTTCAAAGTACGTGTCGAACGCGGCACGGCCGACATAATGCGGCGCAATCGCAGCCAGACAGGCGAAGACCCAAACCGCCGCCAGTCCGCTCAGGGCTCGCCACCGTAGATGGCGGGCCAATGCAATCGCCAGGGCCGGAAAGATCAGCACTCCCACAAACTTGATGTGATTGGGGGTGGGCCGTTGCAGAAGCTGGGGGATCGCGCCGACAGCCAACAACGAGAAGGCACGCAGACGGCGGTCGCGTCGCACCAGCCAGATCGTCAACACAGCGGCGAGTAGCGTCACCCAGAACAACGCGGTGATCTGCGCCGGACGTCCCAGGCCGGGCAGATTGTCCGGCCCGCGGATGAAATCGTCGAGCCTCGCGAAGAACTCATCGGCAGTGTCCGAGTTCGGCGGTACCGGCAGCCGCCGCCCGGCACGGAGCCTGACAACCGGATCGATGAGCATTCCTTCGACAACCGCCGCCGGTCCTGCTGTCGCCAAATGAACGACATATCCGACTGCGCCGCCGCCCAAACCTGCCACAAACCGTTTCTGGTGCTCGCGTCCCGCCGCCCGAACCAGCGGGCCGAGTCCCAGGGCCAGCGCGAGTATCAAGTCCGCCCGAAACAGCAGGGCAACTCCTGCCAGTGCCCCTGCGGCAAGCCATCTGTGAGAGCTCTCGTCGGCGTCGAGCGCCACGGCCAGGGCGGCCACTCCGAATGCCAGCGCTGCGATCCAGGAATAGGCGATCAGGCCGAAGGGAGCGATCAACAACCAGGCCAGTCCCGCCGTGGCTGTGGCGACGCCGGTTCCCCAGCGGCCGGCGATTCGGTAGATGGCCCACAACAACACAACCCGGTACAGCAGCCCGACGACGCGTTCCACGGTGATCGACACGCCGAATATCGAGAATGCGGCGGCGAGCGTCCACAAATCGGCCGGCCCATACAGGTGCTCGAAGTCTCCGTGAGGGGTCCACCCTCGCAACACCAGTTCACCGCCTATGAGCAGAGTCCCCTCTTCCATGGTGTTGCCCGGTTCGGCGAACAGCGCCCCGAGCGGGAACTGGAACAAGAACAAGAAGGGAACTGTGGCAAGCAGCCAGCGCTGGCGATGGACGAAATCCGCAAGGCGATCCAGGCGGCTGCTCGAACTGCCGGCCCCGCTCGGAGCCCGATGCCGATTCCCAGGGACCGAACGCGCAGGCCCCTCACCATCCATGGCCACAACGGTAGCCGCGGGGGTCAGCACCGGTACCACGTCAACACCGACCACAACAGGGAGCCGCGGGGGTCGATAGGTCTGACGCTCGTGTCGTCCTATCCTTGAAGGCCGTGAGCGAATCACCGTTGGACAAGCCGACAGTCTGCTACCTCGGACCGCGCGGGACCTTCACCGAACAGGCGCTCCACACCCAGCCCGATCTCGTGGAGATGGCCCATGTGCGATTCGGCTCCATAGTCGAAGTGTTGAAGGCAGTCGAAACAGGGGGGATCGACTACGGGTTCGCGGCCATCGAGAACATGATCGAGGGGTCGGTCAACGCCACCATCGACACGCTTGCCTTCGATGCCGAACTGCTGATCCAGCGCGAGGTGGTGATCAACATCAACCTCAACCTGCTGGTGCAGCCGGGAGTGCGCCTTGAAGAGATCAAACATGTGCGCTCGTTCCCCATGGCCTATGCGCAATGCCGCCGGTACCTCGTCGACGAACTGCCGTGGGCGAGCGTCGAAGCAACGAACTCCACCGCGGACGCCGCCCGCGAGCTTGCAGAGTCCCAGCGGCGGGACACGGCCGCGATCGCCCCGCCGCGCGCCGCTGAGGTCTACGAGCTCGAAACGCTCGTGCCCAACATCGAGGACCATCCGGACAATCAAACTCGCTTCGTGCTAGTCACCAACCAGGGCATCAGCGCACCGACCGGCCACGACAAGACGTCGATCGTGGTCTTCCAACGCGCTGATCAACCCGGTTCGCTGATCAGCATCCTTCAGGAGTTCGCAGCGCGCCGCATCAACCTCACCAAGCTGGTCAGCCGCCCGACCCGCAACGCGCTCGGAGATTATTGCTTCCTGATCGACTGTGAGGGCCACATTGCCAACGAAGTCGTAGGCGACGCGCTTCGCAGCCTCCACCAGCAAAGGCACGATGTGAAGTTTCTCGGTTCCTACCCATCGACCTACGGAACCACCGAGGAACAGGAGAGCAACCGTGTCGTCACCGGAGAATCGGACGTCTGGCTCGCTGAGCTGCGCGCTCAAATCCTCTCGGCGGACTGAGCGGACCGAGCAGTCTGCAATGGCCGAACCTGAGTTGGATGCGTTCGGCCTCTGATCTGCGGGCCGACGGTTCTGAGGTAAGTTCTGGCGCGGGGGCGCGCCGTCATCTTGGCTTGGACGGGTTAAGGGGTTTGGCCGTGGCCTGGGTGGTGTTGTTTCACCTGTGGCCTGATGCGGTGCCGGGGGGATGGCTCGGTGTCGGTCTGTTCTTCACGCTGTCGGGTTATCTGGTGGTTGGCCTGATCGACACGGAGGTGTCGGCGACAGGGAGCTTGCGCCTTGGCCGGTTCATGGCAAGGCGGGTTCGGCGGCTGATGCCGGCTGCTTTGCTGACCGTCGCTTCGGTGTTGTTGTTGACCGCGACTTTGGACGACCAAGCGTTGCGAGAAGTAGGTTTAGATGCGTTGACGGCGGTCTTGAACGTGTTCAACTGGCGCACCGCGCTAGACACTGCCGGTTATGCCGCGATCTTCGAGTCCCGGCCTGAGCCGTTGGCGCATTTCTGGTCGTTGGCTATTGAGGAGCAGTTCTATCTGCTCTTTCCTGCCGCGGTTGCGTTGACGCGCCGCGCCGCCCTGGTCGTATGGGCGATGGCGGTAGCCGGGATGGTCGGCGTGGTTCTGTGGTGGGGATCAGCAGATGCCTACGTGGCGACGCCTGTGCGGGCGTTGGAGATCGCTGCGGGGGCAGGCCTTGCGCTCGCCGCGGCACGCTTCGGCTTTGTTGCGCGGCTGATGAACCCGGAGCCGGGCCCGGATCCGGGCCGACCGGGGCGCGCGACGCTGATTGCCGGAGGTGCGATCCTCGCTGTGGTTGCCGGCGTGACGGTTCTGGCGTTGGCCAGGTTGGATCCTCAAGACAGCCTCGTCTTCAGAGGTGGTCCGCAACTGATGGCGTTGTGCTGGGCGGTTCTGGTTGCCGCCGCGGTGAGAGACGGGATCTTGTCACGGATCATGGCTGTCGGTGTGTTGCGCTGGTTGGGCACGCGCTCGTATGCGATCTATCTGTTTCACTGGCCTTTGATAGAGCTGACCGACTGGAACCCGGTCACGGTTGTCGCGGTCACGCTGATCGCGGCAGAGGCGTCATTTCGGCTGGTCGAGATGCCGGTGCGACTCGGCAGCGGGCAACAAGCCTTGGTGCTGCTCGGCGCTGCGGTTGTGGCGGTGGCGTTGATCGCTTTGGCCATGGCGGTCCTTTCCAATCCGGCGCGGGCCATCGGCGAGCGTGTCTCGGAAGCCGATGAACTACCGGCCTGGGCTCTGCAAGACCCAGAGGCTCTACAAGACCCAGAGGTTTCCGGCACAGAAACGGCCGATGCGTCCGCAGGGTCCCCGACCGACAACGCCGCACCAACCCCTTCGTCACCTTATTCGCCACAAGCCACCGAGTCGACGACTACCGAGTCAGCCACGAGTGAATCCCCCGTTACCACCACCACAACCAGCCACCCGGCGACCGCGGCGCCGATCGTCACGGTGATCGGTGATTCCTCGGGGTTGCACCTTGCGGACGGATTGCGCACCTGGGCCGATTCCAACCGGGCCATGGCTGTGGTGGACCACACCCGTGTCGGCTGTTCACCGCTGATCAGCGCGGAACGGCCTTGGCGGGCGCGGCGCATCGATCCAGAAGCTGACGACCCGATCGAATGGTGGATCCATGACGAGCCCTGTCGCGACGATTTCATAGAGCCGGGAACGAAACTGGTGCTGGTAGTGGACCATGTCATCCCGCAGTACGAGCACCAGCGGAGCGACGGCTCTTGGGCTTCTATCCTCGATCAGGACTTCGCCGCCGATATCGAGGACTCCTACCGGCAGTTGGCGTCCAAGGCTTGGGCTGTTGACGCTCAGGTTGTCTTTGCGACTGCGCCCCGCCTGCTCTCGTACCACGAGGTGGGTATTGACCACGACCCAAGGCGAGCTGAAGCCTACAACTCGCTTGTTCTTGCTCTGGCGGCTGAGTTGCGGTCCACGGCGGCAGGCGCAGCAGGCCCTGGGGTCGCCGTAATCGACACCGCTACCGAGTTGGACGCCTCGGAGCACCACGGGCGCTACGGCCGAACCGACGGAGTTCATCTCGACTTCGACCGCTCCGAGATTTTCGCGGCCGAAGTACTGGGTCCAGCTTTAGTCGAGTTGTTGGAAAACGACTGAACTCAGGCCCAGCCGCCGTAGCCGGGGCGGGGAGACCAGTTGCGACCCGCGAAGCGCCAGCGAGACACCCCATCGGGCGTAACAGCTTCGCTCGTCTGAGGCCACAAGAGCTCGTATGCCGCCAAAATGGCCGCGGCTTCCTCTTCCGAGGGCGTAGGTGAGAACTCGATAGCAGCCATCGCTAAAGGGGCACGTTGCCGTGCTTGCGCTCCGGCAACTCCTCACGCTTCGATTCGAGCAGTTGGAACCCGGCCACCACCTTCTGGCGGGTCTGCGACGGCTCGATCACATCGTCTATGTAGCCGCGTTCGGCGGCCACATAGGGATTCGCCAAGCGTTCGGTGTAGTCGTCGATCAACTCGGTTCGCCGAGAAGCTGCATCGGCAGCGTCGGCCAGTTCGCGTCGATGGAGTATCTCCACCGCTCCCTGCGGTCCCATAACGGCGAGTTCGGCGGTGGGCCAGGCGAACGCCAAGTCGGACCCCACAGACTTGGAGTCCATAACCACGTACGCCCCGCCGTAGGCCTTGCGGGTGATGACCTGGATGCGCGGCACAGTCGCTTCGCAGTAGGCGTACAGGAGCTTCGCTCCGTGGCGGATGATGCCCCCGTACTCCTGGTCGACCCCGGGGAGGAAACCGGGCACGTCGACGAAGGTCAACAGCGGGATGTTGAAAGCATCGCAGGTGCGCACGAAGCGGGCGGCCTTCTCTGACGAGTCGATGTCGAGCACACCGGCCAACATCATCGGCTGGTTGCCGACGACTCCGATGGCCCGGCCGTCGACTCGAGCGAAACCGCAGGTGATGCTGCGTCCCCAACTGGCGTGGTACTCCATGAAGTCGCCGTCATCGACAACCGCAGCAATGACCTGTTTCATGTCGTAGGGCACGTTGGGGCTGTCCGGCAGGATCTCGTCAAGTTCGGGACAGAGGCGATCCGAGTCGTCGCTGGGTTCGACTCGGGGCGTCTGGTCGAGGTTGTTCGACGGCAGGAAACTCAGGAGGTCCTTGACCTCGTCGAGCACCTGCTCTTCGGACTCGGCGACGAACGTGGCCACTCCGGATTTGCTGCTGTGACTGCCCGCTCCACCGAGTTCTTCAAGCGTGACCTCCTCACCGGTGACGGTCTTGACCACATCGGGTCCGGTGATGAACATGTGCGACTTCTCGCGCACCATGAAGATGAAGTCGGTCATGGCCGGGCTGTAGACCGCGCCGCCCGCGCAGGGGCCGAGGATCACCGAGATCTGCGGGATGACCCCTGAGGACTGGACGTTGCGGAAGAAGATGCCGCCGTAGCCGTCGAGCGACACAACACCTTCCTGGATGCGGGCGCCGGCGCCGTCATTGAGCCCGATCATCGGCGCCCCCGTGGCCAGGGCAAGATCCATGACCTTGTGGAGTTTCTCCGCGAACACCTCGCCCAGCGCTCCGCCCATGACAGTGAAGTCCTGAGAGAACACGAAGACCTTGCGCCCGTCGACGGTTCCCCAGCCGGTGATGACCCCATCGGTGTAGGGACGTTCGGCGAGTCCGGCTTCGTGCGCGCGGTGACGGGCCAGCATGTCGAGCTCGTTGAACGAGTCCTCGTCGAGCAGGTAGTCGATGCGCTCGCGGGCAAGCATCTTGCCTTTTTCGTGCTGGCGCGACACCGATCGCTCCGAGCCCGCATGCACAGCCTGATCCTTGCGTTCGCGAAGATCGTCGAGTTTGGCCTTCATTGACTGGTCAACCACAGCCGCAATCTACCCGCCCGAAGCAGCCGTGCCCTGTTCCGGCTCAGCGCGGCGGACCGCGGACAACTGCGGCGAACACGGTGACCGGGTCGCTCACAGCGGGGAACGACCGCAGCAGCCACGTCGCTCCCCAGTGGGCGAACGGTGGAGGGGTGCCGTCGAATTCGGTGCGCAGGCAAACGTCGAACCCGTTGAGGTCGCCTCGCACTGCAGCCACCTCGTCGAGGGCCCGACAGAAGCTGTCGTGGTCCACTTCGATCGGGAACATCCCCTCGTAGCGGGCTGCCCGTCGCACAGGTTTCATTGCCGAGCCGCGTGCCGCGCACCAGATCGGCGGGCGGGGACGCTGGACCGTCAGGGGCTCTGCCGAAACACCGTCCACGATGTAGTGCTCACCGAAATGGACCACGAACTCCCCCTCCAGCAGCCGCGCCACGATTCGCAAGCCCTCGTCGAGCCGCCGGCCTCGGATCCGAGGGTCGATCACTTCGTCGAAGCGGGCCAGCTCGCCTCCGGTGTCGGTGCCAGAACCGACTCCGAGCGTCAACCTCCCCTCGCTGAGCAGGTCGAGCGTCAGCACTTCCCTCACCAGCTTCATCAGACGACGGCGCGGTACCGGCACAACCATCGGACCAAGGCGGACTTTCTGTGTGGCCGTGGCCAAGGCTGCTAAAGCGACCCAAGTGTCGATGATCTCGTTGCTCTCGGGACGCAGCACATGGTCCCAGACGAAGAGTCCGTCCCAGCCGGATTCCTCCACCGCCCGCCCGAGGTCCATCAATCGGTGAGGGTCCGCGAACGGGCCGAACGGCGCCACAAAGATCCCGTGCTGCACATGCCCAAGAGTAGGCGCTCGGGGCATTCAGCTCCCTCAGAAGTCACTAGGAAAGGTGCCGAGACAACCGCAAGCGGAGCGATGCACTCAGCATTGGGCTTTTGATCTTTAAATTAGCATGATAATCTAAAGTATATGTTTCAACGAGAACTGTCGCTGCCTGAACCGGGAACAGAGACGTTCTTCTTGTGGGGACCACGGCAAGCAGGCAAGAGCACCTTGCTGCGGCAGCGCTACCCCGACGCTACATGGGTCGACCTGCTTAAAACTGACGAGTTCCGCAGGTATGCGACACGCCCAGAGATGCTCCGTCAAGAAATCGAGGCGACCGGCGCGGGCCCGTCACGCCATGTAGTCATCGACGAGATACAGAAAGTCCCGGCCATGCTCGACGAGGTACACTGGCTGATCGAGAACCGCGGCCTGAGCTTTGCCCTGTGCGGCTCGAGCGCGCGCAAGGTACGGCGCGGCGCGGCCAACCTGCTCGGCGGACGGGCTTTGCGCTACGAGCTGCTGGGCCTAGTCTCCACAGAACTCGGGGACGAGTTCGACCTCGACCGGCTGCTCAACCACGGATACCTGCCGCGAATGTACGAATCGAGTCGACCGCGCCGCTTGCAAGACGCGTACATCGCCAACTACCTGCGCGAGGAAATCGCCGCCGAGGGCCTAGTGCGGAACCTACCCGCCTTCTCAGAGTTTCTCGACGCTGCAGCTCTCAGCGACTGCGAGCCGGTCAACTTCAGCAACATCGCCCGCGACTGCGGCGTGTCGGCACCGACTGCCAGGGCGCACTTCGACATCCTCGAAGACACGCTGCTCGGACGCTGGCTGCCGCGCTGGCAGCAACGAATAAAGAGGCGGCTGGCCGGCGCACCGAAATTCTACTTCGCAGACGTGGGCGTTGTGAACCGGTTGGCTCGTCGCGGTGATCTGCTGCGCGGCTCAGACGCATACGGCAAGGCCTTCGAGAACTGGGTCCACCACGAACTCTGTGCGTACATCGCATACCGCGAACTCGACGACCGACTCACCTACTGGCGGCTCCCCAGCGGCATTGAAGTCGATTTCGTCATCGGCAACATGCGATTGGCTATCGAGGCGAAAGCCTCAGCCAAGATCACCGGCCGACACCTCACCGGCCTTCGCGCCATCGCCCAAGAGCATCCCGACCTCGACCGCAAGATCATCGTGTCCCTCGAGTCTCGCCCGCGGCGCACCAGCGACGGCATCAACATCATCGGCGCAGAGGACTTCGTCCAGCACCTCTGGCACGACGATCTGCTGTAAACGTCCGTCGATCCCGGCTTGGCGTCACGCCTCGGATGTTCTCCCCGGCTGGAGCGCCAAGCTTGTGGGGTTTCAGCTGCTGCGGCAGTTGTCGCGCAGATGAGCGGCGATCTGGCTCCACAGAGCGTTGGCGCCGTCTCGCCGGTCGGCAAAGCCACGGGCTGCTGAGAGCGGCCCGTCGCCGGCCATGGCATCACGCACGGCGGTGAACTCGATCACGAGATCGGCTCGGCCGGTGATGATGCTGTGGCGGACGATCTTGCCCTCGACGGTAGCGAGAAGCTCAGGGTCTGAGTCGCACTGCGGCCCTGCTTCCTCCTCAGCTTCGGGTTCCCCTGGCTCAGCATCGTCCTGGGCACCGGGCTGCTGTTGTTGCTGTTGGACGCTTGGGGCCTCATCGTCAACGGCAGGCGGGTCGTCGTTGTCAAGCACGGGGGCGCTGACCGAGGCGGGCGTGCCGAGGGTGTAGCCGAGCCCGGCGCGCACGGCTAGCGTCACCGACCCGTCCGGCTCGTCCGCGTCGTCATCGACGGTGGCCACCGACACCCTCGCGGTGCCCGCCACCGGAATCACCACCGTGCGCTGTCCCACCACACCCGCAGCCGCATAATCACCGTCCTGAGCAAGATGTAGGGTCACCGCCAGCGGCGCTGTCGGCTGAGGCGACGCGGTCAGCGTGAAAACAGCCGGGGTGCCCTCCTCGCCCGACACCGCGCCGGACACGCTCACCGACGGCAACACCGGAGGGGCACCCTGGACGACCGGAGCGTCAGACACCCTGCCGGTCACATCAAAACGCGGAATGCTCGCCCACAACAGCCCGAACCGCTCATAGGCGGCGATGTAGGGATCGGCGAAGCCGCGGCTGAACCAATGCCGCACCACGAAATAGTCGCCCGGCTCAGCATCGGCCGACGCTGTAACCGTGATCGTGTGGGACTGCTGCCAGTTGGCCCGCGTGATCTCAAGCCGCTTCGGAGACACCGACACGCTGCCCGCCACATTCGCATGCTCCACACCGAAACCCACCGTCAGTATCTGCCCCACAGCAGGCTGCTGCTGCACAGTCACCATGTATGAATGACCTCCAGAAGCACCCCGCACCGGCTCCAGCACCCGCGACCTTATCGTTGTGGCCACATGCTTGTGCAGCCCACCACCGTGCGCTGAGGCACCGTTGTCGTGGTGGGTGTGACCGTCACTGTGGCTATGCCAAAACTCATGGGCGACCTCGGTTGTGCCATGCATATGCCCGTAGGACACGTCCACCAACGGCGCCGGCGCCAGCGGTTGGGCATCATCGTCGGTGATCGTCAACATCGCTGTGCCCGTCCCCACAATCCCTTCGCCGCCCGAAGTGAGCGTCACCACCACACTCTCATTGGACTCCTCAACCGTGTCGCCGAACACCCTCACCAAAATAAAAAAGGGCACTGAAGACGGGATCGATCTCGAGAAACAGCCCATCTCATTCAAGTTAATTTCAGTGGTGCCCGTTCCGCTTCTGACCGTGTAGTCCGTGCCATACGCGGCCGTGCCCCCAAAACAGATGTTGAATGAATAACTCCCAGAAAGTCGGGGCGGAGTGGCTGCGAACCTAACCGTCACATTTTGATGGCCCGAATCGCCCTCGACCACCGACGACTTCGACAGGCTCACCGAATATGAAGGGGGCTGCTGCGCACCAGCACCTCCTGTCGGCGCCAGCACCGCCGCCACAGCTGCCAACACCGCCAAGATGCCGCCAAGATGCCGACGCGGCGATACATAATCCTTGACGCCGGAGAACGAAACAAGGCTCATGGAGATATTCCTCTCAACTAAATCACGACCACACGCGGTCTGCTCTCAGCGCGGCAATTTACCCCCCCCCCCCCCCCCCCCCCCCCCCCCCCCCCCCCCCCGGCCCCCCGCCCCCCCCCCGCCTCCCCCCCCCGCCCCCCCCCCGACCCCCCCCCCCCCGC
>JAPOYA010000017.1:0-98103 GCA_026706815.1 Acidimicrobiaceae bacterium | reverse complement strand
CCGCTCTTCCCCTCCGCCGCTCCTCCCTTCTTCTTCTCCTCCACAAACCCCCCCCCCCCGCCCCCCGCCCCCCCCCCCCCCTTTTCCCCCCCCCCCCCCCCCCCCCCGTCAAGAACTGAACCCCAGCAGACCTCCTCACGTCCGACCACGACGGTCGATGCGAACGGCCAACCCGCGCTGTCTCCGCTGGTCCAGGTCACCTCCAAGAATTAGCGAAGCTTGACAGTAGGCTTGTTTGATGCAGGAGTTTCAACGGGTGTGCGTGTTCTGCGCTTCGTCTCCGGGGACGGACCCGGAGATCACCGCTGCCACAGTCGAACTGGGCAAGCTACTCGTTGAACGCGACATCGAACTCGTCTACGGCGGCGGCGCGGTCGGGTTGATGGGGTTGATCGCCGACACGGTCATGTCGCGTGGCGGACGGGTGACCGGGATCATCCCCACCGACCTCTTCGACGACGAGGTCGGCCACGAAAGCCTCACCTCCCTCGAAAAAGTAGATTCGATGCATACCCGCAAAGCGATGATGTACGAGCTGTCCGACGCGTTCATCGCCCTTCCCGGCGGGTTCGGCACGCTCGACGAACTTGCCGAGACGCTCACTTGGAACCAACTGGGGATCATGGCCAAACCCGTCGGCGTGCTCAATGTCAACGGCTTCTGGCAGCCCCTGCTCGACCAGTTCGACACCATGGTCAAGCGCACGATCCTCAAGCCCTCCAACCGCCAGACGCTGCTGGCCGAGGAGTGCCCCGCGGCGCTGCTGGACGCGCTCGCCGATCACAGCAACTCCCACGACCCCAAGTGGATCCGCGCCTAACAGCGGCGGGACCCGACTACGGTCTGTTCCGGCCCGTCGCCATTAGCCCGCACCAGACTGGTTGCACCAGACTGGTATTTCGGGTATTTGTCACCGAGGGTGGAGGTCGAATCTAGCTCTATCCGCGATGACCTGAGCCAAGTCATAGAACTCGTCGTAGCAACCGCGAACAGCTTTGACTCGTCCCCCGACTGCACCGTCGGCAGCAGTCAGTTTGAACATTGGCTTTCGAGCATCTTGCGCATACGGCATCAAGCTGCGGAAATGCTTTAGTGTGCCGAGACAGTTGATATCGTCGTCTGTATCGAAAGCGGGAGATGCGTCGGTCTGGGCGACTGTCTCCGCGTACACACGCGGAATGCGTTCCATCCATCGGGCATATGCCTGAACTGGTCGATCAAGTCGCATCGCATGTTGCATAACCACATAACCCAAGGGTTCCATTCGCCCGTCCGGCATTACTAGGTCGGATGGCGGGTCATTGTCTAGACGCTGTCGCCATTCGCTGCGCCATCGGGTCAGCGTTGGACCTAAGTTCCGCAGTCCCTGTAGCGAATACGGGTCGGGAGCGAGGGGCACAACGACGTAATCGGCTGCTACTAGCGCCGAGCGGTTCAATGCTCCGAGGTTCGGTCCGACATCGACGAGAACCAGCGAAGAGTCTGCTGCTTCTGCTGCCATGCCCAACACTCTGCCGAAGGCTGAGATCACGCGAAATGCTCTCTCGTTGCTGCTTAGACATAGAGGCCACTGCGAAGACAGATCATCTTCGGCTGCCGACAAGCGCAGGTCACCAGTGATCAAACTCAGGCCCGGAGTGGGTTGATGAGGATTGGGTGCGCTGATGTCGCCTGTCCCGTTGAGCAGAGGGGTTAGCGCATGATAGATCGTGGCTCCATTGTCGTCGTTCCATAACCGCTCAATTCCGTCATCGTCGATGAACATCGCTGTTAGATTCGCTTGAGGGTCCAGGTCTGCGGCAATAACGTTTTTGCCGATATCGGCGAACATCCAGGCCAAGTGGTACACGAGCGACGTCTTGCCGACACCGCCCTTGTTGTTGAAGAAAGCAACTGTGGTCATCACACCGCCCTCAAGGTCACAATGAACCGATTGGCGTCGTCATAAAACTCCGGTTCTGGATTTCCGTTTTCTTCCAAGGCTCGTCGTGTCCTCGCTATGCCTACCCCAAAGGTCTGCGCAAATCCCATATTGCGCAAGATCTCGGCAATAAGCGGGTTCCGATAAGCGGTTTCTCCCGCCAGCAACCGCTCCTTTGTCAAGTCCCCGTGAAGTCCCCCCGGGCTTTCGATTTCAACACGGTCGTCGTACCAGTAGATGCGTATCGGGTTGTTTGTGTTCTCGTAGCTTCGGTGCATTACGGCATTGTGAGCAATTTGGCGCATTGCTTCCATCGGGTAGCTAGCGAAACGCCGCTCTCGTGGCCCCGACGAAAGGTCCAAAGCTGTTGAGTTGCCCAAATTGAACAGCGTCTCAACTTCTCGCAGTACATCTGGGATCAGGCCACTCAAGAGTTTTTGATCCTTGATCGGGTCGGAAACGTCGGTGCCGTCGAAGCGGACGAATTGCACATAGGCACCTGCAAGCCACGTAAGGGGGTCGTTGGCGAAAGCCAACAGTGCGCCAACCGTCGGGTGGCCATCTGTCTGCAGCCTCAAAGATCGCAACTGATCGTTCAGAGAGCGTTGGTTCTGTTTGAGAACATCATCGGCAATCGCGCTCGGAAAGTACTGTGATTCGATGTAGTCCAAGTTGAGGTCGGGTATTTGAGCCGAGCCCTCGGGTCGCGAATCATAGGGCAAGTCGATCGCCCGTCGGCGTTCTCCTAAGCGGTTCTCGTCTGCGTGACTTGCCAAGCGGGTTGTCGGCCCAACACGGACATATACGCGACCTTTGTAACGTACCGGCGGCTGGGGAGACGGCTGAACGGTTACCACGGCGACTTCGCATCCATTGAGCGTTCTCACATCAACATCCAGAGAGGGCAAAGGCAGGGTCAAGCCGTTGTCGCGCAACGATGCAAGATCCTTCAACAAACCATCCGAAACTTGCGTATCGGCACATGAGCCGTCGTCTTCGACTCCGACGAACAACACACCGGCGACACCGCTCGAAGACAAGTCGTTTGCGAACGCGCATACTGTTCGCGAGATCTTTCCGAGGTCTGACGCCGAACGCTTGCGTTCAACGAGGTCCGATTCGAGGTTTGCCATCAGGGCTTCGAGTTCAGCGTTTGTGTATGCCACGATTAACGACCCCACTGGACGGCAGGAGACAAGTGCTCAGACCTGATACTACAGGCGCTGGCAGTGCTGATCCGTTGTCATTCGCTGCTCGCCTTCCCACGAAGGTCACAAAACGCTGAAGGCGGCGCGCATTTCGGCGACGAACAGGTCGGGCTGCTCCCATGCGGCGAAATGGCCGCCCACGGCGAGTTCGTTCCAGTAGCCGATATTGGTGTAGCGCTTCTCAGCCCAGCGCCTGCTGGCGCGGATGATCTCTTTGGGGAAGATGCTGCAGCCGGTGGGGACATCAACGGCGGCGTCGCCGAACTGGGCGAAGCTCTCCCAGTACAGCCGGGCCGATGAGGCCGCTGTGGCGGTGAACCAGTAGATCGAGATGTTATCGAGCATCTGATCGAATGTCAGGGCGCTGCGCGGGTCGCCGTCGTTGTCGGTCCAAGCCCACATCTTCTCTCCGATCCAAGCGCACTGACCGGCGGGAGAGTCGACTAGGCCGTAGCCGAGGCTCTGTGGACGGGTCGACTGCTGTTTGGAGTAGCCCGAGTCCCAGCGGTCGTAGTGGCCCAGGGCTTTCAGCGCTGCCTGCTCCTGTTCGGTCGGGTCTGCCAGCGACTCGGGCGTGGGTCCCGAGACGGGCATGTTGGTGTGTATGGCCCGAACGTTGCCCAGATTCTGCGATCCGATGGCGGTGGTGACCGCACTGCCCCAGTCGCCTCCTTGGGCGACGTAGGACTCGTATCCGAGCCGGACCATCAGCGTGTTCCAAGCGGCGGCGATCCAAGGCACACCCGTTCCGTGCCTCGTGGGTTTGCCGCTCCAGCCGTAGCCGGGCAGCGAGGGGATGACCAGATGGAATGCGTCGGCTGCGCTGCCGCCGTGGTTGGTCGGATCGGTCAGCGGCCTGATCACAGCCATGAACTCGGCCACCGAACCCGGCCAGCCATGGGTGAGGATCATCGGGGTTGCGTCGTCGTGAGGCGAACGCACGTGCAGGAAGTGGATGTCGAGTCCGTCGATCTCGGTCAGACAGTTGTCGTAGGAGTTGAGCTCGGACTCGAAGCGTCGCCAGTCATATTCGGTGGCCCAGTATTCGCACAGCGTCTGCGTGTAGGTGAGGGGAATGCCTTGGGACCAGTCGTCGACCGGCTCGGCTTCGGGCCAGCGGGTGCGGGCCAAGCGCTCGCGCAGATCGTCGATTGCCGAGTCGGGCACGTCGATGGTGAAGGGCCGGATGTCGTCGCTCATCTCCGCATCGTGCTAGGCCCGACCGCTGACAGCAAACCGAGCATAAGCTCTCGACTCATGGATCTGCCTGTTGTGCCTCCGGTGAAGCCGATGCTGGCCAAGGCAATCGACGGGATTCCCGAGCACGGGGACCTCGCGTTCGAACCCAAGTGGGACGGTTTCCGGTGCATCGTCTTCCGTGACGGCGACGAGATATACCTGGGTTCGCGCAACGAGAAACCACTGACCCGTTACTTCCCGGAGCTTCTGGAACCGCTGCAGCAGTGTCTGCCGCAGCGCTGCGTCGTCGACGGCGAGATCATCGTGACCGTCGACGACCGTCTCGGTTTCGATGCGCTCCAGCAGCGGATCCATCCGGCGGCTTCGCGAGTCGAGCGCCTCGCTGAAGAAACCCCCGCCGAGTTCGTGGCTTTCGACGTGCTCGCGGTCAACGACACCGCTCTGCTCGACGAGCCTTTCCGGGATCGCCGCAGGATCCTCGAAACGATCTCCTCGGGTTTCGAGCCGCCTGTTCACCTGGCGCCTTCCACACTCGATCGAACCATCGCTCACCGGTGGTACGTGCGCTTCGAGGGCGCAGGGCTCGACGGGTTGATCGCCAAGCCCCATAACGGCGCCTACCTGCCCAACAAGCGGGCCCAGTTCAAGGTCAAGCACACCCGCACTGCAGATGTGGTCGTCGCCGGCTACCGGATGCACAAGGACGGCAACGGCGTGGGTTCGCTGCTCGTCGGTCTGCACGACGATGAACAGCGGTTGCACCACATGGGCGTCGCCTCCAGTTTCAAAGCGAGCCTGCGAGCCGAGCTCATCGACACTCTCGCCCCCAACGTCATCGAGGATTTTGCAGCTCATCCCTGGTCGGAGTGGATGAACCCGCAGGCGCATCAGGGGGGCCTGATGCCGGGCGCTCCCTCCCGTTGGAGCAGCGGCGAACCCTCTCAGGACTGGACGCCGCTTGACTGTGATCTGGTGGCCGAGGTCAAATACGAGGCCGTGCTCAACGGCCGGTTCCGGGGGACCACTCGTTTCGTGCGCTGGCGGCCCGACCGTGAGGCAGCATCCTGCGAATACAGCCAGATCGAACAGGCGGCGCCTATGGGAATCAGCGAAGTGCTGAACGCGCAGGGGTGATCACGCACCGAGCTGTACACACTTCGTTTCGACGTCAACCGTCGAAACCTGCGAACAGCCGATGAGCCCTCTGCGCGATCCGTTCGGCGCCGATGGCTGAACACCGCTCGTCGAATCCGGCCCCCGGACCCGCCCAGAGCATCTCATCGACCGACGCGCTCACCGGGGCGTCGAGGTCGACGGTGGCGATGCGCCGGAACAGCAGCGCCTCCTCGAAGTACTCGCTGAGCGTCAGAGCCAGCTTCGCCCCACCACGGACGTCGAGGTTCCATTCCGTCACATCGAACGGAACCTGGTCGATGTGGCCGAACTTCGACAGGATCTTGGCTGCCGACTTCGCCCCCCAGCCCGAAAGTCCCGGGAAGCCGTCCGCGGTGTCGCCCACCACCCCGAGATAGTCGGGTATCGACTCGGGCGGCACCCCGAATTTCTCGATTACCCCTTGGCGGTCGTAGGTGATGCCACGACGACGATCAAGCTGCACGACCCGCCCGTCCGCAGTCACGCACTGGGCCAGATCCTTGTCGGGCGTGCAGATGATGACCTGTTCGACCCGCGGATCAGCAGAGGCCATTGCCGCGCCGGCCGCCAGCCCGTCGTCGGCTTCGTGGGTCGTCTGTGGCCACACCGCGAATCCGGCGAGTTCCAGCAGCTCTTCCACCTCGGCGAACTGGGCGTAGAGATCCGGTTCCACTCCGCCGCCGTCCTTGTAGCCGACATAGAGGTCGTTGCGAAACGACTCGATCACATGGTCGGTGGCGATCCCGATGTGGGTCGCGCCGTCGGCGACCAAGTCCAGCACCGTGTTGAGCACGCCACGCTGCGCACCGATGCGGGCGTCACGGTTGGACGGGGCGTAGTGGAAGCGGAACAGTTCGTATGTCCCGTCGACAAGATGCACGAACATCTGTTGAGCCTCGCACACCCCGGCTGCCGGCGCGGACGCCCGTTACTCCTGCACCAGTTCGATGAGCGTGCCGAGCGAGCCTTTGGGGTGAATGAAGGCCACCGTCGTGCCCCGTGAACCCGGGCGGGGCGCCGCGTCTATGGGCGTGGCGCCCGCCGCGACCATCCGGGTGAGCGCCTCGGCGCAGTCGTCGACGCGGTAGCCGACATGATGCAGCCCCTCACCACGCTTCTGTAGGAACTTGGCGATCGGGGAGTCTCCTCGAGTCGCCGCGGTGAGCTGGATGTAGCTGTCGGCGACCTTGATCAACGCTTCTTCGACGCCGTCTGAGTCAACGGTCTCTCGGTGATGGACCTCGGCGTCGAAGGCCTTCTGGTAATAGGCGATCGCAGCCTCCAGATCGTGGACAGCAATGGCGATGTGGTCGATTTCTGTGAGTTGCACCCGCTCAGAATACCGGGTAGCGGGTGCTGCGGAACAACTGCCTAAACGGTCCCCGCCGCGGGGGCGGTCTCGCTGCCGTCGATTATCTTGCGCCCTTCAAGGGCGCGGCCAAGGGTGAGCTCGTCTGCGTATTCGAGGTCGCCGCCCACCGGCAGGCCCATGGCGATCCGAGTGATCCGTACTCCCATCGGTTTCAGGTATTTCACCAGCAGAGCCGCTGTCGCTTCGCCCTCGAGGTTGGGATTGGTGGCGACGATGACCTCGGAGACGTCCTCGTCGGCGACCCGGCTCATCAACTCTTTGATCCGAAGCTGCTCGACGCCGACGCCGTCGATGGGGCTGAACGCACCCCCCAAGACGTGGTAACGGCCGCGGAACTCCTGCGTCCGCTCAATGGCAACTATGTCTTGACTGTCTTCCACGACACAGACAAGCCCGTCTTCACGGCGCGGGTTGACGCATATCGGACACTCGTCGCCTGATTCAGAAAGATTGAAGCAGCGTTCGCAGTACGACACTCGCTCCTTCGCCTCGATGATCGCCTGCGACAGCGACAGCGCATCCTCACGCGGCACTTTGAGCAGATGGAACGCAACCCGTTGCGCGGATTTGGGGCCGATCCCAGGCAATCGGCCCAACTGGTCGATCAGCTCCTGCACGGCGTTGGAGTAACTCATTGGTCGACCTTGGCTGCTGGTGGGGCTTCGATCTCGGCGCCGGGGAACGCCTCTTCGAGGAGTTCGACCACCTGATCCGTGTGGGACGACGCATCAATGAGCTCGTCCAGATTGAGCCCGTCCTCGTCCGTATCAACCATGTCGGCGTCGGTTGCCGGTTCGTCAGCGGTTTCGGCCGCCCCGACGGGGAGTTCTTCCTCATGGGGCGGGTCTGCATCGCGTGTTTCGTCTTGAGGTGGGTCTGCCGCGGGACCCCGGTCGAGTGGGGCGGAGGGCTCATCGGCGACAGCAGGGGCGTCGGGGACCGAGCCTGGGCCGAACTCGTCTACCAGCGCCCTCCACAATCGCTGAAGATCATCTTCGGAGCGCTTCCCCTCGGCGGGACCGAGGAAGCTGTTGGCCCAAGTGACAACCAGGTTGCGTCCAAGGGAGAGATGCAGTCCGGCAAGTTCAACGACTTCTTTCGCCGATTTCGGCTGCAACGACCGGAGATCTTCTTCAGCAACACTTTGAGCAGAGGGAACTGGCTGTGGTGCCGGCGGCAACTTCGGAGCGACGCTGAGCCCTTCAAGTCGGCGGGGCTCAGCCGCTTTCGGCTCAACCACTCTCGCGGGCTCTGGCGTGGCCGCAGTTGTCGACGAAGCGGCCGGAGCAACCGGAGAAGCGGCCGGTGGCGACACAGCGGCCGGAGCTCCTGCGGCTAAGCGGGCTTCGAGCTGTTCGACACGCGCCATCAGCGAATCTACGGAATTGTCTCCAACAGCTCGGCACAGCCGAACCAGGGCTACTTCGAGATGTACCCGTGGGTCGGGTGCTTGGCGCATCTCCACCAGCGCTGTTCCCAGGGTCTCCAGCGCCCGGGTCAACCGCAGCGGCGACACCTGTTCGGCGATCTGCGAGGCGCGCTCCTGTTCAGCCACAGTTATCCGAGGCGGGGGTGAGCCCATCGCAGTCAAGAATGCGTCGCGCAGCCCTGCGACCAGCATCTCGCCGATGGCTCGCGGATCGCGCCCCCTTCCCAAAGCATCTCCGACCGCGCCGAGTGCAGCCGCCGTGTCGCTCTCCGCAAGGGCATGAAGCAACTGGTCGGTCGACTGATCGATTTTGACCACACCACCGGCGGCCACTACGCGGTCCAGCGCACTGAGCGTGTCTCGGACCGAACCGCCGCCGACCGAGACCACATAGTCGACCGCGCCGTCGTCGACTTCGAGTCCGGCGTCGTCGATGACCCAGCGGACGTGGGCGGTCATTTCTTCGGCGCCAAACAGACCGAGTTCGAATACTTGGCAGCGGCTTCGAATCGTCTCGACGACCTTGTGGGGCTCGGTCGTGGCGAGCACCCAGACCACATGGCCGGGGGGTTCCTCGAGCGTCTTCAACAGCGAGTTCTCCGCTCCCCTGGTCAGCATGTGAACCTCATCGAGGATGTAGACCTTCACCCTCCCGGGGTTGCCGAGGTTGACTTTGCCCAACAGGTCACGCATGTCTTCGACGCCGTTGTTGCTTGCAGCGTCGAGTTCGTGCAGATCGAAGGAGCGGCCCTGTTCGATGGCTGTACAGCTCTCGCAGGCGCCGCAGGGCTCCGAGTCATCCCCGAGATTCTCACAGTTGAGCGCTTTGGCCAGTACTCGTGCTGAGCTTGTCTTGCCGGTGCCTCGCGGGCCGCTGAACATATAGGCGTGGCCGACTCGGTCTTTGGCGACAGCGTTGCGCAGGGCTGCTACAACGTGGGTCTGACCGCGGATCTCGGAGAATTTCTGAGGTCGGTAGCGGCGGTAGAGTGACTGATAGGCCATGTTCTCGTCATCCTACTGTGCGCCGGTGACACGGCTGTTGTCAGGAATTCTCGGCCGTTTTGGGGGACCTGTTCGGCCCCCGTCTCCGGGAGTGACGGCCAGGCTGTCTGCGGCACACGGGCGGCTCCGCTGAGAGCTGCTGCCTTCCGGCCCTGACCCGGTTCACGGACGCCTGTTGCACAGGACCCGACCGCCACACCCCGAAACGGGAGCGATCAAACCACGCTATCCTTTTGAGCCGATACCCGCACCAGGGTGTTCCCGGAGGGTTGCCAGAGCGGCCGAATGGGCACGCTTGGAAAGCGTGTGAGGTGCAAGCCTCCGTGGGTTCAAATCCCACACCCTCCGCGAAAAAACTGACTGATATTCTCATCATTACCTAGGTCTGCTCTCAATCGCTCGCCTAAGTGTTTTCGCTATCTCAATCGGCCGTCGCACACAGGACGGACCCATGCCTTAACGCCGCGAGGGGAACGTGGCGCAACATTTGGCCCTTTGGATTTGGCCCTTTGGCAACATCGCAAGCGGGCCAGTCGGTGATCCTGAACGAGGTCGCACTCTACGCGCAGTGGGTATGTACGGGCCGTGCTGATCCCAACTCGGCAGCGCTCGCCCACGGTTGTACAGGAAGGCCCCATTCGCTGTCACAACCCCGCGTTAGTGTCAGAGACGATACAGGCCTTCGGCGAGGGCGAGCCGACGGACGTTGCAAACTCTACGATTGTCAAGAAGGATGACGCTATGTTGACGGCGCAGGCACCCATCGGATCACGCAGTTCGCGGGTTCTGACGCCTGCGATCGAATCGTGGGGAAGTTCTGACCAAGTGTCTCTCTACCTCGACCGCTGTCAAGTTGACACGCCCCAATCGCTTGTCGACAAGACCTGGCATCAGGTTGGCTTGCGCAGAGATCTCGGATGCTTAGATGTCGTTGACTTTGGTGCAGGTGACGGTAGGTTTGCCTCGACCGGCGCCTATCGCTCATACCTGGGATTCGAAGTGGACCGGGCCAAGTATCGAAGTGCGAATCTGCCCTCGAACGCTTCAATCAAGAACGCATGCGCGTTCTCCTCCCGACGACGAGACTTCGGTGCCTGCATCGGTAATCCGCCGTACGTGCGAAACCAGGATCTTCCTCCTGGGTGGCGTCACACTGCAGCGAAGGTCGTCAAGCAGCGGACCGGAGTTACCATGTCAGGACTCGCGAACGCCTGGCAGTACTTCACTTTTCTCGCCCTGAGTTCGACTGCACCCGATGGCCTGTGCGCGTTAGTGATTCCATACGAATGGGTGTCGAGGCCGTCATCGGAACCACTCCGCCGGTACGTCCGCGAGAACGACTGGGGCGTCAGTGTCTACCGCCTGGGCGATGCGGTGTTCGACGGCGTTCAGACTACCGCTTCGCTGACCGTGATCGACAAGCGTGAGCAGGCGCGTGGAAGTTGGCGCCACTTCGTCGACTTCGAGGGATCGTGGCATGGGCGGTCGACCCCGACGGGTTCAGACGCCGGCGTGCTGGCTTATACTTCGGTCCGAAATCGTTCCGCTGGCCAGCCGTTTGCCAAGCGCGGCCTGAGTCCTGGCACGCAGAAGGCACTGGTCCTAACCGAAAGCGAGAGAGCCAGACACGGACTTCGCAAAGGCACAGACGTGGTTCCGTGTGTCACCAGCTTGCGGGGTCTTTCGAGTGGAACCAGGGTGCTCTCAAGCTCAGTCTTCAAGAGACACTACGAGCAGGCAGGCCGACGGTGCTGGCTCCCGAAAACTGATCGCCCCCCAAGCAAGCGGCTGATCGCATATCTGAACAGCGTTCCCGCTGAGATGTATCAAACGAATACTTGCCTCGCTCGCGATAAATGGTGGCGTTTTACCATGCCCTTCGTCCCTGTTGCGCTAATCGCATCGTCCTTCAAGAAGGATGCTCCCAAGTGTGTCGACAACCTGATCCAGGCAAGAGCTGTCGGTTCTGTCTGCGGGATCTACGAGACCGACGATCAAGACCTAGTGGCGCTCCGTTCCTTGCTAAGCGATCCGGGTCTGCCCGAACGAATCGTTCCTCACGCTAACGAGATGAGAAAGCTTGAGATCGGGCAAATCAACACGCTGCTGCTGTCAGCGCGCGAGGTAAGCAGCGGCGTGACATGAGCGCCAAGTCCAAAGTGGAGCGTGGCCAGCTCACTTTCAGCGTCGAAGCGCGCCTGCTTCGTGAGCTGGGCGAGCGGCTCGTCCGGTCACCCGAGGTGGCACTCGTCGAACTCGTGAAGAATGCGTACGACGCTGATGCGTCTCATTGCACCCTCCGTCACGAACCAGGGTCAATATCGGTGTCGGACGATGGGCACGGGATGACGCTCCATGAGTTTCGCACAGCATGGATGCGAGTCGGGACTAGCTCAAAGGAATCGACCGCTACCTCTCGCCGTTTCAGCCGCGACATTACCGGCGAGAAGGGGATTGGTCGCTTTGCTGTTCGCTTCCTCGGACCTTCACTAGACCTCGAGTCCATCGCGTACGACGAGAAACGTGGCGAGCACACGCGACTGCGAGCCCACTTCGACTGGCCTGAATTCGACAGACACGAAGACCTAGGTCAGGTTGAAGTGCCATACGAGCTTGAGGTCTTAGAGAATGGACACGAGACAGGGACGACGCTCACTATAGGTGGCGCTCGTGATCTGTTCGAGAGGGAGTTGCGCTCAGTCCGCACAGCCTCCGTTGGTCTCTTGTCGCCAATGCGCCCTCTCTTTCGTAATTCGGGTTCGATCTCATCCGCAGCGACGATTGGGCGCACGCCTGACCCGGGATTCGCGCTCGAGATCCAAGACGAAGACACCACAATCGATGATGTTGCCGCCTCGGTACTCGAACACTTCGTGGTTCGTGCTGAACTCAGGGTGACGAAGACTCGCGTAGCCCTCAACGTATTCCGGAGGGGTGAGTCCAAGCCCTACCTTGAGATCAAGCACCGAGAGGAGTTCGGGCTCGGATCTGTCTACGCCGATGTGCGGTTCTTCCCAAGACGCTCTGGAACGTTCCGAGGTACCGGAATACACGGCAAGGAGGCGTACAAGTGGATAAGGGATAACGCAGGCGTCGCCGTATTCGATAGAGCATTCCGAGTTCAACCATACGGCGCAGCCGGTGATGACTGGCTATCTCTCCAGGCTGACGTGGCGCGCCGGAGGCGCGATCCGTGGTCATTGCTTGCGCGCAAGTACTTTCCGATGTCTGACGACGAACAAAGCGATACGAAGCTCAACTGGATGCTCCGGCTCCCCCAGTCTGCCCAGGTTGTTGGGATAGTCGAAGTTCGAGCACGCAGGGATGGGGATGCGAAGGGCGAAAGCAATCTCGTACCAGCGGCTGATCGTGAGGGATTCATAGCCAACGCCGGTTTCAGGCACTTGCGAAACCTTGTCCGCGGAGCCCTAGAGGCAATCGCCTACGTCGACCGCGCAACTCAGCTAGAAGAGCAGGCAAAAGACGAAGCGAGACGCCGCGTTGAGTCGGACGCTGAGACCCGGCAAGTAATCGAGGCGATCCAGACAAATCCCTCAATCTCGGCCCCGCAGAGGCGCCAGATTGTTGCCGCCCTTGAAACGAGTCGAGGCTTGCTCCAGACGCAGGCAGAGACCGCCCGCGAACGAGAACGGCAGCTTGAGGTGATGAGTCTGCTTGGGGTCGTAGCAGGGTTCATGACGCACGAATTCGGAGTGGCCGTGTCGGTTCTCCAGGCTGCACAGCGCGATCTGGAGGGCGCAAATGACCCGAAGACGTCAAAGCGCGCTGCCCGACTGGCGGACAGCATCGAGACACTTCAGCAATTCGCTGCTTATGCTTCGGGTTACGTTCAGGGCAGCAAGGCAACACCCGACAGCCCGTACAAGGCGCGACCCCGCCTTCGGCAGATCGCCAAGGTATTTGGACGCTATGCAGCCGAGCGCCACATCGCCGTAGAGATCGATGTCGAAAAGAATGTCGAAGCTCCGCTAGTCCCGCCCAGCCTGTACAACGGAATCGCACAGAACCTCCTTTCGAATGCGCTAAAGGCAACGACAGCCAATCCGAGTTCGGATCCGCAAAAGATCGCCTTCCGAGCTTGGAACGAGCGCTCCTTGCACACTCTTGAGGTATCGGACACTGGCGTGGGGATCGACGATGCCTTACGCAACCGAGTCTTCGACCCGCTGTTCACGACTACATCAGGCCGCCTCGACCCACTTGGCTCCGGAATGGGTCTCGGACTCACACTCGTGAGGCGGGGCGCTGCCGCCTACGGTGGAAACGCCAATGTTGTTGATCCGCCTCCCGGGTTCAACACCTGCATTCAGGTACGCATCCCACTCGTCGAGGAGGACACATGAGTGAAATCGTCTTGATCGATGATGACAGGAGTGTCCTGGAAGGCTTACACGAAGCAGTGGCGGCGCGCTTGTCAGGGGTAAGCGTCGCAACGTGGCAGCCCGACTCGAACGACGACGTAGCGGACGAGTTCAAAGAGCGCGTCGACGACGGTGAAACGGTCCTCGTTGCTACAGATTATGACCTCACAGGACGAGGCCTCCGTGGGTTCTTCGGCGCCACAATCGTCAGTTGGTGCCAACAACTCACGATACCGGTCGGCGACTTTTCCCGCAGGTCTCCACAGCTCCTTCCTCGTGAGACTGATTTGTTTGAACTTCGCATACCTCCAAACGACGAGGGCGGCGCCGACTACATCGCAGCGGTGTACAGAGGATTCACAGATCTCGCGGACGCAATTTCGGCACTGGATCTGGACCTTGGCACGACCAGCCTTGCCAAGTACCTCGCCCGTGTCGTTCATCGACCTCATCTCGAGTCAGACTTCGCTCTCTATATGGCTCGTCTTGGGCACGGTGGAACGGCGGTTGCTAGACGAATCATCAGCAGCCAATCCGTCATTTCGACAGATAAACGCTCGCCGGAAGCCACAATCAGCTACACGCTTGGTCACTACCTCGCGAACGTCATTACAAGATTCGCTGGTCCACTCCTAGGACTAGACGCACTGTGTGCGTATGTGGGGGCTGGCCACGTCGAACGAGCAGTGTTGGCGGAGATGTTTGAGGAGGCGCGATACGAGGGACCGTTCTCAGAACTCGACCAGCTGTTTTGGAGAGAATCCGTCGATGCGGTACTAGAGGCCTACTTCGACTTAGTGGCTGACCCCGTGGACGACATCGGCACCTTTCGCCGAGCCGCCATAGAAGCGGCGCTCGGCAGTTCTTTGGAGCCGCACCAATGTGATCGTAACGGTTGTAGCGGTACAAGAGGAGGGTTCCACTGTCCTTTTACGAATCGCCCGGTGTGCGTCCTCAGCGACTGCTCTGTCGCCGGAAGCGCATGGATTCCAAGCGGAGCCACCTCGAGTCGGGTTGAGCGGGAGTACCACGACGAGTGGGCACCGCTCCTCGGCCAATGAGCCCAAAAAAACCTCTAGCCCGCGGAGTTCACACCGTGCGGAACCTGCTGAACACGAAGTGGAGCTCGATCCAGGGCATCATCATGCGAATGAACCCGGACGTAGACATCAAAACACAGGCGGGCAACGAACTCTTCTCAGTCTCGATAGATGAGCACATTCGCGTAGACGTGAGCCCAATCAGGTTCTACCTGCCTGAGCGGGCGAAGCGGGCTGTCCCGAATTTGCACGTCGTCATTGACGGATGGATTGAGTTCGACGTCGACGTCAACGAGCTAAGGACCACGCAATTCGGCACAAGGGTCGCGTACGTTCGAGCAAAGCCTCTAGGATTTGAGCACGTCTACGGTAGTCACTATGACCAGTCCAAAGACGACTTAGGGCATCCGGTCTTTCACGCCCAGATTAAAACCATGAAGGGCCTTACGACAGGAATCCCCGGATGCGAGAATGACGATCTTGTCGACAAGGTCGCGCCCATCTTGTCGAACGTCCGAACGCCAACACCCCAGATGGATGTCTTCTCGGCCGTCGAACAAGTCTGCGCCGACCACCTGCTCTGGGAGAATTCGGAGGACGACGTGCGCGACGCATTCGAGGAGTTGCAGGAGCAGTGTGCATTCTTCAAGGGATCAGGTCACCTTATGCACCGATTCACGCCAGCCATGGCCGATTGTTGCCGATCTACCCATTGGTACAAGCCGCGCCGATCTAACTAGCGGTGCTTTGTTGTCTCCTCCGACCTCCGCGTCTGGTGCTTCTGCAGCTTTGCGGAATCAAACACGCGACAGGCTGGGCGATTCCCGGGCCATCGGAGCTACCAGACCAAGGCAGACGACAGGCGATCAGCGGAGTCGTGCGCTACCATCCCGAGGACCTAGATCGCTGCTCGGAGCAAGAAATGGATCCAGACTCGCTGACGGTGACGGTGTTGGTGCCTGAAAACGCCGTGTCACCCGTTGTCGTCTTCGACGACAACGCCGCGTTGAAGGCCACAATCGTGGAACGCGGCGCAGCCAGACATCTCACCGATGAATGGGATGTCGCGGGTTTGTACATCCTGGTTGACCGTTTCGACTCCGAAGGCGGCTGGGGTGTGTACGTCGGCAAGGCACCGTCGGGCGTCCGGGACCGCGTCAAAAGCCATCTGCGCAACAAGGACACTTGGTATCGGGCACTGCTAGTTCGCCGCGACACGACCCACGGTTTCAACTCGGCGCAGATTGGCTGGCTCGAAGGCCGCCTCTATGACCTTCTCAAGGCCTCAGACGGTGCCCGTCTGTCGAACAAAGTGAGGCCCGGGGATGAGACGCTGGCCCCATATGACAGGCAAGCGCTTGAGATGGTATTGGTGTCCATACAGCGGCTCATGAGACTGCTGGGTCATGACCCGGCATCTGGCGATGACACCGATACTGGTGTCGGAACGGCGAGCAGCCGCCACTATGGCGTCAAGCTCGCGCAGCTTGTGAACGCCGGATTGGTTGAAACCGGCGACGTGTTGGTGTCCACCAATGGTGCTTGGCCCGCCAGAGCGAAGATCACTTCCGACGCGCGCATCGCGATGGACGACGAACTCTACGAAACGCCTTCGGGAGCAGCGTGCGCGGTGAAGAACGGTCCGGTTAACGGCTGGGACTTTTGGGCCCGCCAGACACCCGCGGGGTCCGTGCCCCTGTCCACATTAAGGGCCGAACTCTTGGAGCAATTGGCACCACCAGAGCAAGAAGACACCTCGTTGGCCTGAGTTCTTGACCGTGTGCCGAAAGAAAGTGGGGCGTAGAGAGCAGGCGTCACCCGAATGGCACCCGGGGCGGGTGGGGTGCCGTCGGCTATAGAGCGAGCGGTTGTGACGCGTGCGTTAGGTGGCGTTAGGAGTCCGTGATGGCTCACCTGGTCGTCAGCGCTGTCCTGACGATCGTGGGCGTCATGCTATTGGTGCTTGTAGGGGTCATTGTTTATGACCTCACGATGGCGGTTAGCTGAGTCTCGTTCTTGCCTGCGTTCGCGCTCTCGCTGCTGTCGACATTCTCGATTGGATTCCTCATCGCCGCTTGGGCCCCGAACGAGCGAGCCGCCACGATGATCGCCAACCTTTTCTACTTCCCGATGATCTTCCTGTCGGGGGCGACAATTCCGCTGGAAATGTTCCCGGATTCCTTGCAGACCGCGGCCAAGCTCTTACCTCTAACCTGGGCTATCAAATTGTTGCGAGCAACCTGGATCGAAAGTGTCGATCTGAACCGGACCGGAGTTTTTGTTCTGGTCGCCACATTGCTGGTCTGCTCAACGCTCGCAGTCAGGTTCTTCCGCTGGGACTGACGACTAACCAAGAGTCTCAGCAGGCGGGGCCTCGGGGTTCAGGAGCCTGCCTTCGAGAGCGGCCTCCACCTCCTCGGTCGCGTTGATCGCTGCGATCAACGCGGTGAGCTTCCGGTCGAGCTCCTCCAACTTGGCATCCATGGCGACGAACCGCTCGTCGATTCTGGCGAACCGCTCATCAATTCGAGCGAACCGGTCGTCGACTCTGGCGAAACCGGCATCGACTCTGTCTTCGAGGCGGGAGATCCTGTCGTTGGTCTGCGTGAGAGCAAAGCCCAACAGCAGCACTATCACCGCCCCCAGGATTGCCGTGAGGGGAGCATCGGGAAGCCTGCGCATCCAGCTGGACTTCGCCTGCGGTCGCCCCAGAACCTGCTCTGGTTCTGAAGCCTCATCGAGAAGTTCGGGTTCGAGGTTCATCAGGTCGGGCGTCTCTGGTGTTGGGAAACGGGCTGGTTGGGTCACGGGGCCTCGCTGTGGTGAATGACGAGCGGTAAGGCCGCCGTTGATGCCCGGCAGCGAAGCTGATATATGACAATAACTAACAGCGATCTTCATGTCAATTCTATTAGCGTCGCCATAGCAGGCACACCCGCTGGCCGCGTCAACAACCTCTACGGACATTACACCCTGCGGTAGCGTGAGTTGATGCGCTCACGGAAGTGGCAGGCAACAGCGATTGTCATCGCCGCGGCACTGGCGCTCGACCAGCTCTCCAAGGAGTGGGCCATCAACCGGCTGAGCGGCGGCCGGATCATCGAAATCCTCCCGACGCTCGAGCTGGACCTCACCTACAACAGCGGTTTCTCGTTCGGGACGGGCGCCGGCCACGGACCGCTGGTCGGCACTCTGGTCATCGTCCTGTGCGGATTCATCTGCTGGCGGTTGTGGATCGAAACCCTCACCGCCCGGGCCGCGATACTCGCAGCGATCCTCGGGGGCGCACTCGGCAACCTAACCGACCGGGTGCTACGGGCTGACAACGGCCCGCTCTCAGGCGGTGTCGTCGACTTCATCGACGTCACCTGGTACGCGGTTTTCAATGTCGCCGACATGTTCGTCGTATGCGGTTGTATTGTGCTTGTACTCCACGAAATACGGCATCGCTCCGACGCCGCCGAACTGCCACTGAGCGAAGAACCATCTTGACATTCCACCACCCCCCCCCCGACGAAACCGAACAGCCGGCCACCCGGAAGGCTGTCCTCAAACATCGCCGGGGCAGCCGCTGGATGCACTGGATCAACTTTCCGTTGATCGTCATCATGGTCTGGAGCGGTCTTCGCATCTATTGGGCAGAAGACGTGTACGCCTTCGGGATTCTCGGCTGGGAATGGTTCAAGTTCTTCCCCGAGAGCTTCTATGAGACGCTCGACCTGAACCGCCGCCTCGCTCGCGGCCTCGCGTTCCACTTCAACTTCGCCTGGCTGTTCACAATCAACGGACTCGCTTTCGTCGTCTACACCTGGCGCACCGGCGAGTGGCGCGAACTCGCACCCAACAGACGGTCGCTTAGCGGTTCCCTCGACGTCCTGCTCCACGACCTGCGCATACGCAAAGAGGAACCGCCGAAAAGAGGCCGCTACAACGAAGCTCAACGGCTCACCTACTCGCTGGTGATCCTGCTGGGCGCGCTGGCCATCCTCAGCGGCTTCGCAATATTCAAACCAACCCAAGTCTTCCCGTTGACTTGGATACTCGGCGGGTACACGTCGGCCCGAATCATCCACTTCACTGTGACGCTCGCTTTCATACTGTTCTTTGTCGTCCACATCCTGCAAGTGGCGCGAGCCGGATGGCGCAACTTCACCAGCATGGTCACCGGCTATGAGCTGGTCGACATTGAACCCGACGAGCCCGACGAGCCCGCGGAGTCCCCAAAGTCCGCAGAGGAGACAGCCGATGTCTGAGAAACCAGAGATCTCAGTTGAGGCCTACCGGCAACGAACCCGCCGCTCGCTGTTGACCGGAGGCGCCGCTGCCCTGGCCGGCCTGTTCGGCTGGGTCTGGGTTCAAAAGCAGCCCGAAACCCACAGAATCCCAACCGTGTTGCGCAAGGGCCACGAATTCAACGAATCGCTATGGACCGAACTGTTCAGAGAGAACCACCAAGCACGAACCTTCGACCTCGAAGCCGCGTCGATCCTGCGGGTCAACGGCCGGCGCGGCCTGAGATCGGAGATCGACCTCGACAACTGGCAGCTCACCGTCAGAGGACCCGACGGCGCCGAGCTGGGCCGACACGTGCTCGACGACATCAAGCGGCTTCCCTATCACGAGATGACCATCGAGCACAAGTGCATCGAGGGCTGGGCCCAGATCACCAACTGGGGAGGCGCCCGATTCAGCGACTTCATGCAACTCTACGAGAACCAGCTCCCCGACAACATCAGCCATGTGTACCTGGAGACCCCCGACGGCGGATACTACGTGAGCGTCGACGTCCAGACCATGCGCCACAAACAGACGCTTCTGGCCTACAACAACCTCGGCGAGCCGATCAGCGAGCTCAACGGTGCCCCGCTGCGACTGGCGACCCCGCTCAAGTACGGCATCAAACAACTCAAACGGATAGGCGAAATCCAGTTCCTGACCGAAACCGGAGGAGACTTTTGGGGCGAGCGCGGCTACGACTGGTACGCCGGGCTCTGAGCCTGTGGAGACTGCCGACTATCCGACCGACGAAGCCCTGATGGGAATCGCCATCGACGAAGCTCGGCTGGCAACCAAGCATGGAGACGTTCCGGTCGGCGCGCTGGTAGTTGTAAACGGCCGGATCATCGCCCGCCGTCACAACGAACGAGAGGCAGCGAACGACCCGACCGCCCACGCAGAGGTGCTGGCTGTACAAGACGCGGCCCGGACTCTCAACTCCTGGCGACTTGACGGCGCCACCGTCGTATGCACCCTAGAGCCGTGCTGTATGTGCGCCGGTGCGCTGCAACAGGCCCGCGTCGCCCGAGTGGTCTACGGCGCGACGGACCTCAAAGCCGGCGCCTGCGGATCGCTGTACAGCATCGGCAGCGATCCTCGACTCAACCACGAGTTCGTCACACGCCACGGAGTACGAGCCGAAGAATGCGCCGCACTGCTCGGCGACTTCTTCGCCTCCCGGCGCGCCGACACATCCGACAGCGCTGATCGTGGTTGAGACAGCCCGGTCACTGTGGCTCGATGAACTCATCGAGCTCGGCACGGCTCTGCCGTCCCGGACAGCACTGCAAGGCGATCACCAAGTCGATGTGGCGATCGTGGGCGGCGGGTTCACCGGCCTGTGGACCGCCTACTACCTGGCTCGATTAGACCCTTCACTGACCGTGCTCGTGATCGAGAAGGCCCACGTCGGATTCGGTGCTTCAGGGCGCAACGGGGGCTGGGTGGTGGGTGAATTAGCTGCTGGCATCGGAAAATACGCCGAGCGCAGCGGCCTCGAGGAATCACTTCGGTTGACCAGAGCGATGTTCGACGCAGTCGACGAGGTCGGACGAATAATCGACGCCGAGGCGATCGACTGCGGGTACGCCAAAGGCGGAGTGATCCGCATGGCCCGCAACCGACCCCAACTCCAGCGACAGGTCGAAGAGGTCGCCCACCACCACAGACTCGGCATCACAGATGAACAGATCCGCCTGCTCGACAAGCGCGAAACCGAGGCGATCATCAACGCCACTCAAATCCTCGGCGGCGTCATGTTCGCTCCCTGTGCCGCTGTCGACCCCGCCCGCTTGGTGCTCGGTCTCGCCGCAGCATGCGAAAAAGCAGGAGTCACGATCGTGGAGCGCACCGCAGTCGATGCAATCGGACCGCGCCGAGTCGTGACCGAAACGGGCACGATCAACGCCTCGGTCGTCGTGCAGGCAACCGAGGCGTACACCCGGGACCTCAAGGGCCAACGACGGCGGCTGGCTCCGTTCTATTCACGGATGCTCGCCACCGAACCCCTGAGCGAAGACGTCCTGGCCCAGATCGGGTTGGCAAACCGCCCGACTTTCGCCGACGACCGGCACATGGTCATCTACGGCCAACGAACCAGCGACGGGCGCATCGCCTTCGGAGGCAGGGGGGTGCCCTACCTGTACGGATCGAGGATCAGCCCGTCGATGGAGGTGAGACCGGATTCGCATCGCCTGGTGCATGAAGCGTTGGTCGACCTGTTCCCGATCCTCGCCGACGCCAAGATCACCCACCGCTGGGGCGGTGTGCTCGGCGTGCCACGGAACTGGACGCCGTTCATCGACTACGACCGGGCCAACGGCATCGCCACTGCCGGCGGCTATGTCGGAGAGGGGGTGGCCGCTGCCAATCTCGCTGGTCGGACCGTCGCCGACTTGATCACGAACACCGACTCTGAGCGGGTCGACCTGCCCTGGGTGGCAGCGGCAGGCCGTTCCTGGGAACCGGAACCCCTGAGGTGGCTCGGCGTACGCGGCAGCCGCCGGATCATGGCCAGAGCCGACGACATCGAGAACCGCCGCGGTAGCGAAGCCCGTATGGCGATGGCCATAAGCCGCTGGCTCCGAGGCGGTTGAGCGCAGCGCCAGCGTGGAGCTACGCCCGATCCCGATAATCCGGGTTGCGCCAGACAATCAGTACCGAGTTGTTGCCGACGGTCGGGTCCTCCAGATAATCGGGCAGAGCGCCGTGGGCGACAAACCCGTTGTTGAGCTGGAAGCTCAGAGTCGGATCGTGAAGCTCGCCCGCCGCCACCTTGGCGATGTACTCTTCCGCGCTCATGTCGTGAACATGATCGGCGTAACCGGGGATGACTCCCCCGGCAACGATGCCCTGCTTGTTGAGCCGACGAACACAGTCCTTGCGCAACTCATACAGTCGACGGCCGATTCCTCGCCCGCGGTACTCGGGGTACACAGAGATGTCGGTGCCGTAGTACCACGGATTGTCGATGTCATGGTTGGACACGCCGTCTTCGCCGCATACGTCGGCCAAGGAGTGCTCGGTGTGCTCGAAATCGAACTCGACGAGAATGCCCAGGCCCATGCCGATCGGTCGGCCTCCGTCGAGAACCACGAAGTTGCCCTCGGGGAATGTCTGCGCCAGAAGCTCCAACTCGGCCGCGTTGTAAAGGTCGACTGGGTCGATTGTCGAGAACACGGACAGCTCGAGTTCCTCAAGGGCCTCGGCGTACTCCGCCGAAAGGTTGACGTACTCCAAGTCACTCATCGTCACAGCGTTCCATCAGCACGAACGGTTCTGAGTCACGCCGGCAACTCGACGTGTTGGAACTCGTTCATGGCAGGAAGCCCCCAAACAGCCCAGAAGTCCTTGGTTTTCGGGCGCATGACAACAGCACCGGAGGACTCGACACGGTAGGGGTCCACCGCAACCTGGCAGACCGCCGAGTCACGGGTCAGCGCCATCAAATCCTGCTCGGTGACAGGCTCACAGTCGAGCTGTTGCCGTGCAGCATTGAGACGGCTCCTTGAGTTCTGGTCGAGATCACTCGGTCGGGGGGCTTCCACCTCAGCGGTAGAATCGGCGAGCGCGTGGTTGGTGTGGACAACCGGGTCCGCAGCGACCGCTCTCACCGGTCTAGCGCTGGGCATGGCCTCGATGTTGTAGCCCACACCCTCAGCGTCGAACACCAGAAAGTTGTGTCCGCCTGCCAGGTCCGCGCGGAGGATCGCGTCACGGGCAGCACCCGCTGAGGACTGTTCGAGAGCGTCGCGCACCACTTGTGTCCAAACCACGCCGGGGGTGCCGTCACCGGCCGTGAGGTTGTTGATGCCGACGCAGACGCCGAGTTCGTTCATGCCGATCTGGCCCAGCGCACCCGTCGTGGTGAAAACCAGAGCCCCGGGAGCGTCATCGGGCTTGATCCTCAGCAGAATCACGTAGTCGGTGGCGCTGGCATGCATGTCCCAGGTCTGGGCCAGGTATCCCGACCCGTCCCCACGATGGTCCGGAACGATCACTGCGGTGCAGTCATCGGCGACAACGGTCTCCGGGTGAGACCCGCCGACCACCGCCCGAACCGTGTCCACGAAATCCGTGAAACCACCTACGACCACTGCCTCGGCCGCAGAAATCCCCGCAGCATCAGCCATCGTCACCATCTCGGCATAGAGCCGCGGCGAATGCCGTTCATGGGCAGGAAGCATCGACTCCGCCAAGTCCAGCACATCGCCTCGCTTCATTGGCCCGCCCGACCACAGGCCTCCGACGACCAGATCAACACGTTCGGTGGTGTACTGACGGATCTCCTCGCCGAATCCGCGTCCGTGCGCGAAGCCCATTGCCTCAGGCGTGCCTTCAAGGTCGACGATACGAATGGCGGGCCGTTGCACGAACCCATTGTGAACTACTCATACGAAAGCCACAAGCGAAATTGTCAACTAGTCCGGTTGCACTGACCCCGAATTTGATGTTGAATCCGTCTTACGGGGCGAATCGTCCAACCGAGGGGGCTGACGAATGACGTCATCGGCGAACGTAGAACTCGCGCTTCAAGCAGACCGGCACCTCTGGGGTCATTTCTCCTCGCTAGGTCGCAGCATCGACGGCATGCCGATCATCGAACGCGGCGAAGGATGCTACATCTGGGACAACCACGGCAAACGGTTTCTCGACGGCCTCGCCGGCCTCTACGCAACCCAGGTCGGCTACGGCCGGGTGGAACTCGCCAAAGCAGCCGGAGCCCAAGCCGAAAAACTCAGCTTCTTCCCCATCTGGACCTACGCCCACCCGATGGCAATCGAACTGGCCGCCCGACTCGCCTCGATCTCACCCGGCGACCTCAACCGGGTCTTCTTCACCAGCGGCGGTTCCGAGGCGGTCGAATCAGCCTGGAAGCTCGTCCGCCAATACTTCAAACTCATCGGCCAACCGTTGAGGACCAAAGTCATCAGCCGAGACCTCAGCTACCACGGCACCAGCATGGGCGCCCTGTCAATCACTGGTCTGGCATCGGTCAAAGGCCCCTTCGAGCCCCTCGTGCCCGGTGCCGTCAAGGTCACCAACACCAACGTCTACCGCAAACCCGAATGGGTCATCGACGACAGCTACTTCGCAGAAGAGATCGAGCAGGCCATACTGCGAGAGGGACCCGAAACCATCGCCGCGGTCTTCTTGGAACCGGTACAGAACGCCGGCGGCTGCATCACCCCGCCGGAAGGTTACTTCCAACGGGTACGCGAGATCTGCGACACGCACGGCGTGCTGTTGGTCAGCGATGAAGTCATCTGCGCCTACGGACGCCTCGGAGCCATGTTCGGCTCGGAGCGGCTCGGCTACATCCCCGACATCATCACCAGCGCCAAAGGCCTCACCTCGGGCTACGCACCCCTCGGTGCGATGCTGGTCAGCGACCGGATCGCCGAACCGTTCGTCGACACCGACGAGCAGTTCTTGCACGGCTACACCTTCGCCGGTCACCCGGTCTGCTGCGCGGTGGCGCTCGCCAACCTCGACGTCTTCGAATCCGAAGACCTTCTCGACAACGTCAACACCAACGAAGCCGTCTTCCGCGCCGCTCTAGATGATCTCAGCGACCTGCCCATCGTCGGAGACGTGCGTGGAATGGGCTACTTCTACGGCATCGAACTGGTCAAGGACCAGGCGACCAAGGCGACCTTCAGCGACGACGAGGCACACCATCTGCTGCGCGGCTTCCTGAGCCACCGGATGGCCGAACTGGGCCTCATCTGCCGCGCCGACAGTCGCGGTGACCCAGTGATCCAACTTGCACCCCCCCTGATCGCCGGGCCACCGGAGTTCGAGCGCATCAACCTCGTGCTGCGCCAAGCCCTGACCGAGGCCATGGCAGAGTTGGAGAAGCTGAACGGGAGAACACCGTGACCGTGCGAGTCGACCTCGACGACACCGACAAAGTGATCATCAACGAGTTGCAGGTGGACGGGCGCATGTCGTACAGCCGCCTCGCCCCGCTCGTCGGGCTGTCAGAAGCCGCTGTCCGGCAACGAGTCAACCGCCTGCAGGCCCGCAACGTCGTGCAGATCGTGGCGGTCACCGACCCGATGTCGCTGGGATACTCGATGCAGGCCATGCTCGGCATCAAAGTCGGCTCGGAGGTCGCCAGCACCGCCGAGAAGATCAGCCAGATCGCGTCGGTCGACTACACCGTTATCACCGCCGGACGCTACGACGTCCTCGCCGAAGCAGTGTGCACCGACAACGAGCATCTGCTGGAGGTGAGCAACCAGGCGCGCCGCGTCGACGGGGTGCTCGACGTGGAGGTGATGACCTACCTGCGCATGGTGCGGCAAAACTACGACTGGGGCACCGCATGACCTCAGCCGTGGAGATCGCGGGCATCACCAAGCGGTTCGGGGATGTGGTCGCGGTCGACAACATCGACCTGACCATCGCAGACGGCGAATTCTTCGCTCTGCTCGGTCCCTCCGGCTGCGGCAAGACCACCACGCTGCGGATGATCGCCGGTCTTGAGTTCCCCACGCAGGGAAGCCTGAAAATCTTCGGCGACGAAGTCGGGACGCTGCCGCCCAACAAACGCCCGGTCAACACCGTCTTTCAGAACTACGCCCTGTTCCCCCACCTCAACGCTCTCGACAACGTTGCATTCGGTCTGAAAATGCAGGGAGTCGACAAGTCGACTGCCCGCAGAAGAGCGCTCGAAACGATCGATCTGGTGCAGTTGACCGGCATGGACGCGCGCAAACCCTCAGAGCTCTCAGGCGGTCAGCAACAACGAGTGGCGTTGGCGAGAGCGCTCGTGAACCAGCCCAAAGTTCTGCTCCTTGATGAACCGCTCGGCGCGCTCGATCTCAAACTGCGCCAGGAGATGCAGGGAGAACTCAAGAACCTTCAACAAAACCTCGGCGTGAGTTTCGTGTTCGTCACCCACGACCAAGAGGAGGCGCTCACCATGAGCGACCGCATGGCAGTGATGAACGACGGCAAGCTTCTGCAGGTCGGGACTCCCGAAGAGATCTACGAACACCCCTCCAACCGGTTCGTCGCTGACTTCATCGGTCAGACCAACCTGTTGGAAGGCAGGGTCCTGGACTCTGAAACCGTCTGCCTCGCCAACGGCGAGCATGTAACGGGAATCAGCGACCTCCCCAGGGGGAGCGAGGTGGCTGTGAGCCTGCGTCCTGAACGAGCTCATTTGGGACCGCTGGACGAGATCCACTCCCGCCAAGCCGCGGTAGACGGCGTGGTCGAGTCGGTGACCTATCTGGGCAACGCCCGGGTCTATCACGTCCGATTCGACTGGATGGTGATTGAGGTTCGAGAGGAGAACCGGCCCGGTTCGACTTTGCACGAACCGGGAACGTCGGTCTCCGTTTCGTGGGATCCAAGCGCAGTGTCGGTGGTGGCCGACTAGTGACCGCAGTCAAACTCCCGTCCGACGCCGAAGCTGCGGTCGCCACACCGGAGTTTGAGGCAGCAGCAATCCGGCAGGAATCGCGGCGCGGCTTTCTGCTGGCCATGCCGAGCTACGCATACTTGGTGCTGTTCTTCGCGGTGCCGTTGGTGATCGTGGTCGTTTATTCGTTCGCTACTCGCAACCGCTTCGGCGGCACCGACCTGTCGGGCTGGAACCTGGCAAGCTACGCACGGCTCAGCGAGCCGATCGTGCGCGACATTCTGTTCCGCTCACTGTGGCTGGCGCTGCTGACCACGCTGATCTGCCTGGTCATCGCCTACCCGTTCGCCTACTACCTGGCGACCAGAACACCCGTCGTGCGCAACCTGATGCTCGTCTTTGTGATGATCCCGTTCTGGACCAATTTCCTGGTCCGCAACTACGCGTGGCGGGTCATTCTGGGCAACGACGGTCCCTTCACCGACGTAACCGAAGCCATCGGTCTGGGCGAGCGAGAACTGCTTTTCAGCAAGACCGCTGTTGTTCTCGGTCTCGTGTACAGCTTCCTGCCGTTCATGATCCTGCCTCTCTACGCGGCTATCGAGCGCATAGACAAACGCCTGCTGGAAGCCAGTCGGGACCTCTATGCCTCGGGCTGGCAGTCGTTTCGCAAGGTGCTGCTCCCGCTGTCTATGCCCGGCGTGATCGCAGGCTCGATATTGGTGTTCGTGCCAAGCCTCGGCGCTTACGTCACACCCGACATCCTGGGTGGATCCAAAACCACGCTGCTCGGCAGTTACATCGTCACCCAGTTCCTGACTGCTCGAAACTGGCCCTTCGGCGCAGCGCTTTCATTCGTGCTGATGGCAGTGATGCTCACCACCACGGTCGTGTACTTCCGCAAGGGGGGGCGCACGCTATGAGCAAGCTGCTGGACAAGACTGCGAGCAGGACCGCCGGCAGCGCCGTCGAACCTCACGGCTGGACCAAGGGCGTTCTGCTGGCCAACGGCTGGCTGGTGTACGCCTTCTTCTACGCCCCGATCCTGCTGCTGGTGATCTTCTCGTTCAGCGACAGCCGCAATGTCGGTGTGTGGGGAGGTTTCACCCTCGACTGGTACGAAGGGTTCGTCGACAGCCGACAAACCCAGGCCGCGCTCTGGAACTCGGTGAAGATCGCCACGGTTTCCACCGTCGTCTCAGTAGTCCTCGGAACCATGTCGGCCCTGGCCCTCGAGCGTTTCAAGTTCCGCGGCAAGCAGGTCTTCGACGCTCTGCTCTATCTCCCCATCATCATTCCCGACGTGACCATGGCGGTGATGATGCTCCTGTTCTTCGCAGAGTTCTTCGATGTGCTCAACGCAGTCTTCGGCACCGAACTACGCAAAGGGTTCAGCTCGATCGCCTTGAGCCACATCGCCTTCAGCATCAGTTTCGTGTCCGTGGTCGTGCGCGCCCGCCTGGCGGGAATGAGCAGCCACCTCGAAGAGGCCGCACTCGATCTCTACGCGACCCGCTGGCAGGCGTTCCGGTTCGTCACCTTCCCCCAGATTCTTCCCGGCATCCTCGGTGGGGCGCTGCTCGCCATGACCATCTCTCTCGACGACGTCGTCATCACCCAATTTGTCACCGGGCCAGGTTGGACAACTCTGCCGGTGTACGTCTTCGGCCTGATTCGAAGGGGCGTCACTCCGCTCATCAACGCGGTTTCGGTGGTGATGTTGATGGCATCCATGACCCTCGTCGCGCTGTCATTGCTTGTCGAACGCGTCCGCAACGTCGGCACCAACCAAAGGAGGGGCTTTTGACCGACGACAGAACAGACCCCCGAACCAACCCCCAAGACAGATCACCAATTTGGGCCCTGCGCCCTCTTTAAGGAGAAAACCATGAAGAACCTGACTCAGCTGCGAATACTCGCCGGCCTGTTGGTATTCGCCCTGGTCGCCGCCGCCTGTGGCGACGACGACGAAGGCGCCGAACAAGCCTCTTGCGAAGTCGGCGAGACTGACGGCAACCTCGCCATGTACAACTGGGCCGAATACATCGACGAGGAACAGCTCGCCGAATTCGCCTCAGAGCACGGCATCAGCTTCACGCTCGACACCTACGACTCAAACGAGGCCATGCAACCCATCATCTCCGCCGGTGGATCCGGGTACGACGTGATCGTGCCGTCGGACTACATGGTGTCGATCCTGATCGACGCCGGCAGCATTCAGCCGCTCAACTTCGACGCCATCCCCAATGCCGCCAACATCTCTGCCGACTTCGAGGGAATCTACTACGACCCCGAAGGCGAGTTCTCCGTGCCCTATCAGTGGGGAACCACAGGAATCGGCGTGAACACCGCGGCGGTCGGCACAGACTTCCCCCGTTCCTGGGGCTTGATCTTCGACCCGGCCATATCCGGCGAATTCGACGGTGAGATCCAGCTGCTCAACGACCCGCGTGAAACCATGGGCGCCGCTCTCAAGTACCTCGGCTACTCGCTGAACACCACGAGCGAAGCCGAACTCGACGAGGCCACCGAGCTCGTTGCGTCAACCGGCTCGCGGCTCGCGGCGTTCAACACCGACTCAGCAGACGAGTTCCTCACCAGCGGCGAAACTGTGATCGCCCATGGCTACTCGGGTGACATGTTCGTCCAGTACCTCGAGACCGACAACCCCGAGGACTATGTGTACTTCGTCCCTGAAGAGGGAGGCACTCGCTGGATCGACAACATGGCCATCCCCTTCGACGCACCACATCCCTGCACCGCCCACACCTTCATCAACTGGATGCTGTCGGCCGAACAGGGTGCGGCGCTGACCAACTGGAACTACTACGCAACACCCAACGAAGCCGCCTACCAATTGCTGGACCAAGAACTTCTTGACTTCATCAGCAATCCTGAGCTCTACGCAGGCGGGGTTGAATCACTCGAAGAGATCGAAGACACCGGAGACTTTGAAATCAAGTATGCCGATGCCTTCACAGAGGCCAAAGGCTGACCCAATCTCCCCTCGGTGATGTCATGGACGGAGTGTTCCCCTACGCTCCGTCCATGACTCAACCCTTTCGCTTCGGCCTGCAACTCCACTCGCCCATCAATGAGCTGAGCTGGCTCGACTCTGTCCGCTACGCCGAGGATCAGGGCTATTCGTCGATCCTCATACCGGACCACTTCCACCACCAGTACGGGCCGATAACCGCACTCGCCGCGGCGGCGGCGGTCACCAGCGAGCTCAAGCTGGGCGCCCTGGTGTTCGGCAACGACTATCGCCATCCGGTGACGCTGGCCAAAGAGATGGCGACTCTCGACCAGATCTCACAGGGCCGCTGCGAGTTCGGTATCGGCGCTGGTTGGATGCGCAGCGACTACGAACAGTCCGGGCTGGCCTATGACCGGCCGGGTCTGCGCATCGACCGCCTCCTCGAGAGTCTGGCGATCATAAAAGGGTGTTGGGCGCCGGGACCGTTCGACTTCGCAGGCGAGTACTACACGATCACCGGCTACGACGGCCATCCCAAGCCTTGGACCGAGTCCGGGCCTCCGGTGATCATCGGCGGCGGAGGTCCGCGAATGCTGGGGGTGGCGGCTGAGCACGCCGACATTGTGGGCGTCACCGCCAATCTGCGCTCCGGAGAAGTCAGCCTTGACGCCATCGCTGATTCGATGCCGGCTGCCTATGACCGAAAGATTGCTCGGTTGCGCGAGTGCGCCGGGAGTCGCCTCGACGATGTGGAGGTCAGCTCGCTCACCATGAACACCACCATCACCGACGACCGGGATGGAACTCTGGGGTTCTTCGCGGAGATGTTCGCGGTCTCGGCAGATGACGTCGCCCAGTCGCCCGCCCTGCTGGCCGGCTCGGTTCCACAGATCGTGGAGACCCTCCAGGAGCGGCGAGAGCGCTGGGGTTTCAACTATGTGGTGGTGCAACAAGACGGAGGGCATGGCATGGAGCACTTCCCCGAAGTCATCGCCGCGCTGGCCGGCACCTGATCGGGTCGGCGCCAGTGCAATCGCTCTGGCGGGCGAACTGTGCGACACTGGCCAGGTGCTGATCCTGGCGCGTCACGGACGGACGGCAAGCAACGCCGAGTCGCGTCTGCAAGGCGACTCTGACATACCGCTCGACGAGGTAGGCAAACTCCAGGCCGAGAACGTCGGCGCGTACGTCCGAGAGCGCTGGGACGTCGACACGGTCTTCACGACTTCGTTGCAACGCAGCCAACAAACCGCAGTGCTGGCTGGTTTCTCGTCCGACATGATTGAGGTTGACGACCGCTGGCGCGAGATCAGTTTCGGCGAGTTCGAAGGGCAGAAGGTCGAAGAAGTAGTCCCCGACCTGGGCTCGCGTTGGGGAAACGACATCAACTACCGCCCCAAGGGCGGCGAATCGCTGCCATCGTTGCACACCCGCGTTGCCGAGGCCTGTGCGGAATTGACCGAACGCGCGGCCGACGAGAACGTCTTGGTGGTCACCCACGCAACACCGATCAAATCAGCCGTGATCTGGGCCACCGGTGGAGACCCGGCGATGATCCTCAAGTTGTGGGTGTACCCGGGTTCAGTCTCAGTTCTCGACAACTGGGGCGGCAACGCTGTGCTGCTCGAGTTCAACCGCCTTATTCACACCTCTTGACCACCGTGATCCGGCGGCTTGGGTGCGGGCGACGACGCGCTAGGGCGTTAGTCGCCCCACTGCTCTTGAAGTGTGGCGTATACGCCCTGGTCCCATGAGAACTCCACCATGTTGCCGTCAGGGTCGCGCAACATCGTGATGTAACCGATCGGCGGGGGCATCATTGTCGGAGGCATCGCCAAACAACCGGCAGCCTCTCCTTTGGCTGCAATGTCATCGATGTCGTTGCGCGCGGGCAATTCCATACCCAGGTGGGCGAACGGGGCGAGTGTTGCGGGCGGGGCGTCGGCGAAGGGATCCTTGCCTTCAAAAAACTGGGCGAGCACCAGAATGAACGGGTTGTTGGTTTTGCCGGGCATCCCCAGCCAGGCGCCGTGCCCCTCATCATCCTCACGGCGGTCGATCAGTTCGAGAGGCGTGAATTCGCTGTACCAGCCGATCGTGGCGTCGATGTCCTTGACACGCAGAGCTATGTGAGTCCATCGAGGTTCAGTGGGGTGGAGTTGATAGGTAGATTCGGTCACAGCAGGCCTCCGCTCCCGAAACTAGCATGGTCAGTTGGTCTGACCAACAGCGCTGGACACGGCATCAGAACAACTGTGGTATCTTGGTCGGACCATTGAACCGATCTGCCCGGAATCCGCTCCGACCCCGAGGGAAACAGGGGAGAACAATCGTGATACCAGATGATCATCCCTTCGAACCCATATCGCGCCGGACAGTCAGTTCCCAGATTCGGACCCAACTGCTAGAGAGGATCACCACCGGCGAGCTTGCCCCAGGCGCCCGGATGCCCTCTGAGCGAGATCTCAGCGAACGCTTCCAGGTCGCTCGAACCTCGGTGCGGGAGGCTATGCAGGGTCTGGCGTCTCTCGGCGTCGTGGAGCGGCGGGGCAACCGCTCCTACGTCGCGGAGCATCTCCCCGAAGTCGTCGTCGCACCAGGCGGTGCCGGGAACGGCAAATCCTTCGTCGCCGAGCTGTTCGAGACTCGTCGAGTACTCGAGGTACCACTATTCGAGATGGCCGCAGTGCGGGCAAGTGACGAGGACCGCGAACGAGTGGCAGTGCTCGCAGCACGCTTCAACGGCTCTTTGGAGATCGGCAAGTTCCGCCGCCTAGACCGCGAGTTCCACACCACCATCGCCGCCGCCGGCGACAACCCGCTGCTCATCGAACTGTACGGCAAGGTGCTCGACCGGCTCTTCCGGTCAGTCGAGTTCTTCACGCTGTTGAGCTCCGAGGCCAACCAGGCCGAAGTCGCCCAGATCATCGCCGATTCATCCGACGGCCATCACGCGATCGCCGCCGCCTTTGTCGCCGGCGATGCTGCAGCAATGCGCTCAGCCGCGGAATCACACCTCGACCAGGTCGAACGCTCCATGATCGACAAACTCACCTGACCGTTGGTTCGAAGCCGGACGTTGCTGGACCGTGGATCAACCGGAATGGGTCCAGACGGCGCGGCGCTTCTCAACGAAGGCCTTGGGCCACTCGGCGCCGTCGCCACGCGCCGCGTTGCGGGCCATCACGTCGATTGCCAACTCGTAGGCGTCGCCGGTCGACATGTCCATCTGGGCATAGAGCGTCTGCTTGCCGACGCCTTTGGCGTAGCGGCTGCCCCGTGTTGCCCGCGTCAACAGATCGAGAGTGGCAGATTCGAGTTCGTCAGCGGGCACCACACGGTTCACCAGCCCCCACTCGAGCGATGTGGCCGCGTCGATCGTGTCGCCTGTGAGCGCCAGTTCCACCGCCCGCTTGCGTCCGAGCGGCCGCGCCACCGCCACCATCGGTGTGTGGCAGAACAGCCCTCCTTTGCCGCCCGGCGTGGCGAAAGCAGCCTCCTCACTCGCCACGATCAGATCAGCGCTCGCCGCAAGTTGCGCACCAGCAGCCGTGGCCAACGCATGCACCTGAGCGATCACCACCTGAGGAATCTCAGCGATCGCAGTCATCGCCGATGTACACAGCGTGAACAGCTCCCTGAGCTCGTCCTCGTTCATCTTCGCCATCTCGCCCAGGTCATGCCCAGAGGAGAAGACAGGCCCGTTGGCGGCGAGCACGATGCCGGCTACTTCGCCATCCGCACCGGTGGTGCGCAATGCGTCCTCGAGCTCGGCCAACATCTCCGATGACAGACAATTTCGCCGCTCCGGCCGGTTGAGCGTGATCGTCGCGTAAGCGTCATCACGCTTGTAGAGAAGATTGCGATATTCCATAGGTCCCCTACTCTAATTCTACCGATCAGCAGGCAAGTCAATTGAGGTTTGTGAGCTATCTCGGCTTGCGCGGCTCGCGCAGATTCGATACTTGGTGACGAACATCTGTATACCAAGTAGCTTCGGCTTGTGAGCAGCGTACAGGAATATCTGGTGTCGTCGTCGGGCCAAGTGTGTCTGCCCGCAAGTGTTCGGCATCGCTGGAACCTAGACGACGGAGGACCGGTCGATGTACTCGATCTCGGATTTGGCGTGCTCACGCTGCCTAGGGGTGAGGGGCGCCATTTGCTCGCCGACCTCCTTGGGCGTGACGAGCATGCCGCGTTCGCCCGCGGGTTGACCGCCGATCCGGACCTAGCCACCACGTGAGTCGAACGGTCCTCGACGACCATCTCCTGCGCGACCTGCTTTCCGGTGAGTTGAGCGACGGGTTGACGCAAGTGCTCGTCGATCATGAACCAGCCACAACCAATCTCTATCTGGTTCGACTGTGCCGAAGCGTTGTGTCGGCAACCGGAGGCTCCCATGCAGGTCGGCTCGACGCCAGACTCGCTTCAATCGCAAGTCGACCCGGAGTCGAGCGTGCTTCAAGCGCGGACTTGCTACTTGGTCAGAGCCGGATGCCGAAGGGGGTCAGGGCGGTGCGGGCTTCGGGGGAGGCCTGGGTCAAGAAGACGGCGGAGTCCCAGTAGTCGGTGCGGCGAGTGATGAGTCCGTCGGCAACGACCAGGCGTTGCACGCCCCGCACAGATATGGGGTGCTCGCCCTGCCAGCGGGCAGTCATGGTGTAGAACGCTGCAACCTCCGGGCCCTCAACGATCAGGCTCTCGATCTCGTAGCGCAGATCAACCATGTCGGCGAGGAAGCCGACCAGCTTTCGGCGATACACCTCCCGACCGACGCAGCCGGCCCCGAGAGCCGAGGTGTGCTCGTTCACAAAGTCGGGCGACACATGGGCAGCAACGGCCTCGGCGCTGCTTTCGGAGAAAGACACCAAGTAGGAACGGGCAATCGCGCCCGGGGTCGCAACTTCGCTGGATTCGCTCACAAACCTCACTATAGAATGCGCCAATGGTCAGTTGGTCTGACCAAAACGGTCAGAGCCAAGCGAGCCAATGCCAGACGGGGGATGATCGATGACACGATTCGCAGACCGAGCACCGCTGCGAACCGCCTGGTACCCGGTCGCAGAATCAACCGATGTCACAGACAAACCCCACGCCACCCGCCTCCTCGGAGAGAACCTCGTCCTCTGGCGCTGCCAGAACGGAGACCTGATCGCCGCGCCCGATGAGTGCCCGCACCGGCAGGCTCCGCTCTCGATCGGCACGTACAACGAAGGCCAAGTCACCTGCGCGTATCACGGCTGGACATTCGGGGAAGGAGGGCGATGCCTGAACGTGCCGTCATCCGGGCCCGGCGCTGCCATACCGCCAACCGCCCACCTGAACTGCCACAATGTGCAGGAACGATACGGTCTCGTCTGGGTATGTCCCGGTGAGCCGGCAGTCGATATACCTCGGATCCCCCAAGACGAAGACCCGGCGTTCCGCAGGTTGAACACAGGAGTCGAGACCTGGAAGGCGTCCACCCCCCGGCTCGTCGACAACTTCATGGACTTCAGCCACTTTCCATGGGTTCACACCGGTACGTTCGGCCTCGGCCAGGACCCGCTGGTGCCCAAGCTCAACCTGCAGCAACTCGACGAAGGCTTCTACGGCTACATATACGAGGTCTACGCCGCGAACCCCGACGAAGCCACGGCAGTAAGCGGAAGCGAAGAAGACGTGGTCCATCGGGTCATGACAACCGGTTTCGCCCTGCCGTTCATGGTCAGAAGCACGATCCGCTACGACGACGGCCTCGAGCACATCCTCCTGCTGGCGAGCACGCCCCGCGACGACCTCGAATCAACGTTCACCTTCGTTGTCTGGCGAAACGACGACCACAGCGTCGACCCGGAAGAGATCATCGCTTTCGATCGTGCGATCGGCGCAGAGGACAAAGCCATGCTCGAACAGGTGCCCGGCACCCTGCCGCTCACCCGGACCGGCGTTGTCAACGTGCAATCCGATAAACCGTCGGTCGAGTGGCGCCGCCGCTTCGCCGAGTTCATCCAATTGGAGGTCTCATGATCAGCGGCATGAACCACGCCGTGCTCTACGTGCGCGACTCAGAACGGCATCGGCGTTTCTACGAAGACGTGCTCGGGTTCAGCACCGTCATCAACGCAGCCGGGCAATACGCTTTCATGCGCGCGCCCGGTTCTGAAAACCACCATGACATCGCCTTTTTTGCCGTTGGCGAGCACTCCGGCGCATCGCAGGCCGGACGGCAGACGGTCGGGATGTACCACATCGCCTGGGAAGTCGCGACCCTTGCCGAACTGGTCGAAATGGAACAACGGCTGCGCGCCGCCGGCGTCCTCGTCGGCGCCTCCGATCACGGCGTCAACAAGAGCCTGTACTGCAAGGATCCCGACGGGCTCGAGTTCGAGGTGATGTGGCTCGTGCCCCCTGAGCAATGGGGTGACGACGAGCACCAAGCGATCATCCGGCCCTTGGATCTGACCGCTGACACAGAAAGGTTTGCCCACCTGGCGACCACGTTGCCATCGGCGGGCGCAGCCGGAGCCGCCACGCCGGAGAACAAACAAGACAATGTGAACCTCTCCAACCACTACTGCCACTTCTTCGAAGAGGACGAGTTCAGCGAGACCGACCGGCCGGGATTCAGACGGCGGGTGATCACCGGCGAGAGCCTGCAGCTGTGCTTCTGGCGCATCAAGGGCGGAGCAACCGGTTCGTACCTGCACAAACACGACGACAACGAACAGCTCGGGATTATCGTGCGAGGGTCTCTCGATTTCCGGATCTTCGACGGTGACGAGACCGGCAGTTCATCGAAACGGGAAGTTCTGAACGCCAATCAGGCATACCTGGCCGCACCGGGCGTGTGGCACGGCGACAGCATCTTCGTGGGCGACGACGAATACGACGAATGCTGGATCCTCGACGTGTTCAGCCCCCCAAGAGACGATTTGGCAGCAGGCTGATGGCAGATTGGAGGCTCGCGGTCGATATCGGCGGCACGTTCACCGATGTTGTACTGCTGGACGCGCAGACCGGCCGGATCGTCGTCGACAAGACCCTCACCACACCTGCCGCCCCGCTCGACGGTGTGCGCACCGGGCTCACCCAACTGCTCGACCGGGCTGACGTGAGACCCGAAGACATCACCGCGCCCATCGTCCACGCGACCACGCTCATCACCAACGCCTTGATCGAGCGCAAAACCGGGCGTGCCGCGCTCGTCGCCACCCAGGGCTTCGGTGACACGCTGCTCATTCGCGATGAACATCGCTACGACATGTACGATCTGCAGATCGAGTTCCCGCCGCCGCCGATCCCCCGCGAGCTGACGTTCGAACTCGACGAGCGGACGATCGCCGACGGCAGCATCGCAATCGATCCGAGCACCGAAGACCTCGAGGAGTTGACCCGACAGCTGCTCAACGCCGAGGTCGAGTCGGTCGCTGTCTGCCTGCTCAACTCCTACGTCAACGCAACCAACGAACAGAGAGTCGCCGCTCACCTGCGCCGAGCCTTGGGGGTTCCCGTCTGCATCTCCGCGGATATCTCGCCACAGATCCGCGAATACCCGCGGATGACCACCACCGCTTGCAACGCAGCCACGATGCCGCTCATCGGCCCGTACCTCGATGAACTCCAAGGGTGGCTGTCCGACGAAGGTTTTGGGGGATCGGTGCTGATGATGCTGTCCAACGGCGGCGTTGTGTCGGCCGGCGACGCGGCCCGCGGGCCGATCCGCCTAGTCGAATCGGGTCCCGCGGCAGGCGCGTTGGCAGGAAGCTGGTTCGCCAAACGGCTCGACGTCAAACGACTGTTGTGCTTCGACATGGGCGGCACGACCGCAAAGGCCTGCCTCATCGAACACGGTGAGCCTGAGCTGACCAACACCTTCGAGGTGGCCCGTGCTTACCGTTTCAAGAAGGGATCCGGATATCCCGTGTCAGTTCCTTCCGTGGACCTCGTCGAGATCGGCGCCGGAGGCGGCAGTTTGGCTCGGGTGGATCAGTTCGGCTTGTTGAAGGTCGGACCCGAGTCGGCCGGGGCTGATCCCGGGCCCGCGAGCTATGCCCAGGGCGGGACAATCCCGGCGGTGACCGACGCCGACGTGATCCTCGGCCTGCTCGACCCCGACGCCTTCCTTGGCGGCGACATGCCGCTCGACGCATCGCTGGCCGATACGGCCACCAGAACCGCGGCCGATGAACTGACGCTCAGCATGATCGACACTGCGGCCGGAATCCATGACGTCGTCAACCAGAACATGGCCGCAGCAGCATCGATGCACGGCGTCGAGATGGGCATGGACCTTCGAGGAATCCCGATCATCGCTTTCGGCGGTGCAGGTCCGGTTCATGCCTGCGGCGTGGCTGAACTTCTCGAGTCTGATGAAGTGATATTCCCTGTCAACGCCAGCGTTCTCTCCGCTTTCGGGACACTGGTTTCGCCGGTGCGAATCGACCTCGCCCGCTCGATGCCCCGCCTGATCAATTCGGTGGATCCCGCGGAACGAGACCATCTGCTCGACGAGCTCCGCGGCGAGGGACGCCGGGTTCTTCGCGCTGCGGGTGTCCCCGACGATGCGATCACGTACCGCTATGGAGTTGACGCCCGCTACGCCGGGCAGGGCAACGAGATCACCATCTGGGTCGGCGAAGGCTCCTCATGGCCCGTTGATCAGGCCCAAGTTGTCGAGGCCTTCGAATCCGAATATCGCCGAATCTACGGAATGGCCATCCCCGACGTGGAGGTGGAGGCGATCACCTGGCGATTGTCGGTGTTTGCGCAGGGCGCGGTGCTTGCGCAGGGCGCAGCCGGAGCCGCGCAAGCAAGCGCGGCACCCACGCCGCTCGTGTCTCCTGCGCCGGGCGCAGCCGGAGCCGCGCAAGCGAGCGCGGGGGCCACGCCGCATCGCAGCAGGCCGGTCGTGTTCGGACGGGGGGCCGCCGCGGTCGACACTCCGGTGTACGATCGCGGTGAACTAGCGGTCGGGACCAGGTTCAACGGCCCCGCTGTCGTCGAAGAACGTGAGACCACCTCGGTCATCCGCCCTGGTTGGTCGGTAGAGGTCGCCGCGGACGGAAGCCTGATGGCAACGAGGATGCAGCCATGACCGCCGCCTCCACACCGTCAGCAACTTTCGACCCCATCGAACTCGAGATTCTCTGGCAATCCCTCATCTCGACAGTGAACGAACAGGCTCGGGCACTGCAACGATCGGCGTTCTCACCGATCGTGCGAGAAGCCGGCGACCTGGCGAACGCTGTCTTCGACCGCCGCGGGCGCATGGTCGCTCAGGCAGTGACCGGCACACCGGGTCACATCAACTCGCTCGCCATCGGCGCTTCCAAAATGCTCGATGAGTACCCGCTCGATCAGATCGAACCCGGCGATGTGCTCATCACCAACGACCCGTACAAAACCGCCGGCCAGCTTCTCGATGTGACCGTGCTCGTGCCCGCCTGGCGCAACGGGCGCATCATCGCCCTGTTCGGCTCGACCATCCATCACACCGACGTCGGCGGCTACGGCATCGGCGCCGGCGGGCGGGACGTCTTCGAGGAAGGACTCTGGATCCCCATTTGCAAGCTGATGAAAGGCGGACAGCGCAACCCCGACGTGTGGAAGTTCATCCTCTCCAACGTCCGCCAACCCGACCACATGGCCGGCGATCTGCACGCGCAGATGGCCTCGGGAGAAGTGGGCGCACAGAGGTTGTCCGCGCTCTGCGAAACCCACGGGCTCGACGACATCGAAGCGTTGGCCGATGAGATAATCAACCGCTCCGAACACGCCACGAGAGCGAGCATTCGGGCGCTCCCAGCCGGAACCTACAACGCCGACGCGGTGCTCGATCTGGCCGACAGCAGCCGCATCGACATCGTGTGCTCGCTCGAAGTCGACCCCGGCGCCGGTGAGATCACAGTCGACTATGAGGGCAGCTCAGAAGCATCGCCGTGGGGCATCAACGTGGTGATGAACTACACCCACGCCTACACCACCTTCACCGTCAGGTCGGTTCTCAACCCCGACATACCCAACAATCACGGCAGCCTCGCGCCGATCAAGGTCAAGGCCCCCGAGGGCTCGATCGTCAACGCGGTCGCCCCGCAGCCGGGCACAGCCCGACACGTGGTCGGCATGTTCCTGCCCAACGCGCTGCTCAAGGCGCTTGCACAGGTCCGGCCCGAAGCGGCGATGGCCGAGGGGTCCGGCGCGGTCTGGACCATGCAGGTCAACGGCAGCCACCCCGACGGCAGCCCCTTCATCACCGCGATGTTCACCTACGCGGGCGGCGTGGGCGCCCGCGCTGCCAAACCCGGCCTCAATGCCTGCTCCTACCCGACCGGGGTTTCGGCTGTGCCGATCGAAGTCGTGGAAGCCTCGGCCCCGATCCGTTTTCGGGAGAAGTCACTGCGGGGAGGCTCCGGGGGCAGGGGTGCGCAGACCGGGGGTCTCGGCCAAACGATCGAATTCAGTGTCGACACCGACAGACCTTGGCAGCTCAACGCTGTCACCAGCCGACTGGCGGACCCTCCCCTCGGCGTGTTCGGTGGCGAAGCAGGCGCTGCCGGCAGTTTCAAGGTCAACGGTGAACCCGTGCAGACACAGGCTCGGATCACCCTCGACGGGAGCGACGTTGTCAGGCTCGAACTCCCCGGCGGGGGAGGCTACGGAGCGCCCGACGATGCCTGAGACCGTAGAGATTCCAACGTTCTCGTCAGTTTGGGAGCACGCCGTGCGCGCCCGCGCCGACGAGACCTTCCTGATCTTCGAGGATCCGCGCGGCCAGGTGACGCAATGGACCTACCAAGCCTTCGATTCGCGGGTCCAGCAGGTCGCGGCCCGGCTCAAGGCTGAGGGCGTCGCTGCCAGCAGCTGCGTTCATCTGGCGTTGACCAACTGCCCGACCTTCGTGGCGGTGTGGCTCGCGGCCAACCGGCTCGGCGCCTGGATCGTGCCCGCAGACCCGATGGGCAAGGAGCCCGAATTCGCCGAGCAGATCGAGCGCACCTCCCCGACCGTCGGTTTCTGCTCGACGACTCGGAGTGCCCAATACCGTGCGGGGGTGGCCAACGCAGCCGCCGTTGCCTCAGTGCCCGCAGTGCTGGCGGGATCCGCGCCGCCCGAAGCGATGACTGTCATCGAGATCGACGAAACCGACGCCGCCTTCGAGCCTTTCGCCGAAACCGAGTTCACCGCCTGGCCCACACCCGGACCGACCGACCTTGCCGCGGTGATGTTCACCAGCGGAACCACCGGACGCCCCAAAGGAGTGTCGGTCACCCAAGCCAACTACGCCTTCGCCGGAAAGATCATGGCGCAGGCGGCCGATCTCAACCCTGAAGACCGCCAACTCGTCGTGCTGCCGTTGTTCCATGCCAACGCCCAGTACTACTCGTTCGCCTCGGCGATCTGGGCGGGAGCCTCGGTGGCTTTGATGCACACCTTCTCGGCCAGTGGATTCCTGCCACAAGCAGCACGACATCAAGCCACCTGTGCCAGCCTTTTCGCAGCCCCGCTGCGCATGATCCTGGCTCGCAGCGGACCGGTCGAAGGGTTGAAGCTGAGACATTGCTGGTTCGCCCAGAACTTGGCGGAGGACCAGTACCGGACGATCTGCGACTGGTTCGGCTGCCGTCCCCGCCAGTTGTACGGCATGACCGAAACGATCCCCGCGGTCCTCACCGACGAACCGGTCGACCCCCGGCCTGACTCGATGGGTTTTGTCACCGCTGGATGCGAAGTCGAGATCCACGACCCCGACGGGGATCTCTGTGCCGCCGGCGAACTCGGCGAAGTCGTGGTCAGAGGAACACCCGGCATCACCGTCTTCGGAGGCTACTTTGAGGATCCCGCGACTACTGCGGCCAACTATCGCGGCGAGTGGTTCCGCACCGGCGACCGGGCATGGCGAGACGCCGATGGCCGCTTCTTCTTCGACGGCCGGCGCTCAGACGTGCTCAAGGTCTCAGGCGAGAACGTGTCGACCGTCGAGATCGAAGCGGTGCTGTGCGCGCACCCGCTGGTCCTGGAAGCATCGGTGATCGGCGAGCCCGACCCGATCAGAGACGAAGTGCCGATGGCATTCGTTGTGCCTGCTGATGCCGCGAACCCCCCACAGACCGAGGACCTGATGCAATGGTGTGGCCGTCGCCTCTCCAAGCACAAGCAACCCCACCGAATCACCTTGCTTTCAGAACTCCCTCGCACCAGCGTGGGGAAAATACGAAAATTCATTCTGAAACAAGGAGCTGGTGTCTCATGAGCGTGTTGAACAGCGATCTACTCTCACGGCTCGACGCTTCAACCGACGATGTGTCGCAGGCGGTGACCCTGCCGCCTGAAATCTATACGTCCGACGAGTTCCTCTCGTTCGAGACCGAAGCGCTCTATATGAGGGAATGGCTCTGCGTCGGCCGAGCCGAGCGAATCGCCGATGTCGGAGACTGGTTCACCGTCAATCTCGTCGATGAACCGCTGATCATCACCCGCGACAAGCAGGGGACGGTCAGGGCGATGTCGGCGGTTTGCCAACACCGTGCCATGCAGGTTTGCGAAGGCGAGGGCAACGCCACGACCTTCAAATGCCCCTACCACCACTGGAACTACGGCCTCGACGGACGCCTGTTGGGCGCCCCGGCAATGGAGCGCACAGAGGACTTCAACAAGTCCGAATGCGGTTTGCCCCAGCTCAAGGTGGAGGAATGGCTGGGGTTCGTCTTCGTGAACTTCGACCCGGACGCCGCACCTCTCGGACCGACCCTCAGCCGCTACGAGCCCTTCCTCGACAACTACGATCTCGCCAATGCGGTGTGCCCCGGCACGTTCACCCTTCAAGACATGCCCTGGAACTGGAAGGTCATGTTCGAGAACTTCAACGACGGTTACCACGCGAACCGGCTTCACCAGTTCGTGCAGGATTTCTGCCCGTCGAGCATGTCGGGATTTCCGGTGCCGTGGTCCGACGACTCAAACGTCATTTTCCGCACAGCCGGATACACCCATATCGACGGCGGCTTCAATGCCACACATCGGGTCATCATGGACGTCTTCCCCCAACTGACCGAAGAGGAGCGCACCCGTTCGACTTTCGCCCTGATCCCGCCCACGTTGTGTTTCGGCACCGCGCCGGATCAGTGCTTCTTCTTCCTGGTTCGTCCCACGGGCCCAGAGTCCATCGATGTGGAGATCGGTTACATCTTCCACGCCTCAGCGCTGGAAGACCCGCTGTTCAAGCACAAAATGGCGCTTTCGGACGCCGGCGTGCAAGTGTTCGTGGCTCAGGACCAGGATGCCACCACCAAGGTCCAGCGGGGTTTGCGTTCGCGTTTCGCGCCACGGGGCCGCTACTCGTGGCAGGAGGAGAGCCACATCCAATTCAACCGCTGGCTGGTCCAGCGTTATCGCAGAGCCTGGCCCGATCAATAGACCGCCGAATCCACCCACAGATCCCGACAACGAGTGTACTGAACAACAAAGAGTACAGAAAATAAGGAGGGGAACCCAATGCCCAAACAACTGCTGAAGAAACCACTGCGACTGTTGACGTTGCTGCTCGCGCTCACGCTCATCGCCGCTGCATGCGGGGACGACGATGGCGACGCCGAGCCGGACGCCACGCCAACAACGGAGGCTTCGCAGACCACTGACGATATGCCCGAAGACGAGCCTGAGGACACGCCTGAAGACGAGTCCGAGGACATGCCCGAAGACGAGCCTGAGGACATGCCCGAAGACGAGTCCGAGGACATGCCCGAACCCGAGACTGATGAAATCGTCGCGGCGTTCGACAGCAACGGCGACGGGACTGTCACCATCGGCGTCGCTGCCGCGGGCCCACGCGACGACAACGGCTACTACCAGTCGCTGGTGAACTTCGCCGAGCAGTACTCCACCGAGAATGGCTTCGCTCCGCCGATCGTGTCCGACAACATCGGCGCAGCCGAAGCCGCCCAGGCCCTTTCAGACTTGGCGCAGCAGGGCGTCGACATCTTGATGGTGGGCGCCTCTGAGATCGCCGAGCCTCTGCCCGACCTGACCGAGCAGTATCCCGACGTCTTCTGGTACTGCAACTGCGGAGCGGGATTCCAAGAACTGCCGGGCCTGGCGCAAGCAACCGACTGGGGAGCACCCATCCATTACACGGCGGGCGTCGCGATGGCAGGAATCCTGCAGGACCACGGCGGCGACAAAGCCGTGTTCCTCGGATGCTGCGACATCAACTTCGAACGCGAGGCATACAACGCCACAGTGTTCGGACTTCAGTCGGTCGATCCCAACTTGACGATGGAGTACGTGAGCACTGGTGACTTCCAGTTCGACTTCAACAACTCGTCCAACGCCACCGCAGCGCTCACCAACGCCATATCCGATGGCGTGACCTTGGCCTACGCCTACTTGGGCGGCGCGCTCGAGGCTGTCGGCCAACTCGCCACCGATGAAGGAGTGGCTGTGTTCGCCGCGGGACCAGCGGATGTCTGTGAGCGAGACGACGGCATCGCCTGGACCGGCAGCATCGTCTTCGACGGCGGCGTTTATGCCAGAGAGGCACTCCCGTTGATCATCGCCGGTGAACTCGCCGAGGGCAGCACCTACCAGTTCCCGACCGAAGCCGGCCTCAACGGCGCGTTGCTGTGTGACGCACCGGCTGACGCCCAAGCTCTGCTCGATGATGCGTTCGCCAAGATCGCTTCGTTCGACGGTGAGCTGATCGGAGCACTCGGCGGTATTTCAGGCGAGGCATACTCAGGCGGGTGAGCCACAGTGAACTAGGCGACGCGGGGACCGGCGTGACCAACAGCTCGCCGGTCCCCGCGGTTCAGTTGTCGGGCATCGCCAAACGGTTCGGCGCTGTCGTGGCCTGCGACAACGTCGACCTTGCGCTCGCGCGTGGACGGATCCATGGCCTCCTCGGAGAGAACGGAGCCGGCAAATCCACATTGATGAAGATGCTCATCGGTCTTGTGCTGCCGGATGCCGGAACTATCGCTATCGACGGCAAGACCGAGTCGATCCATGATCCGCTGACCGCGTCGGCGCTCGGCATCGGCATGGTTCATCAGCACTTCAGCCTCGTCGACGCGCTTGCCGTCTGGGAGAACGTGACCCTCGGCGACGCCGGACGGCTGGACCCGAATGCAACCCGCAATCGCATCGGCGAGATATCTGAGCAGTACGGCCTGGTGATCGACCCCGACAAACGAGTCGGCGATCTCACTGCCGGTCTTCGCCAGCGTGTTGAGATCATAAAGTGCCTTCGCAGGGATCCGAGCATCGTCATCTTCGATGAACCGACATCGGTCCTCACGCCCGAGGAATCCGAGCAGTTGTTCGAATCTCTGCGCCATGTGGTCGCCGCGGAGAACCGGGCCGTGGTGTTGGTTAGCCACAAGCTCGACGAGGTGCTGCATGCCACCGACGACATCACAATCATGCGCCAGGGCAGAGTCGTCGATCAGCGGTACTCGACCGACGCGGATGCTCCGACCCTCGCTCGGGCGATGGTCGGCCGCGAGGTGTCGCTGAGATCCGAACGGGCCGCTCTCGGCATTCACAGTCTAGATGACACTGATCTTGACGACGTGGAACCAGTAGAACCTGACACGGTCCTCCCGGCAACGGCTCAGCCAGTGCTTCGCATCGACAGGGCAGTGGCACACGACGCTGACGGGGTCGTCGCCCTCGACGAGTTCTCACTCGAGATGCATTCCGGCGAAATCGTCGGGGTTGCAGGCGTGGAAGGCAACGGGCAGCGGGCACTCGGAGATGTGCTCTCCAGCCTGTTGACACTCTCGTCGGGCACCGTCGCAGTGGACGGTGCCGTGGTGCCGACCGGCAAGTCCGGGGCGATGGCCGAAGCCGGAATCGGTGTCATCCCAGAGGATCGTCACGACAGCGGCCTCGTACTCGACATGACGGTCGCCGAGAATCTCGTGCTCGTCGACCAGTCCCGCGCGGCGACCCGAGGCTTGATCGACCAGAGACGCCTCCACGCGTTCACCGAGGAGATGATCGAGCAGTTCAACATCTCCTGTGGAGGACCGACCGCGCCGATGTGGTCGGTGTCGGGGGGCAATCAACAGCGGGTGGTGCTTGCCCGGGAACTTTCTCAAGAACCGAAGATCCTGGTGGCGGCTCAACCGACCCGGGGCCTCGATGTCGGTGCTATCGAGTACATGAGCCATCGACTCGAAACCGCTGCGGCGTCCGGAGTGGCCGTTCTGCTCATTTCGAGCGAACTCGAGGAGATTCTCGAACTCTCGCACCGCATCATCGTCATGCACAGCGGACGCATTGTCGGGGAGATGTCGCGGGCCGAGGCGAACTTCGAGACTCTCGGCCTGTTGATGGGCGGGGCCGCGGCATGACCGACGCAACCACCGCTGTCGACGCCGTCGGCAGCCCCGACGCGCAACCAGGCCGCACACGACGCGGGGCACGGCTGAGCGAATGGTCCGCTCTCTACGCAATGAGCATTTTCGCCGCGCTGGTGTTGTCGGCCATTCTGGTAGAAGCGACCGGGGGCGACTGGCGACCCGTTGTGAGCGCGCTGTTAGACGGCAGCGTCCGGCGACCCGGACGCTGGGGTGAAACGCTTGCGACCGCTGCACCCCTGCTTGTCGTCGCTCTCGGCACGGTCATCTCCTCCAAGGCCGGGCTGGTCAACATCGGTCAGGAAGGTCAGCTCTATGTCGGCGCGGCTGTCGGTGCGTATTTCGGGTTTCTGATCGGCGGGCCCGGACCGATCAACGTGGTGCTGATTCTGATCATCGGGGCTGCCGGAGGCGGCCTCTGGGCGGGAGTCGCTGCTGGGCTGCGTTACTGGCGCGGCGTTCCCGAGGTGTTGTCGACACTGCTGTTGGTCACCGTTGGCGGCCAGGCCGTGGCGTACAGCTTGCGCTGGGAGTGGCTGCTGTTGGCTCCCGAAGGCCGCCGCGGCAACCGCAACCAGGTCAGCGAGCAGCTCGCCACCGACAACCGACTTCCCCGTCCCGACTTTTTCGGCAACGAATTCCCCCTGACCGTATTCATCTCTGTTGTTCTCGCCGTGATCGTCGCATTTGCGCTGTCACGAACCGTTTGGGGCTTCCGGCTTCGGATGCTCGGCCGCAACCCGAGGGCGGCGCAACGTTCAGGCGTGTCGGAAACAAGATACGGGGCGATGGCGCTGATGCTCGGCGGCGCCTTCGCGGGTCTGGCCGGCGCAGCAATGCTCACAGGCGGAGGTTTCGCTTTCGGGAACTATCAGATGGTGCCCGGGTTTTCGGCCAACATCGGTTGGACAGGCCTGCTCGTGGCGCTCGTCGCTTATGAGAAGCCGTTGGCGGCTATCCCCGTGGCAGTGGTTTTCGCCGGGTTGCGCACGGGATCGAGTTTTGTCGGCAGCACCGGGGTCGAAGGTCGCATCACCGATGTCATTTCGGGGCTGCTGGTGCTGGCCCTGTTGATCCCTGCAGCGGTGATGCTCCTTCGCGACCGCCGCCGAGCCCGCGCCGCGGCAACGGAGAGGGTGTGAGCCATGACTGATCTGCTAAGCGCTGTCTATGAGATCTTCTCGAGCGAGTCGACCTATCTCAACGGCGCGTTGTTCGCGGCTTTCCTGGCTTTCGCGGCGACGGGTGAATGGGTCGCGGAACGATCGGGGACTCTCAATATCTCTGTCGAAGGGATGCTGTTGGGCGGAGCGTTCGCCGCTGCGATGGGCTGTCACCTCACCGGTTCGGTAGCGGTCGGGCTGTTGACCGCGATCTTGGGTGGGGTGCTGATAGCGGGCGTGCAGGCCGAGATGAGCCACCGCCTCGCCGCCGATCAGTTCGTGGTTGGACTCACGCTCAACATCTTGGTGTTCGGGCTGACTGGTTTCCTGGAGAACGAGATCGCACCAGAGACAACCTTGGCCGGCCGCTGGGAAATCCCCGTGCTCAGCGATATTCCCCTATTGGGACAGGCTTTGTTCGGGCAACGCTGGCCGTTCTATATCCTGTATCTGCTGTTGCCGCTTTCGTGGTGGCTGGTCTATCGAACCCGCTGGGGTCTCGAGTTGCGGTCAGTCGGCGAGAACCCGCAGTCCGCTGACGTATCGGGCATAGACGTCAACAAGAGGCGGCGGCAGTCGATCTATTACGCCGGCGCGACCTGCGGACTCGGGGGCGCCTTCTTGATCTTCGGTCATATCGGAAGGTTCGAGGACACCATCGTCGGAGGCCGCGGCTTCATAGCGATCGCCGCAGTCATCTTCGGTGGCTGGACCCTGCGCGGAACGCTCGCCGGATGCGTCGTCTTTGCCGGAGCGCTGTCATTCCGGCTGTCGATTCAGGGACTCGGCTATGACGTCAACAGCGAGTTGCTGCAGGCCCTTCCGTTCGTCGTCACAATCGCCGGCATGGCCATCTTCGCCCACCGGGTACGCGCCCCCGCAGCGCTGGCCCAACCCTTCATCCGCGGCCTCAAGTAGCCGCGCAGAATACGGAGACAACCCTATGAAAGCAATGCTGTACCACGAATCAGGCGGACCCGAGGTCCTGCAATATGTCGATGTCCCCGACCCTGAGCCAGGGCCGCGGGATGTGGTCGTCGATGTGGCCGCCACCGCGCTCAACCGACTCGACGTGGTGCAGCGCAACGGCTGGTTCCACATGCCGGGATTCCAGTATCCCCACATCGCGGGCATGGACGTGGCCGGGATGGTCTCCGCGATCGGCTCGCATGTCGACGATGTCGCCATCGGCGACCGGGTGGTCATCGACCCTTCGTTGGCGGGAGTGCCCGAGTCTTCCAAACTCGCCGGAATGGGCGACCTCTACGGCGAACTCGGAATCATCGGCGGAACGGTCGACGGCGGATACGCCGAAAAGTGCCTGGCGCCAAGCTCGCATGTGTACCAGGTGCCGGACTCGATGCCGCTGGAGCACGCGGCCGCGTTCCCGACCTGCTATCTCACCGCGGCTCACGCACTGTTCGATGTCGGCGAGCTGCAGGCAGGCGAAACCGTGATGATCCACGCCGCGGGTTCAGGGGTTTCGACCGCGGCCATCCAATTGGCCAAACACGCCGGGGCGACGGTTTTGGCCACCGCAGGGAGCGACGAGAAATGCGAGCGAGCACTTGAACTGGGGGCGGACCATGTGTGCAACAACCGCAGCGGAGACGTAACCGGATTCGCCCGAGGGGTCACTGCCGGCGCAGGTGTCGACATGGTCTTCGATCATGTGGGCACCGCTCTGTTCGGCCAGTCCCTGTTCGCGATCGGCATCGGCGGACGCCTCGTGAACTGCGGTAACTCCTCGGGCGACGAAGCGACCATCCCGTCGCTCGGCTATGTGTTTCACTCAGGCATCAAGATCCTCGGCTCGGACCCGTATCGGCCCGAGGAGTTCGGCCCGGTGTGGGACACGTTCTGTGAGGGCGACTTCGAGGTTGTGATCGATTCCGAATTCGCGCTGGCCGACGCAGCCGCTGCGCAAGCCAAGATGTTGTCCAGCGATTTCTTCGGCAAGATCATTCTCAAGCCCTGAGAGACGTACGTTTCCCAACGAGCTAGAACCGCACACTCAGCTAACCCTCAACATCAGCTAACCCTCAACAAATGACCAGCGAGCCACGGGACGCCCCGTATCCCGAGTTGAAGAAGACCCACACGATGGCCTTCAAGGGTCGTCCGTGGACTGACTACAAACCCCCGCCCGCGGCACCGGTATGGGCGGCGATCGAAGGTCTTGGCCGTTATTACATTCTCGTCGCTGCGCTGGAACTCGACGTTTTCGACACGCTTGAAGAGACCGGCCCGACAACCGCGGGAGCCTTGGCCGAAAAACTCGATGTGCCTGCTGGTCAGCTAGCGACATTGCTCGACGGTGTGGTCGCTTTGGGGCTGCTCGACCAGTTCGTGGATGTCTACGAGCTCAACGACACGGCCAAGCGCTACCTCGTGAGCGATGGTCCGGCGACTATGGCCGATCTGGTGTCCGTAGCGCCGGGACCTCACGAAAACTGGGCTCGCCTGGCCGACACGATCCGCAACGGCGCACCCGCGACTCCCATCGAAGACGACCCGGCGGGCTTCTACGTCCCGCTGGTGGAGGGCACTTTCACCACGATGTTTCGCTGCGCTGACCGGGCCGACTTGAAAATCCGCTACTCGGCTCTGGAGCAACCCCACGTGTTGGATCTCGGGGCGGGCGGGGCGCCCTGGTCGATCGCCATTCTGAAGGCCTGTACCCAAGGCACCGCGGTGATCAACGACCTGCCCGGCATCATTGATGTGGCCGCAGTCAAGACCAGCGAGCATGGGGTTGCCGACCGCTGCAAGTTGCGGCCCGGGGATTTTCACACGATTGATATCGAGGACGCCGCATACGACATCGTGGTGCTCGGCCACATATGTCGAACTGAGGGCGCCGAAGGGGCCCGCCATCTCATCGAGAGGGCCTTTCGCGCGCTGAAACCGCAGGGCCGACTGCTGCTAGCGGACTATTTCACTGATGTGGAACGCAAGTTCAACCCGCACGCCGTCATCATGGGCGCAACCATGATGGCCAGCACCAAGAAGGGTTCGACGTTTACCCATCAACAGTTCTCAGAGTGGCTGCGAGACGCCGGATTCGCAAACATTCGCCTGATCGAGCCCATCGGATTCCAACAGTGCTTCGTAGCGACCCGCCCTCACAGCGCAGCCGCCGGCCTCGGCGGTTAGGGCTCGGAGCTCTGGGCTCAGGCAACGGACTGCTCTATTCGACGGTCCAACCTTCGGGGACGCTGAACTCGCCGACCACCTGATGGGTGTCGTCGTCTTGTTCTGCGTCGGGGAGGTGCTGCCAGAGCATGAGCTGGTTGCCCCACGGGTCGAGGAAGGAGGCGTTGGCGCCGCCGAACTCGGTCCAGAAGTGGTCGCGCCACAAAATCGTGCCCCCGAGACGCTCGGCTGCGGCCAGGATGCGGTCGAACGAATCGTCGTCGCTCACCAATATCCAGGCGCGGATGGCGCGGCCCCCCGGGTTCATGTTGGTGGGCGCGGTCGGTTCGGCGTCGGGGTGGGGCCGCATGTTGGCGGCGTTGGAAAGGCCCATGTGGAGGTTCCCGGTCGGGCCCTGCGATCCGTCGTCGACCTTGAAGTTCTGCCCGGGCACGATGCGGTGGAAGAGGCCGGGGATGCGTTCTTCGATCTCCCAGTTGAACACTTCGGCGTAGAAGGCGTGGGCGGCGTCAACATCGTCTGACGGAAAGTCGACGAATACGAGCGTGTTCGGATAGGTCATGGTTCCCCTCTGATCTGGTTGCGTAGCGACAATAGCCGTGGTCTTATGGTCTGACCACTTGGAGAGTCCGGTAAGCCGCCGTTCATGCGGATACAGGAGAGGGTGTGCTCGAATCGCTGACGAGCAGAGCAGCGCCGCGCTCATCGCGCTCTGCAGCAACCACGCTCGCATCCGGCTAAGAACGTCTGTGGCGGATATGGGGGCGATGGTCCCCACTGCCGGAGGATAGAGCAGTTGCCGGGGGCGCTGAGTAGTAGCGTCGCTGGGTATGAGACAGCCCAACATTCTGATGGTGATGGCTGATCAGTTGGCACCGCATTTCACCGGTGCCTACGGCCATCGATTGGTTCGCACACCGGCGATGGACGCCCTCGCCGAACGGGGCACGCGGTTCGACGCGGCGTACTGCAGCTTCCCCCTATGCGCACCGTCCCGGTTCTCGATGCTATCGGGTCAACCGGCCACGGCCATAGACGCTTGGGACAACGCCGCCGAGTTCCCGGCGCGGGTGCCGACAATGGCCCACTATCTCAACCTCGCCGGCTACCGCACAGTGCTGGCCGGGAAGATGCACTTCATCGGCCCTGACCAACTCCATGGTTTCACCCGCCGTCTCAACACCGACGTCTACCCCGCCGATTTCGCCTGGACGCCCAACTGGGACCAGGCCGACGACAGGATCGACAAGTGGTACCACAACATGGACAGCCTGTCGGAGGCGGGTCAAGCGCTGGCCACCTACCAGATCGACTACGACGAAGAAGTCGGATTCTCGACGACACGCCAGCTCTACGACTTCGCCCGTGAAGCCGACGAACGACCGTGGTATATGACAGCAGCGCTGATCCACCCCCACGATCCCTACGTGGCCCGACCTGCATGGTGGGATCTCTACGACCACGACGACATCGACCTTCCAGACGGGTTCGATTCACCGGACCCCCACACGTTGAGGATCCGTCACGGCATCCAGGCCGACACCATCGGCTACACCGACGAGCAATGCCGCAACGCCCGTCACGGCTACTACGCCAACACCAGCTATTTCGACTCCTGGCTGGGGCAGATGGTCAAAGTCCTCGAAGAGACCGGACAGCTCGACAACACGATTGTGATCGCCACCAGCGACCACGGCGACATGCTCGGCGACCGGGGACTGTGGTTCAAGATGAGCTTCTTTGAACGGTCTCTGCGGGTGCCGCTGATCATGGCCGGTCCCGGCGTGGCCAACCGCACGGTCGGCAACGTCTGCTCACTCATGGACCTGCTGCCCACCCTGCTCGACATCTCGCTTGCCGGCACCTCATCTGACAATGCCAGCAGCGGCAACGGCCGCATCGAACCGGTCATTCCATTGGCCGGGCGAAGCCTGTGGGAGAGCGCAACCGGCGGGCACGACCCCATAGACGAGACCATCGCCGAATACACCGGTGAAATGACCTCCCACCCGATGTTCATGATCCGCCGAGGCCGACACAAGTACATCCACTGCGACAGTGATCCCGCACTGCTGTACGACATCGAGGCCGACCCCCTCGAACGCAACAACCTCACCGACGACCCAGCTCACACCGAACTAGCCGCAAGCTTCGCCGCAGAGACCGCCCAGCGTTGGGACAGCAATGCCATCCGGGAGCGGGTTCTGGCCTCCCAGCGGAGCCGCTGGATGCTCCACGCAGCGATGACCATCGACGGCCACTACTCCTGGGACTTCACACCCGTGCGCGACGGTGCCAGCGAATACGTCCGCGACAACATGGACTGGGCCGAAGCAGGTCCACGATTTCGCTTCCCCGAACCGACCTGACGTGAGCACGGTTGTTCGCGGGGTTTGCAAAAAGCGTGTGACATGATTCAACGCTATGAACAGAACAATCGTTTACGTAGACGGTTTGAACCTCTATTACAACGCCCTAAAGAACACAGACTTTAAGTGGCTTGATCTGGCAGCGTTCGGCAGAAAGTTGATATCTGCCAGCGACCAGCTCGTAACCGTGAAGTACTTCACTGCGCAGATCTCATCGAGCGCATCTGAAGACGCCAAAGCACCCGGACGGCATCGCGTGTTGATCAGAGCGATCCAGGCAACCCCCGGCGTCGAAGTGTTCGAAGGGAAGTTCCAGGTGGCGCCGAAGTGGCGAGCAATCGCTCCAAACCTGCCCTGGCAAGACCGGCTTCGCCCCTCGCCACGCCGACTAACTGCCTGGATGCTCGACCGGAACGAAGCTCGCTCTAACCGACCACTCAAGGTCCGCGTGCAGATTCCAGAAGAAAAGTTCACGGATGTTGCTATGGCCACACATCTTGTCAACGACTTCCATACCAAGGCTTGTGACCGCGCCATCCTGGTGACCAACGATGGCGACCTCAAGATTGCGGTCAAGCTCGTCGTGGAGGCTGGTCACACCGTCGATGTGATTAGCCCTGCCACGTCCGTAAACCGGGAATTGCAGAGGGAAGCAACAAGCGCTCGGCCACTCCGGAGGGAAATAGTCCCTTCTTGCCAGATGCAGGATCGGGTGGCTCTAGCGAAAGGCTACGTGGAACGTCCCAAGGTTTGGAAGAAAGGTACAGAGGCCCACCCCTGAGGGTGGGCCTCGAGCTCTCCCCACGAAGGAGGAGAGGGGTTATGCAACATAAGTGTATTATTGCGTTGTCGTTTGTCAACGGTGATTGCAGGTGTCAACCGGTCGGGTCGAGGTAGGGGTGGTCGCCGTCAATCTCAAGGCGGCGGACAATACGGCGTTGGGGAAAGTGGTCGGCTGCCGCGCGGTGCAGCGTTGAGCGTTCGTCCCATATGGCAAGGTCACCGTTCTGCCGGTGATCTCCGCGCCCAACGCACCCGAGACTCGCCGGATCTGCATGTCGTCCTCCTCGACCGTCGACTCGACACTGAAGCTACTGCGGTCGATCTGAACGGCGAGTCTGACGGACACAACTCAACCCAACTACGTTGAAGCCGTGACCGAGAACATCGACCTGCTGATCAAAGGCAACTACGTCGTCACCATGAACCAGACCCGTGACATCATTCACGACGGCGCCGTGGCGGTCCGTGGGCGCGAGATCGTAGCTGTCGGCAAGGCCAGCCGACTCGAGACGCGATATCACCCAGCCGAGACCATCGGAGGCGACCGTTTCGTGGTCACTCCGGGCATGGTCAACTCCCACATCCACATCACCGGCGAACCCCTGACCCGCGGCTATGTCCCCGACGACACGCCCTTTGAAGAGAACGTCTTCATGTGGCTGTGCCCGCTGTACTCCATGTACAACGCTGCCGAAGAACGGCTGTCCGCCCAGCTCGCGGCGACCGAAATGCTCAAATCCGGCACCACGACCTTTCTGGAGGCGGGCACGATCCGATTCCTCGACGAAGTAGTCGACGGCCTCGAAGAAGTCGGGATCCGGGGGAGAGTGGGCCAATGGGTCTGGGACCTGCCACCAGAACCCGACGTCTACAAACAAGACACCGACCAAGCCATCGCCAACCTGCAACAACAACTCGAGCGCCACCCCGCCGCGGCCGAGAACCGCATCAGCGCTTGGTCGCTGCTCGTGGGGCATACCACCTGCTCCGATCCGCTCTGGCGGGCCGCCCGGGAATTGGCCACCGAGCACGATGTCGGGCTGAGCTTTCACATGTCGCCCGCGAAGCTCGATCCTGAGGGCTTCGTGGCCGAGTTCGGGCACCGGCCCATGGTGCATTTGGCGCAGCTCGGGGTGCTCGGTCCCGATGTGGCCATGACCCATTGCGTGCAGGTGGACGACAACGAGATCCAGATCATGGCCGAGACGGGCGTGCATGTCGCCCATTGCCCGACCACGGCGCTCAAGGTCAGTTACGGGGTGACCCAGGTCGGCAGGATGCCCGAGATGGTGCAGTCCGGGATCAACCTCGGCATCGGCACCGACGGCAACAACGCCTCGAACTATTCCGACCTGATGCGCGCCACCTACTTGGTGGCCGGACTGTTCAAGGACGGGCGTCAGGACCCGCAGATGTTCCCCGCGGAGAAGGCTTATGAGATGGCGACCATAGGCGGGGCCGAGTTGATGCAGATGTCCGATGAGATCGGCTCGCTCGAGGTCGGCAAACTGGCCGATGTCGTGTTGCACGACACCGACCGGCCCGAGTGGCGACCGCTGCTCAACGTCGCCAACCAACTTGTTTGGTCGGCCGACGGGCGCGGTGTGCACACGGTCGTCGTCGACGGCACCAAGGTGGTGGAGAACGGGCAGATGACAACCATCGACGAACAGGCCCTCTACGCCCAAGCCCAGCTCGCCGGCGAAGCGATCACGATCCGCTCCGGCCTCCCCGACAAGGCCAAATGGCCCGTGCTGTAGGCTTTGACCTGATGACAGAACGCGACTCCTGCGAACGCGCCCAGCAGTCGTATTTGAGACGGAAGCCACGACCGCTGGGAACACCCGGCCAGCGATATCCGACCCGCGATGAACTGCACCGAAGACGAGCGTCTTCAGATGAGAACCTTTGCTGACACCTGCGTGCTGTTCGAATCGAATTGAGTCGGATCCAACAGGTCAACTGATCGGCCAGCGGGAGGTTGTTTTGATGCCGCCGCGGGTCCGCAGCGAGCGGCCGGCGTTTTGGGCTTCTTCAGCCAGCGCGACATCGACGGTCTGCGCTCGGCCGTCTGCGACTACGAGTTCGCCCGCTACGTATACGTCTCTCACCGATCGGCCGTCGCTGCCCCAGATGAGTTGCAGCACCGGATCAGGGCTCTGGGGGATCCACTCGATCCGGGACCGGTCGTGAACCACGATGTCGGCTTGCTTGCCTGCCTCGAGCGAACCGATCTGGTCGGACATGCCGAGAGCCTCCGCCCCCGCAATGGTGAGCAGTTCGAGAGCGTCGTGAGCTCCGAAGATCGTCGGGTCGACCGCCGCGTCCTTCGCCAACCCCGCGAACAACGCCGCGGTGCGGATTCCGTCGACCATGTCGCCTGCGTTCTCGGCGTCGCAACCCAAAGCCAGACGGCCGCCCTCGCGCCACAGATCCAGATGGCGGAACTCACGGGTCACGCCCTGACCGAGACGCAGGTAGGCCCACGGACACGAAACGACCGCAACCCCGTGGTCTACCAGCAACGCCACTTCCTGCGAATCGAGATGCACCCCATGGGCAATCGCCACATGAGGACCCAGGACACCCAGCGCCGCTAGGTGGACCACTGGCCGCACGCCGGTTCTAGCGAGATAGCCGTCGACGTCGCTGGAGGTCGGCGACAGATGAAAGGTCAGGCCGACCCCCCGCGTGCGGGCCAGTTCGCTCGCCGCCACGACCAGTTCATCGGACATCAGGTCATGCCCGACAAGGCTCACCCAAGCCGACGCCCGAGACCCGTCCGCCAGATCCAAAGCGGCTCGTTGGCGCTCGATCACCTCATCGACCGGGCCCGCATACGGCCCTTCGTCGATGTCCCATCCCCAAGTGCCCACCGTCACTCGGGCGCCCACGGTCTGAGCAGCAGCCACAACCCGGTCCGGATGAGCGACGGTCCCCGCCTCGAACGTTGTGGTGATGCCGTTGCACAGCGACTCGGCGAGAGTGAGCGTGGCCGAGAGTTCGTCGTCATCGGGACCGTGCTCGCCGTGGACCGGCACCACCCAAGAGAAAATCGCCTCACCGGGAGGCAGATCATCGGGAATCGATGATTGGATCAGCCGGTCGCCGGTCAGATGCTGATGTCCGTTGACGTAGCCCGGCAGGACCAGGTCGCCTTCGCGGCCCGAGACACTCTCGTCGGGGTGAGCCGCCCTCATTTCGGCGAAGCCGCCGACCGCGGCGATGGTTTCTCCGGCAATGACAACCGCACCGTCGCCGATGATCTCCCTGCCGGGATTCATCGTGACCACGGTGCCCCGCACGATTGTCATGGCCGATCAACGCTCCCCATAAGCTCAGTATTGCACCGGTGTCGGCGCGGACCCGTATGAAGTCACGCCGTGGCTGATAGACCCATGCTCATGACGGTTACCAACATTTGCGACCGATGGCGGGAAGGCAGAACAACTCTCGGTGGTTGGTTGGCCGTCCCCAGCACGGTGACGGCCGAAGCCACAGCGCGATGCGGTTTCGACTATGTCTGCGTCGACACCCAGCACGGTCCGCTCGACTTTGCCGACTCGGTGTCGATGATCCAGGCCATCTTGTTGGGTGGGTCAAGCCCAATCGTGCGGGTTCCCCGCAACGAGCCCGGCATTATCGGCAAGTCTCTCGACGCCGGGGCCCACGGGGTGATAATCCCCATGGTCAACACGGTCGCCGAGGCTGAGCAGGCCGCGACCGCATGCCGCTACGCCCCTCGCGGTGTGCGCAGTTGGGGTCCGACCGTGGCCGGTCTGCGCCACGACTACTTCAAGTGGGAACCAGGCAATGTGGCCTGCATTCCGATGATCGAAACGGCCGAAGCGCTCTCCAACCTCGACGAGATTCTTGCGGTGCCCGACATCGATGCGATCTATGTCGGGCCGGCGGACCTGTCGATCACTCTCGGTCTGCCTCCGGGCAACAACGACGGAGAGAAGGTCTTCGACGAGGCGCTCAGCTTCATCCTCGAACGCTGCGCGGCTCACAACATCATCGCCGGCATCCAATCGACGGGGGCGCTGACGCCCAAGCGGACAGCCGCCGGGTTCCGCATGGTCACCGTGACCACCGATCTGCTGGCGATGCGCATGGGGATACAGGCCGAACTTGCTCTGGCCCGCGGCGAGGGTGCATCGGGCGGCTCATCGGATCTTTACTGATCTCGGTTCGCCGGACTCGCCGGGCAACAGTGCGCGGGTGTTGGGCGGATCGCGCTGCGGTAGCCTCTGTGGTGGAAGGTTGCCAGAGCGGACGAATGGGGCGGCCTCGAAAGCCGTTGTGGCCTCCGGGTCACCATGGGTTCGAATCCCATACCTTCCGCGTATCGACAACCCGAAATAGCCGACGGGAACTCCAGCGTGTCCAATGTGCCCCGTGTCACCTATGACGGCGTATAGTGATTATTATTTATTGCATAGCGATGAATAGATTGGTAGTATCGCGCGTGTGATTTACCGAGTGCCCGACCTGACGGACAGAGACACCGCAGTCGTCGACGAAATCGAGCGGTTGCGCGAACAGCTCCGGCCGTATCTCCGCATGCGACGGCGTTGGTACGGCACTCTTCGGCGCGCTCAATTCGCACGCGCTGTCCAGGGCTCGAACTCAATCGAGGGCTACCACGCGAGCGTTGAGGATGCAGCTGCTGTAATCGACAACGACGAACCGACTGCTGATCTCTCCAAAGACACCATCAGCGCGATCTCGGGATACCGGGACGCTATGACCTACGCACTGCAACTAGCCGCCGGCGTGTCACCGAGGAGCCTGATCCCCGAACCGGCGACACAAGCTGCCGTCGGCATTGAATCACCGTCGCCCTCGACGCCGATCGACCTTCCCACACTTCGGGCGCTGCACTTCATGATGATCAGACACGACCTTGCGCACAATCCCGGGCAATTGCGTCCTGGGGCGATCTGGGTGGCAGATTCCGACGGCGAATCCGTGTACGACGCGCCCGGGCGCGATGAGATCGACGCGCTGCTCGGAGAGTTCTTTGAACAGTGCGCGACTCTCGCTGCTGACGACACAGTGCCCCCGATGGTCGCCGCGGCCATGGCGCACCTCAATCTGGTGTTGATTCACCCGTTCAGTGACGGCAACGGTCGCATGGCGCGTTGCGTGCAGACTTTGGCGCTCGCCGCAGCTGCCGTTCGAGACGATGGCCCGGTCGCGCCTGAGTTCCTCAGCATCGAGGAGTACCTCGGACGCAACACACTGGAGTACTACGCAGCGCTGAACGCCGTGGCGGACGGCCAGTGGTCACCGGAGAGAACCGCGCGACCTTGGATCCAGTTCTGTCTGACAGCGCATTCTCATCAGGCTCGCACCGTGCTGCGCCGAGTGCTCGAATTCGAGATGCTCTGGGATGTGTGCAGCCAGCTCGCTCAAAAGCGGGGCATACCCGAGCGGGCCGTCGACACACTGTGCGACACAGCCCGCGGGTGGACCCTGCGGCGGTCGCTGTACCTCATGCGAACAGAAGCGGATGACGGACGTCCGATCAGCGACGGCATGGCTTCACGCGATCTTCAGGCAATGGTAGAAGCCGGTTTGCTGACCCCCATCGGCGACAAGCGAGGAAGGCGATATCAACGCTCCAAAGAACTCGCTGACATCTGGTCGCAGATCCGCAGCGCGCGCCCGACCCGCGACGAAGCCGATCCCTACGGAGCCGTGCGGGCCTGATCGCGCAGAGAGCCCGTCTGTGTTGCTGGGGCCACTCCCGGCCAATAGTTTCGTGTCGATGAGCGTGCAGGCCCTGTGGATGAACGGACGCATGGTCGAGCCCGATCAACCGCATCTGCGGGTCGACGACCACGGCGTGATGGTCGGCGACGGTGTGTTCGAAACGCTGGTGGTGGTGCCCAACGGCACGGGTGTCGCCGCTTTCGGGGTGCGCCGACACCTTGACCGCCTGCGCCGTTCCGCCCAAGCCCTGTTGTTCGACTGCCCCTACAACGACAACGAACTGCGCGACGCAATCGCACGGTGCCTCGATGTCGCCCCCGGTGCCGGTGTGGTGCGGATCACGGTGACCAGCAGCGGCGGGATCCTGGGCTCACGCCGTGGGACGGGGCCGGGCTCGACGATCGTGATCGCCGGTAACCAGCCTCCCAGATACGCGCCGGGCACTGCCGTAGCGACGGTGTCATTCACCCGCAACGAGCGCGGCGCCATGGCTGGGATCAAGACCACCTCCTACGCGGAGAACGTGCTGGCTCGGGACATGGCTCGCCGACGCGGCGCATCAGAGGCGATATTCGCCGACACGCAGGGCCGCGTCAGCGAGGGAACCGGGTCGAACATCTTCTGGTCCGACGGCGGGAGGTTGCACACGCCGCCGCTCGACACGGGCTGCCTGGCCGGTGTGACCCGTGAGCTGATCATGGAGAACCTGGACGTGGCGGAGACCCATCTGCCGCTCGAAGACCTGCCTCTGGTACTTGAGGCGTTCCTTGCCTCGAGCACCCGAGTGGTCCAGTCGATCGCCCGAATCGACGGCACCGACCTGCCCTTGGTCAACGGCGCTCTGACCGCGGCGGCGGCTACCGCGATGGCCGACCTGATGGCCACCAACATCGACCCCTGACCGGCTGCGCCGGTGTACGGGAGCGAACCGACGCTGCGGGGGGATGTCTCAGCTGATTTGAACGTGGTGGACGGTGATATCGAGACCGGTCGATCTCGCAAGTCGTCCGTCTGCAGTCAACAACGGGAGTCCTCTGGTGCGGGCGACTGCAATATAGAAGGCGTCATAGGCACTGGTGTTGCGGTAGTACTGCCACGCTGACAAGGCGAGTGCTTGATGTGAGATACGATCGATAGGCCAGATGGCCAGATCGCTCAGCGCCATCTCGGCTCTTGAATCCTCAAGACGTCCTGTGAGCACCGCTCGCCGCAATACCGACATCACTTCTGGGTCAATCAACTCGGGGGCTGCCAATGATGCGTTTTCGATCGTGTCAGCAAGCGTGATTCCCAGCGGCGTTCGCAGAAGATATTCGACCGCCACTGAGGCGTCGATCACGTAGCCGGTCATTCGAGCTCTGAGTCGCGGGTCTCCCGCACTTCGGCGATCAGCGATGCAACATCAATGCCCAGGTCCGTCGTTGGCCGATTCGCAAGGTGCTTGTTCCACTCCCACCGGGCAAGTTCCCTTTCAATCGCTTCGAGCACCGCTGCGCTCATGGTGCAATTCCGCTCGCGAGCGTGTTGGCGCAGACGCTCGTGAAGGACATCGGACATGTTCCTGACCTGAAGATTGGCCATTGCATGAATCTAGCATGAATATTTCATGCAATAAACCAAACCTCGCAAGTACACCCTGGCTACGCCGATCGTCTCTTGAAGGCCTGATCGCGCAGATCCAGCTGTGTCGGGGCGGATCACTCAGCGGTAGCCTTCCGCGACCAGACCAACTCTTGAATTTGCTTCGGCCAAGATGATTCCGATGACCAGTCACGACTTGAAGCACCGCGTGGGAGCGACGGCATGGCGGCAGTGATCACGGGTACCGGGGTGGCCGTCCCGCCCAACCCGCTGGATCGACCCGCCGGACCAGGCGCTCGGGACTTCACCGGGGACCATCAGATCCATCACATCGTTGAATTCAAAGCACCCGCCGTTGTTGCAGATGTAGATCTTGCCGTCAGGTCCGTAGGCCGCTCCGTTGGGTCCGCCACCACACTCGGCAACGACCGTCACCTCACCGTCGGGGGCGACCCGGCTGAGCGTGCCGCGGGCGATCTCCACGAGCAGCACGCTCCCGTCAGCTTCCGCGATCGGACCTTCGGGAAAGAGCAGCCCCGTTGCAACGACCCGTGGTTCACTCATCGCCGAGGTCCAGCGTGACACCGGCCGCGGTGAGTTCTGTGAGCGCTGACTCGGTCGTCTCGGGAGCGACTCCGGCGCAGTGCTCCAGCAACACGGTGGTCTCGAAACCGACTGCCACGGCGTCGAGTGCAGTCGCCCTGACACAATGATCGGTGGCCAAGCCGACCACATCGACCGAAGTGACGCCTCGCTGCGTCAGCCAGTCGCCCAGCAGCACTGTCTCATCGGAGGCCGCGCCGCCGTCGAAACCCGTGTAGCTGGCGCTCGTACGGCCTTTCAAGAACACCTCATCGACCGCAATGTCCAGATCGGGATGAAAGGCCGCGCCATCACTGCCGGCCACGCAGTGAACCGGCCAGGTGTCTACGAAGTTCGGGCCGACTTCGGGGTCGGCGAAGTGCCCGCCCGGATCGACGTGCCAGTCCTTGGTGGCCACCACCAGCTCATATGCGCCGCCCGCACGGTCCAAACCCGCTAGCTCGGTGATTGAACGGGCCACCGCAGCGCCGCCGTCCACCGCCAGAGCGCCGCCTTCACAGAAGTCGTTCTGCACATCTACGACGATCAACGCCCTCATCGGGTCGTGCCTCCATTGCTGTTGACGCCTCCATTGCTGTTGACAACTGCCGCCGACAGCGGTTCGGTAACGCCTTCCCAGATTGTAGGCACAGCGGGAGTCGTCGCCGGCCAGGGAGTCCGGTCTTCGTCGAGCAGGCGAGAGCGTCGCTCGGCGCATCGGGCCCTCGCCTCGCTCACATCGGTCAGATCCGCGACTACCTCGCCGTCGCGCAACAGCGGTACTTGAGGGCGCATCGAATCGTCGGGCACCTCCACGGGAAGGACTGAAAGCACTTCGGCCAGATAGCGGCCGTTCGCGTCATAGGTGCGGTGTACAGACTTGTGGCCACCGATTGTGCGTTTCCCCGGCGAGTGCTTGCCGACCGCGCGCAGCGGAGCCGGGTGGTCGCCGTCGGCGATCGACACCAGCTTGTAGACCATCGAAGCGGTGGGATGGCCTGAGCCGGTCACGAGGCTGGTTCCGACCAGATAGGCGTTGATCGGCGCACCCGCCATCTCCAACTCGGCGATCAGGAACTCGTCAAGATCGCTCGACACCACGATCCGGCAGTCGACAGCACCGAGCTCGTCGAGCAACCGGCGCGCCGCGCGACTGTCGGCGAGCAGTTCTCCGCTGTCGATCCGAACCGCGCCGATGCCCCGCCCCACCACATCAACCGCACGTCGGATTCCCGCCATCACGTCGAACGTGTCGACGAGATAGGTCGAGCCGACTCCCAAGGTGTCGCGCTGCACCATGAACGCTTCTTCTTCTGAGGCGTGGGCCAGCACGAACGCGTGCGCCGTGGTTCCACCGGTCGGGATGCCATGACGACGCCCCGCTTCGAGGTTCGAGGTCGTGTCGAAACCTCCGACATGCGAGGCGCGTGCCGCGGCCACCGCCGATTCCGGGTCGGTGCGCCTCGACCCGCCCTCGACAAGCAGGCGGCCACCGGCGGCATCGGCCACTCGGGCCGCGGCGGAGGCGACCGCACAGTCATGGTTCAGCACCGACAACAGGACCGTTTCGAGCACCACGCATTCGGCGAACGAACCAGCCACGGTAAGCACCGGGCTGTACGGGAAGAACAATTCGCCTTCCGCGTAGCCGGTGACGTCTCCGCCGAAGCTGTAGTCGCGCAGCCAGTCGGCCATCAACTCGCCTCGAATCACCCCGCAGTCCAGCAGATGGTCGACGGAGTCGTCGTCGAACCGGAATCGTTCGACGGCATCCACGACGCGGTCGATGCCTGCAACCACCCCGTACGCCCGGCCTTCGGGAAGGCGGCGAGCGAAGACCTCGAAGACCGAACGCCGTTCGGCAACCCCGGATTTGAGAGCCGATTCCACCATGGTCAACTCATAGTGGTCGGTGAACAGCGCACTTGAGCCACGTTCCATCCCGTATCACGCTAGCGGGGTCTGCGTAGGCTCAAGTTATGACTGCGTCGAGTCCCTTCCAGGTAATGCACTCGATGACGGCGGACCGCTCCGGGATCGAAGGGAAGCAGTTCAACATCCACACACGGCGCCGAGTGCTAGCCTTCGCCCGCCCGTACCGCGGCGCCATCCTCGTGTACCTGTCGATCATTGTGCTGACGACGTTCCTCGGGCTGCTGCCCCCGCTGTTGATCCGCCAGATCTTCGACGTGGCAATCGTCGACAGCAACGGTGGCTACCTCAACCTGCTCTTCTTCGTGATGGTCGGTGCCGCTGCTGCTGAGGCTCTGTTGTCTCTAGTGGAACGCCGGCTCAGTTCACGGATAGGCGAGGGGCTGATCTTCGATTTGAGGGTGCGCTTGTTCGATCACGTGCAGCGGATGCCGCTCGCCTTCTTCACCCGAACCCAGACAGGCACGCTGATCAGCCGTCTGAACAACGACGTGATCGGCGCGCAGCGGGCCTTCACAGGCACTTTGGGCACTGTCGTCGGCAACCTGATAACCCTGACCGGCACGCTGCTCGCGATGCTGATCCTGGAATGGCGGCTGACTCTGCTGGCCATCGTCATCCTGCCCGTTTTTGTTCTTCCTGCCCGTCGGGTGGGCGCCAGCCTGCAAGACATCACCCGCGAGTCGATGACTCTCAACGCCTCCATGAACAACACGATGACCGAACGGTTCAACGTGGCGGGCGCGCTGCTGGTCAAGCTCTTCGGGCGACACGGCGCCGAAGCCGCCGACTTCTCAGACCGTGCGGGCCGTGTGCGTGACATCGGCGTGCGCAGCGCCATGTACAGCCGCATATTTCTGGTTGCGCTGACCATGGTGGGAGCGGTGGGCACCGCGATCGTCTACTGGCTCGGCGGGCACCTCGTCATCAACGAGTCGATCACCATCGGCACGCTCACTGCGCTGGGCCTCTACACCGTGCGCATCTACCTGCCGCTCACCAGTCTCTCCAACGCCCGGGTGGACGTGATGACCGCGTTCGTGAGCTTCGAGCGGGTGTTCGAGGTTCTCGACGCTCCCAACGCCATCGTCGATGCGCCAGATGCCACCGAGTTGGTCGACCCGCAGGGCGAGGTGCGCTTCGATCATGTCTGCTTCCGCTACCCGGACCCGCCCGAGGGGACGCCGGCGTCACTCGGGGGTGACGAGTCGACTGCTTCGGTCGGCGATGTCTTGAGCGACATCGACCTGACCGTTGCTTCGGGGCAGATGGTTGCGATCGTCGGTCCTTCGGGGGCGGGCAAGACCACGCTCACCTCGCTCGTTCCCCGTCTATACGACGTGACCGCCGGGGCTATCACCGTCGACGGCCACGATGTGCGTTCACTCACCCAGGACTCGCTGAGGCGCGCCATCGGAGTCGTGAGCCAGGACCCGCACCTGTTTCACGACACGGTTGGAATGAACCTGCGCTACGCCGACACCGAAGCGACGCAGGCAGAGATCGAGGCGGCCTGTCGAGCGGCTCGGATACACGATGTGATCGCGGCTCTGCCCGAGGGCTACGACACGATCGTCGGCGAGCGCGGCTATCGGCTGTCGGGCGGGGAGAAACAACGCCTGGCGATCGCGCGGATGCTGCTCAAGGACCCGGTGATCGTCGTGCTCGACGAGGCAACCAGTCATCTCGACACCGAGAACGAAGCCTTTGTGCAGGAGGCTCTGGCCAACGCCCTGTCCGGTCGTTCATCGCTGGTGATCGCCCATCGCCTGTCGACCATCACCGATGCCGACGTCATCGTCGTGCTCGACGACGGTCGTGTCGTCGAGACCGGTACGCACGACGAATTGCGGCACCGCGGCGGCCTCTACGAGGAGCTCTACGAAGCTTTGGTCCGCGCCGATCACGTATAGCGGCTCTGATACTTCAATGGCGCTGCCCAAGTCGACCGAAGCGCCGTAGGCTGGACATTCGTGCAGAGCGAACTTGACGCAGCCGCGCTGTGCCAGACCGTCGTGGTGAGGGTTACCGGGCCGGACCATCCCGGTGTTACAGCCGGGTTGATGGGGGTATTAGCCGAAGCGGGCGCCGACGTATCCGACATTGAACAGATTGTGATCTGCGGCCAACTCAACCTCGGCCTGGCAATTGAAGTGCCCAGCGGCCGCGACCTGCTCAAAGAACTGTTGTTGTTCGGGTGGGAGCAGGGCATGACGATCGATTTCGATTTCGTTCCCGACCCGACTTCCGACCCGCAACTGCCCGGCACGGTGGTCACGTTGTTGGGGCCAGTTCTCAGCCCGACCGAGATCGGGGCTGCGGCCACCGCCATCGCCGACGCCGGGGCCAACATTGATCGGATAACCCGGCTCTCCAGTTTCCCGGTGATGAGCTACGAACTTCTGGTTCGAAACGGAGATCAACACACACTGCGTTCAAACCTGATGCTCGCAGCCGCGAAGCACATCACCATGGACGTGGCGGTCCAGCCCGAGGGGATCGGACGCAGAGCCAAACGCCTGATTGTGCTCGACGTTGATTCAACGATCATCCAAGACGAAGTGATCGACCTGCTGGCCGATGAGGCCGGAACTCTCGAGGTCGTGCAGAAAATCACCAAAGAGACTATGGAGGGGGCGATTGACTTCGAATCATCGCTGCGTGAGCGGGTGCGTCACCTGAAAGGCCTTGATCAGGCCGCCATTGAGAGGGCACAAGCCAAGTTGCGCTACACGCCGGGCACTCGAACCTTCGCGCGAACACTGAAACGATTGGGTTATTCGGTGGCGCTGGTCTCGGGCGGTTTCACGATTTTCACCGACCGGATCTCCAAGGAGCTCAAACTCGACTATTGCCACGCAAACGTGCTCGAATTCGACGACGGGAAGCTGACCGGCGATCTCGTCGACCCAATCGTCGACCGTGAACGCAAAGCAACCTACTTGCGCGAAGTCGCCGAACTGACCAGGGTTCCGCTATCACAGACGGTGGCCGTCGGCGACGGTGCCAACGACCTCGACATGCTGAGCGAAGCCGGGCTCGGCATTGCCTTCAACGCCAAACCGATAGTGTCCGAAGCAGCCGACACTGCGGTTTCGGTGCCGTATCTTGATGCGATCCTGTTTGTGCTGGGCATCCCCCGCGGTCATGTGGAAGCAGCCGATCGCAGCGACAACAACGGTGGCGGCAACCAGAATCTCGCCTAAGCCGTGCGGCGCACTGCCGACCCTGCATGGCTGTTTCTGGCTACAACCGCGGTATTGGCCGCGGGCACGAACGCGAAATGGATCGTGTTCATGCCCCGACTGGTCGACGACCTGCAACTTGAGCCCTACCAGTTGGCGCTTTTGGGAACCGCTCTTGAACTGAGCGGCATAATCGGGGAGATCCCGACCGGCGCCGTCGCAGATCTGATCAGTCGGCGCCTGTCGATCATCGTTTCGTTTGTGATCATGGGTCCGATACTGGCGCTGGCCGGCGTGTTCGAGAGTTTCTGGCTGATCGCTTTGACCCAGATTGGCTGGGGGCTCGCCTGGACCCTGCAGAGCGGGGCCGACGTTGCGTGGTTGACCGATGAGCTGCACGACCCGAAGCGAGTCGACCGGCTGCTGATCAGCCGAGCCAAAGTGCAGTTGACGGCCAACGCTCTGGGCGTGCCGATCGCGCTTGCCCTCGTGGCGACCACAACCCGTACGACGGCCATCGTGGTTGTCGGCGCTTCGATTTCTGCGTGGGGGCTGGTGCTGGCCATGACCATGCCCGAAACGGGGTTCGAGCGCACTGCGAGAGCGGCGGGCGCCGAGTTCAAACGCATCGTCAGGGTGGGGACCAGGCTGACTGCCCGTACTCGGCCTCTGCGTCTGTTGGCGATCTCCTCGCTGTTCTACGGCCTGGGATCAGGAGTGGTCGATCACCTCGACCTGGCCCGTCTGATCGAAGCGGGCGTCCCCTCCGATGTCGACGAGGTGTTTCTCTACGGTGCTCTCGCCTTGGTCCAGGCCGGAGCGGGGACTGTGCTGATTCGTCTGATCGAACGTCGTCTCATTGATGTTCCCGCGGCCCGGGTTCTGTCGTTGCTGATGCTGTTGGCGGGGGTGGCGATCGCAGTGACTGCTGGTGCGAATGTGGGTTGGGCGATCTTTGTTGGCCTGGTGATGCAGGAGGCGTTGCGGATGACGGCGGAACCGTTCATCACGATGATCGCCAACTCTCACAGCGAGTCCGACGTCCGAGCCACGATATTGTCGTTCATGAGCCAGGCTTACGCCGGCGGTGAGATTCTCAGCGGTGTTTTCTTGGGTGTGTTGGCCTCCGTCGCCGGCATCGGCACGGCTTTCGCGATTGGCGCGGTGGTCGTCGTCGGGTCTTCTGTGATTTCCTCTCGCATCTGATGATCGACGCGTCGCTGTCACTCGAGCGGAGTACGGTCGGCGGGATGAATCAGGGGACTTTCTCGGTTGCCGAGCTCTGTGCTGTGATCCGCACGGTCATCGAGCAGACCATGCCAGACGACGTGTGGGTCGAGGGCGAGATCAGCGGCATCCATCGAGCCCGCAACGGCCACGTCTATTTCGACTTGGTTGAACCTGGCGAGGGTCCCGGGGCTGCTCCTGTCGCGACCATGCCCGTGGTTCTGTTCCGCGAGTCCCGTGACAGAGTCAACCGTTTGCTGAAGCGACACGGCGATCCGATCCGCATGAGCGACGGCGTGAGCGTGCGCATTCAGGGCCGGGTCGACTACTACCCGCCTTCGGCGCGGGTACAGCTGCGCATGTCGTCGATCGACCCGACCCACACGTTGGGCAAACTGGCCGCCGGCAAAGACGCATTGTTGGCCGAGCTGTCCGCTGAGGGAGTCTTGGGGGCCAATGCGGCACAGTTTCTGGCGCCGGTCCCGCTTCGGGTCGGGTTGGTGACTTCTATCGGCAGCGCCGCCCACGCCGACATTTCAACCGTGTTCGAAAGGGCCGGTATGGCGTTCACGGTTGTAGAGGTCGATACGCCGGTGCAGGGGCCGGGGGCTGAGGTTCCGGTCGCCGCCGCGATCCGAGCCGCGGCGCAGGTTGATGTAGACGTGTTGCTTGTCGCTCGTGGTGGGGGTTCCAAGACCGATCTCGCGGTGTTCGATCACGAGATCGTAGCCCGCGCGATCACCTCCGCCGGTGTGCCTGTCGTCACCGGTATCGGCCACGAGATTGACCGCAGCGTCGCCGACGAGGTTGCCCATACTGCCGCCGCCACGCCTACCGCAGCTGCCCAGTTCGTCGTCGGGAGGGTGCAGCGCTGGCTCGCTCGCCTGGGCGATCACGAGATGTCGTTGGTTGCCGCCGGACGGCGGGCGGTGCAAAGAGCCGATCAGCGTGTCGAGACGCTTCGAGGTGGTGTGGCCGTCTTGACGGCAAACGCGCTCGACCGGAGCGACCGGCTGCTGGCGGCTCGTTGCAGTCGACTGACACGGACTGCGCGTTCCTCGCAGCGGCGGGCTGTCGGACAGATTGGCCAGGCGGTTGCGCGCCTTGAGGTGGCGCAACGACATGGTTTGAGCACCGCTGTGCGGCGGGTCGATGCGGTGGCGGCTCAGGTGCGTGCTCTCGACCCGGCTTTGGCGCTGGCGCGAGGCTGGTCGATTACTCGAGACAGCGACGGTCGGGTTGTGCGCTCAACGGCCGGCCTCGAGGCGGGCGACGCCATTACCACTCAGCTAGCAGACGGTGACCTCACAAGTACGATCACATCGGCAACGCTCCACACGAACCCGAAGAGAACACTCGGATCCAACGAAGCACAGAAACAGGACGCGACTTCCGAGGGGGTCACATGAACGACAATCAACCCGAGCCCGACGAGGCTGTTGGTTATGCAGACGCCATGGCGGAGCTCGAACAGATCCTGCGTGATCTTGAAGGCGACGACCTGGACGTCGACATGCTGGCCTCTCGGGTGGAACGCGCTTCTTCGCTCATCCGCCTGTGCCGCGAACGTATCGGCGCGGCCCGTGTGCAGGTCGAACGAGTTGTCGCCAACCTCGACAGCGAAGACCAGGGCTCCGCCGAGGGCGACGAGGGGTCGTGAAGCTTCCACCGACGGAGCTCTCGGCGGTGGCGACCAGAGTCGATGAGGCACTGGCGGCCCTGTTCGTCGAGGAACGCAAAACTTGGGCTGAACTCAACCCCGCGTTGGACGTGCCGCTGGCTGACCTCGCTGATTTCGTGGCGGGCGGAGGCAAGCGGATCCGACCCGCGTACTGCCATTGGGGTTGGGTGACCGCGGGAGGCGATCCGTCCGGTGACGGCGCCGTCGCGGGCGGGTGCGCTCTCGAGCTGCTTCATGCCTTCGCCCTCATCCACGACGATGTGATGGACGGTTCTCCCACACGTCGATCGTCGCCGACCGTGTGGGCCCGCTTCATCGAGCGCCACCGTGAAGGTGCTTGGCACGGCGAAGCGAGGCGCTTCGCAGAAGCCGCGGCGGTACTGGTCGGAGACATAGCCATCGTCATGGCCGATCGGACGTTGGGGAACGCCAGTGCAGAGGTCCGCCGCGTCTGGGACAGTTTGCGCACTGAACTCAACATGGGCCAGTACCTCGACGTGATCGGCACCGCTCAGGGCGAGGTCTCGGTGGCTGACGCCCGCACGATCATTCGTCACAAAACTGCTGGTTACACCATCGTGCGTCCCCTTCAACTCGGAGCCGCGTTGGCGGGTCGAGTCGACCTAGCTGCGAAGCTGGCCGCCCACGGAATGCCGCTCGGAGTGGCTTTCCAGTTGCGCGACGACATGCTCGGAGCATTCGGAGAACCGGACCGTACCGGCAAGCCGGTCGGTGACGACCTGCGCGAGGGCAAACCGACCGTTCTGTTGGCGCTGGCTCGTGAGGCAGCCAATGACTCACAACGCGAGGTGCTCGCCACGGTGTCCGCTGACAGGGGATCCGAGATGGGCGACGACAACGTCGCCGCGATACAAGAGGTGATGGTCGAAACCGGCGCGGTGGCCGCTGCCGAAGCCGAAATCGAGCGACTGTCGACCACTTCTTTGGAGGCCGTCGACGACCTGCCCGACATCAACGGCAGCCATGGGGCCCTTCGTGCTCTGGCCGACTATGTGGTCGCCCGAGACGCCTGACCGCTCTACCCACCTACTACAGGGCCCACCGGCTATGAGGCCTCAACCGCAACAAGACAAGCCCAGTCTCATAGCCTGTACAGGTGGCTGAACTTGAGACCGAAGCGCAACGTCGCCGGACGTTCGCCATCATCTCGCACCCCGACGCGGGCAAAACCACACTGACCGAGAAGTTCCTCCTGTACGGGGGTGTTCTGACAGCCGGCGCTGGCTCGGTCAGGGCCAAGGGCTCGCACCGGTCCACTACCTCGGACTGGATGGAGCTTGAACAGCAACGCGGCATCTCCATCAGCTCAACGGTGCTGCAGTTCGGCTATCGAGACTGTGTGCTCAACTTGCTCGACACCCCCGGCCACCGCGATTTCTCCGAAGACACATACCGGGTTCTGGCCGCAACCGACGCGGCCGTCATGGTGCTGGACGGCTCCAAGGGCATCGAGAATCAGACCCGCAAGCTGTTCGAGGTCTGCCGCGACCGGGAAGTCCCGATCGTCACGTTCATCAACAAGTGGGACCGGCCGAGCCGTGATCCTTTGGGTCTGCTCGATGAGATTGAAGAGCAGTTGATCCTCGAACCGGTCCCGATCACCTGGCCAGTCGGGGACGGCGAACGGTTCCGGGGGCTGATCGACTGCCGGAGCGGTGACTTCTTGCGTTTCACCCGCACTGCCAGGGGCGCTACGGAAGCTCCGGAAGAACTTGTCGACAGCGACCGGGCGGCCCAAGAAGAGGGTGACCTCTGGACCGAGGCGCGGGACGGCGTCGAGCTTCTGGATTCGGTCGGACGCGAATTCGACTCGAAGCTGTTCGAGTCAGGGGAGTTGTCGCCAGTCTTCTTCGGGTCGGCGCTCACCAACTTCGGGGTCAGGTTGCTGCTCGACGCCATGGTCGATCTGGTGCCGTCGCCGACGCCGCGTCACGACAAGGCAGGTGAGCCCCGTGCTCTGGCCGATCCGTTCTCCGCGATCGTGTTCAAGGTGCAGGCAAATACTGATCGCAACCATCGTGACCGGATGGCATTCATGCGGGTCTGTTCGGGAAGGTTCGAACGGGGCATGGTCGTCACCCATGGTCCGACCGGCAAGCCGTTCGCCACAAAGTACGCCCAGTCTGTGATCGGCCGGGACCGCGAGACTGTGGAGGAGGCATTTCCGGGTGATGTGGTCGGTCTGGTCAACGCCAACGATTTCCGGGTCGGCGATGCGGTCTACATTGATTCCCCGGTCCGCTGGCCTGAAATGCCGGCTTTCGCTCCTTCCCATTTCCGGGTGGCACGCACCCTCGACACGTCCAAGGCCAAGCAGTTTCGCCGAGGCGTCAACCAACTCGACGAGGAGGGCGTGGTTCAAGTCCTGCGGGAACCCGAGGTCGGGGATCAGGCGCCGATCCTCGCTGCGGTCGGTCCGCTGCAGTTCGAGGTCGCGATTCATCGGCTCGAAAACGAGTTCGGCGCATCGGTCGAGCTGAACCCCTGCGCTTGGACCACGGCACGCATCACCGATGAAACGTCTGCCCCCGAGCTTCGCCAGATGAGCGGTGTGACGGTTGTCAGTCGTTCCGACGGTGAACTGCTGGCTCTGTTTGAGAGTCCCTATTGGCTGCAGCGCCTTGAGGCGGACCAACCCGAGTTGACCCTGACAAGACTTATTGCCGAGGGCTGATCTAGGGTGCTGGCATGAGAATCAACTTGGATAGCGACGCGTGTCAAGGTCACAATCGCTGCTACATACTCGCCCCGGAACTGTTCGACACCGATGATGAGGGTTACGCCATCTTGCGCATCGAGGGCGATATTCCCAACGAGCTTGAAGAGAAGGCGGTGCTCGCGGCCGACAACTGTCCCGAGTTCGCAATCGAGGTGAGTGACTGACGGTCGCTTCCGGCGTTCATCACAGCGCGGTTGATCGCGTACGCTGCGAACGTGCGTATCCACAAGTTCACGTCCACCGATGCCTTCGTGGCCATCGACCTGGTTGGGGCAGAGACTTCTTCGGGTCCGGTACGTTGGGCTCGCAGGGTGCTCCAAGGCGGGGCCAAAGACTTGGCGCGGTCGCAGACCTACATGTATGCGGTGCTCAACATGCGTCATGGTGGGGCGTCGGCAGGAATCAGCGCGGAAGTCCCCGAGCGAGGCGAAGCGGTCGGCGCATTCGTGGCTGAAGCGGCCGAGTTGGTCGAGTACGGCACTTATCTGCCCGATGCTGCCAAGGGCGTCAGCGAAGCCGATCTGGAACCGCTGCGTGCCAGTGACCCTCGAGACACGACTCGGCTTTCGGGCGAAGGTTCAACGCTGGTTGATCGGGCCGAGGGCCTGGGAGCCGCGGTGTGTGCGCATCACAGCGTCGGCGACCTGTCGGACCGGTCGGTCGCGATCGAGGGTTTCGGCGCCAACGGACCGGCGTTGGCGGCTGCTGTGATCGAGCGTGGAGCCACAGTCGGCGCTATCTCCACAACCGCCGGATCGGTCTCTTCCAGTTCCGGGTTCGATGCTCAGACTCTGGCCGATGTCTGGTTGGAGCACGGGCCTGGCCTGGTGAACGAACTGGGCGATGTGGCCGGCCCTGTCGAGGTGTTCGCTTCGGGGGCTGACGTGTTCTTCGCGGGTTCCAAGATGGGTGTGGTCAACCACGAGATCGCCGCGCAGATCTCTGATGCTGCAGCCGTGGTTGCGTGTGGTCGTATACCGGTGACTGCCCGGGCGCTTGCGGTGTTGCGGCGCGGCGGTGTGGCGGTACCAGCCGATTTTGTCGCTCTCGCCGGCTCGGCCCTTGCGCTTTGGGGAGACCCGGACCTTCCCGACGCCGAGATTCTCGCCGCGGTCGAACAGACTGTCGGCTCTCTGAGCAACGATTTCACCTTCCACTCCGATGGAGCGTTCTTGGCCGCATGCAAAGCTGCTGAGTCGTATCTGCTGACCTGGCAAGACGAACTGCCTTTCGGCCGGCCCCTGGCACCCTGAGCACGGGAACTCACCCCCCTTGGGTCTCCCGGGCTCATTCCCCGAAGTCACCCAGGATCAAGGCTCATGCCGACGAGGCTGGCACTTCCAGACCCTCGTAGCTGGCAAGTTCGGAGCGTCCGACGACCATCCAGTGAACCTCGTCGGGGCCGTCGGCGAGGCGCAGCGTGCGCTGGCTCTGATACATCCCGGCCAAAGGCGTCCACTGCGACACACCGGTTGCACCATGCATCTGGATGGCTTGGTCGATGATCTTGCAGACTCGTTCGGGAACCAGGGCTTTGACTGCGCTGATCCACACCCTTGCTTCGGCGTTGCCGAGGGTGTCCATGGCTTTCGCGGCCCGCAGCACCATCATCCGCATGGCTTCGATCTCGGTGCGGGCTCGGGCGATGATCTCGGTGTTGCCGCCGAGCCGGGCGAGCGGCTTGCCGAATGCCTCACGTGCCAGTCCGCGGCGGCACATCAGGTCAAGAGCTTTCTCGGCGGCTCCGATGCCCCGCATGCAGTGGTGGATGCGGCCCGGGCCGAGGCGGAGTTGTGAGATTTCGAATCCTCGGCCTTCGCCCCACAACATGTTGCCGACGGGCACTCGCACATCGGTGAGGCGCAGGTGCATGTGGCCGTGGGGTGCGTCGTCTTGACCGAAGACATGCATTGGGCCGAGGATCTCAAGGCCAGGGGCGTCCATCGGCACCAGGATCTGCGACTGGCGTCGATGCGGCGGCCCGTCGGGACTTGTCTGGCACATCAGAATCATGATTTTGCAACGCGGGTCTCCGGCGCCGGAGATGTAGTACTTCTCGCCGTTGATCACGTATTCGTCACCGTCTCGCACGGCTTGGCAGCGCACGTTCTTGGCGTCGGAGGAGGCGACGCCCGGTTCGGTCATGCCGAAACAGGAGCGGATCTCGCCGTTCAGGAGCGGTTCGAGCCACTGTTGCTTCTGTTCGGGGGTGCCCACTCGTTCGAGGACTTCCATGTTGCCGGTGTCTGGCGCCGAACAGTTGAGCGACTCCGATCCGAGTGGGTATTTGCCCAGTTCGACAGCCAAATAGGCGTAGTCGAGGTTCGACAGGCCCTGACCGGTGTCTGGCAGGAAGAAGTTCCACAGGCCTTTCTCCTTGGCCTGGTCCTTGGCGCCCTCCAACAGTTCAAGCTGGCGTTCGGTGTAGCTCCAACGGTCGGCTCGTCCTTCACCAGCGGCGAAGAACTCTGCCTGCATCGGGTCCACGACCGCTTCGAGGAACTCGACGACTGCCTCGAAGAAGGGGCGGGACTCCTCCGACATCCGCAGGTCAAAGTCGTCCATCGAATTGGTTTTGAGAGCCCGTGATTCCATCGCCTGATCCTGCCACCGTCGCCGTGGCGATGCCACGCCCAAGGCGAGCCGGGGACCGTGGCGGCGGGCCGAAGCGGTATCCTCTCGGTCACGGGGCTGTAGCTCAGTTGGCTAGAGCGCCTGCTTTGCAAGCAGGAGGTCACGGGTTCGATTCCCGTCAGCTCCACTCCAGGGGTTTTGCGGGTTCGGATGTTTGGGTTTCGCGAGTTAACCGAAAACAGCCGGTTTCAGGCCGGAATTCGCGGTTTTTGGTTCGAAAAAGCGTCGGCGGGCAACCAACCAACACTGTTTCGTTGTTCAGTGTCGCGGCAACGTTGGCGTACACAGCGATGACCGAATCAAAAAACTCTCGACGTTCGTCACCAAATTCAAAAGAGTCGAGTGTCTCTACAAGGTCGTCGGTTGTTGCAGCAGCCACAAGTTCACGAATAGTTCCATCAAGTGCCAGGTGCTCGTCAGGAAGAGCGTCGTAGTCTCTTGCGGTTTTGGCAAGTTCTGTGAGGCTGGTCGCCACATCAAAAAACACGGCAGACCAAACAGGATCGAACTGTTTGTCGGGATTACCCAACGCATAGCGACAAGCTGAGTTTGTCGATGCAACCGCCACCAAATCAAGCGTGGTAATTCTCTCCACGACAGTTTCGAGTGCGCGTCGATCCCCGTGCAAACATGTTTACACGAGGTTATTAGGACTTCCGGGGCAGCACCGAGCAACATTGAGCGCGCCGCCGCAGCCGCGGGCCGCGAAGGCCAGGACGGCTCCGGTCGGCCGATGCCCGCATCGCGAATCAATTCATAGCCACATAGGCACCTTCTGGCTATGATTTCATACATGTCCCCCGCAACCATTCCGGTCGCGTTTACGCGCGCCGAGGCCCGCGACCTCGGGATCTCGGACCGCGACCTCGCGAAGCTGACCGCCCAAGGCGACCTGGACCGCATTGCGCGCGGTATCTACGCCCGCGCCGGACACGGTGCCGACCCAGACCTTCTCGAGCTAGCTCTGCGCAACCCTCGCACCACCCTCTGCCTCACGACCGCCCTCGCTCACCACAGCCTCACCGACGAGATCCCCCACACAATCGACGCCGCCTTGCCGCGTCACCACTGGCAGCCGAAGACACGGGCTCCCGTCACCTGGCATCGGTTCGACCGTGACACCTTCTACATCGGACGCGACGACCTTCACCTCGTCGACACGATCACCATCGCCATCTACAGCCCGGCGCGCTCGATCATCGACACCTACCGCCTCCGTCATCGGCTCGGCATCGACCTCGCACACACAGCCCTACGCCGCTGGCTCAACCAACGCGGCAACCATCCCTCAGAGCTCCTGGAACTAGCCAGATCGTTTCCGCGCGCCATGCCAGCACTTCGGGCCGCAATCGAAACCCTTCAATGAGCCCCCAACCGAGCCGAAACACAACCGCGGGCGCTGCCTATCTCGACCTCCAAGCCGTCGCCCGCGCCACAGGCCGACCAGTCGACGAACTCTTCCAGTTCTACGCGCTCGAAGGCTTCCTCCGCCGCCTCGTCGAAACCGACCACGCCGCAACATTCGTCCTCAAAGGAGGTGTTCTGCTCGCCGCCTACACCGAGAGACGACCAACCCGCGACATCGACCTAGTCGGAACCGACGTCGACGGCGACCTCGCCGCCATCGCAAGCATCGTCGCCGACATCGTGAACGTGAACCTCGATGACGGCCTCAACCAACTGGCCATCGCCAAGGTGGAGGAGATCCGCGACGACGCTTCCTATCCGGGAATCCGCGCAACGGTCACCGGACAGCTCGACCGGGCGAAGCTCCACTTCCACATCGACATCAACATCGGTGACCCGCTCTGGCCCGAACCAGACCTCGTCGAACTTCCTCAACTCCTCCACGCCGATCCGATCCCTCTCCGCGCCTACTCCGCCGAGCTGATCCTGGCCGAGAATCGTAAGGGTAAGCGGTCGCTGAAACAACCAGACAAGAACCCGCGCTGTAGATATTGGCGTTTCCGGAACGTCAACGACTATCAAGACACCCTTCACGAATATGGAGGCGACTCGGGAACCGTCAATGCCCGCTGATCGGCGGCAATGGATGAGTCACCGGGGAAGCCGAATCGCTGTCGGTTGCGAACCCGCAGCTCAAGCCGCCAAAACAAGCGAATTAGCCTTCTCGCGATGTCTGTCGTCAGGCTCAACGAATATGGAGAAACTAGAACCACCTCTCTAAACCCCCAGGCACAGAGGGGTCGCGATACCCCCACTCCAGGGGTTTTGCGGGTTCGGATGTTTAGGTTTCGCGGTCCAGGTATTCTTGGCGGAGGGGCTTCTTGTAGAGCTTCCCGGTCGGCAGCCGCGGCAGCTCCGCTCGGAAATCGATCACACGGGGCACCTTGTAATGCGCGATCTCACCGCGTGCGAAAGACCGAAGCTCTTCGGCGAGCTCGTCCGACGGCTCCAACCCAGCCTCGGGCTGTACGACTGCGTGGACGTACTCGCCCATCTCCGGGTCGGGCAAACCGAACACTGCCACATCGGCGACCTTCGGATGCAGAGCGAAGCACGCTTCGATCTCTTGGGGGTAGATGTTCACCCCGCCGCTGATGATCATGAACGCTGAGCGATCCGTCAGATAGAGGTACCCGTCCTCGTCAAGATAGCCGATGTCACCGAGCTTCGACCAGCTCTGGTGTTGCGGATGTCTCGACTCGGCGGTCTTCTCCGGATCTCGGTGGTATTCGAACGCCGATATGTCCTGTTCAAAGTAGATCAACCCGGCCTCCCCGGTCGGGAGTTCGTTGCCTTCGTCGTCGCAGACGTGGGGAATGCCGATCGCGGACTTCCCCACCGAGCCCTTGTGCTCAAGCCATTCCTCGCTGGTGATGAAACAGAACCCGTTGCCCTCGGTCCCGGCGTAGTACTCGTTGATGATCGGACCCCACCACTGGATCATCTGATCCTTCACTGGCACCGGGCAAGGCGCCGCCGCGTGGATGCACATGTTCAGCGACGACAGGTCATAGCCGGTGCGCACCTCTTCGGGGAGCTTGAGCATGCGCACGAACATGGTCGGCACAACCTGAGTTTCCCTGATCGAATAGCGCTCGACGTACTCGAGGAACTTCGCCGCGTCAAACTTCTCCATCACCACGACGGTGCCGCCGAGTTCGTGGATCCCGGCGCACCACTGCAGCGGGGCCGAGTGATACAGCGGTGCCGGCGAGAGGTACAGGGAAGTGTGATCCATGCCCAGCAGATGTCGCAGAAGCATGGTCAAGGACACCCGTTCCGGATCGTCGATCTGCAGGCCGCTCAACTTCCGTTTGACTCCTTTCGGCCGGCCTGTGGTTCCAGAGGAATAGAGCATCACGTCACCGGCCGGCTGGTCTTCGAGCCTTTCTGCGGGCATCCCCGCAACGGCGTCTTCGTAGGAGTCAAAACCGTCGATCGTTCCGTTCATCATCAGGCGCTTGGAACACTGAGGGATCATCTCGGCCATGCTGGCTGCGGTCTCAGCCATCGCCGAGGTCGTCACAAGCACGGTCGAGTTGCTGTCGTTGACGATGTAGGCCGCTTCTTCGGGGGACAGGAAGCGGTTGATGGCGGTGATGTAGAGCCCCGAGCGCAGAGCCGCCCAATACACCTCGAAGTAACGCGGGCTGTTCTCGGCCAGGATCGCTATGTGGTCACCCGCTCTCAGCCCTTGGGCGAAGAGCCAATGGGTCAACCGATTCGAAGCCTCGTCGAGTTGGCGGTAGCTGACCGACTCGCCGGAGCCGGCCATGATGACGGCTGGTTTGTCGGGTGTCGTCTTTGCATTGTGGCCGGGATACATGGATCCTCGATCGGGGTTGGGGCCGGAGTCCGACAGCGCGACGGCCGTGCGGTTCCACGGTCAGTATGAATCAGTATGAAGGAGCCGCTCCTATCTGCCAACTCAGATCCGTTGACGGGAGTCGTCCTTAATCGCTGCGGTCTGCCCCACTACCCCTGTTGCTTCGGCGTCCGGGGGTTTTTGGTTTTGACCGGCGGAGATCAAGTCTAGTGGCCCTCCGCGCCGAGGGTCTGCCAATGCGCGACATCGGGCGACTCATCGGAGTTTCCCATCAGCGCGTCCATCAACTCCTCACCGGCTGAGGCGGGTGAGCCAGGTATCGACCCGCTGCGACCGAGCGGCTCAACTGCGTAGGCAATGGGTCATCCCGCCCGAGCAATGCCACCTGCAAAGCGCACGCGCGCAGCCCGAAGCTGTGTTCCTCGCTGTGTTCCTCGAATGGGCTCAACGGGAAGTAGGTTGTGAGTGTGAGAGCTCTGGTGCAGCGGGTCACAGAGGCACGAGTCCGCGTCTCTGGCGAGGTCGTCGGGGAGATCGGCGCTGGGCTGTGCTGCCTCGTTGGCGTGACCCACAGCGACAACCGGCAAAGCGCGGCGAGGTTAGCCCGCAAACTCTGGCACCTGCGAATATTCGCCGACGAGAACGGGCACATGGACAGGTCAGTGGCCGACACGAGCCGGGAGGTTCTGGTGATCAGCCAGTTCACTCTCTACGGCGACACGCGCAAGGGCCGTCGCCCGTCTTTTGCGGCGGCCGCTGAACCAGGTCAAGCAGCCGAGCTGATCGACGAGCTCTCAGCCGAGCTGAGGCTTCTCGGTGCCACCGTGGCCACCGGATCGTTCGGGGCGATGATGGACGTCGAGTTGACCAACGACGGCCCAGTAACCTTGATGCTGGAAGTCTGACCCCGCAAGATGCAGCACAACCACCGAGCTGGGGGCGAAGGGCGACTGCAACGGGACTTCTTCGCTCGGGACTCACTCGATGTGGCCCCCCAGTTGCTCAACAAGGTGATCGTGTTCGGAAACTGCCGCGGCCGACTAGTAGAGGTTGAGGCATACAAGGGGTTCGACGACCCCGGAAGCCACGGATACCGCGGCATGACTCCCCGCACCGAGGTTATGTTCGGACCCGCCGGGCGTCTATACGTCTACTTCACCTACGGGATGCACTGGTGCGCCAACGTCGTATGCGGCGACGACGGCGAGTGCAGCGCCGTGCTGCTGCGGGCCGCGACCCCCCTTGCCGGTCTGAACGACATGAGAAAGCGCAGGCCCGCGGCTCGGCGCGACCGAGACTTGTGCAGTGGACCTGCCAAGTTCACCTCAGCTTTCGGCATCGACGGCGCCAACAACGGCGCAAACCTGGCAACCGCAGAAGCCGGCATCGAGCTGCTCGACGATGGAACCCCGCCTCCAGCAGACCCAGGTTGTTCCACCCGCATCGGCCTCAGCGCGGGAACCGAACTGCCGTGGCGCTGGTATGTTCGCGGCTGTGATGATCTGTCACGCCGAGGTTGAGACAGAAGACGGCGTGACCCCTAGAGCCGACGAACAAGTAGCGGAACCCGCGTGAATGAATATGTAACGTGTCAACCGTGACCGACGCGCACCTGAAGCAGATCGACGCGGCCCTTCGCAACGACATCCGGCGGCTCGGCGCCCAGCTCGGATCGGCGCTGGTGCGCCAACACGGCCCTGAACTGCTTGAGACAGTCGAGCAAGTGCGCACGCACGCAAGCCGCCTGCACCGCAACGGCGAATCCGGGTCGGATCTCATCGACCACCTCACAGACGTCGACCTCGTCGAGGCGATCCTGCTGGTGCGCGCGTTCACCGTCTATTTCCATCTTGCCAACACCGCCGAGCAGGTTCACCGCATCGAACACCTCAACGCCAACCCGCTGACAACCAACAGGAGATTCGCCGAAACCGTGGCCAAACTCCAGGCCAGCGGGGTCGAAGACGCAGAGATCATTGAGACGGCCTGCTCGCTCGACCTGCGACCGGTGTTTACAGCCCACCCCACCGAGGCCTCGCGCAGATCGATACTCGACAAGCTCGCAGAGATCGCCGTTCTCATCGAGGAGCGCAACGAGTCCAGCGCCGGACCAAGCGACAAAAAGCGCGTCGATCGCCGGATCGACGAACTGATCGACGTCATCTGGCAAACCGACGAGTTGCGGCGAACCCAACCCAACCCGGTGAACGAGGCACGCTCGATTCTCTATTTCCTCAACGAGATCACGACCGAAGGGGTTCCCGAACTTTTCGACGACATAGATTCTGCTCTGCGCAGTATTGGAGGAGCTCTCAACGAGAACGCTCCGGTTCATTTCGGTTCATGGGTCGGAGGCGACCGCGACGGAAACCCCAACGTCACACCTGAGATCACGCTCGAAGTGCTCGAGTTCCAACGGAGTCGGGCGCTGCGCATTCTGATCCACGAGGTCGAGCAGCTCTCAGCGGAGCTGTCGGTCAGCGACGTGGTCGCGGAGGTGTCCGAGGAGTTGCTCGGTCAACTGGATGCTGACCGTGCGGCGTTTCCCGCGGTCACAGCAAGATTCGACGAGCTCAGCCAAGGCGAGCCCTACAGACGGCGCTGCGGCGTCATCCATCAACGCCTCCAAGAAACCGCCGCAAACCCCCCCCGGCCAAACGCCTACACATCCCCCCAAGAATTGGAAGCGGACCTGGCGGTCATGGGAAGATCGCTCGCTTCGCACCGCGGCACGCTGTTGGCACAGGGCCGTTTGGCGCGGCTGCGCCGCACCGTGGCGATGATCGGGTTCCACTTGGCCACCCTCGACATCCGCGAGCACGCAGACGTCCACCATCGCGCGCTCGACGAGCTCTTCTCGGCTCTCGGCACCGAATACTCCACCCTGGATCGCTCCGCTCGGATCGAACTGCTGACCGCCGAACTCAGCAGCCGCCGCCCGCTTGCGCCGCCGACAGGCGGGGCCGGCAGCGATTCGCTGTCCCTGCTCGCGGCCCTGCGCGATGCCATGGACCAGGCTGGCGACGAGATCATCGGCGTCTACATCGTTTCGATGACCCAAGGAGTCGACGACATCCTCGCTCCTGCCGTGCTGGCCCGCGACGTCGGACTGATCGATCTCGTGGCTGGAGTAGCCCGGCTCGGTTTCGTACCGCTGTTCGAGACGATCGACGATCTCCGAAGTATCGGCGTCGTGTTGCGCGACCTGCTCAACAACCCCTCCTATCGACGTCTGCTGGAGTTGAGGGACAACTCCCAGGAGGTGATGGTCGGCTATTCGGACTCCAACAAGGACGGCGGAATCACGACCTCCCAATGGGAGATACACAAGGCATTGCGTCAGATAGCTGAGGTGGCGTCGGAAACCGGTATCAAGATCACCGTGTTCCACGGTCGGGGCGGCACCGTCGGGCGAGGGGGAGGCCCCACCAACGCCTCGATCCTGAGCCAGCCGGCCGGGGTGATCAACGGGGCGGTCAAGATCACCGAGCAGGGCGAGGTCATTGCCGACAAGTACGGACTGCCCGGGTTGGCCCAACGAAACCTCGACTTGGCTCTGTCGGCAGTTCTGGAAGCCTCGCTCGCGCACCGCACTCCCCGCCACGAGTGGTCCGAGACACACAGTTGGAACACTGTCATGGAACTCATGTCGCAACGGGCTTTCAAGTCCTACCGGGAGCTGCTCGAGACTCCCGGATTCGTCGATTATTTCCAGAAGTCCACTCCAGTGGAGGAACTGGCCGACATGAACATAGGTTCGCGTCCGGCGCGCCGCTCAAGCGCCGGAGCCGGGCTTGAAGGGCTCCGAGCAATCCCGTGGGTGTTCGGCTGGACCCAGTCCCGTCAGATCATTCCGGGATGGTTCGGAGTCGGTACCGCTCTCGAAGCTGCCCGGTCAGCAGGCCACGCGGTTGAACTGAAGGCGATGTATGACGACTGGCAGTTCTTCGCCGCGTTCATCTCCAACGTTGAGATGACCCTCGCCAAAACGGACCTCGCGATCACCCGCCATTATGTCGACCGGCTCGTGCCGTTGGAATTGCACCACTTCTTCGACGCCATTGCCGCCGAACACGACCGCACTGTGACCGAGATCGCTGAGATCACTGAACGCGGCCTTCTTGACGACCTGCCGATTCTGAAGCGCACACTGGCTGTGCGCGACGCCTACTTGGACCCGATCAACGTGCTGCAGGTCGAGTTGCTCGCCCGATCCCGCGCCGGGCGCGACGCAGGCCACGACTTGACCCGGCTGCGCCGCGCCCTGTTGCTGACCGTCAACGGTGTCGCCGCCGGACTGCGCAACACCGGCTGACCCCTTCACCTGCCGTCTCGAGCCTTGCCCATCACACCAATCGCAGCTGGTGCTTGTCGACGATGAAGGGATTGTCAGGGTTGTCAACGGTGTAACCACAGATCCTTGCGGCCTCACTTTTGTTATGGCCGCGAGCGAGCAGTGCTCTGCCGATCTCCGCCGCCAAACGGGGACGCTCTTGTGCTAGTTCGTCACTCAAAGGCTCACGAGTCCGCCAACCCAGCGCGCTAAACCTCTTATAAAAGTTGGTTCGCTCCCTGGAAGTGATGACTCCCAATTCGTGGGATCGTTCGATTAGAGCCTGCATTGACACCCCCCACAAACGTTTGAGGTCGTGCAGCCGACCAACAGTGAGGTTGCGCAACTGGGGCCGAATCGTCTCTTCGGGCAACAGGAACTCAGCAGCAAAAGCGGTGGCGTCGGCTTCGACATCGTCGGGTACCCCTTGGCTATGGAGGCACAGGTGCCCCAGCTCATGGGCCAAGGTCAGCCGACGACGGTCGGTCGGCGCGGAGAGGTTGAGCATCACGACTGGGTAAGTGCCGCTCCATTGAGAGAGTCCGTCGACTCGGGATGTTCCGAAGTCTGTGTCGATGATCAGACAACCGGCGGATTCCATCCACCCCACAAGATCTCTCACCGGGCCGCTGGGCATACGCCACTGCATTCGCAAGAGACGGGCGGCCGTCGTCGGTTCGTATTCGAACGGATCAAGCCAAGGGATAGTTAGTTCGGTTCGCAGGTCCAACTCGTCAAAAAGACGTTGTGCGTGGAGCCGGTGAAGATTCAACTGGGCTTCAAGACGACGCCACACGGTCGGCTTGGCTGTAGCCCGTCGTCGCATATGAGCTCCAACGGCGAGAGCTCCTTCCATACGGTCAGCTTGGCTCAAGAGTTCGGGCAGCACTCCGAGAGTCGAAGCAATTTGATCAAGGGCATCATCAGTTGGATCTCGCAGTTCGTTCTCATACCGAGACAGGGCCGCCTGCGTTATCCCCAAGCGTTCAGCCAGCAATCCCTGTGTGAGACCACGGGCACGCCGGGCCATCGCGATCGCCTCGCCTATCCCCACTATTCGCTTGCCTTCGTTTCTCTGACCGGTACATCCGAGAACTCGATGGTCGGCGGTTCTGGTGTTTTCGAATCCGCGATGGGCATGACAGAGCTTCCATCGACCGGTTCAAGCAGTTCAATCATCCAGAGAACATTGTCCAAGCCATCACGAAGGGACAGAACCGCCGGGCCGATCTCATGTGTCGTCGAGTTCCATTGGTATCCAGCGATAAGTCGTACCTCCGCAAGTCGATCGAACGGCGGAATTATCATACGATTTCATACCGGAAAATATACCACCCAGAGCCGCCCGGCATGCAATCCCTGATAAAGAGAAGCTACTCGGTGGCTGGGGGGCGGTAGAACAGGGCTAGTTGGGTGATGGCGGCGGCGATCCCGCCGACAGCGCTGATCAGCAGTCCGGTCACGCCGTCAAAGTTCTCGATCAACTCGAGTTGGTAGTCGAGGGAGTACTTCCCGGGGCCGGTTGCGGCTATGCCAACGGCGATGATCGCCAGCACGAAGTTGTACTCCCACCCCCCAGCGACGATAAGGAAACCGTTGTTGCGATGGACGGTCCATCCGGCCACAACCATCAGAGCCACAAAGGCGAGCGCAGCCAGCGGAGTCAACAGACCAAAAGCCAACAGGAGTCCGGCGCCGATCTCGGTGGAGGCGGCAAGCAGCGCATGGAGCTTCCCCGGGCGCATCCCCATGGAATCGAACCAAGCTGCAGTGCCGGGAATCCTGCCGCCTCGGAAGAATTTTCCGTAGCCGTGAACCGCCATGGTGAGACCGATGGCAACCCTGACAACTAGCGTGCCCAGGCTGAACCCGTCCATATCGGTGATGTAGCTCTCGGTGCCGAGCATCAATGCTGATCCCATTGCGTTCCCCTTTTGTGTTCCGGTATGAGCGCGTTTCGTGTGAGAATCGTCGGGTCCAAGCCTGATGGCTGCCCGAGTGCCGTTCAGTGTAGAAGACTCTCGCAATGACCGTCATGCTCGCCGCTGCCTGCCGAACCCCGTTCACCGGAACAGACGGTGCTCTCGCCGGTTGGCATCCGGTCGACCTGAGCGCGTCGGTGATGAACGAGGTGATACACCGTTGCGGCGTTGCTGCTGAGTCGGTCGACGAGGTGTGGGTTGGATGCGCCGAACCAGTCGGCGCGCAGGGTGCGAACATGGCTCGGGCGGCTGTTCTCAGCGCAGGTTGGTCTGATCGAATCGGCGGGATCGTCGTCGACTCGGCGGAGATGAGCGGTTCGGCTGCTCTTCATGCCGCGGTCGCTGCGATCATGTCCGGTTCTGCCGACACGGTGGTCGTGGTCGGGGTGTCGGTGGCATCGCTTGTTGCACCTGGGGCTTCGGCTTTGAACCGCGTGTACGGACAGCCGTGGGGTGAGGGTCCCGCCACGCGGGTCGCGGCCGATGGGGGCTTGCTGCCACCACCGAGAGCTGCCGAGTCAACTGCTGGGCTGCTCGGGATTGATCGGGTGCAACAAGATCTCGCCGCGGCTCGCAGCGTCGAGCGCCGCCGTGCTGCGGACGCCCGCTGTCTGCTGTCGGTCGCGGCCCATCCGGGTAGTCGCCTCACCGCCGTTCGGGGGACATCGGTTGCCGCCGACGAGCACCGAGAGGTGGCCGACAACCCCTCTGAGTTGCCGCCGTTGTTCGTTGCCGACGGCACGGTCACTGCGTATTCGTTCGCACCGCCTGCCGATGGTGCAGCCGCGCTGCTATTGACTGGCGGAGGCCCTGCTGCAAAGGGGCCGCCGGTCGCCGATGTCCTAGGCGTTGGACGCGCTGCAGGAAGTCCTCTGGATGCGACTGGCGGTGTGGAACTGGCCCTTGAGCGTGCTCTTTCGCATGCGGGCGTTGACACACCTGACATTGCCCGTTGGGAGATAGTTGAGAGCACCGCTGCCGGGTTGTTGTCGATTTGTCATCGCCTTGAGGTTGATCCGTCGACCGTCAATCCCGATGGGGGAACCCTCGGCGTCGGGGACGCGGGCACAGCGGAGGAGCTCCGTCTGACCGTCGACGGAGTGTCGAACGCGGCCCCCGGCGAGTGCGTCGCTGCAGTAAGCGCCAGTCCGACCGGTTCGGCGGTCACGCTGTGGCGGCGTCGGACCTAGGCTGGCTGCAGTGAACGTGTTGAATGTGATCATCGCTGTGGTGGCGGGTTTCCTGATCATCCGTATCGGGTTGGCGATGCTGCGGGGACTCGCTCGGCCCGCTCCCGAGCCACCACCTGCGGGCGAACTGCGCAAGGTGAAGATCACCTACCGTTGCAGCATCTGCGGCACGGAGGTTCGTATGACCGTCGCACCCGACGAGGATCCGGAGCCTCCCCGGCACTGTCTGGAGGACATGGATCTGGTGGCTCCGGTCGACTGAACCGGGACTTATCCACAGCTTGTGGGCAAATCCGTGGATAATCACATTCATGTGATTCCCCAAAGAAGGCCCGCCGACGTCGTCGAGCCTCTAGAGTTGCCACATGTCCCAAAAGCCCACAAAGCGCCGGGTGTCCGGTGGCAGGGTCACCCCCAAAGGAACCAGACCCGACGGATACACCCCCGATACTGTGTCCCACACAGGTCAAGACACAATGCCCCCGAGCCCCAAGTGGGTTCCCATCCTCATGTTCGGCCTGCTCGGCGTCGGCATCGCGACGATCATCATCAACTACGTCGGCTCATTTTGGGACACGTCGAATCCAGTGCTGCTGCTGGGGTTGGGAATGATCCTGGCGGGCATCATCACCGCGACCCAATACCGCTGACCGCCACGGCTCAGGCGTCAGGCTCAGCTCTCGAAGTTCTCCCAATAGCGGCTGGGCATGGGGCCACGCTGGTGCTTGTACTTCGATTGAAGCTGATCAGAGCCGTACGGATGCTCCGCGGCCGTGGTCATCTGCTGAAACGAGATCTGTCCGATCTTCATGCCGGGATACAGCTTGATCGGCAGATTGGCGACGTTGCTGAGTTCCAGCGTCAGCTGCCCGTCGAACCCCGCGTCGACAAAACCCGCCGTTGAGTGGATCAACAGGCCCAGCCGCCCCAGGCTCGACTTCCCCTCGAGACGCGCCACGAGATCATCGGGAACCGCGACCCGTTCGAGGGTGCTGCCCAACACGAACTCGCCGGGATGCAGGATGAACGATTCGTCCTGTGAGATCTCGACCAACTGGGTGAGGTCGCTGAGGTCCGCTTTCACGTCGATATGGCCCATCGTGTGGTTCCGAAAGACTTGGAAGAACCGGTCGAGCCTCAAATCCACCGACGAAGGCTGCAACGCCGAGGGGTCGAGCGGATCAATGATGATGCGCCCGTTCTCGAGCTGTTCACGCAGCGAGCGGTCAGAGAGAATCACTTGTATCCGATCTCATCGACTCAACGATGGTTCGCGTAGCCGGTCCGAGGCGACCCTACCCGCAGCCGTAAGTCCATCCCACCAAATCGCGTCGTGCATCGTCACCATGGAACTTCCGTCAGCGCGGATTTTGGTTCGGTCGAAGCCCGACGAGCGGTCGAGTTCTGTTAGATGCTCGGCCTGGCAGAAGCCCGCGCCAATAGACTGCGGGCCGAGCTGACGACAGTCAGACCCGTTCCGTCACCCGCCCGCAAAACCTGGTGGTGCAGCCACCCCGCGTGAAGCATTGAACGACGGGCATGCCTTCGGGTGTGGACCACCTGATATTTCTGATGAGTCAACCCGGTGTGGGTTGGCTGCCAGCAGCGGCAATAGACTGCGACCGAGCCGACTAGCCGAACTCGGCTCAAATCAGCCATGCCCGCGGGTGTAGTTCAATGGCAGAACATCAGCTTCCCAAGCTGATAACGCGGGTTCGATTCCCGTCACCCGCTCCCAATAACAGACTGGTCAAACCGCCTAGACGCGTTTCGCGCTCTGGACCGAGCCGGTCTCCGTCCACAGCCACCTAGGAACGGGGACCCACTCAGGACTCAATCAACCTGTCTTGCAACTACGGAACCAATTCTTGGTTCGAAACACTCGCTCCAACCTTTCCATTCAAGTTGCGGTTGCCGTACAATTGCCGTACAATTGTCTCGAGGTGAGCAGGAGAACAGTGGCTACCGATATACGCCCGCGGCGCAGTGAGAGGATCGAGGTCCGGTTGACGCCGGCGGACCGCGCGCTGATTGACCGAGCGGTGAACGCTAACCGCACCCAGCTCACCGAGTTCGTCGTTACCCATTTGACGATAGCTGCTCGCCGTGTGTTAGCTGACCGCAACGAATTCACACTCAGCGCTGAAGCAGCAAAAGTGTGGGAAGAAATCAATGCCCGCCCCGCTGAAGACCTCCCCGGCTTGCGGACCCTGATGGCCCGACCATCACCCTTCGTTGACGAATAACCCGCGCTATCTTCCGCCAACACCGCTCACTACCGATCATCTGATCGAGAATTTCGAGTGCCGCTCAGACGAGCAGACCGAATGGCTACAACTGCACGCGCGCCAGTCAACGGCGATGGGCACGACGAAGATATTTGTGGTCACCCAACCTGAGCGCCTCGATGTGGTCGCCTATTACGGATGGTGCATGGCGCAGATACAGATTGCGGACGCAGCTGTGCGGTTGCGAAAGGGCGCTGGTCGCTACCCCCAACCCGTGGCACTGCTGGCCCGGCTTGGCGTCAGTATCGACCATGAAGGTCATGGGCTCGGCGCGGGCCTGCTGCTGGACGTGCTGAAACGCACGGCCGCGTTAGGCGGCGAGATCGGCTGTCGGGGTTTGCTGGTCCATGCTGAGAGCGCCGAAGCCCAAGATTTCTATCACCACTTGATCCCGGAATTCGAGCCGTCGCCCACCGACGATCTGCACCTCGTATTGCTGATGAAGTCGATCCGCAAGACTCTGAGACAATCTTCATAGAGCGGCCAAGCCCGGTCGTGGGCGCGGCCAGTTATGTTGTCTGGGGAAATCCGTTGTGGGAGAAGCAATTGTGAAACAAGCACGGGGGGCCGACTGCGTTGAGGAAACCTACGGGCCGGGGCAGATACAGCGCCGGGGTTTCGTAAAGGGCGCTGTCGGCGTGGCGGGTTTTGCAGCAGCCGCCGCCGTGTTGGCCGCATGCGCGGAGAACGAGGTGCTGACCCCTGACGACGCCGGCGCGGCGCCCCAGGACCCCGCCGATACCGCCGGAACCTCGTTCGCCGGGCCTCAGATCAACTGGGACATGGCCACGAGTTGGCCCGAATCGCTAGTGACGCTGTACGGCGCGGCGCAGTTCTTCGCACAGAAGGTGAGCGAACTCACCGGCGGCGCGTTCAAGATCACTCCCAAACCCGCAGGCGAACCCATCGGCGCCTTAGAGGTGCTGCCCGCGGTGCGCGACCTCGAAGTGGACATGGGGCACAGCGCGGCGTACTACCACGTGGATCTCAGCCCGGTGCAACAGTTCGGAACCACGGTTCCGTTCGGGCTCACCCAACGCCAGCAGAACGCCTGGCTATACCATGCCGGCGGGTTGAAGATGCTCAACGATTTCTACGCCGACGAGCACCAGATCATCACCTTTCCCGCTGGAAGCACGGGATGTCAGATGGGTGGCTGGTTCACCAAGGAAGTCAAAACCGAGACCGACCTGCACGGGCTGAGAATGCGGATTCCGGGACTTGCCGGTCAGGTGTTGGAGAACTTGGGCGGCGAGCAAGTCGATTTGGGCGCCGGCGATATTCGCGACGCAATCCAGCGGGGTGAGATCGACAGCGCCGAGTTCGTCGGTCCCACCGACGATTTGATCCTCGGCTTGGACGAGTTCGACGGGCAGTTGTACTACTACCACCCGGGCTGGTGGGAACCCGGCGCCACTCTGGAGGTGCAGATCTCCTTTGAACGCTGGAATGAACTGCCGCCGTACTACCAGTCCGTCGTTGAGATCGCTGCCATGGCCACCAACATCAACACGGTCGCCCACTACGACTACCGCAACCAGATCGATCTGAGACACATACAGCAGTTCGCCGTCATCCGCGAGTTCTCACCGGAATTGATGAGGGCTTTCAAAGCTGAAACGGAGAATGTCCTCAACGGCCTCGCCGGGGAAGACCCGCAGTTCGGGGCGATCTTCGAGCCGTGGCGCAGCTTCCGCGACAGCATTTCGGTGTGGCACGGGTTGGCTGAGCGTTCGTTCCTGTCCCAGCAGTCCACCATCTGGATCTAATCTCGCCTATTGCTTCTTGGAGGAGGCTCTGTTCATGACCACCGAAGGCTGGACCTTCGCCGATTATCGTGTCGGCGACACCGCGCTGCCAGAACCGAACCTCGGCTGGAACATGTATGGCACGGGCCTTGAGAGCATGGGCGACAACGGTTCTCCCGAAGCGATGGAGGTTCCCGAAGTAGGCCCGGGCCAACTGCTAGTCCGCATCGACGCAGTGGGCCTTTGCTTCTCGGACGTGAAACTCATCCGCCTGGGCAATGACCACCCCAAACTGTATGGCCGTGACCTGGCCGTGGAGCCGACCCGGCTCGGTCATGAGGCAGCGGTCACCGTGATCGAGGTGGGCTCTGATCTCGCTTCGAAGTTCAACAAGGGGGACCGTCTGGCAATACAGCCCGACATTCACGTCGACGGACGCAGCACGGCCTACGGCTACACGATTCCCGGCGGCCTGATCCAGTACCACTTGATCGGCCCTGAGGTTCTCGACGCCGACGACGGCGCCTATGTGATCCCCGTGAACGACGAAATCGGCTACGCGGCGGCGGCCTTGTCGGAGCCGTGGGCCTGCGTAGAAGCCGTATACACACAACGAAGGCGCCTAGAGCCCCTCGCAGGCGGCAAGACCTGGATAATCGGCGATCCAAACGACCGAACCGACTATCAATTCGGCCAGTGCATAGCCGATGCTGCTGCTGTCGTGTTGACCGATCTGTCTGGTGAAGTCCATAAGAGAGTCCTCGAGTCGATCGGCGCTGATACCGAGACGATCGTCGCCGACGGGATCGGGCCTGACGGTTACGAGGCTCTCACCGCGCAAATGACCGGCGGGGCCGGATTCGACGACATCATCCTGCTCGACCCCCGCTCAGCGGTGCAGGTGACCAACGCGGCCCGCCAGATCGCGTTCAGGGGAACCTTGAATCTCGTCGGGCAACACCCCCTCGACGATTTGCCTCAAATCGATTTCGGCCGTCTGCACTACGACTACACCGCCTATGTCGGCACCCGAGGACCTGACATAACCGCTGCATACGGCGAGGCCCGCAACCGCTGTGACCTGCGCCGGGGGGGAACCGCCGTGTTCATCGGGGCCGGCGGTCCGATGGGGCAGATGCACATTCAGCGGGCTATCGAGAGCGACAGCGGCCCGGCCACCATCATCGGGGTCGATCCCGACGGTATTCGTCTGGCTGTGCTGGAAGCGTCTTTGCGTCCACTGGCAGAGAAGGCCGACCGCACACTGGTGTTGTTCGACCCGAGCGCCGCGGATGAGACCACCGAGGAGATGGTGAGCAGGCTCACCGATGGTGAAGGCGCAGACGATGTGGTCGTGACCGTGCCCGTAGCTGCGGTTATGGCCGACGCGGCACGGCTCATGCACCCCGACGGGATGCTGGTGTTCTTCGCGGGCATCGCCAACGGGACCATGGGTCCGCTCGACATGAGCCGTGTCTACCTTCACAACGCCCAGTACACGGGCACATCGGGTTCCGCGATCAGCGACCAGGCGCTGGTGCTCGACAAGGCGATGAACGGCTCGCTTTCCCCGGCGCTGAATCTGGCAGCCATAGGGGGGATTGAGGCGGCCCGTGACGGTGTCGAAGCAGTGATGCAGGGCCGTTTCGCGGGCAAGGTCATGATCTTTCCCCAAGTGAGCGGGGTACCGCTGCTGGGCCTCGCTGAGCTGGCTGAACAGTTCCCCGATATTGGCGCAGCCTTGGGGGAACGGGGAGAATGGACGCCTGAAGCCGAGCAGATCCTGTTCGAAAACTACCGGACCGTCCCAGCGCATTGATCACCACGCTCACTCCGAACCCCAGCATCGACCGCACCCTGTCTATTGGGAGCCTGGAGCGAGGTGAGGTTCTGAGGGCAACGACGGCAAGCGTTGAATTCGCAGGCAAAGGCGTCAATCTGGCGCGGGCGCTGACAACGAACGGACATCCGGCCCAGGCGGTATTTCCGGGCAGCCCCGATGGCCTCGCCGATCTGATCGCTCCGTTGAACCAGGCAGGAACCCAGACCCGCCTAGTCGCCATCGAAGGCGCTGTTCGCACCAATCTCACCATCATCGAGGGCGACGGCACCACAACGAAGATCAATGAGAGCGGTCCCCGGCTCAACGAAACTGCATGCGAGGCTCTCCTCAACACCGCTGTAAAACATGCTGCCGATTCGCAGTGGCTGGTGGCCAGTGGCAGCCTTCCGCCTGGCGCTCCGGCCGACTTTTACGCACAGCTGGCCACCCGGCTGCCGGACACGACCGAAAAACTGGTGATCGACACCAGCGGTGCCGCTCTTGCACGGATGGCCCACACGCCCTGTGCAATAGCGAAGCCGAACCTCGAAGAACTGGCGAGCTTGACTGAAGAACCGCTGTGGACTCTGGGTGATGTGGTCGATGCCGCCAGCGAACTCCAGCGTCACGGCTGGGGCACGGTTCTGGTCAGTTTGGGGGGCAGCGGAGCGGTCCTCGTGGACGACCGAGTCAGTTACGGCAACTCACCGGCGAACGACGTCCGCAACACGGTCGGAGCAGGCGATGCGCTGCTCGCCGGTTTCTTGGCCGCCGGCGCGAAGGGGCCGGACGCCCTGCGCACTGCACTGGCGTGGGCCCGGACCGCGGTTCGCTCAACAGACACTGTCGGTCCGCCTTGCACCGATGAGGACCGGGCCGCGGTGACAATAACCACCGATGCACCCCTTGAGATGAGTGTTGGCCAAGCCTTGCACTGATGCCTCTTCGCCGGCTCTGTGCAGTTTGCGAACCTCGAACACGGGTGGCGGCACTTCGGTATTTTTGCCAGACTGCCGGCTACTGAAACTTCATTCGACTTGACTGAGCCTGAATGCCCGAACCCAAAGTCAAACCGTTTCCGCTGCCGATATCAGAGATGTTCCGGCGCGGCTTGCGCGGTTATGTCGCGAATGTGATTCCACTGACACTGGCAGCGGTTGCTGCTTTCGCTGTCTTGGCAGCATGCACATTTTCGGTGTGGGGGGCCGAAGACGACCGGTTACGCGTTCTGGGGATCAGCACCGTCGGCCTGATCTTGGCGAGCACAGCGTCGCTTCCATGGTTCTCCTATGCGCTCAACGCGGCGCGCAGCGAACCCATCGACATCACCGCGCCGTTTCGAAACTGGAATCGCTTCGTAGACCAGTTGGTCTGCTCGTTCTGGTTCTGGGCGGCGTTCTTTCTGGGATTCCAGTATCTCAGGACTCTGTTCGGCCCGATTCTGTTCTTCCTGGTCGCTGTTCTGTATGCGTTCTTCGGTTACGTCGTCGCCGACGGAAGAGTCGAGGGCCCGCTCCGGTCCTTGGGCACCAGCGTTCGATTGAGCGAGAAGCGGCGGATCGCGCTGTTCGCGATCCTGGCTCTGTTCTTCATGTTCAACTTTGTCGCCCTGCTGCCTCTCGGCTACGGCGTCAACCCCCTGACAGGCCTAATCACGCTGATCACCCTGGTGATGACGACCAGCATCACGATGGTCGCGTGGGCCTGTCTCTACGACACTCTGGACGATCTGCTCGTCCCCCTGCCGCCTGCCGCGAAACCACAGTGGGGGAAGGGAAGAAAGCCGAAAAGATCAAGGAGAAAGCGATGAGGGCCGAGGCACGGCTCGTAGGCACAGGCGCAGCGGGAGGGGTGGCCATCGGGCCCGCGGTGGTGATCGACACGGTGGAGGTGGAGATTCCTGTCACCGAGGATCCTGTCGCTTCTTTCAACGACGCCATGGCGGCGGTCCAAGCTGATCTGATCCGGCTGCAGGAACACGCGCGCAACGCCGGCCGCGCCGAAGCCGCTGAGGTTCTCGGTGCTCAGGCTCTTATGGCGGAAGACCCGATGTTGGCCGATTCTGTGGCCGCTGGAGTTGCTTCAGGCGCGACCCTCGAGGAGGCCGTGACCAACACCTCTGCGGAGATCGCTGCCATGTTCGCGGCTATCGACGATCCATACATCGCGGCCCGGGCCACCGACGTGGTGGAGGTCACCGACCGTGTGCGTCGCCACCTCGCCGGGGTTGAGAGCGCTGATCTGGGGACCATTGAAGAGCCGTCGATCCTGGTGGCAACGGCGATCACCGCGGCGGAGACTGCGATGCTCGACCCCAGCGTGGTTCTCGGCTTCATCACCGAGGCCGGCGGCCCGACCAGCCATGTGGCGATCATCGCCCGATCGTTGGGCGTGGCCGCGGTGGTGGGCACGCCTGGTGTCGTCGAGCTGGTGAGCTCAGGTGACTCGGTAGCACTCGACGGCACCAGCGGTGAGGTGGCGATACGCCCGAACGACGAGACCACTGCTGTCTTCACTGCGCTGCGGGACGCATTCGCCGCCGCGCAGCAGGCCGCAGCACGGTTCCGCGGGGTGAGGGTCACTCTGGGTTCTCGCGAGGTGGCGGTTCCGGCCAATGTCGGTTCTCGTGAGGACGTCGAGCTGGCGATCGCCGAAGGCGCTGACGGCATCGGTCTGTTGCGCACCGAGTTCTTGTTCCTTGACCGCAGCACGCCGCCGAGCGAACAGGAGCAGTTCGAGTTCTATTCGTTCGCAGCTCAGGGTTTCCGCGACACCGTCGTTATTCGGACCTTCGACATCGGCGGAGACAAGCCTGCCTCTTATCTGGACATCGACCCCGAGGAGAACCCGTTCCTGGGGGTGCGCGGCGCCCGCCTCTATTCCCAGGAGTCTGATCTGTTCAACACCCAGGTTCGGGCTGTCCTGCGGGCTGCGACCCACGGTGACGTCGCCCTGATGCTGCCGATGATCAGCCATGTGTCAGAGATCCGAGAGGCGCGTGCACAGATAGCCGAGGTCGCTGCGCAGCTTGTTGCTGAGGGCGTCGACCATGAGGTGCCTCTCATCGGTGTGATGGTCGAGGTGCCTGCGGTGGCGCTGGTGGCAGATGCGATCGCCTCCGAAGTCGATTTCTTCTCCATCGGGACCAACGACCTCACTCAATACACCATGGCCGCGGATCGCACTAACGGCGTGCTCGACGGTTTTCAGGATCCGATGCATCCCGCGGTGCTGGCTCTGTGCAAGTTGACCGCCGATGCGGCTCATCGCAATCAGATCACCGTTTCCGTCTGCGGACTGGCTGCGGCAGACCCGGTGGGCGCTGTGGTTCTAGCCGCAATGGGGATCGACAAGCTGTCGGTCAGCGGTCGTTCGGTCAACCCCACCAAGTCGGTCATTGATTCGCTCGACCCGGCAACAGCTGAGCGGTTGGTTCAGCCGGTGCTCGCCGCAGCCTCAGCCGACGAGGTCCGAGAGATCGTTCGCGCCGCGAACTCCGAAAGCTGAGCGAGTTCAGTGGCGTGAGCGTCGACATCGACACGAGGGTTATCCGGATAACCCGCTGGCTTTTGGGCCAACACCGGCCTCGGAGCACCGCCGAGCTTGCCGCTGAACTCGGTTTGAGCCAGCGGGTGGTCCGCTATCGCCTCGATCAGGTTGAGCGGTACCTGCACGGGCACGGGGCTGGTCTGGTGCGCCGACAGGGCCTGGGGTTGATCATTGAGGCGGCGGACGGTTTGCGGGACCAGATCATGGCCGATCTTCTGGCTCGTCCCCAAGCTCCTCGGGTGTACGCCCCCGAGGAGCGCACTCGCTTGCTGTTGGCTGCGTTGTTGTGGACCGCGCCGTCTATCAGTTCGCTTGAAGAACTGCATGAGGAGCTGGAGGTGTCGAAGACTTCAGCTCGCCGGGACCTCCATGCCTGTGAAGCTTGGCTGGAGCGCAACGGCCTGCCGTTGGTCCGCCGTGCCGGCAAGGGGATCTCGGTGGTCGGATCTGAACGCCGTATCCGTCGGGTGATGGTGCAGTTCACATTGGAGTCGGTCCCTGAGGATGTGCTGCGACTGCAGATGGGCAACGACGCCCTCGCCCGTGAGCAGTCGACGGTGCGCGTTCCGGTCGGGCTTCGGGAACGGTTGTTCGCGCTGCCGTTGGCAAAGACAGCGGCGATCGTGCGCCGCAGCACACTGGGTGAGACTCTCACGTTGGGCAGAAGCGATGTGGTGTTCGCTCTGTTCCTGGCTGTGTCGATCACCCGTCTGCAAGCCGGCAACCGGGTTTCGGTGGAGGCAGGACTGCATCGTTCGGTCATGGACCACCCAGTGGCAGCGAGCGTGCTGGACATGGTCCCAGACTTTGAGCAGATCCTCGGATCCGGGCTGCCGACCGAAGAAGTGGCGGCCATAACGGAGTACCTGCTCGGGCTCGACGCCCTCGATGCTGTCTCCACCGATACGACTGCGGTCACTCAGAAGCTGCTCGACCGGGTGATCAACACTGCGGGAGAGCGGCTGCACGTCGCTCTTGGCGATGATCGGGAGCTGCGGCGGGGGTTGGCTTTGCATCTCGGTCGGTTGAGCGTTCGGCTTCGTCATGGGTTGCCGATTCACAACCCCTTGCGGGACGAGGTGACGGCTCGTTATCCGGACGTTCATTCCGTCGCCACCGAGATCGCTGCGCTGGTCTCCGATGAGATGGGTTTGTCGATCAATGATGATGAAATCTGCTTCATCGCCATGTATCTCGCAGGAGCCATGGAGCGGGCGGGGCTGCGTCCGCGGCGGAGGGCTCTTGTGGTGTGTCCCAGTGGCATGGCCACCGCTTGGGTGCTCGTGTCGCGGATCCAGGCCGAGTTCCCCGAACTCGAGTTGGTGGAAGTGCTTTCCGAACGCGGCTACGAGGCGCTCAGCCACGACGAGTTCGATCTCGTCATCACGACGGTCACGTTGAAGGAGATCAACGCGCCCGTTGTTGTTGTGAATCCCCTGCTGTCAGCCTCTGACGTGGCCCGAGTTGCGCGCTACGTGTGAAGACTGATCGACGTCTGGCCAATTTTTTCCCACTTGTATCGACAGTATTTTAGCATTTGTTCTCACCATTTTTTAGCACTTGCGCTACCCTTGCCGTTGTTCGGCATAAGAGTCTCGGGTGTTTAGGGCCCCAGCTTCGGCCATCGGAGGACAAAGGACATGAAACCAACTCTGACTCCTCCTCAATACCGCCCTCGCATTGTGGATGATGAGGTCTCAGCCGCGTTGCAGGCAAGTCCCGCAGTGTTGATCGACGGTCCACGCGCCTGCGGCAAAACATGGACAGGAAAGCGATTCGCTCAAAGCGAGGCGCTGTTCGACGCGCTTCCCGGTGCTGATCTCGCCTCGCAGGTCTACGCCCCAGGGCTGTTGAGCGGTCCCACACCGCGCTTGCTGGACGAATGGCATCTTGTGCCCGCGATCTGGAATCCGATGCGTCGTGCTTGCGATGATCGAGCCCAACCGGGACAGTTCATCTTGACCGGATCAGCAACACCACCCGATGACCTCACGCGGCATTCCGGCGCCGGCCGTGTCGCGCGTGTTCGAATGAGACCTATGAGTCTGTTTGAATCAGGCGACTCGGACGGCAGCGCTCCGGTGAGCGCGATGCTCGACGGCGCCGCCTGTCAGCCGTCCGGCTCCGACGCGTCGGTACCGTCGATCGTGGAGTTGGCCTGCAGAGGGGGGTGGCCTGCCGTGGTAAACCAGCCGTCGGAGGACGTTCAACGCTTCCTTCGCGACTACCTCGACAACATCAGCCGCGCCGACGTGACACTTGTGGACGACGTCAAACGCGATCCGCGCGGTGTGCGGCGCCTGATGACTTCACTGGCACGAAACGTCGCAACCCCGGCATCGTACGAAACGCTGGCCGCCGACACCGCCGGGGATCGGTCGGTCCCAATGCACGCTCGGACGGTCAAGAGTTACCTCAACGCGTTGGAGCGGCTCTTTGTCATTGAGGATCTGCCCGCTTGGCGACCGCACCTGCGGTCCCGCGCGCAGTTGCGGACGTCACCGGTGAGGCATTTCGTCTGTCCTTCGTTGGCTGTTGCGGCTTTGCGGTCGAACGCCGCCCGGGTTCTTTCCGACCTGGCGTTTTTCGGCCTGCTCTTTGAGTCGCTCGTGGTACGGGATCTGCGCGTGTACACACAACTCGACGGCTGTGAATTGTCGCACTACCGCGACGAGTACGGTTTGGAGGTTGATGTGATCCTTGAGCGCGCCGACGGTGAGTGGGCCGCGTTCGAGATCAAACTCGGCGGTGAGAGTCTCATCAATGACGGTATCGAATCGCTTCGCAAGCTCGTCGAAAGGATCGACACGAAAAGGATGGGCTCGCCACAGAAACTCGCGGTCATCACCGCAGGCGGCTACGGATACGAACTCCCCGACGGAATCTCCGTCGTTCCCATCACAGCCCTCGGCCCCTGAGTCCCAGGGTCTTCGACCCGATCAGCTCGAACCATGAGGTCATCACG
>JAPOYA010000062.1:10677-45733 GCA_026706815.1 Acidimicrobiaceae bacterium | reverse complement strand
TGTATTTCAAGGACTTCTCCTCGGGGGCGATGATCGAGAACATTGTGCGCCGAGCCAAGAAACTCGCTATCAAGAGAGAAATCTCAGGTGGCAGCCGCGGCATCCGCACAGACGACCTGCTGGCCTCGATCCGTCAAGAGTTCAAAGAGCACGAAGATCTCCCCAACACCACAAACCCCGATGACTGGGCCAAGATCTCAGGCAAGAAGGGAGAGCCGATCGTCTACGTGCGCACGCTGGCCCACTCCAACGAAGCGCACTCGGGCGGGAAGTCGATCGACTCGATGTCACCCGGGCAGTATCTCTGATTCACCTGTATGCCTATGACAACCAGGGAAAGCACGTGACCGGCACCGCGAGTTCAACCCGCCTCTACCAGGAGGCTGCGGCCAACGTCGAAGACGCCGCTCGGGCGATCGACATGGATCAGAAAGTTCGACGCGTCCTGTTGAAGCCAATGAGCGAACTCATCGTGAACTTCCCGATCCAGCGGGAGAACGGCGAGCATGAAGTTCTCCAGGGCTACCGAATCCAACACAACAATGTGCTGGGCCCCTTCAAAGGGGGGATGCGCTTCCATCAGGGCATGGATCTCAACGAGGCGCGCGCGTTGGCAACTTGGATGACGTTCAAGTGCGCGCTGCTCAATCTGCCGTTCGGGGGAGCCAAGGGCGGCGTCGCCATCGACCCCGCGCAGTACAGCAGCGCCGAACTCGAGAGGGTGGTGCGCCGATTCACCCACGCTCTCGGAGAGAACATCGGTCCCGAATTCGACATCCCGGCCCCGGACATGGGGACCGACGCCCAGACGATGGGCTGGATGATGGACACCTACCTCAACTCCCGCGGGCCCGGTGAACGACAGAACGCACGTCGAGTCGTAACGGGCAAGCCTGTTGAACTGGGAGGAAGCCTGGGCCGTGAAGCCGCGACCGGGCGGGGGGCGGCCTACGCCCTGCGCCACCTCTACGGACGACTGGACCGCTCTCTGAGAGGACAGAGCGCGGCCGTGCAGGGGTTCGGGAATGTCGGCTCACACGTGGCCGCCGCCTTCACTGAGCTGAACATGAAGGTCGTCGCCATTGCCGACGTCAGCGGCGCCGTCTACAACCCGGCGGGCCTCGACATCGCCGAGTTGACGCTTCACGCCTCCCAACACCGAGGCGTGGCGGGGTTTGGCGCCTGTGACGCGATCACCCCCGAAGAGTTCTTCGCGCTCGACGTCGACGTGCTTGTGCCGGCGGCTCTGGAAGCACAGATAACCGCCCAGAACGTCGACGACATCCGCGCCCGCACCATCGTGGAGGCTGCCAACGGGCCGGTCACCGCCGAAGCCTCGACGGTCCTTGAAGAAGCCGGTTTGAACCTGATCCCCGACATCCTTGCCAACGCCGGTGGTGTGGTCGTCTCCTACTACGAGTGGGTGCAGAACAAGACGAGCAGCCGCTGGACAGCACGCGACATTGATTCACGCCTCCGCGACGCCATCTGGGACGCCTCAGACCGAGTCTGGTCGGTTCGCGACAACAGACGGTGCAGTTGGCGCCAAGCCGCCTACATCGAGGCTTCCAACTTGCTGCAGAAGGTTTACCGGCTGCGCGGCATGTTCCCGTGAACCTCACCGTGAACCTCGAGCGACTCCGGACGAATTACCGGATCGTCCGCGGGCAACTCGACGGCGCCCGAGCCGCGGCGGTGGTGAAGGCCGACGGGTACGGCCTTGGCTGCATCGAAGTGTCGACCGCTCTGGCGCAACAGGGGTGCCGTCATTTCTTCGTCGCGCAACTCGCCGAAGGCCAGCTGCTGCGAGAGGCCCTCGACGATGTGGAGGTCCACGTGCTCAACGGAGCCATGCCAGGCACGGTTGAGGATCTGATTGACCACCGGCTGATCCCGGCGCTCAACAGCCTCGGACAGATCGAGAGGTGGGCAACAGCAGCAGAGCAGCGCCGGCAAGAACTGCCGGCGACCATCCACTTGGACACCGGGATGAACCGGACTGGCCTGGGCGCAGATGAAACCGCCGTGCTGATCGACGAGCCGTGGCGCTTGGACTCGCTCAATGTCGTTCATGTGATGAGCCATCTCGGATCCGCCGATGTGTCCGACAGCACCCAGCCCGCTGAGCAACTGAGACGGTTCGAGGCGCTTCGCCGGCAGCTGCCGACGGGTTTCGCCTCGCTCGCCAATTCGGCCGGGATCTTTTTGGGCCCGGCCTACCATTTTGACTTGGTTCGCCCGGGCGTCGCCCTGTACGGGGGGAATCCGCGTCCCGGCGAAAAGAACCCGATGCGGCAGGTCGCGACCCTGACAGCGCCGATCTTGCAGGTCCGCAGCGTAGCCGTCGGCGACCATGTCGGGTACGCCGCGACACACGCGGTTAAAAGGCCCGGAAAGGTCGCCACGATTCCCGTCGGCTATGCCGACGGCTTCCTCCGCTCTGCTTCGAACTCCGCTGTCGCCTGCGTGGGATCGATGCAGGTCCCCGTCGTCGGCCGGGTGTCCATGGATCTCATCACACTCGACGTCACCGACGTCGCGGATTCGGAACTGCACCCGGGTGCTGTGGTCGAGCTGATCGGCGACCAGGTCCCGATAGACGAGGTCGCACGGCGCGCCGGAACCATCCCGCATGAGATGCTGGCAGCGCTCGGCTCGCGCTACAAGCGCTCCTACGTCGGGGAAGACCTGAGCAGCCCGTGGCCCGAGCGGGACAGCCCGAGGCCCGAGCGGCCCGGTGAGCACAGCGAACAAGAGCGGGAAACAGAGCACAGCGAACAAGAGCGGGAAACAGAGCGCAGCGAACAAGACCTGAGAGGGAGAGGATAGGGTCGCGGCAATGTCAATCCCCAAGACCATCGGCATCGAAACGGAATACGGGATTGTCCATCGCGGCGCCGACGACCCGAACCCGATAGCCGCGTCCTCGCTTCTCATCAACGCATACCTCTACGCGTCCGGATACCGCACCGAAGACGGCAACGACACGGTCCATTGGGACTTCATCGATGAGACGCCGGGGATCGACGCAAGGGGCTATGCGCCCACCGCGGCCGTGCCGCCCGATGTTGAAACCCACCTCGTCAATGCTGTGCTGACCAACGGCGCCCGCTACTACGTCGACCACGCACACCCCGAGATCTCCACACCCGAATGTGCCGACGCGCGCAGTGTCGTCCTGTACGACCGGGCTGCCGAATTGATCGCTCAGCGCTCCATGGCCGCAGCCTCCGAGATGCTGCCGCCGGACCAGGAACTGGTTCTCTACAAGAACAACAGCGACGGCAAGGGCAACAGCTACGGTTGTCATGAGAACTACCTGGTCGACCGGGCGACTCCCTTCGGGCGCATCGCGACTCATTGCATCAGCCATTTCGTCACGCGGCAGATCTTCACCGGCGCCGGCAAGGTCGGTTCGGAAATACCCGGTCAGAGCACCGACGAAGTGCCCTACCAGATCACCCAACGAGCCGATTTCCTTGAAGAGGAAGTCGGCTTGGAAACGACCCTGAAGCGCCCCATCGTCAACACCAGAGACGAACCCCACGCCGATGCCCGCAAGTACCGCCGACTCCACGTGATCGTCGGCGACGCCAACCCTTCGCAGGTGTCCACCTTTCTGAAAGTCGGCACCACGGCGCTGCTGCTGGCCCTTGTCGAAGACGACGCCCTGCGCCGCGAGTTCGTCTTCGCTGCCCCGGTGGCTGCTATTCGCCAAGTGTCCCACGACCTGACCCTCGCCCAGCCGCTCGAGTTGGTCGACGGAACGACTGCCACGGCGCTGGAGATCCAGTGGGAACTGCACGACCAGAGCCGCAAATACGTTGAGGCCGGCAGCGCCGAAAACGTCGGCGGAGCGGTGGCACTGGAGGTGCTCGACCGCTGGGAATCGGTGCTGACAGGCCTTGAGGTCGATCCCATGAGCCTCGCCGCGGAACTCGATTGGGTCGCCAAATACCGCCTCATCGAAGGTTACCGGGAACGGCATGGGCTCGATTGGAGCAACGCCCGCCTCCGCGCACTGGACATCCAGTACCACGACATGAGACCCGAGCGCTCTCTCGCCGGCCGGGCCGGCTTGGAACGAATCGTCGATGACGCTGACGCGGCTAGAGCGATGAGCGAACCGCCCGACGACACCCGGGCCTTTTTCCGCGGCAAGTGCCTGCAGCAGTTCTCCGATTCGGTGGTGGCCGCCAACTGGGATTCGCTCGTGTTCGACGTCGGAACTGACGCACTGCGCAGAGTGCCGATGATGGAACCGCTGCGCGGCACCGAAGCTCATGTGGGTAACTTGTTCAATGAGTGTGACTCAGCGACAGAACTCCTTCGGCGCTTGGGGTCATAGAAATGGAGACGATCAATGCCTGAACGCGAACAAGTGCGCAAGCCAGCACCGGTCGAGCGCGAGCCCGCCGAGCAAGCGTCGCCCGCGGGTTCCGAACGCGGCGAGGAGATCAAAGCCGAACTCGACGACCTGCTCGATGAGATAGACGAAGTTCTCGAAGCCAACGCAGAGGACTTTGTGAAGAGCTACATCCAAAAGGGCGGCCAGTGAGAACGGCGCCCGCGAGCTCCGAGCTGCCCAAGACGAGGGCAGCCTCGACGAACTGGAGTCATTCGAGGTGAGCCTTCCGCTGTTCCGACCGCACGACGATCCCGGCCCGAGCTTCGCTGAACTCCTGCGGCGAAGCGGATTCGAGAACCAGATCTCACCCGAGAGCACCTCCTGGGACGGCACGCCGCCCATTGGAAAAGTGCCCGTCTCCGATTTTCGGCACGGCACGACCTGCGTCGCCGTTCGCTACTCCGAAGGCGTGCTGCTAGCCGGTGACCGTCGGGCCACCTCGGGGAACCTGATCAGCCATCGCAGCATAGAGAAGGTCTTTGCAGCTGACCGGCACAGCGGCGTCGCAATCGCCGGAGCTGCGGGGCCCGCAGCCGAGATGGTGCGGCTGTTTCAACTCCAGTTGGAGCACTACGAAAAAGTCGAAGGCGAGGCCTTGAGCCTTGACGGCAAAGCGAACCAACTCGGTCAGATGGTCCGCAGCAACCTGCCCGCCGCAATGCAAGGGCTGGTGGTCGTTCCGATCTTCGCCGGCTACGACGTGAAACTCAACGAGGGCCGCCTTTTTGAATACGACGTGACCGGCGGCCGCTACGAAGAGACCGAGCACGCCACGACGGGCTCGGGCAGTTTTCACGCCGGAACAGTCTTGAAGCTCGGCTATCACGCGAGCATGGACGCTGGATCTGTCGCCGATCTCGCCCTCACCGCGCTGTTCGAAGCAGCCGACGAAGACTCGGCAACCGGCGGACCCGATCCCGTCCGGGGCATCTATCCGATAGTCGCCACGATCACGGCCGAGGGTTACGAGCGTTTGGAGGACGACGAATTGGCAGAACGCACCGACGCGCTCATCGAGCGTCGCCGAGCGCAGGCAGAATCGCCATGAACATGCCCTTCTACGTAGCCCCCGAGCAGGTGATGAAGGACCGCGCCGACTACGCCCGCAAAGGCATCGCACGGGGCCGCAGCCTCATAGCCTTCCGCTTCGTCGACGGAATCGCCATCTGTGCAGAGAACAAGTCCTCGACGCTGCGCAAGGTCAGCGAAATCTATGACCGGATTGCCTTCGCAGGCGTGGGCAAATACAACGAGTTCGATCAGTTGCGCATTGCCGGGGTGCGCCACGCCGATCTCAAGGGATACGCCTTCAGCCGAGGGGACGTCGACGCGCGCAGCCTCGCCAATCAATACGCCCAGATTCTCGGGCAGATCTTCACGCACGAGATGAAGCCGATGGAGGTGGAGATCCTGGTGGCTGAGATCGGTGCTGACGACGGCGACGGCGATCAACTGTTCCATATCCTCTACGACGGAACAGTCGTTGATGAGGACACGTCAGTTGTGCTCGGTGGCGAAACCGAGACGATTTCAGACCGCTTCGGCGAACTCGACGGTGCGCCCGAGCTCGCCGACGGTCTGCGCCGGGCCATAACTGCTCTAAGCGGCCCCGACCGTTCGTTGACCCCTGCTGAACTGGAGATCGCGGTGCTGCAACGAGGTACCGGCCGTCGGGCATTTCGACGCCTTGACGATCCCGAGGTCGCGGGCCTTGTCAGCGACTGATCTGCCAACGGCGCCGGCGGGGGTCTAGGTTGTTCGGCGTGCAGCGTCGGATCTTTGGAATCGAGAACGAGTACGGCGTGACCTGCACTCTGCGCGGCCAGCGGCGCCTCAGCCCCGACGAAGTCGCGCGTTATCTGTTTCGGCGGGTCGTCTCTTGGGGGCGCTCGAGCAATGTCTTCTTAGGCAATGGCGCCCGCCTGTATCTCGATGTGGGCAGCCATCCCGAATACGCCACTCCTGAGTGCGACTCGGTCAGCGATCTCACCGCGCACGACAAAGCCGGCGAGCGCATCCTCGAGCAGCTCCTGACCAGTGCCGAGGAACGGCTCTCTGAGGAGGGCATCCACGGGGACGTCTATCTGTTCAAGAACAACACCGACTCGGCAGGCAACAGCTACGGCTGCCACGAGAACTACTGCATCGCCCGCAACGATGATCTCAGCGCCTACAGCGAAGTGCTGATCCCGTTTCTCGTCAGCCGTCAGATCTACGCCGGCGCAGGGAAGATCCTGCAGACGGCGAGAGGGGCCAGGTATTGCGTGAGCCAGCGCGCTGAGCATATCTGGGAGGGCGTGTCGTCAGCGACGACCCGCTCGCGGCCGATCATCAACACCCGGGATGAACCGCATGCCGACGCCGAGCGGTACCGTCGGCTCCATGTGATCGTCGGCGATTCGAACATGAGCGAATACGCGACCTTCTTGAAGGTCGGCGCCTGTTCACTGATGTTGCGGATGCTCGAGGAACCACACGTCGTGCTGCGGGACATGACGCTGGAGAATCCCATCCGCGCCATCCGAGAAGTCAGTCACGACATGACCTGTCGACGGCGCATCCGCCTTGCCAACGGCCGAGAGGCGTCGGCGCTGGACATCCAAAGCGAGTACTTGCAACGGGCATTGCGCTTCGCCGAACACCACGAGCTAGGCGACGAGGAGCAACTCGCCCTCAAAATGTGGGAGCACTGTCTGTCGGGGCTCGAGGACGACCCGTTGAAGCTTGACCGAGAGCTTGACTGGGTCATCAAATACAAGCTGGTCGAGGGCTACCGCGCTCGCAAGAACCTTGAGTTGTCCGACGCCAGGGTCGCCCTGCTCGACCTCCAGTATCACGATGTGAACCGCGACCGCGGCCTCTATTACAGGATGCAGCGGCGGGGGATGGTCGAACGCATCGTCGGCGACCGCGAGATCTCCCAGGCGGTCGAGAATCCGCCTGAGACCACGCGGGCACGCCTCCGCGGCGAGTTCATCCGCCGAGCCAAGGAGCAGAGGCGGGACTATACAGTCGACTGGGTGCACCTGAAGTTGAACGATCAAGCCCAGCGCACTGTCTTGTGCAAAGACCCCTTCAAAGCCCAGGACGACCGGGTCGAGAAACTGATCGCCTCGTTGTAGCACAGAACCCAGCGCCTATGGACAAACTCGAACGACTCCTCAACTTGACCGCAGCCCTTCTCGACGCCGACCGGGTCCTGTCCGCGGACGAGCTGCGCCGGCGGATCGGCGGATACCCGGAGGCCAAAGCCTCATTTCGGCGGACCTTCGAACGCGACAAGGAAGACCTCCGCGAGATGGGCATACCGTTGCGAGTCGAGAGCGTCCCGGGCGCCGACCCGCCGGTCGACGGCTACCGGATCCTGCGCTCGGAGTATGCGGGCCGGGACCTTCGGCTCGAACCGGACGAGCTCGCTGCACTTCACCTCGCGACCAGCATTGTTCGACTCGACGGCGGCGAAACAGGCCTGCACAAGCTCGGCGGCGCGGCCGGCGGCGCCATTGACGCAACCGAGGTAGGCCACGTCCCCTTCAACGAGAACCTGGCGGCTTTGATCGCAGCGGCCGCTGATCGCCAGGCGGTTGGATTCTCCTACGGCGGCATCGAGCGCGCGGTTGAGCCGTGGCGCCTGTCGTTCTCGCGGGGCCACTGGTACCTCGCGGGCTGGGACCGAGTCCGCGGGGACCAGCGCCTGTACCGAGTGGACCGGGTCTCGGGCCCGATCGAGTTGCTCGACAGCGCCACTCAGCCCGTGGGAACCCCGACAGACCCCGGCAGCCTGCGGGGTTGGGAGCTCGGCGACGAGACGCCCACAACCGTGCGGGTGGCCGTCGACGCTGATCAGGCCGCCTATCTCCAACATCTGATCGGCGAGGACCCGAAGCAGCACGATGAGACGACTGTCGTCGCTTTCAACGTGCGCAACCGCGAGGGTTTCCGTTCGTTTGTCCTCACTTTCCTCGAACACGCCGAGGTGCTCGACCCCCCTGAAGCCAGAGAAGACGTCGTCTCCTGGCTGGAGGCGCTCACGTGAACCCCAAGTTGACCGCCTCGGAGAGGATGACCCGTCTTCTGGCTGTGATTCCATGGGTCGTCGAGCAACAAGGAGCCCCACTCGATGAGATAGCGGCTCGCTTCGACTACCCGAGATCCCAGCTTGTCGAAGATCTGACCGGAGTCGTCTTCTTCGTGGGGGTTCATCCGTTCACCCCGGACTCGATGATCGAAGTCGACATCTCCGATGACGAGGTGCAGATCCGTTACGCCGACTGGTTCTCGCGTCCACTGCGTCTCACCGCCGGCGAGGGAGCGAGGCTGCTCACCGCAGGGCATTCTCTGCTCGGAGGCGATTTCGGCGCCGGCGCGGAAGGCGACCAAGCCGCAAGCCCGTTGTTGCGGGCACTCGCCAAGCTGGGCATGGCGCTGGGCGAAGCAGCCGATCAAGCCGTGGAGGTGAGACTCGGCCGCGCACCGGCCGAGACGCTGCCGCCGTTGCGGTCAGCGCTGGAGCGAGGAGAGCAGATCGACATCGAGTACTACGCCTACGGGAAGGACGAGCTCACCCAGCGCATTGTCGAGCCACTGAGGATCTTCAGCGACAACGGCAACTGGTACCTTCACGCCTGGTGCCACCGAGCTGCCGGCGAGCGGATATTCCGCGTCGACCGCGTTCGCTCGGTGCGGCTCACCGGTGAGCCTGTGGAGCATCAAGCCGGCGATTCCGGAGGGTCCTTCACCCCCCACAGCGACGATCCGAGAGTGCGGCTGCGACTCCGCCCCGACGCTGCTTGGGTGACTGAGCAGTACCCGACCGAGTCGGTCGAGACCGACTCGCAGGGCCGGCTCGTCGCGACCATGGCAGTGTCCGCCGCTGGTTGGCTTGAACGGCTGATGTTGCGACTCGGTCCTGCGGGGGAGATAGTCTCGATCGACCCGCCCCTGTCACCAGATCTCGTGTCCAACGCGGCGGAAAGGGTCCTGGAACGCTACCGATAGCGTCGGCGGCCCCTCGAGCGGACCACCCGTTCGGGCGAGCCCGGCGGTATCGTCTTGAGTCTTGAGCGACTTCAGTGGCTGGCCCATGTCGGATCCGGGCGATCTCGTTCCAGATGCTGAGCAAGGCCCAGACGGGGAGGCCGTCTCGAACTCCCAATCCAGTGGCGTGCAACAGCTTCGCCGAACCCTGCTGGAGTGGTCGGCGGTAATTGCTGTTGCTGTGGCCATGTCCCTGTTGATCAGGATGTTCCTCGCTCAGGCGTATTACATCCCATCGAGTTCCATGGAAGAGACCCTCCACAAGAACGACCGGGTGCTGGTCAACAAGCTCAGCTATCGCTTCGGTGATATTCAACGCGGGGATGTGATCGTCTTCGCGAAGCCCGACGATGCGCCGGGGAATGTCAACGATTTCATCAAGCGGGTAATCGCCCTCCCGGGCGAGACAATCTCCTTTTCGAGCGGACAGGTCCTGATCGACGGCGAGGCCCTCGACGAGCCATACGCAGGCCGGCACAGCACTTTCGCCAGCGGACGGTTGATGGATTGCGCGAATGAACCTGCCTCGGCCGATTATTGCCTGGTCCCGGAAGGGACGGTGTTCGTGATGGGGGACAATCGCGGGGGCAGCACTGACTCGCGTGCTTTCGGCCCAGTCGAGACCGACTCCATCGTCGGCCGAGCATTCGTCAAACTCTGGCCCCTCGGTGACGTCGGTTTCCTGTGAGCAGCGGCCGGCCGGTGTCGCGGCTTGTCAGTCGAAGGTCGCCGCCACCGCCACCATCCGCTCAACGTTGTCGCTGTAGACCGCGTCGATGCCCATGTCCATCAGAGAAGCCAGTTGACGCTCATGCTGCGCGTCCCAGCCGAACGCCAGCACCTCGAATCGGTGAAAGAGCGCAACCAACCCGGCTGTCCATTCACTCTGCCGCAGGTTGACAGCATCGATCCCCGTTGAACTGAGTTCGGCGGCGCGGCGCTCCGGCCCACTCGGCAACCGTTGCACGGCGGTCGAGTTGACGAGGCGGACATCGGGCGCGACTCCGCGCCACTCCGCCAGCAAGTCCGCTTCAGGGTGGCAGACCCACAGCCGCTGCTCGGTTCGATATTCCCGCGCGATCTCCATGACCGGGGCGAAGGCGGCCGGATCCTTGACGTCCAGGCTCACGGGCAGGTGAGTGCCGACCGACTCGTAGAATTCGGCCAGCGTGCAGATGTGCGGTTTCAGGTCAGCTCTGTTCGTGTCTTTGATCCACCGTCGCGGAAACCGTCGGTGGCAGCCGTCATGGTCTAGGACCACCTCGCCGTCGCGGGTGAGCCAGGCGTCGGTTTCAAGCCCTGTGGCGCCCAGACTCACAGCTCGGTTGAACGCAGCGATCGTGTTCTCCCGCTCGAGGGTCCTGGCGCCTCGATGGGCGAACAGGATGGCCGGGCCTCGCAGGGGCGCATAACGCGTCGTCATGGTTGTCAGTATGGGCGCGCGGCCGCTGAGAAACGATGACGGCCCCTGCGGTACGCTCGCAGCATGAGTTGGACATTGATACTGGCGGCCACCGCGGTAGTCGTGTCATTGGCGGTGCTCGCCGTCTCGCTGCAACTGCTCTCCGAAGAGGCGGGGCGGTTGCGCCGCTCGATGCGCCGGGCGCGCGCCGCAGCGGTGGCCCACGACGACCTGCGGCGTCTGACCGTCGAGTTGAGCACTCGAGCGTCGGAGCTCGACCAGCTTGCGAGGATCCGCCGACTCCGCCCGCGCCGCCGATCCATCGATCGGTAGGCTCTGTCCATGGGAAACCTGGGTGGAATGGAAGTGGTCGTCATATTGTTGGTGGCGTTGGTTGTGCTCGGTCCGAAGAAACTGCCTGAAGCCACTCGCCAGGTTGCTCGAGCGCTCGCTGAGTTGAAGCGGATTTCCAGCGGATTCCAGCGAGAGATGCGCGAGGCGATTGAAGACCCGGTCCTGGAAGCTGAAGCTCGGGCGAAAGGGGCGCGCGTGACAGCCTCTGCCCCTGCAGCCGACCCCGCCGACCCCGTGGGCACTGACTCGGCCGCGGAATCTCCGACAGGACCGGACGCCGGGGTCATCGACAGCAGTTCAACGGAAACTGAAGCCGCTGCGGAAAACTCTGATTCTCGAACCTCTGCTTCATGAGCCCAGAAGAAGAGTCATCCGAAGAGTCCTCCATGACGTTGATGGAGCACCTGACGGAGCTCCGTCGGCGCATCGTCGTCTCCCTCATTGCGATTGCCGTCGGCGCTGTCGCCTGCTGGATCGCGTATCCGTGGATTCTCGACTTCCTGCTCGAGCCGTACTGCCGCTCGCTCCCCGAAGCGGACCGGACAGCCACCGAAGTGTTCGGCAGCGGATGTCAGCTCTATGCCCGCAATCCCTTCGAGCCCTTCAGTGTGCGAGTCTCGGTCGCGGGCTACGGCGGATTGATCGCAGCCATGCCGGTTCTGCTGTGGCAGCTCTGGCGTTTCGTGGCTCCCGGCCTGTTCTCACACGAGAAGCGCTTCGCGATCGCCTTCATGGTCAGCGGCGTGGCGCTCTTCTTCGCCGGCGCAGCGCTGGCCTACTGGAGCATTCCTCGGGCGCTTGAGTTCCTGTCTGCTCTGGGCGGCGAAGACCTCGTTGAATGGTACGCGCCCAACGAATACCTGGGGTTCGTCATCAAGATGATCCTCGCGTTCGGGATCGGTTTCGAGTTCCCGATCGTGCTGATTTCCCTGCAAGTGCTGGGCATCGTCGAGAACGAGTCGCTCCGCGGGGTTCGGCGCTACGCGGTTGTCGGCATCGTCGCTCTCGTCGCGGTGATAACACCGAGCGGCGATCCATTCACTCTCTCAGTGCTGTCGGTGCCGATGTACCTCTTCTATGAGCTCGCGATCCTGTTCGGCCGCATCCGCGACAGGAGAGCTGAGAAGAAGGCCGAATCGCAGTGACCATCCGCCCGGGTTCGGACTGGGGGAGACCCGCGGCAGTTCCCGACGATGCGATCTTCGTGAGCAGCGACGCCGATGCGAACCGGGCGATCAGCGGACCCAGGCGGGCTCGCAAACCCATCCCGCCGTTGTGTCTCGTCGGCGGCGATTTGGCCCGGACGCTGGGGGTTCGCAACAACGAGGCGACACTGAGGGCGGGGGAGGGGACTCATCTGCGAATCGACCTGGGGGTGGCTCTGCTCGACGGTCGCATCTTCTGGTTCGTCTCCCATCTCATAGCGCGTCGTTCCTGGTGGCGAGGCCCGATCGTGATCGCGGCCAACGCCGCCTTCATCGGCGACTTCAACGTGGCGCCCAAAGCTCACCCCTCCGACGGGCGACTGGATCTCATCGAGGCGGATCCAGCCTTCAGCGAGCGTCTGAAGGCCCGTTCCAGACTGCGGTCGGGCACCCACGTGCCCCACCCTCAGATCAAGACTCGCCGCTGCGCGGCCGCGCAGTTGGAGCTTGGACGCCCGACGCCGACAACTCTTGACGGAATCGCCCACGGCGCCGCCGAGACATTGAGCATCCGCGTGGAACCCGACGCTCTCGACATATACATCTAGGATCCAGGGCCGCTTGGAGCCCGATGCTCTCGATGTCCGGATCCAGGATCCGGGGCCACAGCGTCCGCCCCGCTCAGATTTCACCGCTCAAGGCCCGCTGCGCCGGCAGAGCCCCTCTAGAATCGCCGGATGGATGTAATCGAGGCGAAGAGGGCAGTCCGCTCCGAGGTCGGGCGCTTGACCCCGAAGTTGCTGGAAATCTCACACTCGCTTCACGCGAATCCCGAACTCGGGTTCGAGGAGCACCATGCCCACGAGGTTCTCACCGCCGCGATAGAAGACGAAGGCCTCTCTGTTGAGCGCGGCGCGTACGACTTGTCGACTGCTTTCGACGCCCGAGTCGGGACAGGCGGCCCCACCATCGCGGTGTGCTGTGAGTACGACGCGCTTCCCGGCATCGGCCATGCCTGCGGCCACAATGTGATCGCGGCCGCAGGTCTCGGCGCCGGCCTTGCCGCTGCTTCTGTGGCCGAGGCCCTGGGCGGACGGGTGGCGATTCTCGGGACTCCCGCCGAGGAAGGCGGCGGAGGCAAGGAGTTCATGATCCGCAGAGGAGCCTTCGACGACGTCGATGCGGCCATGATGGTACACCCTGCCGACCACGACATCGAGAGAATGCAGGTCATTGCAGTACACACAGTCGACGTAACCTATGAGGGCCGAGCCTCGCATGCCGCCGCTGCTCCTCACCTGGGTCGCAACGCGCTCGACGCCGCTGTGCTGGGCTACAACGCCGTGGCCGCGCTGCGCCAGCACATCCGCCCCGAGGAGCGTATCCACGGCGTCTTCACCGAAGCCGGCGAGAAGCCCAATATCGTCCCATCGCGGGCAGCCGCTCAATGGTACGTGCGATCCGGCAGCATCGACAGCCTGCAGCGCCTCAAGGAGCGTTTCACGGCATGCCTTGAAGCCGGCGCCGCGGCAGCCGGCTGCGAGATGCACAGTGCTTGGAAGGACCCGCCGTATTGCAACATGATCGACAACACGCCGCTGCTCAACCTCTATGTGAACAACTCGGAGGCGAACGGCCGTGTGGTGAGTCCCCAGGGCCAAGAGAGGATCGTGGTCGGCAGCACGGACATGGGCAACGTCAGCCATGCCGTTCCGTCGATCCACCCGATGATCAAGGTTGCGCCACGGGGCACGGCGATCCACACACCGGAGTTCGAGGCCCATGCACGTTCAGAGGCAGCAGACCAGGCGGTCATCGATGGCGCACTGAACATGGCTATGACCATCGTCGACTGTTGGGGAGACCCCGACGCGCTGCCCGCCATCCGCGGCGCCTTCCCCACAAGCGAATAGCCTCTGCGCGAATGACGGTCTATATCGCCGAGGACTTCAGCGCCGACGAGGCCGACATTCTTCGTCGCTATTTCACGAATCTGGATCAACCTGTATTCGCCCTGGTCAACCTTCCCGAAGTCGTGAAGGGAGCGCTTTTCGCCAGGTATTCGCGCTCGCCTTTGAGCCTTCGCCGGCTGTTTCTCCAAGAGTTCGTGGGCGACCTCGACATTGAAGGGGACCAGACCATCGATGCGACGGTCGGATTGCGGCGTGCCGAAGAGCTGTATGACAGAGTCTTCTTCGAGTATGGCGACGACAGCGTGGCCCAGCTCGGCGGCGTCCACCTGGCTTGCGAACAAGCCTCCAACATTTTGACCAAGGTGCTGGAGTGGGGCCGTCTCATGGCCTACCTGGAGCAGAGCACGCGCTACATCGCATATGACCAGCGATTGGGAGGGCGCTACCGCTACTACCGGGATCCGCAGATCCTGAGTTCGCAGCTGGGCACGCGTTACGTCGCAGACATGGATCGGATCTTCGACGCCTACTCGGAACTCATCCCGCGGATGCAGGCGTTCTTTCGCGAGGTTGTCCCGAAAAACGATGGTGACAGCGATTTTGCCTACCGCATCGCCATCCAAGCCAGGGCGCTCGACGCGATCCGCGGAATGCTGCCGGCGGCGTCTTTGTCGAATGTCGGAATATACGGCACGGGCCAGGCGTACGAAGCACTGCTGTTGCGCATGAGAAGCCACCCTTTGCCGGAATCCCGCTCATATGCCGACCTGATGCTGGCCGAACTGCGCAAGGTGATCCCGTCCTTCCTCAAGCGCGTCGATCTGCCGGACCGCGGGGTGCGCTCCACCGATTACCTGACAGACACGCGCGACGCGATGGAGGCAATCAGCGGTCGGATCTTCGGTTACGAGACCGGGGGAGTGGTCGACGACGACGTCGTCGACCTGGTCGACTTCGATCCCGACGGTGAGCTGAAGGTGGTCGCCGCCTGCCTCTATCCCTACACGTCTCTCTCCGAGCGGATGCTTGAGGCACGGGTCCACCAGATGTCGGTCCAGGAGCGCCTCGAAGTCATCAAGGCCTACGTGGGGCAGCGAGGCAACCGTCGCCACCGCCCCGGGCGAGCCTTCGAACGGACCGCTTACCGCTTCGACGTGCTGTCGGACTACGGCGCTTTCCGCGATCTTCAGCGGCACCGGATGCTCACGATCGACTGGCAGCCGCTCTCGCCCCGCCATGGATACGTGATGCCTGACGCAGTTGAGGCGGCCGGGGTCGCCGAGGACTACCGAGCCGCTATGGCGCGCTCCGAATCGCTTCACAATGCGCTTGTCGGAGAGCATCGCGACAGTGCTTGTTACGCGGTGTCATTGGCATATCGGATTCGCTACTCGATGCAATTCAATGCCCGTGAGGCCATGCACATGCTGGAGCTGCGCACCACGCCGCAGGGACACGAGGCCTACCGGCGCATCTGCCGGCGGATGCATGCCCAGATCAGCGAGAAGGCGGGGCACTCGGCGCTTGCCGAGGCGATGCGCTTCGTCGACCACTCGTCCGACACTCCGTTGGGCCGTCTCTCCGCGGAACAACGCGCTGAGAAACGGCGTCAGGACCGCGATCTCGGTTAATCCGCCCTCTGGGGTTGCGTCGCGCCTCGCATTGTCTATGATCCGCGGCAACATCTCTGGCTTCAGGAAGCAACGGTGAACGACAACATCTCTGAAAACGACGGCGTCTCTGCCGACGAAGGTCTCGACGACGAGTTCGACCGCGACCTAGAGGAAGACGACGAACTCAACGACGACGACTTGGACGATGACGACCTGGACGATGGCGAACTCAACGACGACGACGACCTGAAGGATGACGGCGAAGACGACGCAGAGGACGACCACGACGACGAACTCAACGACGACGACCTAGACGACGACGAAGACGAAGACGACGTGGAGGCCGATCTCGACGCCATCCTCAAGGAGCGCATTGCCGCCGGTGATGATCAGGCGGAGGACGACGAGGAGGAAGCGGGCGCCGTCCGATCCGCTGCCGGCGCATCGGGCGAAGCCGAGCCGGTGATCGCCCGCGGCGACAACGAGTTTTCGTGTCCGCACTGCTTTTTGCTGGTGAACAGCGCCGCAGTCATCGACGATGAATGCCCCCATTGCGGCGGACCGGTGGGTGCCTCATGAGCGAAGAGGAGAAGAAAGAAGAGGAGAAACTCGGCGAGCAACTGCTCGACCTGTTGGTCTATGCGCCCATCGGTTTGCTGCTGGAAGCCAAGGATCTGATCCCACAACTCGCCGATCGCGGCAGGGGTCAAGTGGCATTGGCTCAACTCGCAGGCAAAGTCATCGGCGATCGGGTGCGGGCCGACGCGGCTCCATTGTTTCGTCAGCTGCTCGAGGCGGCTGGAGCCGCCGTGGTCTCGATGACCTCCGATGAAGACGAGCTTTCCGATGAACACGATGACCACCGCGAGCCGACCGACGACGACATCGCGTTGCCGATCGAGAACTACAACGCCTTCTCGGCCCCACAGCTGCTCCAGAAGTTGGAGGAGCTCGACCAACAGCAGCTCGACACAATCCTCGCCTACGAACAGGCCCATCGAGACCGCCAGACCGTGACCAACCGGATAAAGCAACTGAGCATGCGCGATCACTCGCCGAGCGACTGATCGTGGAAGTCGACGCGCGCCGGGCCGTGGCAGCTGACCTGGCGGAGGTCGCCCGGATGTGCTCGGACGCGATCGAGGAATTGCGGCCCCGCCGCGGGGGTGCTGTCTGGTCCCGACGCGAAGCCCGCTCCGAACCCCTGGAGGCAAGCCTGCGCGCGACCATGGACGCCGGGCTGCTCGCAGTCGCATGCATCGACGACACGATCGTGGGTTATGCGGGAGTCGACCTGGTCGAGCTCCACGACGGCAGTGTTCTCGGCCAGGTGACCGACATCTACGTGATGCCGGAGGCCCGCGGCGTGAGCTGTGGTGAGGCTCTCATCGGGCTCGTTGAGCGGTGGTGCGTCGAGCAGGGGTGTATCGGCATCGACTCGATCGCCCTGCCCGGGGACCGTGAGACGAAGAACTTCTTCGAGACGTTCGGTCTCACTGCCCGGGCCATACGCGTCCACCGGTCGCTGCAGGACTGACCGGGGCGTCCAAGACTGCGGGGCGTCCAGGACTGGCCGGGGGCGTCGACACAGCGGTGTCAGCGCCCTTTCCAGACAGGGGGCCGCTTCTCGATGAAAGCCTTCGGGCCTTCGCTGAAGTCCTCTGTTGAAGCCAGGCGGGCAGTCGCCCTGCCGCCTTCGATGATTCCCTCCCGGTCGGTTTGACCGGGAGCTTCAAGGATGAGGCGACGGCTCTCGCGCACCGCCAATGGGGCGTTGGCGGTGACTCGCTCCGCAAGGGCGCAGGCCGCGGCCATTGTCTCGCCAGGTTGGCACAGTTCGTTGACCAGCCCGAAGTGGTGGGCTCGCTCAGCGGACAGCGTGTCGCCGGTCATCGCGAGCTCCATCGCGATGTTGGGGGGAAGCACTCGGGGGAGACGCACCAACCCCCCTGCGGCAGCCACGAGTGAACGCTTCACCTCAGGCAGCCCGAACTTCGCGATGGTCGAGGCGACCACCAGATCACAGGACAAGACGATCTCCGTGCCGCCGGCAACGGCATGACCGTCGACCGCGGCAATGATCGGTTTGGCCCGCTCGCGAAGGACGATGCCGGCGAACCCTCCGCGCTCGGTGCCCAGAGAGGCGCCGTTGCCGGCGGCGATTTCCTTGAGGTCCGCGCCCGCGCAGAACACCGGTCCGTTGTGGGCCAATATCCCTGCCCAGAGACCGTCGTCTTCTTCAAGTCGATCAATCGCCGATTCAATCGCTGCGGCCATCGCCGGATTGACGGCATTGCGAGCTTCAACGCGGTCGAGGCGCATGATCCCGATATGGCCCCGGGCCTCGAACTCAATCATTGCCGCCGGCTCCAAGTCGGGGCGTCGACGCCGACAGTGGCGTGGGAGGGGATTCCTCTCCGACGCCATCCGCGGCCGGCTCAGCAACGGGCTGTTCTTCAGAAGAAGCGGCCGGCTCAGCGGGCGGCTCTTCAGCAGCGGGCTTTGCCGCAGTCGTCTCGGGTGGGGGAGGGGGCGCGAACCGCCGGTTGGCGCCGCGTTTTTTGGGAGCGGACGTCGTGACCCCGAACAAAGAGGCGATCTCGGGAACCTTGGGGGCCAGCTTTCTCACGGCGGCGAGCAGCAGGTCATTGGGGTTTTCCGGCAAGCCGCGCGGTTTCACCTGGGAACGGACAGGAGAGAAGGCCACCGCTTCGAGCACGGTGGCCCATCGTTGTTGTGCAACGTCGCTGCCCAACGACTCAGAGGCAGCTCCGGTCAGGCGCTCGGCCATATCGATCGGAAGCGGCGCCCCTGCTTTCGGCGGTCGACTGCTGAGCCGCAGAGCGCGGACAATTCGACCATCGGCGAGATGCTGCGCGATCTCGTTGAGCCACGAGCGATGTTCGCTCTCCACCCGAGTCGACAGGCCCTCCCGCAGTTTCTCCGCGAGTTCACGGGACTGCTCGTCGCGCGCGCCGCTGTCGGCCGCTACCACAACACTGCGGATGTCGCGCAGGTCGACGGTCTCGATTCCCGAGATCGCAGCTTCAGCCCGGTCACGCCATTCGGCGGCTTTCAACACGGGAGTCATCTTCTCGGCGAGCGCAATCAGCGGTTCTGATTTGACCTTCGGAATACCGTCGGCCTCCGCCATCTTGTTCATGCGCTCGATCGCCTTGCGCACCCCTGGAACACCGCCCTTGAGAAGCTCTTCGGCGAGTCCGTGCTGGATCTCGGGCATGTCTGCGAGCGCGGCGCGGCGGTTCTTGTTGCCGGGGCGCAGGCGCGGTGCCTTGGGGGAGGACGGAGCTGTGGGACGGTCCTGGCGAGTGCGAGCGCTGCGTCTCCTGCCTCGCTGCTCCCGTGACGAGCCGGCATCGGCCGCGCCGTCTCGCCGGCCGTCCCGCTCCCTGCCCCGACGGTCGCCGGGCCGAGAATCGGAACGCTGCCCGTCATCGGACTGGGCATCACGGCCACCGCGCCGACGATCCTCGCCCGCCCGGTCTGGGCGCTGTGCAGCGCCGCGGCGTTCGTCTCTGCGCTCAGCGCGCTTTTTCCCCCGAGGCGCAGAGTCAGAGCCGCGACGGCCTCCAGAGGCCCCGCGGGCACGCGAGCGGCCCTTGGGGGCGAGCTGAGACGTCACCAACGGCTGCTCGCGGCCCGAGCCGAGCAGTGGCAGGGTTTCCACTTCATTCCTTGGCGCCCGCGTCGGCAGGACGGTGGTGATCTCCAGTCCATCGAGAGTCGCGTCGGCCTCTACTCTGAGAACGTCTCCGACGCCGACGCCCTCCGGAATCAGTCCGCCATCGAGGATTCCCTTCGGCTGCCTCGCTCCTGCAGCGCGCCAAGTCCACTTGCCATCGGCGCGATTGGAGGTGAGTTCGATTTCCAGCCTGCGAGCCACGGTCAAGAACCGTATCGGCCAGTTCGGTGTCCGCCGACCCCGATGAGAAGTGGGCAAGCGAGACTCCAAACGCCGGAAATCACCGTTATGTTAAGTCAAAGGTGTTGTCTGCCCAGGAGACTGGTCTGTCCGGAGTAGCAATCGATAGCCGTGCTCGACTCGGGTACTGTGCATCACAGTGAACCAAGACGGACGCATCGAGCTCACGCTGCGACTCCGGGGCCGGGACGACCCCGACGCCTTCGAAGAGTACTTGGACGCGCTCGTTGCGCTGCTGCCGCGCAACAACGGCGCGCTCGAGCGCAGAATCGCCGACACCGACACGGAGGCCGCGATTCCCGACGCGCTGCTCGTCGTCTCCTTTCCGGACAGCACCTCGGTCGACGGTTGGCTGCGCGACCCGCTGCGCTCGGACCTCGAAGACCTCGCCAAGCGGGCGGTGGCCCACTCGCTGATAACCGACGGCCGCCACAGGCGCCCTCCGACAGCGACTGAGAAGGGCAACTTGGTGCTCCTGCAATCCGAAGGCGGTGATCTGGTCGAGCCGCGGCGGTCACCGATACACGGCACGGGAGTCTTCGCGCTCGTCGACCTTGAGCAGGGCAGGCTCATCGGCCGGTACTCAGGGACCCCGACCATGGTCGACGGAGAGTACGTGCTGTGGGTCGAAGGCGACGACGGCGCCTGGGAGGGGATAGAAGGCGCCGGTGACCTGCGCTTCTTGAACCACAGCCCCTCCCCCAACGTGTATTTCGACGGCTTGGACCTTTACGCGCTACGCGACGTCAGCGCCGGTGAGGAACTGCTCTTCGACTACGGCGATGACCCCTCGGGCACACCCTGACCGAATTATCGGCCCGAGAGGCCCAAGATGCCCGAGAGGCTGGTGACAGCCGCCCCTGGATCACGCGAGACTACAGGCGATGCATGAATCGACCAGAGGACGACTCCTAGTCGCTGCACCATCGCTGCTCGACGCCAACTTCTACCGGTCCGTCGTTTTCATGCTCGAGCACAATCAAGACGGAGCTATCGGCGTGGTCCTCAACCGACCCAGCGAACTGCCCGTGTCGACCGCCATCGACCGCTGGGCGGACCAGGCCGCCGAGCCCGCTGTGGTGTTCCTGGGAGGACCTGTCTCGCCCTCCTCGGTCATCGCGTTGGCGTCATACCAGCTCGACCACAGCGATGAGCACTGGAAGCGGATTCTCGGCAGCATCGGAACGGTCGACCTCGAACTGGCGCCCCAGGAGGTGCCCGGCGTCGGCGCTGTCAGGATGTTCGCCGGTTACGCCGGGTGGACTGGCGGCCAGCTCGAGGCAGAGTTGGCGACCGGCAGCTGGTTCGTGCTCGACGCCGAGCTGGGCGACGTCCACACCGACAACCCCGGCGCCCTCTGGTGGGATGTTTGCGGTCGCCAACCAGGATCGCTGCGCCACTTGGCAAACTACCCGCACGACCCCCGGCACAACTGAACCCGCCTGGGGTTCAACCAACCATCCCCGGAGTGAACGATGAGGATCGGATTCATAGGACTCGGCAACCTCGGCAGCAAGCTCGCAGGCAGTCTGCTGCGCAACGGAGTCGATCTCGTCGTGCGCGACCTTGACGAAGCCGTGGTGCGCTCGTTCGCAGAGAGGGGCGCAACCTCGGCCGCGTCTCCCAGAGAGCTTGCAGAGCGCTGTGACGCCGTGATCACCTGTCTGCCCTCGCCGACAGTCTGCGCTGAGGTCATGGAGGCCCCCGACGGCGTGTTTGTGGGACTCGGCCAAGGCAAGCTGTGGCTGGAGATGTCGACCACCGACGAATCAGAGGTGCGCCGACTCGCGGCTCTGGCCTCAGAACGCGGCGCCATGCCGGTCGAATGCCCGGTGTCGGGGGGCTGCCATCGTGCTGCCACAGGCAACATCTCGATCTTCTGCGGAGGCGCCCGCGAAGCGTTCGAGGCTGCGCTGCCGATCCTGGCGATGATGGGCCGCAAGATCCTGCACACGGGACCGCTGGGATCGGCATCGATCCTGAAGGTGGTGACCAACTATCTCGCCTCGGTCAACCTGGTGTCCATCGGCGAGGCCTTCGCAGCGGCACATCAGTCAGGGATCGACTTGAGCACCGCCTATGAGGCGATCCGCATCTCCTCGGGCACCTCTTTCGTGCATGAGACCGAGGGCCAGGTGATCTTGAACGGCTCCTACGACATCGGTTTCACCCTCGATCTCGTGCAGAAGGACATGTGCCTGTTCATGGATCTCGCCGAGCGTGCGGCTCTGCGGCTCGAAGTCGCTCCTGTGGTGTTGGAGATGTTCAACGATGCGGCGACGCGGTACGGGTCCCGCGCGCTGAGCCCGCGGGTCGTGCAGCGTTGCGAAGAAGCAGTCGGCGCTGAGTTCCGCGCCCCGGGATTCCCGGCTGAGCTGATCGACGACGAGCCCGAGCAACCGGGCTGCGAGGTCGTGATCGACCGCCGCTAGCGGCTCGGGCTACGAAGTCGGGCTACGAAGATCGTCGGACTGGACGAAGATTCCCTCGGCTTGCGCGCACAGGGCGTCGCCTGAGTGCAGCGTGCCTTTGGCGAACACTTTGCGTCGTTCGCTGCGGTCATGCCATCCCCTCATTTGCAGCGGCGTGCCCAGCGGTGTGGGCGTGCGGTAGACGACGGTCAGGGTGCCGGTGTAGCCGCCGATGTCGTTCACCACGCAGGTGCTGCCGAGAAGTTCGTCGAACAGCGCCGCAATCACACCGCCGTGGACACAGTCGGGCGGACCGTTGAAAGCTGCGCCGAACGTCACCTCACCGTGGATCTCGAAATGCCCGCCGGCGGCGACCCTCCGCATTGCCACCGGTGGCGAAATCGGGTTGAGCAAGCCCACCAGCGGGCTGTACGGGAAGAAGTCCGAAGGATGTTCTGCTCCGAACGCCGCTGGCGGAGCCAACGTCTCAGGCTCGCCCTCTGGTGCATCTGCGGCCGGCGCCTCATAGACCAGGGAGGACTGCATTCTCATTCCCGGCACGACTCGAGCCCGCAGATCGTCGCGTGCCCCGCGGATCTGCGCGATGGGGTCCGCGAGATCCACCTGGTCGAGATCGGCGGTGCGAACGACCTCGATCAACTCTCGGACGGCCTGGTTCAGTTCTTCAGGCGGAGGCAGATCGTCTTGTCGGGGAGCAGGCATCCTCCGAGACAGTAGCCTCCGTCTGGCTTCGACGGCACTCCGACCGATACGATCCGCGGCAGCGGCTTCAGTCGCCTTCGATGACGGTCAGGTCGAGTCCCCCACTTTGTGAAGCGGACACGACAACTCGCCATTCGTGAGAACTGTTGCAATCGATCAACGCTGTTGGCTGGTCAGAGCGGAGACAGAGCTCAGTGCCGGCGGTGCTCATGTGCGGAGCGTAGATCCCGATTCCCTTCCAGTGCTCGAGTTGCGCGCCCACCTGGACTTGCCTTCTGACATTGCCGAAGTCTTCGACTTGCTCGATCCAGTGGACCACAATCCCGACCACTTCTCCGACGTCGGCGTCGGCAAGGCCCCGTTCCCAGTCATTTGCAGGGTCGCGCACTTCTAGGTGCCACCATTGACTGTTGAAGCCGTCCGGAGCGTTGGCAGGAAGCAGGGCGAGCATCTGCACTCCCCCACTGCAACACGGCGACAAGGTATAGGTGTGGGACGATTGGCGATGAACACGGACTTGATCGGGGTGAATCCAGCCCGACGCGTAGCGATTCACCGCGAGGGTGCCGATCGGCCAATTCCAAGCGAACGACATGACGTCGCTGGGGTCGTCGTACACATCGGGGCTTCGCCCCGAGTAGGTGTGGGGCCAGCACTGTGCATGCCCGAGTTCGTGTACTGCAAGTGCAGTCTGGTTTCCCTCAGAATGCACGGCAACGGCTGCCATGCGTCCGCTTCGGGCGAACTCCGCGTCGGCTGATCCGATATATCCGCAGGTGCCGATTCCGGCGTATCCGCGTGAGGAGTCGACAGTGTCCTCGTCAACTAGCACAAACGCGCCGCGCCGCGACGTGCTCCACTCGGTCTGCAAAGCCTCTTCAAAGCACTTGCGCGAATCAGCAACCGCGCTTGGAACCCAGCGGGTGTCGTCCCCGGCGGAGAAATCGACGTCGTACTGGCCGGCGCTGGCCCAGTCGAACCAAGCCGCGACCTCTTCCAGGACGTCGTCGACGTAGGCGACGCGGTCGATCAGGTCTGCTTCCCGGGCGCTGCAGGCGAACACCTGCCAAGTCTCCTCTCCGCAGAACGCCAGTCGCTCAAGATCGGGGGCAAGGCTCAGCAGCCGGTGCGGGTCGCTGCCGGTCGGAGCGTCACATCCCAAGAGAACCTCGGGTTCGGCGACCGTTGTGCTGTCGTCGGGGCTGTTGTCATCCGCAACGGTTGTTGTCGGCGCTTGTGACAGCGTTGTTTCCGGCACAGAAGTCGCAGGTGTGGTCGTGGGCGGGAGGCTCGTCGGAGAGGGTGTCGACGCAGGGGTTGTTGTCGGTGGAGGCTGCTGTTCGCTTCGGGCCGTGGGCTTCTGCTGGTCTCGGGTGGTCACCGACACAGCACCGCCGGCCAATACCACAGCAATCACGGCAACGATCCACAACCTCGACCTCGACGGGACAAGCGCGGCGAATCCCCGCGTGCCGGTTGCATCGCCGGGGAGCGCTCCGAACGGGTCGCGGCTGCCTGTGTCGCCGATCTCGGCCGCGAACAGGTCCTCGGACTCAGACGGCGCCGCCTGCTCTACGCCCCAAGGCTGAACTGGGACAAAGGGATCATTGGAGCTGTCGTCACCAGCGCCCGTGCCGAAAGGGTCATCGGTCGGTGGCATCTGCGGTCACCGGCTCAGAGCGCAAAGCCGCACTCTTCAAGCAGAGGCCTGACCGCAATTTCCCAGCCAGACACATCAAAGGAGAGCTGACCTTCGTCTGAGAGGATCATCGCCTCTAGTTCAAAACCGCTGTCGTCGTCGGTGTCGAGCAGGTCGGAGATGAACTGCTCAATGCCCCGGTCGGGCAAGAAGATCGCCTCTGCCTCGATCGAGCTCGCCCCCCAGTTCCACGTGCGCGACTGCTCGCCGTTGAACGACCATGACACTCTGATTGTGCCGCCAAAATCGTGGGGTTCGCCGTAGTGGTACAATGCGACGTTCAAATTGCCGGGCTCAGTATCGCTCAAGTCCCAACAGTAGACGGTCAGGCTCGGAGGGACCGGCCAAGATCGAGCTGTTTCAAATGACGACGCGTCCAAGCTGGCAGTGAGCCTCACCGTGTCAGTGCCGGCGTCGATGCTGAGGTCTTCAGATACCCGCCAATTCCCGTCTGTGCTGATGTTGAGCGGACAGAGTTCCCTGCGAGCCGCCAGATTGCTGGTGAACTCGTACTCGTGGTACGTGATGCGCTCAGGTGCACTGCGATAATCGGAACACGACACCGTCAGGTAGGCGCCCTCGGGTTCGATGAGCACGCGACCGGCTCTGCCGTCTCGTTCGGCCGGGCGTGGATCGGGCCGAAAGAATGCGATGACGACCACCGCCAGAAGCATGCCGATCACCAGTGCAAAGGCGAACCAGCCCAGCACGCGCTTCACCAGTTCCCTCCGCAGACCTCGACTAGATTGCCAAGCAGTTCATCGGCTCTGGAATCCGGACCCAGATCAAACACCCATTCCAAAGGCGGGCTGGCGTCCTCAAGCGGAAAATCTGCTCTGACGGTCACGACCGCCCTGTCTTTGCCCGCGAAATTGCGGAAGCCCTCCATTGCCTCTGCGACCAGAGCCGGGGTGTACAGGTGGGGCACGAAACCATCAAGAAGGCTCGCGCTGTCTGACAGTTCGACCTGGACGTCTCTGCTGTCGTCGGTCGTGGAGAATTGCAGATGCCACCTCTCCCAAGTCCGCGGGTGCCAGATTTCCAGAATCGGTTGTGAGAGGCTCACGTTCACGGCGATGTCCCCAAAGCCGTCACCGTCACCGTCGATGCAGGCAACATCGAGCCGACTCGGCACTCGGCGGGCATCTCGGTACTTCTGCTGTTCGGCAACCGGTGGCCTCTCCCGACGGCTGGCGTAGACCGATACCGCATAGGCGACGCCGGGTTCTCTTCCATCAAGCAGATCCAAAGGCGCTGAGCGCTGTTGCCACTCTTTCGCATCTGGAAACTCGTCGGGCCAATCCTTGGCGCATCCACTGGTCAGCGACAACACGACCACCGTCGCCAACAGAGCGCCTGGGATCGAAAGCCGTTTGCACATTGCGAAATCCTCCTTTGGCATCACACCACCGATTCCGATGCGTCGCTTGGCTGCTCTGGCAGTTCAGCTGCCCAATGGGCTTGGTCATGGGGTTGAACCGGACCGGACACTGCCAACTGATAGGCCAGTATCAGTGAGCGGCCTTTGCCGGCGTCACCGAGCGCATAGCGTTCAGTCAGCGTCTGCTCATCGTCTGGCGGGTTGGCTCCGTCTTTGAGCAACGCATCCCAAGTGAAACGGTGCGACACTTGCGCGAACTCGAAGAACTCTTCGGCGTCTATCGTTGGCTGCGACCCGTGTACCGGCTGCAGCGAGTCGAGCAGTTCCAGCAGATCATCTCTTTCAGTGCTGGAATCCTGCAGGCTTGTCATCCGATTCGCACCTTGGCGCAGTGCCCATCCGCTGCCATCGCTTTGCGAGTGCCAAATGACGCTGTGGGCGAAATCAGATCTGGCGCCCTCGATCGGGCTGCCGTCGTGTCGGTCTCTATGCACGACAGTGCCCCGCTCAGAAGTGTCGTGGTCCGGTCCCTTGAAATCTCCAACGATGCGCCCGCTGTAACGATCGCTCCACAACTTGTAGACGCGCTGGTAGGCGTCTCCCAACCAATTGGGCTCCGCGGCTGATTCCTGTTGTCTTCTGCGCACCGCGTCCAATTTGCCGGGTTCGGCTTCGGCGTAGGCGACCAGCATCGAATGCGGCGGCGCCACATCGAAGGCCAGCTCCTCTGCTCTTTGCGTTTCCACTCCCCTGTCTTCGGCATGCCCGAAGGGGCGGTACAAGAACTCAGTGATGATCAGGCGGTGATCGCTGAACTGCTGGGCAATGCCGTACAGCCTCAACAACTCAGCGGCGTAGTGAGCGGAACCAACTGCAAGACGCTGCCGTTCAGCCTCTGCCCTCTCCAAACGTTCAAGGCACTCGATCAAGTTCCTTGTCGGGGTCCACAAAAGCACCGCCCCGACCACCAGCACAAGCACGCCAATCAAGAACCAGCCGATGGGCCAGCGGGTCGGATCGTAGCTGCCTCGCGCTTCGAATGGGGTGAGCAGCTCCCAGGAGTTGGCGAGAAATGGCCAGCGGTGATCGACAGCGAACAAGAGGACCGTCATCGACGCCGACAGCAGCGAAGCAAGGCCCCAGCGAACCACTTTCTGGGCCCGGCGTGCGGTTTCGTGCTCAGTTCCTTGCGAGACCAGAACGCAGTGCCTTGTGAATTCTCGCTGAGCTTCGACCAGAGCGTGCCGGATGGCAAATGCCAGACGCTCCATCAAAGTGTCCGGCAGGGTTGCGGAACCCGCTGCATCGTCTTGTTCGGCCCGGTCCTCAGAAGACGGGTCAGTCCCAGCTTGAGCGACGGCATCGACTTCACGGGCATTGTCGTCATCCGCGCCGACACTCACGGGTGCATCGACCTCGGAACTCCCATCGGTCTCATGGGCCTCAGCACTCTTCTCGAGATCGGAGGCGCCGCCTGTCTCCACCGCTTCAGGATCGCTTTCCTCTTCTCGCTCGTACTCGAGCGAAGGCAAGATGTCGGAGGCGTCCGCGGGGGCGTGCGCAGGTGCAATACCACTGGGGTCGGTCCACACCAATCGACTGGAATTGTCTTGGGATCGGCCCGTTGCCTGCTCTGCAATCTCACTTGACAGCGGGCCGCCGTCCACCAACCCCAACATCGTCTCGCGCACAATCTTCCAGGAGTCGGGAATTTCGCCGAGCCCGAGCGGAGTGTCGTCGAGAGGCGGGAAGTTGCTGCGCTCAATGTGCCGGACCAAGTCTGCCAGCGTCGCGACGCCTTCGAGCTTCAAGGAACTGAGGCCATTCCTTTCGGGGTGCAACCCTCCGCTGCGATCCGCCAAGGCGCCCAAGGCCTCTTCAGAGGCTGTTTGCTCTGCAAGCTCGTTGATCTTGCGGACCAGGCATCCAACGGTCCAGCGAAGGCCGAACTGCAGCGAAGCGCTCTCAACGGCGGGTCTTCGACACATGAACCCGCTCTTGCGCGCAAGAAACCGAGCAAGCGCCAAGGGGGGAACCTCGCCGGGTTGTGCTCGCTCGACACCGGCTGTCCGGGGCAGCGGCCAGGGCGGCAAGAGCGGCATGTCTGATCCCGCCATGACCAGCGTAGGCGTGTGCAACACGCGGACTTGGCTGTGCACGAAGCGAACCGGTTTCGTGGGGCCCGAGGAGCGGTCCGCCGCGAAGGCCAGTCCTCCGGGCGCGCCGCGCCATCCCCCGGTGGCAGACAGGGCGACCATGGCGCAAAGGCTCAACGGTTCACTGCCGGCCGCTTTAGTCCTGGGCAACAACTCGTGGGCTTCGACGTTGCAGTCGTGGAGCAGGTGGTGATGCCACAACGGCGCGCAATCGACCGCGGCGCTAGGCCTGCAGGCATCGGCCACCCCGACCGTCAGCGAGCGAAACTTGCTGCCGGCGCCGAGCAACTCTCCCAATGTCTCATGTGCGGAGTCTTCGATTCGTCGGGCCTGCTCTACTGAGACCCCGTGTGCTGGCCCTTTGGGATGACGCAGCGCCACAAGCCACACCTCTTGGCGGTGATACCTCGACATCGACGGGCCGAGCAGACCCTCGCTCCAGCCTCCATCGGAGTTCTGCCAACAGGCGGCCCTGTAGCCTTCGCTCGCCAGCTCAGCGGCCGACAGCCATACCACTTCTCCCAAGAGTCCGCTGTTGCACCACCCTGACAAGCTCCGGAACAGCGTTGCCGTCAACTCTTCTGAGTCTGCCGACGTCAACACCACCAAACGCTCAGTGGTTGTCACACCACGCTTCTTTCGGTCCCAGTGGACTCCAGCATTTGGTGGAGTTCGCTGTAGCATCTGCAACAGAGGTCGGCCAGTTCCATTGACGGCACGCCTGGTTCCGCGTAGCCATGGCTGCCTCGGTGAAAATACTCGTCCCCGCCGCGTTTGGTCTGCTGGTCCAGGAACCACGCCTCGTTGCCCTTGAGATAGTTCCTCGCCGCTCTCGAGCGTTCCCCGTAATCGGCTCCAGCAGCCTTCGGCTGCTCATCACCGACGGTCGGGAACGGCGGGGAGCCGCTGGAAAGCACCTGTTTGAGATCGGGGTGAAGCAGCCCTTGCTCGCTCGGCTCCCCAAGGTCGAACAGGCGCTTGTAACCTTCATAAACGCCGAGTCCATTCCCGCTGACGATCCCGAAGGTCAAGGAGAAACCCTCGATCAGCACGGCCAGCACATCGTTGGGGTCTTTCGACCGGCTCAACAGCGGCCACGGGAACTTCACCTCTTGTGCCGCTGAGGTGATCCGTATCGGTTGGCTTGCATCCGCGGTCACATACCCGCACAATCGGGCGACTGCAAAACCGCGAATGATTGATGCTGTAACCGAGCGCGGCAGCGGCACGAAGCCGTCGAGGCGTCGGGCTCGGCGCCACATCCAGAACGAAGCTGATCGCTCGCCGGGATCCTCAGTGTCTTCCAGCGCAGCGCTTATCGGATCGGTGAGGGAACGAAGCACCAGTGGGTGCAGTGGGTTGTTGATGTACTGAGACACCAGCACCGAGCCCGTATCGGCATTGCTGCGCTCGTAGGCTTGCTCGCCCAATATCTTGATTGCGTCGGCTTCGGCTGGGTGCTGCTCAGAGAATGGGAAGCCAGAGCAGACAGTTCGGAAGCTCAGATCGTTCTCGTGGCACTCGCCGTACAAGTCGGTGTCGATGGAGACCAACGGTTCCGAGCGGTTGGCGGCGTTGCCAAGTTGCTCTCTGAACCTCCGCAATCGGTCGGCCTGATCCACTCGGACTTTGTCGGTGGTTGGGTCTTTGCCGCTGAGATAGGCGCCCAAACCTTCGGCTAGGAACGTCTTGAACCTGCTCCCGGGGTCACTCGTCCATTTCTGCACCCGCTCGGTGATTTCATCTGTATCTGCATCGCAGGTCACCGAGGCGATCTGGCCAGGCGTCCAACGCGTGTTCGACAGCGGGTACACGAGCGGAGGTATGGCCTCGTCCAGCAAGTCCGTGCCGGCGACGAGTCGATAGCGCAACGGGTCAGTTCCCCGGTTCCCGTAGGCGATGCGCGTGTCAACAGCTTCGGTGCAGAGGCCGTTGAGGTTCGCATCCCAGGCGTCGTGGCTCTCAAGTGGGAACTCGACGCTTGAGGCACGGTATTTGACGGGTACGTTGTTGTTGTCGGGCCAGGCCTTGAACTCGTCGGTCTCGCATGCGTGGCCAACCTGTCCCGCAGCCTGTCGCAGTACATCGGCGATGGCGCCGAGCACCTGCTTCTCGGCATTGTCACAGACGTCTGCTGCTTGCAGCAAGCGCTTGTGCTGCCAATACGATGCGATCCCTTGGGCAATCCGTCTCGCTGCGCCGGCAATCCCGGAGTGGTCCGCAGCGATCTTCCCGTCGATCTCCTTGACCATCCTTTGCCCCTCCTTGACCAGGTCGGTGTAGCGTTCACCTGATCGCGAGGCCTCCCTGCGGATCCTGTCGGCCTCAGCACGGTTCAGTTTCTCCGCTGCTTCGGTCAAGGCCGCCGCTGCTACTGGCAAGGACGAAACGGCCGCCACCTGTGACGCCGCCCGACAGGTGGCCTCGACCATCTCTTGGCACCACTCGCTGTCTTCAGGTGTTCGTGTCAGTGCAGCGCGGTCGATTTCGTCCTTGGCGCCTCTTCCCCACCGTTCCAACTCGGCCAACCACTGATCGGCGCTAGCGGTCTGATCAGCAGGCAGTTGAGCCTTCAAGGCACGTTCATGTCGCTTGGCTTCGCTCCTTGTTTGGGCAATCGAGCCGAAGTGGTCGCTTGCGCCCTTCAGCCCCGGCAAACGATCCGGTTTGGGCTCCCAATCCGGAACGGCTTCGAAGACCATTGGCGCGTAGCGTTCACCGAGTTTCGATTTGAGCTCTTCGTCTATCAGATGTTGGTCGTCGACGGCGCTCGGATTCAGTCTCTTGTGGCCGTCGAGCAGCGTCTCGAGGATCTGTTTGCTGAGCAGATCCCGTGCCCACTCCCCAAAACGCTCCCGTCCGACTGTGACGGTTGCCGCACCGAAGGAGGAGACTGCCCCGAACTGACTGTTCTTCCCCAAGGGATAGCCTCCATAGTTTTCTTTGGCATTGTTGAGCCAATTCACGTTGATGAAGTTGTGAATGTTCTCCTGCACGGTGCTGGAGGTCACCCAGTTCGAAAGCGCCTGACCGACCGCGCGGTAGAACTCAGCAGCGTCGCCCAGGTCAGCTCCGCTGTACCCCGCCCTGCTGAGGACGAAGATCGAGTGCGGGCCGAGTCCGGGGTCCTGCACGTTGTTCGTCGCCAGCGGCGTCTCGATCTCACCGGGTTCAGACCAGTAGGAGGCCAAGAGCTCAGACAGCAGGCCCAATGAGTTTGCTGCCATTGCGTTCTTCTGCCCGTATATGTTGAATATGTCGTTGGCGAACAACACCAAAGTCGGGTACCTGCCCAAGGGGTCACAGCGGCGCAGCAGGTCCACGACGTCAAGGGAGATGCCCGATCCGGTGCCGCCTGCCATGGAGGAGCACACCACTATCAGCGGTTGCGGCGTCTCCGTGCCCAGTTCTGCGTCCACCCCTAGGCACTGACCGACTTCATAGAGTTCGTTATTCCCGGCTTTGGCGCGCCTGAACGCCTCCTTCAGCCGCGGTTCCAAGGTGCGCTCCAGCGAACGCAAGCCCGCAGCCCTGCCGATCGCACGGTTCTGCCCCGCGCCGTCTTTGATCGGAAGCCGCACCTGGCCCGGGTCGGGCAGCCATCCGCACAGTAGCCCGGGCGCCCCTCGATAGCCGCTGTGATCGGCTACCAGAGCACGGTGGAGAGCCTGATAGTTGTTGTGCTCGGCCGAGAGCGTGAGGAAGTCGTTGACGGGAATCGTCGGTATCTCCGTCGGGTTCTCCTGGGCGGTCAGCGTGTCCAAGCCGATGAACTGCCACGAATCGGGCATTTCTCGTTGCCAGTCAGCCTGGTCGAGGCATCGCTGCACCGCGGCGCGCACATAGCGAACGGCTTTCTCCCCGGAACCGCCACAACCGATGAAGATCACTGGTCTGAGCATTGCTTGTCGCCTTTCGTTGGTTGTCGTTCAGTGGTGCTGTCCGAAGGGGTCGGAGTCCTCAGGGGCCTCAAACGGGTCAGAAGTCAAGTGGTCAGCACCGCTGGCCGGGCGCCGGCTCGACTCGCGCGGAGCGGTTTCCGGCCTGCCGGACTGTTGCAGTTCTTCGACGCGCGCTCTTGCTTCATCCACAGCAGCCAACAGTCGAGCTGACCGCTCGGGCTCATCGCCTGGGACATCCCAGATGATCAACCGGTGCTCAGCGTCGTCGAGCTCAACCGCCCATCCTTCTTCCAGGTCCGGACCGATTATCCCGACCGGCTTGCCGGTTCTGGGAATCTCGTGGCCTTTGGACCCGACACAACCGTGACGCGATGATCTCGCCACCAGCTTCGGCCTCCGGCCGAGCAGCAACGGCGTCCATGACGACACCAGACGCGTGCCCCCGAGGTCGGCCGCAGCCGTTCGCCTAGTCAAATCCATGCACATTGCTCCGTGAACAGAACTGCCGAGCGTTTGGCGTCCGTTGTCGTCTGGCAGGGTCATGACTACGATCTCCGCGCTGTCGAGCTTCGACCACGGCCGTAGTCGCCATGCGACCAACACCCGCAGCGCCGACGCCAGCGCCGCGAGGAATACGAGAATCGGCAGGAACTCACTGACCCGGTCACTGGCGGTCGATAGGTCGATTCGGAAGCTGTCAGATTCGAGCGTATGACGACTCGGCCTATCGGCTTGCTCGACCCGCTCCCAGAGTCGGTTCCAATCCTCTGCTGAGGGCATGCCCGAATGTTCGGAGCGTGCCCGTGCTTCCAAGTCCTCGGGCGCCGAGACAAGAAAGTCCAACGCTGCGGTCACATCGCTGTCTTCGGAGAGTCCGAGGTCCACCCGCACGACCGGGCAGGTGAACGCTTCGGTATCGCCTCGTCCCCACGTTCCTGGAACCTCACATGACCAGCGCCGGTCGTACTCGAGCGCCGAGGCGCCGGCGTCGCCGAACCGCGCTCGCACATCTTGAAGCGTGATCATGCCGGGGAAGCGGCCGGGAACGACTGCAACGCTGAAGGCAACCCGGGCGCCGCTGATGCTGTATGGCGGAGGCAGCAGCTGCAGGTCGGAAGGCAATGCCTGTGGAGCGCCTGCGTTGAGCCAGTCGATCAGGTCCTCCCAGCGCTCTGCGGCGGACATGGCCTCCTCAAGGCCGTCGACTGTTCGCCGGCCGATGGGCCTAGACCACTCCAGCGGTCCGCGTTCGCCGTCGTTTCCGTAGCCGTCGGTTCCGCCGTAGAAGAACTCCTGATCCAAGCGCGCAACGGCAGACAATGGGCCACTAGCGCCTAGCGCCAACCTCAGTTGAAGGCCGTCGCCACCAGCGGGTTCGCTGTCGTAGTAGATGATCTCATTGCGCAGGTTCGCCAGCTCGAACCGGTGTTCGGGTGGGCCGCTCTGGCTGAGTGGGCTGCAGTCGCTGGACTCACACTTGAGTTCCGGACGCGTTGGGTATAACGCCGCGCCCAAAACATCGTGGATTTCGAGGTTCAGCTCTACGGAGTTGTAATCGTTGGGGAAGTTCTCGATGAACCCGATCAGCTTGCCCTCGTCGTTCAAAGACATCTCCGAAACGGGGGCGTCAACGGGAATGTAACGAATAACCGCCGCTACCTTGGCTGCTTCGTCTGCCGCTTCGGGAGTGTCTCCCCAAAACTCGAGCTTCCACTCTCCGACCCACTCCCAGTCGCTGTCTTTGGCAAGCTGTTCGGCCGCTTGGTGGCCGATTATCTCCCAGCGGCTGTCGTAAGGCCGGCGCGCCAGGAACCAGAAAGGCCGAACCGGTTGATATATCGCATCGGTGCTCTCGGTCAGGTCAGCAGTGATCGGGGCGCTCTCGACGCCGGAGGGTGAGCGCAGGCGAATGTTGATGTTTTCAGGCTCGCGTATCTCGCGTTCGAGGAAAGTCATGTCCACGAACGCCCGGAAGCTCTCATGGCCTTGCTCAAGGGAGAACGAAAGCAGGCATGGCGAGTCAGGCGTCCCGTTTCCCCCAGAACAGCGACCGTCGTCGCCATCGCCTGGGAGCACGTCTGCGAACTCGTCGTCGTCGCCATCGCCTGGGAGCACGTCGGGTTCACCGGGCAGGTCGTGGTCGGTGTCGTCTTTAACGGTCACCTCGTAGACGACCTCGTTGATCAACTCATCAAGCTCTTCGTTCAGATCAGCGGCGTTCACATCAGAACGGATCTCCCCAGCAAGCGCATAGCGGCAACGGGAGTCACCCTCAGCGAACAAGTGCCTCAGCGGGCCGGCATTGATTGGAGCGTCCGGAGATGAGAGCAGCACGGCGAGCGTGTATACGCGCTTCGCATCCAGCGCGGCCATGTGTGCTGAATCACACAACTGGCGCAGCTGCTCCCATTCCTGTTCAGACACGTCACTGCTAGTCCCCTCGGTTGCATGTTCTCCGTCGGTGAACCACAAGAACAGGTTGCAACTGCTCGGCTGGGCGTCTCCGAATCGTTGGGCAACCCCACGCAGGGCTTGGCGATAATCGGTGAACTGACCCGCGATCCCAGAGGGCAACGCGGTGATGCCGGCGTATCGCCCGCTCAAGGTTTGGCGAGACTGCTCAGCCTCCTGCCAACCGTGGTGGCGTGCGTAGCCGGAGGAGAAGGCGTCGACTGCTACGCGGATCTCAACGCTTCGGTTGTTTCTGGCCAAGCTCGCCAGATTCTCAACCGCAGACGTCAACCCGCCTTGTCGAGCATTGGTTGGATCAGTCCGACTGAGGCTGCGCGAGACATCGAGCAGCATCGCGACGTTGATGGGCTGATCTTGGGTGATCTTGCACTTCTCGTCGACCGTCTCGGCAACGCTCGGGGCGATCTGAGCCGATGCAGGCTGACTCGCCCCCCCCCCCCCCCCCCCATCACCCCCCCCCCCCCCCCGCGCCCAGACGCGCCCCCCCCCAAACACCC